>MEKU01000038.1:9186-21347 GCA_001767195.1 Acidobacteria bacterium RIFCSPLOWO2_02_FULL_67_21
GAGCGATCCGGCTGCGCAGAGGATCGACACGTACGCCGCGGGCCGTCCGAGCCGGCGGAGCGGCGCCGCCACCGCCAGCACGAGGAAGGCGAGCGCGTGCAGGAGCACCGCCGCCAGCGCGAAGATCCCGTCGCCAGTCATCATCCCTTGAGCAGGTCCAGATGGTCGGCCGTCACGGTGCGGCGGACGCGGAAGAGCAGGATGACGATGGCAAGGCCGAGCGCGGCCTCCGTGACGGTGATGCAGATGGTGAACACCGTGAACACCATGCCCGTCACGTCGCCGCTGTAGCGGGCGAACGCCACCAGATTGATGTTGACCGAATTGAGCATCAGCTCGATGCCGAGCAGGATGCCGATCGTGTTGCGCCGCGTGATCACGCCGAACAGCCCGATGCAGAACACGACGGCGGCGAGGATGAGGTACGCCTGCAATCCCATTCGTTCAAAAGGCCACAGAGGTCCAGAGCCAGAGATGTCGTGCGTAGTGCCGGGCTTTAGCCCGGCTGAAGCCGGGCACTACGACTGTGGAGCCGGGTCTCATCATCTAATCATCCGGGCGCGCGAAGTAGATGGCGCCCATCAGCCCCGCGAGCATCAGCACCGCGAGCAGCTCGAACGGCAACACGAAGCGCGTCATCACGGTCTCGCCGATGATCTGGGTGAGGTCGCTCTCCATCGGCGGCCGCTCGAGCGCCAGCGGCCGCTCCATGACCGCGCTCACCACCGCCGCCAGGATCCCGGCGGCCACGATGGCGCCCGCCGCAATCCGCCGGCTCGTCTGCGAGATGCGCTCGCCGACGAGCCGCTCGGTCACCACGATCGCGAAGACCACGATGGTGACGATGCCTCCGGCGTAGAGCAGCAGCTGGACGGCCGCGAGGAACTCGGCGTCGAGCAGCAGGAAGACGCCCGCGGTGCCCGTCAGCGCCAGCGCGAGCCAGAGCACGGCGTGAAAGAGGTTCTTGGTCAGGACGACGGCCAGCGCCGACCCGACCAGGATGACCGCGAGGCCCCAGAAGGCGAGCGCTTCGCCGGTCATGCGCCGGCCGTCCCTTCGCTCACCTTGCCCGCCGAAGCTTCAGCGGAGGCGGGGGCGTGTTCGACCGCCCGGGCCTGCTTCGGCGGGCCCTGCATGTCGCGCAGCTTGTTGCCGGTGGCCCACGACTGCGGGAACTGCTGGCCGATGGCGTGCAGCCGGTCCTTGTCGAGCAGGAGCTCGCGGCGATCGGTGGTGGCCATGTCGAACGACTTCATCATGACGATGGCGTCGGTGGGGCACACCTGGACGCACAGCTCGCAGAACTCGCAGGCGTAGAGCTCGAGCGTGAACGACTTGGCGTAGTTCCGCTTTTCGCTCTTCAGCATCTCGACCTTGATGACGGCGGGCGGGCAGACGAACTCGCAGAGACGGCACCCGATGCAGGCCTCTTCGCCCGTGTCCTGCTCGTACACGAGCGCCAGCAGCCCGCGGTAGCGGTCCGGATAGGCCCGTTCCTTGTCGGGATAGTGGACGGTCACCGGCTTGCGGAACAGGTTCCGCAACGTGATGCGCATCGCTGCCAGCACGGCACGGACGATGACCGGCACGTTCGTCGCGCTCGTCGTGCCGCCGGCATAGGTCCGCAGCTCAGACGCCGGCATGTCCCCTCCAGACCACGACGACGGCCGTGGCGATGAGCAGCACCAGCGTGGCCGGCATCAGCGCCTTCCACGAGAGCGCCAGAATCTGGTCCACGCGGATGCGGACGAAGCTCCAGCGCACCCAGGTAATCAGCAGGAAGACGAGCATCGCCTTGATCAGGAACCAGATCGGCCCGGCCCACTCGGGCCCGGGGCCCGCCCACGCGCCCAGAAAGAGCAGCGCGCCGAGGAACGACGCGCCGATGACGTGCGCGTACTCGCCCAGCTGGATGATGGCGAACTTCATGCCCGAGTACTCGACGCGGAAGCCCGCGACGAGCTCCGACTCGGCTTCGAGGATGTCGAAGGGCGCGCGGTTCTCGGAGGCGACCGTCGCCACGATGAACGCGATGAACGCGAGCTGGCCGATCACCGGGTAGAAGATGAACCAGAGGCCCTGCTGCGCCGCGGCGATGTCCGACATGCGGAGCGAGCCGGCCAGCAGCACGGGCGTCAGCGCCGCAAAGATGAAGGGCAGGTCGTACGAGATCACCTGGTTGACCGCGCGCATCGCGGAGAGGAGCGCGTACTTGTTGTTCGAGCCCCAGCCGGCCATGAAGAGGCCGACGATTTCCATCGCCGACACGGCCAGGAAGAAGAGGACGCCGATGTTCAGGTCCGCCACCCCGAGCCCGGGCGCGAAGGGGATGGTGGCGAAGATCAGCATGCAGGGGATCAGGAAGACGACCGGCGCCAGGTTGTAGACCGGCCGGTCGGCGGCCGTCGGCACCACGTCCTCCTTCATCATCAGCTTGATGGCGTCGGCAATTGGCTGCAGCAGGCCGTGCGGGCCGACGCGGTAGGGCCCGATACGGGACTGCATCCGCGCGGCGAACTTCCGCTCGAGCAGCGTGACGTAGGTCACGAGGCCGATCACCGCGTTCAGCAGGATGAACGGTGCGACGAGCGGCGTGACCCACTCAGGCATGACACCCCCTCAACTCCCAACGCCCAACTCCACAACTCCCAATTTGGGAGTTGTGGAGTTGGGCGTTGGGAGTTCTCATCGATCAACCTCTCCAAAGACCGGATCGACCGAGCCCATGATCGCGACCACGTCGGCCACCTTGTGCCCCGGGATGATGTGCGGCAGGACGGCCAGGTTCGAGAAGGACGCGCCGCGCCACTTCATCCGGTACGGCTTGGCGCTGCCGTCCGAGATGAGATAGCACCCGACCTCGCCGCGCGCGCCTTCGATGCGCGCGTACGCCTCGCCCTTCGGGATCCGGACCTGCGCGACCGACTTGAGGCCGGGGCGCGAAGAGATCGGCCCGTCGGGGAGCCGGTCGAGCGCCTGCCGGACGATCCGCAGCGCCTGCCGGAACTCGACCATCCGCACGCGGTACCGCGCGAAGCAGTCGCCCGAGGTCTCGACCGGGACGGCGAACTCGAAATCGCGGTAGGAGGAGTACCCGTCGGCGCGCCGGAGGTCGTGGTGGACGCCCGAGCCGCGCAGCAGCGGCCCGCCGATGCCGAGTTCCTGCGCCAGCTCGCGGGAGATCACGCCCACGCCCTGCGTGCGCACCATGAAGAACGGGTTGTCCTCGAGCATCCGCTCGTACTCGCCGATCCGCTGTTCGATGAGGTCGACGGTCGTCCGGCACTGATCGGCCCAGCCGGCCGGCAGGTCGTAGCGCACGCCGCCCACCTGATAGAAGCCGTAGAGCAGGCGCGCCCCGACCAGCGACTCGAACAGGTCGAGGATGAGCTCGCGCTCGCGGATGCAGTAGAGGAAGATCGTCGCGCCGCCGCCGAGCGCGCCGCCCATGTCGAGGCACCAGGTGCCGAGCCAGAGCAGGTGCGACGCGACCCGCTGGAGCTCCGCGGCGATGACGCGCAGGTACTCCGCGCGCTTCGGCACCTCGATCGTGCCGATCGTCTCGGCCGCGCGCACGTAGGCGAACTCGCTCGTCATGGCGGCGACGTAGTCGGTCTTCGACGCGATGGACGGGTACTGCGCGTAGGTCAGCGTCTCGGCGAGCTTCTCGTGGCAGCGGTGCAGGTAGCCGATCACCGCGTCGATGCCGACGACCGTTTCGCCCTCGAGGGTCAGGATCGCGCGGAACACCCCGTGGGCCGAGGGGTGCTGCGGCCCCATGTTCATCGTGAGGCGCTCGCTCCCCGCGTAGTCGAGCTCGACCCGGCCGGCGTTGGCGGTGGTCATCGATACGGCGGGTGCGGCGTGTCGACCGCGTAGGATTTCAGCAGGGGGTGCCCCACCCAGTCGTCGCCGAGGAGGATGCGGCGCAGATCGGGATGGCCGTCGAACCGGATCCCGAACATGTCGTAGCACTCGCGCTCCATCCAGTCGGCGCCGCGATAGAGCATGGTGAGCGAGGGGCACGCCGACACGCCCGGGCCGAGGCGCGTCTTCATCAGGAGTGAGAGCCCGGTGTCGACGTTGTCGACCTTGACCACGACCTCGAGCCCCTCGTCCTTCCAGTCCACGGCACTCAGAAACGAAAAGAACCGGCAGCCAAGCGTCGTCTTTGCGAAGTGCGCGAACTCCACCCAGCTGTCCACCGGGACGGTGACCGTGACCGGACCGCCTTCGCCAAGGCTTCGGCGCTCAAGCGCGCTCGCGTCCACAGTGGCGGCGGGGTAGCGTTCGGCAATGGCGGCGCGGGCCTGTTCGCCGGTCATCCGATCAGCGTCCACGGGCCACAGAGACACCGAGACACAGAGAAATCCATAATCTTCTGGACTCTGTGACTCTGTGGCTCTGTGGCTCGGAAGGGAAAGACATCTCAGTCAACTTTTGGATTGGGAGTGGCGCGCCGTCCGGTGCGCCGGAAGTGCGAGATCTGGTCCTGGAGCAGCAGCAGCCCGTTGAGCAGCGATTCGGGCGGCGGCGGGCAGCCCGGCACGTAGACGTCCACCGGGATCACGCGATCGACGCCCTTGACCACGTGGTAGCCGTGGCGGAACGGGCCACCCGAGTTGGCGCAGGACCCCATCGAGACGGCCCACTTCGGATCCGGCATCTGGTCGTAGATGCGCGTGAGCATCGGCGCCATCTTGATGGTCACCGTGCCCGACACGATCATCAGATCGGAGTGGCGGGGCGACGCCCAGGGCACCATGCCGAGCCGCTCGACGTCGAACCGCGACGCGAAGGTCGCCATCATTTCGATGGCGCAGCAGGCCAGGCCGAAGGTCACCGGCCAGACCGACGACTTGCGGGCCCAGTTGAAGAAGGCATCGGCCGCCGTGGTGAGCAGGAAGCCGCCCGGGAAGCCGTGGATGCCTTCGGTGACGCGCTCGAAGAGCGCCGAGTGCTTGTCGCCCTCAGGGCGCGTCTGGTGCAGCGTCTCCCATTCCTGAAGATCCTTGAAGTTCCGCCAGACGGGGACGGGAATCTGGGGGACCGGGCCCTTTATTGCCATTCGAGAATGCGCTCCCGGTATGCGTAGAACCACCCCAGACCCAGAATCGATAGAAAGACCACCATGGTGGCTACGCCCGGCATACCGAGGCCGCGAAGCGCCAGCACCCAGGGGAAGAGAAAGACCGCGAGCGCGTCGAAGACGATGAAGAGCAGCGCGACCAGGTAGAAGCCGACCGGGAACTGCACCCAGGCGTCGCCGAACGGGATGGAGCCGCACTCGTAGCTTTCCAGCTTGGACGCGTACGGGCGGCTCGGGCTGAGCACGCGCGCGACGGCCAGCGACACCACCGCAAACGCGATGATCATCCCGAGGAAGACGGCGACGGAATAATAGCCGGTCACAAACTACCCGAAGCTCTGCATCAGCTCGTCGAGCACGGCCTTGCCGGGGCGCGTCTGCGCCTCGGTCAGCATCGAGAGTGGCTCGTCCACGATCCCGAGCATGTCCACGAAGTCCTGCTTGTCGGGCTCGATGTAGATCACGCCGGTGGCGTACTCGCCGCGGCTCGTGGTCTCGTGCAGCAGCCGGAGCGCGCTCATCTTGTCCGTCGGCTGATAATCCTCGGCCAGCTTGCTCAGCATGATCCTCGAGCCGTTGTGCAGCCTGACTTCCTGCGTCGAGCCCGGATCGTATTCCACCGCGATGTCTTCGAAATAGGGGACGAAGCTGACGTCGGCCAGCGGCTCGTCGTGGTCCTTCACGTACGAGTAGCTCTTGGTCGAGCCCTCGTGGTCGTTGAAGGTGACGCAGGGGGAGATTACATCAATCATCGACGTGCCACGATGGCTGATGGCCGCCTTGAGGATCGCCTTGAGCTGCTTGGGGTCGCCCGAGAACGACCGGGCGACGAAGGAGGCGCCCAGCTCGATGGCGAGCGCGCAGGTGTCGATCGGCGGTAAGTCGTTGACCACGCCTGACTTGAGCGTTGACCCGAGGTCGGCGGTCGGCGAGAACTGCCCCTTGGTGAGCCCGTAGCAGCCGTTGTCCTCGATGATGTAGACGATCGGCAGATTGCGGCGCATCAGGTGCACGAACTGCCCGATCCCGATGGCGCCGGTGTCCCCGTCGCCGCTCACGCCGACCGCAATCAGCGTGCGGTTGCTCACCACGGCGCCCGTGGCCACCGACGGCATGCGGCCGTGCACGGAGTTGAACCCGTGCGCCGCGTTCAGGAAGTAGGCCGGC
Organism: Acidobacteria bacterium RIFCSPLOWO2_02_FULL_67_21; assembly: GCA_001767195.1. Lineage (GTDB taxonomy): Bacteria > Acidobacteriota > Vicinamibacteria > Vicinamibacterales > UBA2999 > MEKU01. Next base: position 15,443 of record MEKU01000038.1, read on the forward strand.
GCCTTGCTCGAGCAGCCGATCCCCGACAGCTTGACGACCTGCGTCGGCTCGATCCCGAGCTCGTAGAACGATTCGATCAGGCGCTCGGTGATGGCGTTGTGGCCGCACCCGGCGCAGAGCGTGGTCTTGCCGCCCCGGTAGGCGGCCGGCTCGAGGCCGATGCGGTTGACCTTCTTCCCCGGGGCCGGCGGCTGGACTGGCGTTTCGGTGGACATTCCCTTGTGCTCCTGGCCCGGCTGAAGCCGGGCACTGCGATCTTCGTCCGGCTGAAGCCGGGCACTGCGATCTTCGTCCGGCTGAAGCCGGGCACTGCGATCTTCGTCCGGCTGAAGCCGGGCACTACGATCTTCGTCCGGCTTTAGGCGGACCGCTCCTGTTTCAACAGTTCCGTCGTGACCGAGCGCCCGTCGAGCGGAAGCCCGATATAGTGCCGTATGCTGCGCAGCTTGGCAAATTGCGCCGGCGTGCACTCCATCTTGAGCAGCCCGAGCATCTGCGCGTCGCGGTTCTGCTCGACGAGATAGACGCGGTCGCAGCGGTCGATGAACTCTGCGACCTCGCGGGTGAAGGGATAGGCGCGCAGCCGCAGGTACGACACGTCGATCCCCTGCTCGCTCTTGATCTGGTCGCGCGATTCGACGATCGCCCAGTGGCTCGTCCCGTAGGCAATCAGCCCGATGCGGGCGCCCGGGACCATGTCGACCTCCGGCTTCGGCACCAGCGTCCGCGCCGTCTCGAACTTCCGGGCGAGCCGGTCGAGGTTGTTCGCGTAGTCGTCGGCGCGCTCGCTGTACTGCGCCTTTTCGTTGTGGCCGGAGCCTCGTACGAAATATGCGGGCAGGCCGTCGCCAGGCACGGTGCGGTACGGAATGCCGTCGCCGTCCACGTCACGGTAGCGCGCGAACTCGCCGATCTTCTGGAGCGTCGCCTCGTCGAGCCGCTTGCCGCGGTCGAGCGGCCGGGTCGGGTACTCGAACGGGTACGACATCCAGGTGTTCATCCCGAGATCCAGGTCCGACATGACGAACACCGGCGTCTGCAGCCGCTCGGCGAGGTCGAACGCCTCCATCGCCATCGTGTAGCACTCGGTGACCGACGAGGGGATGAGCATCGGGTGCTTCGTGTCGCCGTGCGAGAGGACGGCGGCCGAGAGCATGTCCTGCTGCGCCGTCCGCGTCGGCAGACCGGTCGACGGCCCCACGCGTTGGATGTCAAAAATCACCGCCGGGACCTCGGTGTAGTAGCCGAGACCCGTGAACTCCGCCATCAGCGAGATGCCGGGCCCGGCGGTCGATGTCATCGCCCGCGCGCCCACCCAGCTGGCGCCGATCACCATGCCGAGCGCCGCGATTTCGTCTTCCGCCTGAATGACCGCGTAGGTCGCCTTGCCCGTCTCGGGGTCGCGGCGGTACTTCTTGAGATACCCGATGAGCGACTCGCAGAGCGAGGACGAGGGGGTGATCGGGTACCACCCCACGAACGTGACGCCGGCCATCAGGCATCCGATGGCGGCCGCGTCGTTGCCCTCGATGAGGATCATCCCCTGCGTCTTGTTCATCGGCTCGATGACGAACGGATCGAGCTTCGGCAGGTTCGCTTCGGCGTAGTCGTAGCCCGCCTTGAGCGCGCTCATGTTGAGCACGATCGCCTTCTCCTTCTTCCCGAGCTGCTTGCGAAGCGCCTTTTCCATCTGCGCCATGTCGATCGAGAGCAGCCGCGAGAGCACCCCGTCGTAGATCATGTTGCGCACGAGGCGCCGGAGCTTGGCGTCGTGGGTGATCGCGGTAATCAGCTTGTCGAAGGGAACGGGGTAGAAGACGACGTCGGTGCGGAGGTCCTTGAGCTTGAGCGGTTCGTCGTACACCGCCGCCGAGCCGGGCGGGAGCGTCAGCACGTCCTCCCGCGCCGTTTCCGGGTTCATCGCGACCAGGAAGTCGACCTCCTTCTTCCGGCCGATGTAGCCCTTGGCGCTGGTCCGGATCGTGTACCAGGTGGGCAGCCCCGCGATGTTCGACGGGAACATGTTCTTGCCCGACACCGGGACGCCCATCTGAAAGATGGACCTCAGCAGCACCAGGTTCGCGGTCTGGCTGCCGGATCCATTGACGGTGGCGACTTGAATGGCGAAGTTGTTGACGATGCGCTCGGTGCGCGACTGCGAGGGGGTCTCCTGAACGGCGACGTCGGTCACTGACATTTTTCTACCCTGCTCCGGAGGGTTCTGCCGGCTGGTCGTACGCGACCCGGCACCCCGGAGGAGATGCGGTTGGATTACAGGTCGGGTTTCTTACAGGTGAAACCTGCCAATTATATCGTGCCCAAGCGGCGCGTCTCAATGACGTGGTCCTCCACCACGCGCCCGCCAATCAGGTGCTCCTGGATGATCCGCTCCAGCACCGGCGGGTCGCACGCGCCGTACCAGGCGCCTTCGGGGTAGACGACCGCAATCGGCCCGCCCTCGCAGATCCGCAGGCAATTGGCCTTCGTGCGGAGAATTCCGCCCTGCTCGGACAGCCCGAGCTCCTTCAGCCGGCGCTTGAGGAACGCCCACGCTGCCAGCCCCCGCGCCTTCTCGCAGCATTTCGGGGTCGTCTGGTCGCAGCAGAGCAAGATGTGCCGGCGCGCCACCGGCACGCCGATCGACGCCGCCACCTGCTTCTGGGAATCAGTCATTTCACGCTTTCAACGGGCCACAGAGACACAGAGACACAGAGCCAATCCGTACGTAGTACCCGGTACGTAGTACGTAGTGCCAGGCTTTAGCCGGGCCTAGAACAGCTTCACGTCCACGATCGTCCCCGCCTCCACGACATCGGTCTCCGCGGCGATCTCGATGTAGCCATCCGCCTCCGACATGCTCGTGATGTCGCCTGAGGCCTTGAACGCCGGCATGGCGGCGCCCCCCTCGACCTTCACCGTATAGATCTGGTGCCGCCCGGACGCCGACGCGACCCGCCGCCCGAGCGGCAGCCTCATCGTGCGCGCCGTGTGCGGCGGCAGGCGGGCCATCCTCCGAAGCGCCGGGACGAGCAGGATGTAGGCGTTCGACAGGCACGAGGTCGGGTAACCCGGCATCCCGAAAAAGAGCCGTCCGCCCACGCGCCCGAAGGCGGTCGGCTTTCCGGGCTTGAGGGCGATGCCGTGGAAGACGAGCTCCCCGCGCGTGGTGAGGACGTCGAGGATCAGGTCGCGCTCGCCGACCGAGCTGCCGCCCGAAAACACGAGCACATCGTCGTGGAGGCAGTCGTCCACCGCGCGCGCCAGATCGTCGAGCGTGTCGGCCGCCGTCCGGTAGGGCACCGGGACGCCGCCGTGGTCGGCCACGACGGCAGCCAGCGTGAAGCGGTTGATGTCGTAGATCTGGCCTGGGCCGAGCGACGCGCCCGGATCCACGAGCTCGTTGCCGGTGGAGAGAATCGCCACGCGCGGCCGGCTGTAGACCATGGCGTGCGCCCGGCCGATCGCGGCCATCGCGCCGACACGGCTCGGCGTCAGGAGGGTGCCGGCACGAAGCACGTCCTGCCCCTGCCGGATGTCGGCGCCCTGGCGGCCGATGTTCTGGCCGGGCGCCACCGCCCCAAACACCTTCACGGGCCCGGCTGCGCCGCCGTCGGTCTCCTCGACGATCACCACGGCGTCGGCGCCAGGCGGCATCGGGGCGCCGGTCGCGATCTCGATGCATTCGCCCGGCCCGACCGGCCGGCGGGGTGCCTCGCCCGTGAAGACGGTGCCCGTGTGCGTCAGCGCCCGCGGTGACGCGGGACTGGCACCCGCCGTATCCGCGGCACGCACCGCGTAGCCGTCCATGGCGGCCCGGTCGAAGGGCGGCACGTCCGCGGCGGCCGCCAGATCCTCCGCGAGCACGCGTCCGTTCGCCTCGGCGAGGGGCACGCGCTCGGTGCGATCGATCGGCCGCACGGCCGCGTCGATCCGTGCCCGGGCCTCGTCGAGACCGATCAGGCTCCGGATGGGCCGCATCTTCGTCGTCATCGGCTCAACTGCTGGACGACGTGTCCGAGCTCGGGGAGGATCAGCCGGGTCATGGCGAGCCGGACGGCGGCCGGCGAGCCGGGCAGCACGAAGATTGCTTTCCGGCCGACGGTGCCAGCGGTCGCCCGGCTCATGATCGCGGCGGCGCCGATCTCCTGGAAGCTGAGCATCCGGAACAGCTCGCCGAAGCCCTCCAGCCGCTTTTCCAGCAGGCTGTCGATCGCCTCGAACGTCGAGTCCCTCGACGTGATCCCGGTGCCGCCGGTCGTGATGATCACCTCGGTGTCGAGCGCCAGGATCTGTCCCTGCACATGGAGCGTCACGGCATGGGGGTCGTCTTTAACGATGGCGTGGCCGGTGACGGTGTGGCCGGCGGCGGCGAGCAGTTCGCGGATGATCCGTCCGCCGGCGTCGGTGTCAGGTGTGCGCGAATCGCTGACGGTGAGCACGTAGCAGGCGACGGAGGGCGGGGCCTGCGCACGGTGCTCGACGTGGCTCATGCCAGGATTATATGTAGGGCGGGTCCCCGGCGAGACGCCAGCGATCGAGCCGCGGACCCGCCGGTGCTATAGTTAAATTTCGTACCTCGGGCGGCGCCTGCCGCCCGAGCCGATCCGCCTCGTGCGCCCTTAGCTCAGTTGGATAGAGCGTCTGGCTACGAACCAGGAGGTCGCAGGTTCGAGTCCTGCAGGGCGCGCCAAAATTCTCGAAGAAATCTCGCGATTTCGATCGCGCCCGTCAACGGCTGCTGAGGCCGACTGACAAATGACTGACAATCCGTAGCGGCTCACGGTCGTTTCCTGTTGCCTCTACTCGCCGACGGCTGGCGCCGTGGCGTCTTCCTCGCGCGTCTCTGTCTTCGGTGGGACGCTGTTCAACAACTGCCGACGTTCCCACACGCCGGTCGGTGTCTTCCGCAGCTCCTCATCGGTGATGTTGAGGTACTCACGCCTCACGCGCGATGACATTCAGGCTACGATTCGCTACGCGAATCGGCGCGAATAGCCTCGCTTCCGCCGTGGGGTGTATCCTGCTAAGAGGTTTCGAGGAATGTCGACAATCGAAAAGCCCGTCGTGCACAGCGACCCGGACATCATGAGCGGGACGACAGTGTTTGTCGGCACGCGGGTGCCCTTCCAGACGCTCATCGACTATCTCGAAGCCGGGCAGCCTCTGTCCGAGTTCCTCGAAGATTTCCCAACCGTGTCGAAGGAACAGGCGGTTGCCGCTCTGGAGCAGGCCAAGGAAGCACTCCTCGCACGTGCGCGTCCTGCTTGACGAGTGCCTGCCACGCAGGTTGAAGCGTGAGCTAACCGGCCACGACGCTCGCACCACGCCGGAAATGGGTTGGGCCAGCAAACGAAACGGCGACCTGCTCCGTCTTGCCGAACGCGAATTCGATGTGTTCCTGACCGTCGATCGAAAGCTCCAGCACCAACAGAAGTTGTCGACTTTCAGCATCGCGGTCTTGGTGCTGATTGCCGACAGCAACACGCTGGCAGACTTGCAACCACTCATACCGAAGGTGCTCGAGCTGCTTCCGACGGCTGCCCGTGGACGTCACGTCTAAGACGCGGGTTGCCTTCCGTGACAGGATCATCTCGGGAAGGAATCGCCGATGAGTGGGTCAAAGGGGAAGCGTGGACCATCGAAGCCGGAGGAATTCAGCGCGCTGTACGACCGGATGCACGACCTGCTCGGGGACATGCGCAGCGGCGTCGAGCGGCGCCGAACGGGCGCTCTTCTCAGACGTGTTCGCGACAGGATCGTCTCGAGAAAGGGATCGCCGACGTCAGAGGGGACGCGTGGTCCATCGAAGTCGGAGACATCCAGCGCGCTGTATGCCCAGATGGACGAGCTGTTGAGGGACATGCGCAGCTGCGTCGAGCGCGACTGGGAGCGGGCGCAGGACGCC
>MEKU01000039.1:0-9449 GCA_001767195.1 Acidobacteria bacterium RIFCSPLOWO2_02_FULL_67_21
GGTCGAGCAGGGCGCACAAGGAGCTGCGCCGGCTGCTCGTGGAAGAACAGAAGCTCGACGCCGTCGTCTCGCTGCCTGGCGGCGTGTTCAAGCCGTACGCCGGTGTGTCCACGGCCGTCCTGCTCTTCACCAAGACCAACAGCGGCGGCACCGACCACGTCTGGTTCTACGACGTGGACGCCGACGGCTGGAGTTTGGACGACAAGCGCACGCCGCTCCTCTCCGACGACAAGCTCGGGCCCGTGCCGGGTACCACACTCACCGAGGAAGAGCACGCGAAGAACAATTTGCCCGACGTGCTGGCGCGTTGGCGGCAGCGAGACGATGCCGAGCGCGAGCGGCCGCGCACCGCGCAGAGCTTCTGCGTGCCCAAGGCCGACATCGCCGCGCAGGGCTACGACCTCAGCCTCAACCGCTACAAGGAAGTGGTGCACGAGGAAGTCGCGCACCGTTCGCCGACGGAGATTCTCGCGGACCTTGCGAAACTGGAATCCGAGATCCAGCAGGGGATGAAGGATTTGGAGGGCATGCTGAGGTGATGTTGTCCTACGAACCCCCGGCAGGATGGAGGTTTCCAACCGTCGAGGAGATTGCCAGACCAGAGAAGGGCTCGATACGGATAGGCCCGTTTGGAAGCGCCCTCAAGAAGCACGAGTATTCGGATGCAGGCGTGCGGGTGCTCGGAATTGAAGACGTTCTTCCCAATCGACTAGCGTCTGATCGGCGAAAGTTTATCCCGGAATTGAAGTTCCGCGAACTCAGTCAATACTCGGTCACGACCGGTGACATCCTTGTGACCAACATGGGTACGGTCGGTCGAACTTGCGTTGTCCCTGCCGGATTGGAGCAGTCGATTATATCGAGCCATCTCATCAAGGTCAGTCTCGAGCCGAGTGTAGCTTGGCCGTCATATGTCTCTTGGATGCTCAACTGTTGCCCGCTAGTTGTCGCGCAGATTGAAGCGAACTGTCATGGTGCGATCATGGCGGGATTTAATACCGCGTTGTTGAAGCAACTGCGCATTCCTCTTCCTCCATTGCTCGAGCAACGGCGGATTGCGGAGGTGCTGGACCGGGCGGAGGCGCTGCGGGCCATGCGCCGCGCCGCCCTCGCGCAGCTTGATACCCTCACCCAATCCATATTCCTCGACATGTTCGGCGACGCCGCTACGAATCCGACGGGAGTCGGAACCAAGCCGTTGGGCGACCATCTACTGTTCATTACGAGCGGCGGTCGAGGTTGGGCTCGGTTCTACGCTGCGCATGGGAGCAGGTTTATTCGTTCCCTCGACGTCCGAATGAATCAAATCGGGAGCGATGAAATCGCCTTTGTGGCAGCACCGGACAATGCGGAGGCTCATCGCACCAGAGTGAGAGCTGGCGATGTCCTGTTGACGATCACTGGCTCAAGGATCGGCCGCGTTGCGCCAGTGCCAGAAGAGTTGGTGGGCTCTTACATTAGTCAACACGTCGCGATCCTTCGCTTGGACACAAGGCGGCTTAAACCAGAATTCCTCTCGTTCTTCCTGAGCCTCGATAGGGGTGGGCAACGCCAGATAGCGAAGGCCCAGTACGGCCAGACCAAACCCGGTTTGAATTTCGAACAGATACGCCGATTCCAGGTTCCTGTTCCTCCTGTGCCGCAGCAGGGGCGTTTCGCTCAGCGCGTCGACACTGTCGAGAAGCTGAAAGTCGTCCACCGCGCCTCACTCGCCGAACTCGACGCGCTGTTCACCTCCCTTCAGCACCGCGCCTTCCGGGGGGAACTGTAGCGATGTCCGCCTTCGAGCCCCGCTTCACCATCACCAACGCCATCACGGCGGGGCTGACGACGATCGAGCGGGCGCGGGGGTTCCTGCAGGCGGCGACGCTGTCGGAAGAGTGGGTGCGGCGCATGAGCCAGCGTGCGCTGCTGCTCGAAGCGCACCACACGACGCACATCGAGGGTACGCAGCTCACCCTTGAGCAGTCCGAGCGTGTGTGGGCCGGAGAGCACGTGGCCGAGGCACGGCCGGACGACGTGCGCGAGCTGCTGAACTACCGCGGAGCGTTCAACCTCGTCTCGGAATACCTGTCGAGCGGCGAGCCGGTCACCGAGGGGTTGATCCGCGAAATCCACAAGCGGCTGGTCAAAGGCGTGCGCGGTGGCGCGGCTGGTCCGGGGCGCTATCGAACCATCCAGAACTACATCGTGAACAGCCGGACGCGCCAGGTCACCTACACGCCGCCACCGCCGGCGCAGGTGCCGCCGCTGATGCACGACCTGGTTCAATGGCTGCGCGGCGAGACGGCGATCCATCCGGTGCTGGTGAGCGGGCTGGCGCAGTTCCAGTTCGTGCACATCCATCCCTTTGTCGATGGCAACGGGCGCACATCGCGGCTGCTGTCGACGCTGTGCCTCTACCGCGCCGGGTACGACTTCAAGCGCCTGTTCACGTTGAGCGAGTTCTACGACAGGGACCGCGGGGCGTTTTACCGGGCCATCCAGAGCGTCCGCGAGCACGACATGGATCTGACCGGTTGGCTGGAGTACTTCGTGTTCGGGCTGGCCGCCCAGTTGGAGGAGGTCACAGCACGGGGCGCGGCGGCGATTCGCGCGGACGTCGTGGCCAAGGCACATCGCCTGAATGACCGCCAGTCGGCCTTGTTGGCCGAGCTGCTTTCTGCGGGCAGGCTGACCGTCGCTGACCTCGAGGCGGCCTTCCCAGCCGTCAATCGCCGCACGCTCCAACGGGACATCAAGGCCCTACTTGACCAAGGCTTGATGCGAGAGGCTGGCACCGGACCTACCGACCCCACCCGCCATTACTTGCCCGGCAAGCTATGACAAGCTGTGACATGCCACCACGGGCCTGCCTTTATCGCCTTGGAATCAGCGGCTTGTAGAGTACCGCGACAAATCGCGACATGTATTGCGACAGCCTCGCGACGCAGTGATCAACCCCTCTCCCTTCTCCACCCAGCATGGCTCGCGATCGCAGCGTCGCGGCGGGTGGCACACGGCGGGGCCGTCCCGCCCGCCGCGCAGGCGCGCCTCTCCGTGCCGAGTGCTTTTGGCGCCGAGGACGGGTGGGGCTGCCGGGCGACGGGACCCGCCGCCTCGTGGACCAGGATGGGGAGCGCTGCCTGAAACACCCGCTCGGAGCAACCTTAGCAGCCGAATTGGCGAGGCCTAACGAAGTTTCGTTCTTGAGCGTCGACCCCTCGTTATTCGGATCGATGGCTTTGGTGGCGGCAGAGCCGCCACTCGCGAAGCCTGAACTCGAATGTTCATGATACGCAGGGTTCGCACTGGCTGGTCTGGCGCCGTGCTCGATAACACGCGGAAGGGGGCATCCGCGGAGTTTGATACTCGCACGAGGGGCGGCAAATTGGTTCCAGAAAACACCGATGTGCTCATGCCGACTCTCTCCAACCCTCGTCGATAATCTTACCCTGCACGGCGTCAAACTTCATCCCGTCCTTCACCAAAGTCGTCCGCTTGAGTTCGTGCGACGTCGCAAAGCAATGCTTCAGGTCTAAGGACTCAATGACCGCGCGCATGTTGGTTCTTTTAACCGACTGCTGGGTTCCAAGCTCGATCTCTACGTTCCACGGTTGAGCAAACTTCATCTCTTCAGCCAAGGTAGTGTACACACCCCACATCGCGTCAGCGACGTCCGGCGTGGCGTCCTCAATAGGCAGACCGATATCCTTCGCCTCAGTCCTTCCAATAACGTAATCGTGAGACAAAAGTTGCCGAGTCAGCGCATTAATAATGCGTTCGATCTTCGATTCGTCGTCCAGGTGCTTCTTGAGCAGCTTCCGTGCCAGCATACCTATCTGTTCACGCGCTCGGTAGACCGCGCCGAGCGCTAATGGGTTCACACGAGTGCAGAGGTGTGCGAGCACTTCATTCATCCGGTCCTCTGCCACCTTCGCCTCAGCTCGAGCGAGCGAAAAATAACCGGCCACATCTTCAACGCTGACAGGTATGAACTTGGTCTCCGTGCCCTGGGTTAGGTTGGGACCGTGAGGGCTCGTGATGCTCGGATCGATAGGGCTCAGCTGTCCGAACGGGCCCATCACAATCTTATTTCCGGACAAGGCGATCAGCGTGGCGCAGCTGTGGGCGCGGAACGGAACCAACACCGTCACTTCCTTCGCAAGCTCGCGCATCGCGTTCGAGATCGCAAAGCCAGTCATCGTCTGGCCGCCGCGACTGTATAAGAGGAGCGCTAGGCGATCTACATTGCCAATGGCTCTAAGATGCTGGTAGAAAACCGGCCCTGCGTCATCGCCGATTTGCGTTTCCTGGCCACCTCGGTCGCTGGTGGCATAACAGATCACGCGCGCTGAGCAGAGTGCCTCAAGCTTCGCGATCAGCGTCTTCCGATCTTCCAACGCAGTTCCCCCTTTGTGCTCTTTGTGACCGTTTTTGTGACCATCGGCCCCGTAGCACTATACAAAACTCTGCGGTCTTGCGCCGCCTTCCCTATGTTCCCTTGCCTGTGCCCCTCGGTCCCCACTCCGCCCTCGTGCTCAGGTGCCGGGCGCTCATGGGCGTAGGAGCCCGCTGGCCGCCAGGCACCAGCGCCGACCTCGCTCCAGAACAGCGTGTTTCTACGCCTGGCGCGCGGTGGGGACTGACGTAGACTTGTTCGCAGAAGAAGACGCCATGCGCTGGCAGGACCACATCGTCGCGACGCCCGACACGCTGCACGGCTCTCCGAGGTTCAAGGGGACGCGCATTCCGGTTTCAGTCGTCCTCGACAACCTCGCGGCGGGCCTCTCCCCTGAGGAGTTGTACGCCGACTATCCGACGCTGCCGAAGGAGGCGATTCCGGCGGCCCTGGCCTATGCGGCAGAACTGGCCCGTGATCGCATCGTCCCGATTCCGGCCACGTAGCCGTGGCGGCGTTCACACTCGACGAGAACACCACTGACGACGCCTCACGCCATCACTTGAGTTGACATCGCGGAGCGGGTGGCGCCGGGTGGCGCACGGCGGGGCCGCCCCGCCCGCCGCGCAGGCGCTTCTCCCGTGACAAGTGCTTTTGGCGCCGAGGACGGGTGGGGCTGCCGGGCGACAGGACCCGCGATCGGGGCAGGGTGATCCATGGGAATACTCATCGCGCGGTGTGTCGGGAGTGCTGCCGGGCGAGCTGTGACAAGCTGTGACACCGAGCTGTGACAGGGCGTGACACGGGCCACTGACCCACTGTGACGAACCCTTTTTCCTTCCTCCAACCCGAATGGCCCGCGGTCCACGAGGCGGCCACCAGGGCCGCAGCGGCCGTGCATGCCGATCCGCGAACGGCCTGCTTCTACGCCCGGCGCGCGCTCGAGCTGTCGGTGGCGTGGGCCTACAAGCACGACCCTGCGCTGCGTCTGCCGTATCAGGACAACCTGAGCGCGCTGATCCACGAGCCGACGTTCAAGGCTGCGGCTGGCGAGGCGGTGTTCGGCAAGGCGCGGGTGATCAACACGCTGGGCAATCAGGCCGTCCACAGCCATCGCCCGATCCAGCCGTCGGACGCGCTCACGGCCGTGCGCGAACTGTTTCATGTGAGCTACTGGCTCGCGCGTTCGTACGCGCGCGGCGCGAAGCCGGCTCCAGGAGTGGCGTTCGACCCGAACGCGTTGCCAACGACGGCGCCGCTTCCGAAACAGACCATCGACCAACTCCAGAACCTGGCGGCCGGGCTGCGCGAACGGGACGAGAAGCTCTCGGCGCTGCTGGCCGACAAGACCGCGCTGGACGAGGAGCTGAAGCGGCTGCGGGCCGAAGTCGCGGAGGCAAAGAAGACGGCCGCCGCGCAGCCGGACACGCACGACTACTCCGAAGCCGAGACGCGCGATTACTTCATCGACCTTTTGCTGAAGGAGGCGGGCTGGGCGCTCGACCAGCCGCGCGACCGTGAGTTCGAAGTGGCCGGGATGCCCAACAACCAGGGCAAGGGCTTCGTCGATTACGTGCTGTGGGGCGACAACGGCAAGCCGCTCGGCCTTGTCGAGGCCAAGCGGACGCGGCGCGACCCCCGCGTCGGCCAGCAGCAGGCGAAGCTCTACGCCGATTGCCTGGAGAAACAGTTCGGCCAACGCCCGCTGATCTTCTATTCCAACGGGTACGACCATTGGCTCTGGGACGACGCGAACTATCCGCCCAGGGCTGTGCAGGGGTTCTACAAGAAGGCCGAGCTTGAGCTTGCCATCCAGCGGCGCGCCCGCCGGACATCGCTCGCGGCGGCCGAGATTAACCCGCGGATCGTCGAGCGCTACTACCAGACGCGCAGCATCCGCCGCATCGGCGAAGCCTTCGAGCGCGACCACGACCGCAAGGCGCTGGTGGTGATGGCCACCGGCGCGGGCAAGACGCGGACGGTGATCGCGCTGTGCGATCTGCTGATGCGGTGCAACTGGGCCAAGCGGGTGCTGTTTTTGGCCGACCGCGTGGCGCTGGTGAACCAGGCGGTCAATGCCTTCAAGCAGCATCTACCCGACGCGGCGCCGGTGAATCTGGTCACCGAGAGGGACACCGAGGGCCGCGTGTTCGTCTCGACCTATCCGACGATGATGGGGCTGATCGACGACACGCGGGATGGCCAGCGCCGCTTCGGCGTCGGTCACTTCGATCTCGTGATCGTCGACGAGGCACACCGGTCGGTCTTCCAGAAATACCGGGCGATCTTCGACTACTTCGATTCGCTGCTCGTGGGGTTAACCGCCACACCCAAGGACGAAGTCGACCGAAATACATACGGCCTGTTCGATCTCGAAAACGGCGTGCCCACCGACGCCTACTCGCTCGAAGAGGCCGTGAAGGACCACTTCCTCGTCCCGGCGAAGGCCGTTTCCGTGCCGCTCAAGTTCCAGCGTGAGGGGATCAAGTACGACGATCTCTCGGAAGAGGACAAAGACCAGTGGGATGCGCTGGAGTGGGATGACGAGGGCCACGTGCCCGACCGTGTCGACGCGGCCGCCGTCAACAAGTGGCTGTTCAATGAGGACACCGTCGACAAGGTGCTCGCGCACCTGATGACGAGGGGCTCTCACGTCGCCGGCGGCGACCGGCTGGGCAAGACGATCCTGTTTGCCAAGAACCAGGCGCATGCCGACTTCATTGCCGACCGCTTCAACGTGAACTACCCGCGCTTCAGGGGTGAGTTCGCCCGCGCCATTACCTTCAAGACCGAATACGCGCAGAGTTTGATCGAGAGCTTCTCGGCCAAGGACAAGTCCCCGCACATCGCGATCTCGGTGGACATGCTGGACACCGGCATCGACGTGCCGGAGATCGTGAACCTTGTCTTCTTCAAGCTCGTGCGGTCGAAGACCAAGTTCTGGCAGATGGTCGGGCGCGGCACCCGCCTCTGCCAGGACCTGTTCGGCCCGGGTCGCCACAAGCAGTGCTTCTACATCTTCGACTACTGCCAGAACCTCGAGTTCTTCGGGCAGAACCTTGCCGCGACCGAAGGGGCGCTGGGCCAGTCGCTCGGTAAGCGGTTGTTCACACGGCGGCTGGAGATGCTGGGCGAGCTGGACCAGGTGCTCGGTGTCCGGGCGCGCGGTCCCCAGGAGAGCGGCAGTGTCGTGCGAGAGCGGCGCGCGGCGTTCGGCGACCCGGCTATTGAGGCCGACCTTCGTCTGGGGATCGGGGAGCAACTGCACACTGAGGTCGCGGCCATGAATCTCGATAACTTCGTCGTCCGGCCGAAGCGTCGTGTGGTGGAGAAGTTTGCGAAGGCCGAGGCGTGGGCTGTCGTGACCCCGGACGACAGACTGGAGCTGTCGAGCGAGGTGGCCGGGCTACCGTCGGAACTCGAAGCCGAGGCAGAGGAAGCCAAGCGCTTCGATTTGCTGCTGCTGAACCTTCAGCTGGCAATCCTGCGCCACGAACCCGGCTTCGAGAGGCTGCGGGATCAGGTCAAGGCCATCGCCGGACTGTTGGAAGAGAAGTCGGCTATTCCGATGGTTCATGCACAGATGTCATTGATCCAGGATGTCCAGACCGATGAGTGGTGGCAGGACGTCACGACGCCGATGCTCGACGTGGTCCGGCGGCGCCTGCGGGACCTGGTCAGGCTGATCGACAAGGAGCAGCGGAAGCCCATTTACACCGACTTCGAGGATGAGATGGGCGCTGAGACCGCTCATGAGCTGTTTGGCTTCGGCCCAGACCGTGATTTCGAAAAGTTCCGCGCGAAGGCACAGGCATTCCTCCGCGCTCACCAGGACCACATCGCCATCCACAAATTACGCACCAACAGAGCCCTCACAGGCGCCGACTTGGGGGAACTCGAACGGATGCTGGCTGAGGTCGGGGTTGCAGATCAGATCACTCGAGCGAAGGCGGAATCACAGGGGCTCGGTCTGTTTGTCCGTGCGCTGATCGGTCTGGATCGTGAGGCGGCGAAGGAGGCCCTGGCCGGCTTCCTCGCCGGCAAGACGCTGACGGCGAACCAGATCGAGTTCGTAAACCTCGTGGTGAACCATCTGACCGAGCACGGGGTGATGGACGCGAAGCTGCTCTACGAGTCGCCGTTCACAGACCTCACCCCGCGCGGGCCCGATGGGCTGTTTACCTCCAGGCAGGTGGACGAGCTGATCCGAATCCTGGAGCGCGTCAGAGCCACTGCACAAGCCGCCTGACCGTGGGGGCCTTGACAGGGGTCCTCATCGCTCAGGCTCCCACCCGTATGCAGGCAGGGTTGTCAGGCGAACGTCCTCGACTGGGCCACCCACCGTGAAGTGGTAGAAGCTCTGCCACTCACGTGACGCGATCCCAAAGACCTCGTGGACCGGATCGTCGAAGTAACAGCCGATCCCGGTCGACCGAACGCCCGCCTCTTCGGCCTCGAGGTAGAGCACTTGCCCCACCATGCCGGCCTCCCAGAACAGGTTCCGGTAAAACGCCGCGCCGTACGTCGTCAGGCAGTCCATGTAATCGGCGATCATGCCAAGGCTGAACGCTCCATCGCCGGCGATGTCCTGGCCGCAGGAGACCCTGGCGGCCAGCGCTCGACAGTCCCCTTCCTGAAGCAGGTACAAGGGGAGTCCGGGTGGACAGGTGGGCACGCGCTGCCAACGAAACTCCGGACGCATCACCTCCTTGAGGGCCGCCAGCTTGCCGGGATCCCGCGGTAGCGCGTAGAGACCGGGTGCCAGGCCGTCGACGCGGTGGACGAACAGCCCGAGATGGATGCGCGGCCGCCAAGGGATCGCGTCCCACGGCATCGAGTGCCTGTCACGTGTCGGAATCAAGCGAGCAAGCATGCGGAAGAAGGCTGCCTGCGAGATCGCAGTCGAGCCATCCATGGCCATCGCGCTCCGGCGGCCAAGGATGGCTTTCTCGGAGGTGAGCAGGCCCTGGCAGACGGGTCTCCCGAAGAGCTCCTCCTCCGTGGGGAACCTGGAGAAGTCCTCCGTGATGGACACCCCTGAGCGTCGTGTAGCCCACGACACTTCATC
>MEKU01000039.1:9483-15503 GCA_001767195.1 Acidobacteria bacterium RIFCSPLOWO2_02_FULL_67_21
AGCGTGTTGGCCCTGCCCTGCCAGCGCACACCACCGCTCTCCGCCGTCGCTCCGTTCAAGCTGCGTGGAACCATCGGCGAAAGCTCCGGTGCGATCAAGGCGAGAAGCTCAGGCTCCTCCCGCTCCGCCTCCCCGACGTCTTCGTGGCGGCCGAGCCCCAGGAGCCGAGAGACGGTGTGGTCGTCGACACCGTCGAGGAGCACCAATCTCCAGCCGAGAGCTGCCGCCGCGATGCGCATGGTCGCAAGCGCGTGTCCGACATCGTGCTGGCAGTATCGGAACGCCCGCTCACCGTACTTCCAGGCTTCCCGCCAATGGACCGACGAGAGACCCACGAAGAACGATCCTGCGGGGAAGGGCGCGAGGAGCTCACTCCACGACTTCGCGTCGAGGACCGCTCGCCGTTCAAGCGCGTGCTCCCTGGGGGCGTAGTGGTACACAGCGGCCATGTCGCCGAGCCCCTCAATCGCCGGTAGCACGGCATACCCCTCGGTCGGATGGAGATCTCCGCTCGAGGGGTTCGCGCGCAGCGACCACGTCGTCTCACGGAAGCGCTTCCACGCCGTCAGAGACAGTGCGTACCGGAAGAAGAGGGAGACGGACTCCACAGACAGCGGCTCCGGTGGCACGGTCCCCATCGCGTAGAGCTGCCAGTAGGGAAGCGGGCGCCCCGCTTTGGGCAAGGGGAGACGAACGAGGTCCGCTCCCGCGTACCGCCGAAACGGATTGGGCTGCGTCGCCCAGTCCATGTAGCCGAGCGACGCGGCGAACCGGTGGAAGTGGTGCTTCGTCCGCTCGTGGTAGGCGATGACCACCTCTTCTGGAGAAGCATCTCCTTTGTGCGCGGTCATCGGCGCGCCGACGGGATGACCCGCAACGTCGGGCATAGCATCACGCGTCCACTTCCCCTTCGTCCCACTGCCGCCTGCGCCGCGCTCGCTTGCGCAGGGTTGCCAGGAAGGCCATGAACGCGAGGGTCAGGATTCCGATCCACAGCGCCGAGCCGCTGGTCACGACCGGAATCCAGCTCGTCCAGCGGCGGTAGGGCCCCCACGCGCGCGCGGCAGCCTCGTCCGGCGTTTCGCCCGTCTGCAGCTCGAAGGCGTGCGCGAACAGCGTGCCGCGCGCGACACGATCGACGATAGCCCCTGGCACTGTCGCCCCATAACGTTCCCGGATGTCCGACACCAGCGCAGCGTTCTTTTCCTTTAGAATATTATGAGTCTTCTGTTCCATAGGTAACCCGGGGCTATCCGGGGTCCATCCGCCAAGGGGGTTCGTGTAATGAATTCGAGGCCTCGTTACCCCGGGATTCGCGTCACCGCCAACGGCAACCAGCTCGTTTCCTATCACACCGAAGCCCGGATTGCTGACGCGGGCGTGTTCTACCCGATCACGCCGTCAACCGAAGGCGGGGAGCTGTACCAGCAGGCCTTTGCCGAAGGCAAACTGAACGTCTTCGGCGGCAACACGATCGCGATCGAAACCGAAGGCGAACACGCGGCCCAGGGCGGCGCCATCGCGCATTCCGTCTGCGGCAAGCGGGTCGTCAATTACACGTCCGGCCAGGGCGTCGTCTACGGCGTGGAGCAGTACTACCACGCGCCCGGCAAGTGCTCGACGATGGTGCTGGAAGTGGGGGCGCGCGCGCTGACCAAGCACGCGCTGAACGTCCACTGCGGCCATGACGACGTGTACGGCGCGCTGGACACCGGCTGGATCATCGTGTTCGGCAAGGATGCGCAGCAGGCGGCGGATCAGGCGCTCATCCTGCGGCGCGTGACCGAGTTGAGCCTCACGCCCGGCATGAACGTGATGGACGGGTTCCTGACGACGCACCTGGAGCGGACGTTCTACAAGCACGAAGCGGCACTCATTCGGGAATACCTCGGCGCCCCCGACGACATCATCGACTGCCCCACGGACAGCCAGCGCGTCCTCTTCGGCCCGCGGCGCCGCCGCGTCCCGAAGATGATCGACCTCGCCAACCCGGTCCTGCTCGGTCCCGTGCAGAACCAGGAGCACTACATGCAGGGCGTCGTCGCCCGGCGCAACAACTTCACCGAGCCGATCCTGCAGTTCCTCGAGGACGCCTATGCGGAGTTCGGCACGCTGACGGGCCGGTATTACGGACTGGTGACCGAGTACGAGACCAAGGACGCCGACACCGTGTTCGTCTCGCTCGGGTCGGCGGCCGAGAACATCGAAGCGGCGGTCGATTACCTGCGGCAGACGCGCGGCGTCAAGGTCGGCTCGATTCACCCGAACGTCTTCCGGCCGTTCCCCGAAGCGGCGATCATCAAGGCGCTCGCCGGCAAGAAGAACGTGATCATCCTCGAGCGGACCGACGAGGCGATGGCGGGCGACAACCCGATGGGCCGCGACGTGCGGACCGCGCTGAACAAAGCGCTGCAGGGCGAGCAGGGGGTGCCGCGGATCACCGCCGCCCAGATGCCGCGCCTGTTTGGCGGCGTCTACGGCCTGGGCTCGCGCGACTTCCGGCCGGAGCACGTCATCGGCGCCTACGAGTTCGCGACCGGCGCGCGCGCGCGCAAGGACGGCAAGAAGGCGGCCGACGGCGTCTCGTTCATGGTGCTCGGCGTCGACCATCCGTACGAGGTGAAGGCGGATGACACGCCGTCGCTGCTGCCCGAGGGGGCCATCGCGGTGCGCTTCCACTCGGTCGGCGGGTGGGGCGCCATCACCACGGGCAAGAACCTCGGCGCCATCATCGGCGACCTCAACGACCTGCTCTACGAGCGCGACAAGGTCGTGGACGAGTTCGGCAACCCGAAGGAGATCATTCACGTCAGCGCCAACCCGAAGTACGGCTCCGAGAAGAAGGGCGCGCCGACCTCGTACTTCATGATCGCGGCGCCCGAGCGGATCCGCGTCAACTGCGACCTCCGGCACGTCACCGTCGTGCTGTGCTGCGACCCCAAGGCCTTCACCCATACCAACCCGCTCGACGGGATGGCGGAGGGCGGAGCCCTGGTCTGGGAATCGGACGAAGAGGGCGAGCAGGCGTGGGAGCGGCTGCCGCTCTGGGCGCGCAAGCAGATCATCGAGAAGAAGATCCGCGTCTTCACGCTGCCGGGGTTCAAGATCGCGCGCGAAGCCACCGACCGCGGCGACCTGCAGCTCCGCATGCAGGGCAACGCGTTCCTCGGCGGCTTCTTCTCCGTGTCGCCGATGCTCAAGGAGTTCGGCATCACGCCCGAGCAGTTCCGCGACGCGGTACATAAGCAGTACGTCAAGAAGTTCGGCAAGCTCGGCGATGCCGTCGTCACCTCGAACATGGAGGTGATGACCAAGGGGTTCGAGCTGGTGCGCGAGATCAACATCGGCCCGCTCGAAGCGGCGGATCGTTCGACGCTCCGCGGCCGGGCGCTGCTGCCGGTCGTGATGCCCGAGAGCATCGCCGCGAGCGAAGGCTGCGGGACCGGGTGCCGCACGATCCCGCCCCCGCCGGAACAGCCCGAACGGACGCCGCTCACCCGGGTTGCCGAATTCGACCGGCTGTTCCGATCGAAATTCGGGTACAACCAGCCGGCCAACGCGTACGCCGCGCTCGGCGTCATGGCGGCCGGCAGCGGCGACACCGCGTCCAAGTACGTCGCCCGCCGCGAGACGCCGCTCTTCATTCCGGAAAACTGCACGCAGTGCATGGAGTGCATCGCCGTCTGCCCGGACACGGCGCTGCCCAACTGCTCGCAGGACCTGCAGACCATCCTGCGCGCGGCGGTCACCAACTATGTGAGCGACACGGGCGAGCGGCAGAAGATGCTGGCCCTGCTACCCGAGATCGAGAAGCGGACGCGCGACTTGATGCGCGACGGCCTCAAGCAGGACCCGCCACCGCTGCTCCCCTTCATCATCGAGAAGGTCACCAACGAGGTGAACGGCTTCGCGCCAAAGGCCAAGCAGGAGTTCTTCGACATCATCGCGAAGATCCCGATGGCGTATCAGAAGACCAACGCCATCTTCGCCACGCCCGAGAAGAAGACGCCGGGCGGCGGCGGCGTGTTCTCCATCTTCGTCACCGACCTCTGCAAAGGCTGCGCGGCCTGCGTGACCGCCTGCGGCGAGCACGAGGCGCTCAGGATGGTGCAGGAGACCGAGGAGGTCAACGCCGAGCACGAGAGCGGCACGGCGTTCCTGAACCTGCTGCCCGACACGCCGCCGAAATACCTGGGCCTCTACAACGACACGCGCCCGCAGGACTCGAAAACCGCGACGCTGCGCAACATGCTGATGGTCCGGCGCAATTACGACGCGCTGGTGTCAGGCGACGGCGCATGCGCCGGCTGCGGCGAGAAGAGCATCCTGCGCTCGATCGCGGCGGTGACCGAAGCGTACATGCGGCCGCTCTACCACGCCAAGGCGGATCGGCTCCGGGCGAAGGCGGATCAGCTCGACAAGGAGGGCCTGCAGAAGCTGGCCGCGATCCGGGAGCGCGACCCGCAGGAGTACGAGCTGCTGCGCCAGGCGATTGCACACCTGCTCATGGGGCTGGGCGGCGAGGACGAGAAGGACACCAAGGGGCGCATTGCCGCCCACGGGCCGATCTCGGACCGCGACATCGTCGACGCCATCACCGCGGTCGTGCGCCAGGAGGCGTTCAACCACAAGAATCTCCAGGCGATCGACGGCCGCCTCGCCAACGGCATGTCCGTCATGGCCATGGCGGCGCACACCGGCTGCAACACCGTGTACGGCTCCACGCCTCCCAACAACCCGCACCCGTACCCGTGGATGAACTCGCTCTTCCAGGACGGCATCACGGTCGGCTGGCTCATGGGCGAGAGCTTCATGGTCGACCACGGCCGCCGGTCTGTCATCCCCGAGCGGCTGGCGGATGCGCTGCTGACCCGGGCGGCGGGCGTCATCACCCCGCGTGAGTACTACGAGTACGTGCACTTCAGCGATGCGCTCATGACCGATTCGGAGATCCTCGAGCTGCCGAAGGTCTGGGTGGTCGGCGGCGACGGCGGCATGGGCGACATCGGCTACCAGAACATGTCGAAGGTGATCCTGCAGAACCGGCCGAACGTGAAGTCGGTCATGCTCGACACGCAGGTCTACTCCAACACCGGCGGCCAGAACTCCGACTCGACGCCCATGCCGGGGGGCAACGACATGAACGTGTTCGGCGCCGCGACCCAGGGCAAGACCAACGAGAAGAAGACGGTGGCCGAGACGTTCCTCGCGGGCCATGGGTCGCCCTTCATCGCGCAGGTGTCGATCGCCAATGCGCCCAAGCTGTACCGGGCCATCCTCGACGGCATCGAGTACCGGGGCACCGCGTTCCTGCAGTGCTTCACGACGTGCCAGCCGGAGCACGGCGTGGCGGACGACATGGCGCTCGTTCAGGCACAGCGGGTCCGCGACTCGCGGGGCGCGCCGGAGTTCATCTTCAACCCGCGGCTCGGCGAGTCGTACCAGGAGGCGCTCGACGTCAAGGGCAATCCGTCAATCGACATGGACTGGTATGAGTCGAAGTTCAAGGCGACCAATGAACCCTACCGGTACACCGTGGCCCACTGGTGCGCCACCGAAGCGCGGTTCCGCAACCACCTGAAGAAGATCAGGAAGGACGACACCGCCAAGCTGATCCCGCTCGAGAACATGATCGTCCGCATTACCCAGCAGGACGTCGTGTACAAGCGGTACCTGCGTGAGGACCATCGTGCGTACGTGCCCGACTTCGGCGTCTACATCCGGGTGCAGGGCTCGAACGGGGACGTCGAGTACCGCGCGATCTCACGGCAGCTCGTGCTCTTCTGCGTCGAGCGGCGCAAGGCGTGGCGGATGCTGCAGAGCAAGGCGGGCATCGAGAACCGCGAGTACAAGGCACAGCGAACGCTGCTGGCCGACGTGGACGCGGGCAAGATCTCGAAGGAGCAGCTCTTCGCCCACGCCGAGCTGCTGCTGAAGGAGCGGATCCAGCCGGCCGGCGGCCATCCCAAGCCGGCGGCGCCGGCGGTGACCCCGGCCGTGGCGGCGGCCGCCAAGGCCGC
>MEKU01000039.1:15531-19298 GCA_001767195.1 Acidobacteria bacterium RIFCSPLOWO2_02_FULL_67_21
AGCGTGTCGTAGGCACGCCGGGGCCGCGGCTCGATGCGATAACCTCGCCGCGGCATCCGGTCCACATGCGTGGGGCGGGTTCCGCCGGAGATCCGGAGATCCGGGCTCATCGACCGGCGGACCCGCCGACCTACGGATTCACCAGCACGGCCATCCCGATGACCGGCGCGAGGCCCGTGCCGGGAGTCGACATGTTGGAGTACATGACCTGCAGGGCGGGGTTTCCCGTCGGCATGAACATCATGTAGTCGTCCAGGGCGCTTTCGTTCTGCGCATTCACCTCCGAGCCGTCGGGCCAGAGGACGTGCACGTCGCGCGCCTGCGCCACCGTCTCCCAGTCCTCGAAATCCACCGTGGCGGGATCGCCGGCGGTGCCGCCGTCGGCGTAGATCACCTTCAGCGGCTTGAGATCGGTCAGCGGGTTCGACATCCCGCCCCGACGAATCGGATTGTGCGAGAAGTACGTCTTGTAGCGCGTGCCGCCCATGTGCACGACCATCGGCGCCTGCATCTCGGTCATGAACCTGGGACACCCCGCGGCGTCAGTCTGCATGACCCACCGGACCCCGTCCCACACGGCGTAGGACGTGTTGAAGAACGAGTCGCTGGAGCACGCGCCCTCGAACTCCGCGGTCACCAGCATGAAGGTGCCCGGCGCGCCGTTCCACCGCCAGTCGGTCCTGGTGGGATACCCGATCTTGAACTGGCGCGCGTTGCTCAGGCCCTGATTGCCGGCGATGGCGTCGCCCTGGACGCCCACCACGACCGTCGGCACGCAGCCTCCGCCCGCCGAGTAGTCGGCCAGCGTGCCGCAGATCGTCCTGTCGCCGGCGTTGAAGTCGCGTCCCACGTAACCGTCGCGGCTGTCCAGATACATCACGCGGGTACGCTGGTCGGTGCCCTGGGCTTCGAAGAAGAGCCTGATGCCTCCGCCCATCGATGCGTCCAGCGGAATGGCCTGTGTCGTCGTGACGCCGACCGCGACGCTGTCGCCGGGACATGAGAACGGCTCGCCGGCCCTGAAGCCGCAGATCTGCAGGAGGCCGAACCCCGAGACCGGCCGGTAGGATGCAAGGGACGCGACCGAGTCGAGCGTGCCGCTCGTCATCTCGCCGATCTTGATCCCCTTTTCGGACGCGCCAAAGGGATTGTAATAGAGCTGCACCTTGCCGCTCAGCGACGCACCCGCCCAGGCGCCGTACGGGACGCCGAACGCGTAGGTGTTGCCGTCGGAGACGATCTTCGTGGCGGTGCTGTACGAATTGCCGGTGCCCTGCACCTGCCAGTACTCCGCAGCGGTCCGGCCGCTTGCCGGGGCATCGGCGTCCAGGCTGGCCGCGCACGCCTGATCGAGGCATGCCTTGAGCATGGCCGTATGCGCGGTGCCAGACTTCAGGCCCGAGACCGTGACCCGCGTGTCGGTTGCCTCGAGCACCGAAGGGGCTCCGGTCACGCCGTCGGTCAGCGTCAGAAGGTAGTGGTGCACGGCCTCGGCCGGCGCCGTCCAACTCACCCGAAGGCTCCCCGAGGACGGGTACACGGTCGCACCGGCGCGGCCGCCGTCCGGGGATACCACGGTGAGCCCGGCCGCCCAGGTCTGCGCCTCCGCTAAAGACGCAGACACCGCGGAGACGCCCAGACAGATCACGACAACGCAGATCGATCGCATGACAGGCTTATCGGCCGATCAGAGCGCCTTGTTGATCTCCGCCCAGTTGACCACGTTCCACCACGCCGCAATGTAGTCGGGCCGGCGGTTCTGGTACTTCAGGTAATAGGCGTGCTCCCAGACGTCGAGGCCGAAGACGGGCGTCTTCCCTTCCATGATCGGGTTGTCCTGGTTCGGCGTGCTCGTGATGGCGAGCCTGCCGCCGTCCTTCACCACCCACGCCCAGCCGCTGCCGAACCGGCCGGCGCCGGCCTTGGCAAACTGCTCCTTGAACACGTCGAAGCTGCCGAACGAGGCGTTGATCGCGTCGGCGATCTTGCCCATCGGTGGGCCGCCGGCGCTCGGCGCCATCCACGTCCAGAACCGGGAGTGATTCCAGTGGCCGCCGCCGTTGTTGCGCACCGCGGTGCGGATGTCTTCGGGAATGGTGTCGATGCCCCGGCAGAGCTCCTCGACCGTCTTCGAGCTGATCTCGGGATGCTTCTCCAGCGCGGCGTTCAGGTTGGTGACGTACGCCTGATGGTGCTTGCCGTGATGGATCTGCATCGTCTGCGCGTCGATGTGCGGCTCGAGCGCGGCGAAGTCGTATGGAAGCTTGGGCAGTTCGTGAGCCATTCGGTCCTCCTCGGACGAAGGCGGACCTGAAGGTCCGCCTCTACGTACCGAATCAGCACGGAAGCGGACCCACAAGGGCCGGCGTAGAGGCGGACCTTCAGGTCCGCCTGAATCTGCCGATCGTACTCAGATTGCTACTGAATAGACAACATGCGATCGAGGGCCACCCGGGTCCAGTGCTTCTGCGCCCCGGGGACGACGATCCGGTTGTGCACACGACCCTGGACGAGCTCCTCGAGCGTCCACAGCAGATGGTTGGGCGAAATGCGGAACATGGTCGAGCACAGGCAGCCGAGCGGCTCGAGCGACATCACCGTCCGGTCCGGCGCCAGCGTCTGGGCCAGACGGTTGACGAGGTGGACCTCCGTGCCGACGGCCCATATGGATCCCGGAGGGCTGCTCGACACCGCCTTGATGATGTATTCCGTGCTGCCGCTGTCGTCGGCCGCCTGCACGACCTCCCACGGCACTTCCGGGTGCACGATGACCCGGATGCCGGGGTGCCGGCGGCGCATCGACTCGATCTGCTGCACCGTGAACCGCGTGTGCACCGAGCAGTGGCCCTTCCAGAGCACCACGCGCGCCTTCGCGAGGTCGGCCGGATCCACGCCGCCGAACAGCTCGTCCGGATCCCAGACCACCATCTGATCCAGCGGAACGCCCATCTTGTACGCCGTGTTCCGCCCCAGGTGCTGATCCGGCAGGAACAGGACCTTCTCGCCGCGCGCGAATGCCCACGTCAGCGCGGCCGCGGCGTTGGACGACGTGCAGACGGTGCCGCCGTGCTCGCCGACGAACGCCTTGATCGACGCCGCGGAGTTGATGTAGGTCACCGGCACCACGCCGGCCTGCCCCGAGCGCCGTCGACTGGTGACGCCCAGCTGGCCGAGCTCGTCCCAGCACGCCATCAGCTGATCCGGCGCGGCCATATCGGCCATCGAGCAGCCGGCCGCCAGATCGGGCAGGATGACCTGCTGGTGCGGAGCGGCAAGGACGTCCGCGCTTTCTGCCATGAAGTGCACGCCGCAGAAGACGATGTAGTCGGCCTCGGGGCGCGCGGCCACATGGCGGGCCAGCCGGTACGAATCGCCGGTGTAGTCTGCGAACCTGATGACCTCGTCGCGCTGGTAGTGATGGCCGAGGATGACCAGCCGCCGGCCGAGGGTCCGCCGTGCCGCGGCAATCCGGACGTCCATCTCGGCGTCGGACAGCCCGAGATAATCCGCCGGCAGCGGCTGACGTTCCGAGAGCAGGCTCTCGTCGTCGGCGGTGAGGAGCGGAAGAGGTGCCATCAGCCCAAACTTTGTGAAATTTTTCTCAATCTCTGAACGTGAAAAAGGCCAAACTCCAACCTGGCTGTCGCCGTGTGGAACTTGGACCTGTGAGAAGTATAAGGCGAGCGGTGCCCCGGTCGCCAGGGAGCTAGCCGGCGACCTCTTCCCGCACGTTGTAGAACGTGTCGCGCTCGAGCGGCTCGCGGCCC
>MEKU01000039.1:19307-25890 GCA_001767195.1 Acidobacteria bacterium RIFCSPLOWO2_02_FULL_67_21
CGGCCATGTGGTAGATCTTCTCTTCCTGCACGGTCCCGTCGAGGTCATCCACGCCGAACCACAACGCGGTCTGCGCCACGTCCACGCCGGTCGCGATCCAGAACGCCTTGATGTGCGGCACGTTGTCGAGCATGAGGCGCGCGACCGCGTGTACCTTGAGCGTGTCGGCCGCACTCGGCGCGGGCAGCTTGCGCATCTGATTGTTGTCGGGGTGGAACGCCAGCGGAATGAACGCCTGGAAGCCCCCGGTCTCGTCCTGAAGCGTCCGCACGCGCAGCATGTGGTCGATCCGCTCCTCCGCCGTCTCGATGTGGCCGTACAGCATCGTCACGTTCGTCCGCATGCCCATCCGGTGCGCGGTGCGGTGGATCTCGAGGTAGCGCTCGGTGCCGCACTTGTCGTGGCAGATCTTGCGGCGCACGCGCTCCGCAAAGATCTCGGCGCCGCCGCCGGGCAGCGAGTCGAGGCCGGCCGCCATCAGCTCCCTGAGCACATCCTCATCGGTCATGCCGTAGCGATCCGCGAAGAACGCGATCTCGACCGCGGTGAAGCACTTGAGACGGATCGCCGGACGGATTCGCTTGAAGCCGCGCAGCAGATCCGTGTAGTAGCCGAACGGCAGATCGGGATTGAGGCCGTTGACGACGTGAATCTCGGTCAGCGGCTGACTGGAACGCCGGCGCAGCTTCTCCCACGCCTGCTCCAGCGACATCGTGTAGGCGGCCGGATCGCGCGGCTTCAGCCGCGCGAATGAGCAGAACAAACAGTTGGCGACGCAGACATTGGTCGGCTCGAGGCGCAGGTTGTAGTTGAAAAACGTCCGGCGCCCGTGGCGCTTCTCACGCTCGCGGTTGGCCAGCCAGCCGACCGCCAGCAGATCCGGGCACTCGAACAGGCGAACGCCGTCCTCGAAGCTGAGGCGCTCCCCCGCCGACACTTTCGCATCGATCCCGGAAAGCGCGGCCGCACGGATTCGTGAATTCACGCAGAAACCTTCGGAAATTGTACCCGTGCTATACTGCCCGCCACAACCGACACCCGTCCGGGTGAACAGGGGAAGTGGGTGAAAAACCCACGCGGTCCCGCCACTGTAAGTCTCGCCGAAATGCCGGAGCGCGTCAGCGCGAAGGCACGGAGGCGGACAAGTCAGGATACCTGCTCCCGGCGCTTGTCTTCTCGCTCGCTCGGGTTCCATCACCTGGCGAGTGCCGGCGCGACAGACGCCGGAGGGAGACGATGTTTCTCACCGCCGAGCACATTTCCTTTCAGTACGGCGCCCCGCCGGGGCGCAGCAGGGTTCGCACCGGCGAGGGCCGCGCGTTTGCCCTCGACGATGTGTCGTTCACGGTCGAACGTGGCTCGCTGACGGGCCTGCTCGGCCCGAACGGCTGCGGCAAGACGACGCTGCTCAAGCTGATCGCCGGCGTGCTGCGCCCGCACCAGGGCACGGTGGCGCTGGAAGGCCGGTCCGTCGCGGACATCCCGCGGCGCCAGCTGGCGCAGCGTGTCGCCGTCGTGCCGCAGGAGACGCACCCCGCCTTCGATTACACGGTCCTCGAGATGGTCCTCATGGGGCGGCATCCGCATCTCGGTCTCCTGCAGCTCGAGGGCCCGGACGATCTGCGGATCGGCGGCGAGGCGCTGGCGGCGACCGGGACGACGCATCTGGCGGCACGCCCCTATATGACACTGAGCGGCGGCGAGAAGCAGCGTGTCGTGATTGCGGGCGCGCTGACCCAGCAGCCGGGGGTGCTGCTGCTCGACGAACCGACCGCCTCTCTGGATCTGGCCTTCCAGCTCGAGATCGCGGCGCTTCTGTCGCGGCTGAACCGCGACCGCGGCGTCACCATGGTGCTGGCCACACACGACCTGAACCTCGCGGCCGCGCTGTGCGACGCGCTCGTGCTCATTCGCGACGGCCGCGTGCTGGCCCGCGGTGCGACCCGCGACGTGCTGACCTCGGACATGGTGCGCCGCCTGTACGGCGTGGAGGCCGACGTCCGTTTTCACGAGCCGTCCGGCCACGTGACGGTCGTCCCGGTGAGGCGCGCGCCATGACGGTGTCCCAACCGGCGGCGGCCGCGATCGGCGGCGGCATCCGGCCGATTCGGGCGCGCCTCACGGCCACGCTGCTCGTCTTCGGCGGCGTGGCGGCGGGCGCGTGTCTCGTCGCGCCGCTTGTCGGCAGCACGTCGATCAGCCTGTCCCGCGCCTTCGATCGCTCGGTGCCGTTTGCCGACAACGTCGACGCTCAGATCTTCTTTCTCGCGCGCCTGCCGCGGGTGCTGGCCGGCGCCCTGGCCGGCGCCGCGCTCGCCTCGGTCGGCGTCGTGCTCCAGGCGCTGCTTCGGAACCCGCTCGCGAGCCCGTACACGCTCGGCGTGTCCGCCGGGTCGGCGCTCGGGGCCATGCTGGCCATCTCGTTCGGCGCGAGCGTGGCCTTTGGTCCGCTCTCGCCCGTTCCGCTGGCCAGTCTTGCCGGCGCCTGTGCGGCTGCGGCGCTCGTCTACGCGCTGGCCACCAAACCGGGCCGCCCGATGTCGACGTCCGTGCTGCTGCTGGCTGGCGTCACGCTGAACTCGTTCTTCTCGGCGCTGATCCTGTTCGTCCAGTACATGGCCGACTTCACGGAGACCTACCGGACGATCCGCTGGCTGATGGGCGACCTCGACGTCGGGGGGGTTACGCCGCTGCTCGGCGTCCTGCCGCTGATCGCGGCCGGGTGGGCGATGCTCGCGCCGCTTCCGTCGTCGCTGAATCTGCTGAGCGTCGGCACCGACGCCGCGGCGACGCGAGGCGTCGACGTGGCGCGAACGCAACGCATGGCGTTCATCGGGGCCGCGCTGACGACGGCCGGCGCCGTGGCGCTCGCCGGGCCCATCGGCTTTGTCGGCATCGTCGTCCCGCATCTCGTCCGCCTGATGATCGGCGTCGATCACCGCGTGGTGCTCCCGGCGTCGGCGCTGCTGGGCGCCGCGTTCCTGGTCGGCTGCGATCTCATCTCGCGAACGATTCTCGCGCCGGTCGAGGTGCCGGTCGGGATTGTCACCGCCATGCTCGGAGGCCCCTTCTTCCTATGGCTGCTCGTCAGAAAAGCCTGATCCTCGTCTGCGCGCTTGTGTTGACGGCGTGTGGGACGAGCGTTGTCACGCTCGCCCGCGCGAACCCGGCAGGGTTCGCGCCACAGACGTCGCCATCGCAGGCGAAGCGGATCGTGTCGCTCGTCCCCGCGCTCACCGAGATGCTGTTTGCGATCGGCGCGGGGCCGCAGGTGATTGCGGTCAGCAGCTACGACGAGTTCCCGCCGGAGGTGGCCGCGCTGCCTCGCGTCGGCGCGCTCCTGGATCCGGACGTCGAGCGCATCCTCGCGCTCCGGCCCGACCTCGTGCTCACGTACGGATCGCAGGGGCCGATCGAGGATCAGCTGGGCCGTGCCGGGATCCGGACGTTCAGCTACCGCCATGGCGGCCTGCAGGCGCTGCTGTCGACGATGGCGGCGCTCGGCACGGCCACCGGCCACGCCGCCGGTGCCGGGCGCGCCGCGCGCGCGCTGCAGGCGCAGCTCGACGCCGTGCGCGACCGCGTCAGGGAACGCCCCCGGCCAAAGGTGCTGCTCGTCTTCGGCCGGCAGCCCCAGTCGCTGCAGCAGATCTACGTGAGCGGAGGCGCCGGCTTTCTCCACGAGATGCTCGAAGTGGCCGGAGGGGACAATATCTTCGCCGATGTACGGCGCGAGTCGGTGCAGCCGTCGCAGGAGACGCTGCTCGCGCGCGCGCCCGACGTCGTGCTCGAGCTGCGCGCCGCCGGCAGCCTGAGCGCGGCCGACCTCGCGCGCGAGCGCGCCGTCTGGTCGACGCTGGCGTCGCTCCCCGCCGTCCGCAACGGCCGCATCCATCTGCTGCAGGGCGACCATCTCGTCGTGCCCGGCCCGCGCGTCGGGATCGCCACGGAGGCGTTGGCCCGCGCACTCCACCCCGAGGCGTTCAAATGAAAATCCTGCTGTCGTGGAGCTCCGGAAAGGACAGCGCCTGGGCGCTTCATCTGCTCAATCAGAGCTGCCCCGGGTGCGTTGGCGCCCTGCTGACAACGGTCAACGAGGCGGTCGACCGCGTGGCGATGCATGCGGTGCGGCGCGAGGTGCTCGAGGCACAGGCGGCCGCAGCCGGCCTGCCGCTCCACGTCGTCCCGATCCCGCATCCGTGCCCCAACGAGGTGTACGAGGAGCGTATGCGGGTCGCGGTGGCGGCCGCCGTCGCCGATGGGTTCACCCATGCGGCGTTCGGCGATCTCTTTCTGGAGGATGTGCGCCGCTACCGTGAAGAGCGGCTGGCCGGTACCGGGCTGACGCCGCTGTTTCCGGTCTGGGGCATCCCGACGCACGAGCTGGCGGACCAGATGCTGGCCGCCGGCCTGCGCGCCCGCCTGGCGTGTGTGGACACCCGCGTGCTGGGCGCACCGCTGGCCGGCCGCGAGTGGCACCGGGCGCTGCTCGAAGAGCTCCCGCCAGGCGTCGATCCGTGCGGAGAGCGCGGCGAGTTTCACACCTGCGTGTACGCGGGGCCGATGTTCGCCGCGCCGATTGCGCTCGAGAACGGGGTCACGCACGCACGCGACCCGTTCGTCTGGGCGGACTTCACGGTCGGTTCAGGCGTGATCGCATGAGCACGTACCCCTCCCGCATCGTCTGTCTCACCGAGGAGATTACCGAAACCCTGTACCTGCTCGGCCAGGGCGATCGGATCGTCGGAGTGTCCGGCTATACCGTCCGGCCGCCCGAGGCGCGGCGCAAGCCGCGGGTGTCGGCGTTCCTGAACGCTCGCTTCAGCAAGATCGAGGCGCTCAAACCGGATCTGGTGCTCGGGTTCTCCGACCTCCAAGCCGACATCGCGGCCGAGCTCATCCGCCGCGGCTATCCGGTGGCGGTGTTCAATCAACGGAGCGTCACGGAGATTCTCCAGATGATCCGCGTGCTCGGCGGCCTGGTCGGATGCCAGGACGGGGCGGCGGCGCTGGCGGCGCAGCTCGAGCTGGAGATGGACGCGGTTCGCGCCGCGACGGCAGGACTGCCGCGGCCGCGGGTCTTCTTCGAAGAGTGGGACAACCCGCTCATCTCGGGGATCCGGTGGGTCGAGGAGCTCATCGAGATCGCGGGCGGCTGCCCGATCTTTCCTGAGCTGCGCGAGGCGAAGCTGGCGAAGGAGCGTATCGTCACCGCCGAGGAGGTCGTGCGTCGCAACCCGGACGTGATCGTCGCCTCCTGGTGCGGCAAGGCCGTACGGACCGGGCGGATTGCCGGCCGGGTCGGGTGGGGGGACGTGGCCGCCGTCCGAAACGGCCACGTCTACGAGATCAAGTCCACCTACATCCTGCAGCCGGGTCCCGCCTCGCTGACCGACGGGCTGCGCCAGCTGCACGCGATCATTTCGCGGGTGCGAACAACGGCCGACGACACGGGCCACAGAGGCACAGAGTTAACCAGCCAAGGGCTTCGCCCTTGATAATCCCGCTCGCCCTAGGCTGGTTGGCAGTATCTCTTTGGCGCGCTTCGCGCTCCTAGCCCGTTATGCGGTCGCACAACGAGTACAATATTCTTGTTCGAGGCCGCATAACGGGCTAACTGGTGGCCATCGCGCTGGTGGCAGGAACTGCCACCTTCCGCACGCGACGTGCGGTCATAGCCGTCATCATGGCGTGCGTGGTCCTGCGTGTGCGCAAACGCTTGGGCCAATGCCGGTGGCACGAGATTCGCGATCCCTCTGGCCATCGTGCACCCGGTCGGTAGTACATCGGTTCCCTCGCCATCACCGCCCAAGCTGCTGAATGCCGTACGGGAGGCCATTCGGCTCCGGCATTACAGCCGCCGCACGGAAGAGGCATACATCGCCTGGATTCGGCGCTTCATCGTCGCGAGCGGCACGCGCCACCCGCGCGAGATGGGTGAAACAGAGGTGACGGCGTTTCTGTCACGCCTGGCGGCGCGTGGGGTGGCAGCCTCCACGCAGAATCAGGCGCTCAGCGCCATCCTGTTTCTCTACGGGGTGGTGCTCGGCCGGCGTATGGCGTGGATGAACGATTTGGTACGGGCGCAACGTCCCGCACGGTTGCCGGTCGTGCTCTCGCGCGAGGAGGTGGCCCGGCTTCTCAGCAAGCTGCACGGCCCGGTCTGGTTGATGGCCTCGCTGATGTACGGCGCGGGTCTGCGACTTCTTGAATGCGCCGAATTGCGGGTCAAGGATCTGAACCTGGATCGCGCGGAACTCACCATCCGCGACGGGAAAGGCGGCAAGGACCGGGTCACGATGCTGCCGCTCGCGCTGAAGCCGCCGTTGGCCGCGCATCTGGTGCGCGTCCAGGCGCAACACGACGCGGACCGCGCGGCCGGCCGCGGCGCCGTGGCGCTGCCTGGTGCGCTGCGCGCGAAGTATCCCAACGCGCCGTGGGAATGGGCGTGGCAGTGGGTCTTTCCTGCGACGCGCTTCTATGTCGACACGGAGACGGGAGAGCGCCGCCGGCATCACCTCCATGAATCGGTCGTCCCGCGGGCGGTCAAGGACGCCGTGAAAGCCGCCGGCATCGCCCGGCG
>MEKU01000040.1:0-2178 GCA_001767195.1 Acidobacteria bacterium RIFCSPLOWO2_02_FULL_67_21
CGAGCCGGAACACGCGGGCCGACATGGCGTTGTTGACCTTCAGCCACTGCGGGCCGAACTGCGGGTTGACGTACTGCGGGGTGTTCGCGTTGAACAGGTTCGAGATGTCGACGTTCCCCGTGATGCTGGCCCGGCCGACGTTCACCCGCTTGGCGAACCGGACATCGAGGATCTGCGTCCGCTCCTCGAACATCGAGTAGCGCTCCACGAGCGGGATCTCGGACGTGCCCCGGGCGCCGGCCGAGAAATTCCGGCCGAGCGACGGCGCCGCCGCGGCGCTCGTCACGGTGTAGAACGCGTCGATGGGGAAGCCCGGGATGTTCTGGTAGACGACGCTCGTCCGGAGGCCCCACGGCAACGGGTACGAGCCGTTGATCTTGACCTGGACATCCTCGGACCAGGAGAAGGTGTAGCTGCAGAAGCGCCTCGCCTGCGGCGAGTCGACCGCGATGCCGCAATTGTCGGTCTTGTTGTTCCCGAAGGCGACGCCGCCATTGAGCTGCGCGCCGTTGTCGAAGCGGCCGCTCATGTTGATGTCGACGCCGTTGAAGAGCTGCACCATCCGGTCGCCTGCGAGTGACTGGTAGTTCCGGACCTGGCCGAAGCTCGAGGGCTTGACGTCGTAGAGCCCGCACACCTGGCTGCCGCTCACGCTGCCAAGGCGCGAATCGGTCGGAGCCGTGATGCAGTACTCATCGAAGTCGGCCCCGGTCACCAGCTGGTTCTCCGTGAAGCTCTGGTTGCCCCAGGACGTCCGGTAGTAGGCCACCTGCACGCCGAAGCCCCGCATGATCTCGTGGTCGAGCGACACGATGCTCTGCCAGGTGTTCGCGCGGTTGCCCCACCCGAACCGGACGTTCTCATCGACGATCAGCGAAGAAGCACGCGGGCTGCCGAAATTCCGGTCCGACAACGGCCCGAGCTCGCTCTCCTGCGGCACGTAGTCGCCGTTCGCATCATTCCAGGTTCGCGTAGCGCTGTTGGAGACGGCCGCCGCCGGCAGGGCGGGCACCGCGCCTGCCACGCCGACGATGAACCGGCCCAGGAACCCCTTGAGCGCCGTCCGCCCGTTGCCGAACAGGTCGTAGGCGAAGCCCATACGGGGGTTGATGTCCTTGAGGCTCGTCAGGTCGTCGGTCTTGGCGAAGTGCCGCTCGGGCACGAAGAGGCCCGCCGGGCTGGTCGTCTCGGGACCGTAGCCGCGATAGCTGTCGTACCGCAGGCCCAGGTTCAGCGTCAGCCGCCGGAGCGTCCATTGATCCTGCGCGTAGAAGCCGATGTTGTGCGCCATCGACTCCGTACGCAGCGGCGATGCGTAGAGCACCACCGACACCGGCACGCCGTTCCGGAAGTTCTGCAGCATCGAGCCGTTGTTGCTGTACTGAGCGTAGTTGGGCCACTGCTGGATCCAGACGCCCGTCTTGACGTTGTGCGACCCGGTCACGTACGACATATTGAGCCGCTGGGTGAAGTTGCGCTGCATCGAGCGGTCGGCATACGCCCCCGTGCCGCCGATGTTGTCCGCGCGCGAGTTCCAGCGGAAGTCGGTCGAGAGCTCGCGGATCGCGATGTCGTCCGGCTCCACGCCCTCGACCGGCCGGCTCGGCCCCAGGCCGCGGTAATAGGCGAAGCCGCCCTCGAACAGCAGCCGGCTGCTCGCCGTCCACTGCCAGTTCGCCTGCGGAATCTTGATGAAGTAGTTGTGGTTCCCGGTGGCTTCCGGCGCCCGATTCAAGGCGATCAGCCGGATCACGCAGTTGCAGTTGCGCCCGTCTTCATACCCGAACACGAACTTCTGGTTCGGCGTCGCGGACCACGTCAGCCGCCCGGTGAAGCTCTGGTAGAAGTCGTTCGAGTGGGCCGGCCGGCTGAGGTCCGGCGTGTAGATGTGCGTCCCCTGCGTCGCGTTGTAGTACTTGCCCGGCAGCCAGAGCTGCGAGCCCCACTTCCGGTACGACCCGAAGAACCACAGCTTGTCCTGCTTGACCGGGCCGCCCAGGCCGCCGCCGTAGTTATAGGCCTGCTTCACATACGGCGTCCCCGCCAACCCGCGAGCGCGCAGGTCGTCGTCGATGTTGCTGCCCTGGAAGGCCTCCGTCGTCCCGTCGTATTCGACGGTCCCGAACAGGCTGTTGGCGCCCTCGCGCGGAATGATGTTGATGCGCACGCCGCCCGTCT
>MEKU01000040.1:2200-2337 GCA_001767195.1 Acidobacteria bacterium RIFCSPLOWO2_02_FULL_67_21
CATCTGGACGTTGACTTCCTGCGTGTCCACCCGGTTCATGCTGTAGACGCCGCGCATTGCCTCCATGCCGTCGCGCACCACGCGAATGTCGTTCGTGCCGCCATGGACGCTGACCTCCGCCTGCGAGCGTTCGCTCT
>MEKU01000040.1:2358-24895 GCA_001767195.1 Acidobacteria bacterium RIFCSPLOWO2_02_FULL_67_21
CGCCGGTCGCGGCCTCGGACGTATTCGGCGGCAGCCGCATGGCCGGAATGAGCGTGGACCACACGCCCGTCGTCTTCGCGATCGGCAGCGCCTCGATGGTGTCGCGCGTAAAGACTTCGCGCGCGGCGACATTCTGCGTGTCCACGACGGGAGCCGCCCCGGTGACCGTAATGGTCTCCTCGAGCGATCCCACCGCCATCTCCCCGTTGACGGTGGCGGTGAAGCCCGACGTCAGCGCAATGCCGTCGCGCACATACGACCTGAAGCCGGGCAGTGTGAACGTGACGCGGTAGGTTCCGGGCCGGAGGTCGACGATACGATAAATACCCTGGCTGTCCGACACGACAGCGCGGGTGCCCTCGATCAGTGCCGGACTGCTGGCTTCAACCGTGACCCCAGGCAGCACACCGCCGGAGGTATCGCGCACGACGCCGGTAATGGCGCTCCCCGTCTGCGCCGCAGCCGGGACTGTCAGCCACATCAGGCTGAACACGACGGTCATCCAACCCGTTCGGGCGATTCTCTTCATTACTGTTCTCCTGTCAGTGGACGTGCGCACGAGTCGTCTAGAAGGTGAACTGCGCGCCGACCTTGAGCGTCCGGCCGCTCAGAATCTCGGTCGGTTGCAGCCACCGCGGCCCGAACGTCGCGTTGTTGGCGACGATCGAGTTGGCGTTGAACGCGTTGAAGATCTCGAACGTGCCGAGCACCCGCGTCCGCCCCGCCTCGAAACTTCGGGCGAAGCGCAAGTCGAGCTGCCGGCGCCGATCCTCGAACATCGTGTTCGGCTCGACGAGGGGAATGTTGGTGACCCGGCCGCGAGCGCCCGACGCGAGGTTGCGACCCAGGGAGGGGGCGATCTGCGCGCTGGTGGCCGTGTAGTTCGCGGCGATCGGAATGCCGGGCAGGTCCTGGAACGTCGCGGCGATTTGGATGTCCCACGCCAGCGGGTAGACGCCGTGCATTTTGATCTGCGTCTGCCCCTCGAACGGCAGCTCGGTCCTGCAGAAGCGCCGCTGCTGCGGGGAGTCGATGATGTTGCAGTTGTCGAACACCGTCTGGCCGGTGCTCACGCCCCCCGACAGCTGGGCCCCGTTCGGGAGCCGCCCCATCAGGCTGATGTCGACGCCGTCGTAGACCTCCGACCGGCCGCCGAAGTTCTGTGCGAGCGTGATCAGGTTGTCAACCTGGCCGAACTTCGACGGCGTGATGTCAAAGAGCCCGCAGATCTCGCTGCCGCCGCCAGGCAGCCGGTTATCGGACGGCGCCGTGATGCAATACTCGTCGTAATCGGCCGGCATGACCGCGAGGTTGTCGGTCACCGAGAAGTTGCCGTACCAGGTGCGGTAGTAGCCGACGTTCAGGCCGAGACCGGGCCGGAGCTCATGCTGCAGAACGGTCGACGCCTGCCAGTTGTAATTCCGATTCCCGAAGCCGGTCCGCACTTCTTCATCAGAGCGCGTGCCGAGCGTGCGGGTGCCGAAGCGGAGATTCGACGAGGGTCCCAGCTCATTGTCCTGGGGCACGAGGTCCCCGTTGAGGTCGTTCCAGCTCCGGGTCGTGCTGGTCACCTCCGCCCATGAGGGGGCGTTGTTGCGCGCGATATCCGTATTGATATTCGCCACATAGCGCCCCATCGCCGCTTTCAGGGCGGTCCGGCCGTTCCCGAACAGGTCGTACGCGACGCCCAGGCGCGGCGACAGGTCCGTGAAGTTCGGTACGTCGTCCAGCCGGTCGTACTCGCGCCTGGACACCCAGCGCCCCGCCTCCGACACCCGAGCGGGCGCCCAGGCGTTCAGGTAGTCGAACCGCACGCCCAGGTTGAGCGTCAGGTTCTGGATGGTCCACTGATCCTGCGCAAAGAGGCCGTTGTTGAGCGCTTCGGCATCGTTGCCGCTCGGCGTCGCCCACTGCACCAGCGTGACGGGCACGCCATTCTGGAATCGATAGAGCACATCCCCGTGGATGAAGGAGTCTTCGACCGCGCGGTTGAACGTCCACATGAATCCGGTCTTGAAGTTGTGCGTCCCGGTGACGTAGGAGACCGCCGCCTTCGTCGCCCAGACCTGATCGAGCACCTTGCCGTAGGCATTGCCCGCCCGGACGCTGATGGCGCGCGAGTTGAGATGGTAGCCGGTGGTCAGGTCCTCGACGGCAATGTCGTTGGCCCCAACGCCCACCTGCTCCTGGTAGTCGATGCCCATCACGTAATAGGAGAAGCCGCCCTCGAAGAGCAACCGGTTGGTGGCCGGGTTGTTCCACGAGACCTGCGACAGCGAGTGGGGCGTGTACTGATGGTTCCCCATCGCCTCGGGCGTCGCGTTCTGGTTCACGTAGTTCTGCGGGCAGGTGCAGTGCCGCTGGTAGTCGTACAGGACGTTGACCTTGTGCCGCTCCGCCGCCTGCCACGTCAGCCGGATGTTGTGGCTCCGGCGCGGGAGATCGCCGAAATACGGCCGGCTCGAGTCAGGCTCGTAGGTGTAGAAGTTGCTCGTGCCCTGATTCTTGTTGAAGTTGAAGCCCGGCAGCGGCAGCGGCTTGGTCGTGCCCCACCAGCGGTGCGCGGTATAGAACCACAGCCGGTCCCGCATGACCGGGCCGCCGAGCGCCATGTTGCCGTCGTAGATCTTCTGGACCTTCAACACCTCGGCCGTCAGGCCTCGCGCGATGAGCTCATCGCTCACGTTGTTGCTCACCATGTCGGCGTTGGTGTAGCTGGTCGCCCCGTACGCCGAGAAGATATTCCCGCCCTCGCGGGGGACGATGTTCACCTGGATGCCGCCGGTCTCGCTCTCGGCGGAGATCCCGCTCGTCTGGAACGTCATTTCCTGGACGCTGGCATTATTGACCGCGAACACGCGGAACCCCCCGCCGGTGCCCATCGCCCGGTTGACGCGCATGCCATCCACCGTCGGCATCATGTCGTCCGAGCGATTGCCGTGGATCGACCAGCTCGAGGTCGTATCGCCCTCGCTGCCGCCGACGTCCTGGTTCCTGGCCCCCAGGTTGGCCCCCAGCAACAGCGCCGCGTAGCCGTTGGACGTCTTGCTGACGGGCAGCGCGTCGATCGTGTCGCGCGAGAAGACATCCTGCGTCCGGACGTTCGAGATGTCGACGACCGGCGCCTCGCCCGTGACGGTGATCGTCTCCTCGACGCCACCGACGCGCAGGTCGGCATTCACCGCCGCCGTGAATCCGGTGGTCAGCTCGAGGCCTTCGCGCCGGACCGTGCTGAAGCCCGGAAGCGTGAACGTCACCGTATACGCGCCCGGGCGCAGATCGACAATCCGGTAGCGCCCCTGGTCGTCGGTGACCGTCGTGCGGACTTTTTCGATCAAGGCCGGGCTGGCCGCCTCCACCGTGACTCCGGGGAGGACGGCCCCGGAGGTGTCGCGGACGATGCCCGCGATCGAGCCGCTCACCGCCGTCTGCGCTCCCGCGACAGCAACGGAAATGAGCAGGAGAGACAACGCCGGGAGAACGCGTCTGCTGACGTTCATTACTGGGCCTCCTGTGTTGGGCCGAACCGAGCGCCGCGCGAACCGCCGGTGGCGGTTGGGGGAGTGTATGAGGGGGACACAAGAAGCGATGTCGGGCGGACGGGGGATTCCGGGGACGTTGAGACGGGAGTTCGGTACGGCCCTGGCCGGAAGAGCGGGCGGGTCGAAACGGGAGACGGCCGGAGCGGCGCGGCTAGCGGCGGCGATCCGCCGGCGCTGCGTCGCGGATGATGAAGAGCTTTTCGCCCGGTTTCATGAGGCCGAGCTCCCGACGGGCGATCTCCTCGATGGCCGCCGGGTCCTCGCGCAGCCGCCGCGCCTGCTCGCGCATGCGGGCATTCTCGGCCTTCGCCTCCTGGAGCGACGCTTCGAGCTCGCGATAGCGATCCCGCGCCTCGATCATCGCCAGCAGGCCCTTGTCGCCGACAAGCGCGTCAATCATCAGCACGCACCCGACCAGCACGATCAGGTACTGCACGAGGCGCCGCCGCCGCGGGCGCGGCGCGGACGGCCGGGGGTCGCGGGGAGTCGGCTTGCTCACAGGATGATGGTCACCGGCTGTGCCACAATAGCGCGTTTCGATCGGGAGTACAAGTCCAGTCTGCTCCGGGTCCCGTTGTACTGCATCTGGATCCAGAGTACAAGTCCTAAATTAAGGGGGCAAGGGGCCGGGGGGCAAGGGGGCAGGGGGCAAGGGATCAGGGTGGACGAACCCGTCATCGTGCTCACCACGCTCGGCGCCGATGCCGACGCCGCCGCGCTGGCCCGGACGCTGGTCGACGAGCGCCTGGCGGCCTGCGTGAACGTGCTGCCGCCGATGACCTCGACTTACCGGTGGAAGGGCGCGGTCGAACAGGCCCGGGAGCAGCAGGTGGTGATCAAGACGACCGCCGGCCGCGTCGCCGCCCTGGAAGCGCGCCTCCGCCAGCTCCATCCGTACGAGCTGCCCGAGTTTCTCGTGGTCCGGGCCGCGGGAGGCTCGGGCGCCTACGTCGGATGGATCCGGGAATCCACAAGCCACAGAGGGACAGAGCCACAGAGCTAAGTTCAGGCCCGGCTGAAGCCGGGCACTACGCACAAAAGCTAAAACGCGCGCAGAACGAGAAATCCACCCACGAGCAGGACGAAGAAGAGCAGCGCATAGAGGTCGAAGTGCGCTTCGAGCTGCTGCCGGACCTTCGGTCCGAACACGCGCAGGATCGCCGCCACCAATACGAACCGGCCCGCACGCCCGACGGCGCTGACGAGCACGAACGGCACAAACGCCATCTGCGTCGCTCCGGCCGCAATCGTCGCCACCTTGTACGGGATCGGCGTGAACGCCGCCGCCGCCAGGAACCAGATGCCCCAGCGCCCGGTGTACAGCTCGACCACCCGGTCCCAGGCCGCCTGCGCGCTGTAGAAGTCGACAATCGCCTGGCCGGCCGTCGCCATGAAGCCGGCGCCGATCGCGTAGCCGACCATCGCGCCGAC
Source organism: Acidobacteria bacterium RIFCSPLOWO2_02_FULL_67_21 (assembly GCA_001767195.1). Lineage (GTDB taxonomy): Bacteria > Acidobacteriota > Vicinamibacteria > Vicinamibacterales > UBA2999 > MEKU01. The sequence continues at coordinate 7,332 of MEKU01000040.1, forward strand.
AATCGAGCCGAGCGTGCAGACGCCGGCGGCCCGCAGCCACGCGGACGGCCGCGCGGTCACGATCGCAATGAGCAGCACGTCGGGCGGAATGGGAAACACGGACGACTCGGCCAGCGCGATGAAGAAGAGCGCCGCCAGCGCCTGCGGCGTCTCGCCCCAGTGCAGCGTCCAGTCGTACAGCGCACGGATCCAGCGGCGGAGGAGATTCATGGGGCTCGCAGGATTCAGAGGCGGTCGAGCGCCTGGGCCAGGTCTTCCTGCAGATCCTCGACGTCCTCGATGCCGACCGAGATGCGGACCAGGTCGTCGGTAATCCCGAGCCGCCGGCGCTCGGCCTCCGGCACCGAGGCATGCGTCATCGTCGCCGGGTGACTGACGAGGGTCTCCACGCCGCCCAGGCTCTCGGCGAGCGCCATCAGCCGTACGCCGTTGAGCACGGTGCGCGCCCGCTCGAACGAGCCGGCGCGGAAGGCGATCAGGCCGCCGAACCCCCGCATCTGGCGCCGGGCGAGCTCGTGCTGCGGATGCGACGGCAGGCCCGGGTAGTGGACGGTCTCCACCTTCGGGTGGGACGCCAGGAAGCCGGCCAGCACCATCGCGTTGGCGTTGTGCCGCTCCATCCGGATCGGAAGGGTCTTGGTGCCGCGCAACACGAGCCAGGCGTCCATGGGTCCCAGGATGGCCCCCTCCGCATTCTGCACGAAGCGCAGCCAGTCGATGTGCTCGTCGCGCGTCGCGACGACCGCCCCGCCGACGCTGTCGGAATGGCCGTTGAGAAACTTCGTGGTGCTGTGCACGACGAGATCGGCGCCGAAGTCGATCGGCCGCTGGACGCAGGGGCTGGCGAACGTGTTGTCGACCACCACCGCGACGCCGTGCTCGTGCGCCGCCGCGCACGCCTCGCGCAGATCCGTGATCCGCAGCACGGGGTTGGTGGGCGTCTCGAGAAAGACCAGCCGCGTGTTCGGGCGGATCGCCCGCGCAAGCTCGCCCGGCTGCGAGGTGTCAGCGTAGGTGAAATCGAGGCGGTACTTGCGCAGCACGCGTTCGAAGAGGCGGTAGGTGCCGCCGTACAGGTTGTCGGTGGCCACCACGTGATCGCCGGCCTCGAGCAGCGTCATCACCGCGCCGGTGGCCGCCATGCCCGACGCAAAACAGAACCCCGCCCGGCCGTTCTCGATGGCCGCCAGGTTGGCCTCGAGCGCGGCGCGCGTCGGGTTCTGGGTGCGCCCATACTCGTAGCCCTTGTGGACGCCGAGCGCTTCCTGCACGTAGGTGGACGTCTGGTAGATTGGGGTGATGATGGCGCCGGTGGACGGGTCGGGGACCTGGCCGGCGTGGATGCAGCGCGTGCTGAAGCGCGCGTTCTCGGGCAGTCTCACGGCAGGAGACAGCGTACACCAGGCGGACCTGAAGGTCCGCCTCTACGTCAGAATGCTGAAGGTCCGCCTCTACGCCTGCATTCTGACCGCTACGCCTGCATTCTGACGTAGAGGCGGGGTCTTCAGACCCGCCTTGAACTTATGGAACCAGTCGTCGTCTTCACGACCAGCTCGGATATCGAGGCACGCGTTGTCATGGCGCTGCTCGACAGCCACGGCATCCCGAGCTTCCGCATCTCGGGCAACCCGCAGGAGATCTGGCCGATGGCGCTCAACCCGCTCGGCGACACGCGGGTGGCGGTGGCGGCCGATGCCGCCGACGAGGCGCGCCGGATCATCGAGAGCCACCGGGAGGACGTCGGCACGCGCGTCGTGCGGCTCCGCGACGAGTTCGACGAGCTGGAGCGCCGCATCGGCTACCGGTTCAGGGACCGGGGGCTGCTCGAGCACGCCCTCACCCACAAGTCGCGCGCGGCGGAGGACGTCTCAGGCGGCGTCTTCGACAACGAGTCGCTGGAGTTTCTCGGCGACGCGGTGCTCGGGCTCGTGGTCGCCGACGTGCTGTTCCGCCGGTATCCGGACTACTCCGAAGGCCAGAAGTCGAAGATCAAGGCGGCCGTCGTCTCCACGCACTCGCTCGCCCGGCATGCCGAGCGCATCCGCCTGGGGGAGCACCTGCTGCTCGGCCGCGGCGAGGAAAAGACGGGCGGACGCTTCAAGCAGGCACTGCTGGCCGACGGCTACGAGGCGCTGATTGCCGCGCTCTATCTCGATGGGGGGCTGCCGGCCGCCGCGGACTTCCTCGAGCGCGAGCTGGGCGCCGCACTCGAGGCCGACGCGCACGAGGAGGCGGTCGGGCGCGACCACAAATCAGCGCTGCAGGAGCGGCTGCAGGCGCTCGGCCGCCCGCTCCCGGACTACCGCGTGACCGCCGAAGCGGGCCCGGATCACCGCAAGCTGTTCACGATCGACGTGGTGGTGAGCGGCGAGGTCCTCGGCACCGCCACGGGGAAGGCGAAGAAGGAGGCCGAGCAGGAGGCCGCGAGACTGGCGCTGGAGCGTCTCTAAATCCCAAATCCCAAATCCCAAATCCCAAAGCCCAAGTTCGCAGGGTGTGGCTCACGTTGGGATTTGGCGTTTTGGGATTTGGGATCTAATCGATCTCGATGATGCCCCAGCTCTTCCGTTCGTCCGGGGTGGCCTCGACCCCCGCGTAGGCCAGCGCCGGTGCCGGCTCGTGGTCGCGCGGCGGCACGCGCTCCAGCGCGTACCGCTGGATCTCGCGCGCGACGTCCTCGTCGGTCGGCGGCGTCGGCCGGCAGTGCAGCCGCACCCAGAGGCGCAGCAGCGGGTCGGTGAAGCTGTAGCGCTTCTGCCGCGACAGCACCAGATCGACATCCTCGAGCCACGAGAGATAGTCCTTCGTCGAGCCCGGCGTCCGGTGCAGCTTGAGGGAGATCTCCGTCAGCGTCAGCGGCTCGTCCCCGGCCAGGATGTCGAGGATCGCCTTGAGCGCCCCGTACCCGCGGGCGCGATGCAGCCGCAGCTCGTAGCAGAAGCGGCACCAGCCATAGAGCGCGCCGCCCGGCGCGATGAGCGCGGTCAGCGCGCTGACCGGATCCGCGCCGCGCCCCATCTGCCGCATCGTCTCGGCGATCGCGCGCACGTAGGCCGGGCGCCCCCCGGTCAGCGCCAGGACGGCCCGGACGATGAAGTCGCGATCGTCGGTGGGGGTCTGCTCGTATCCGTTGAAGGCCGGCGCGAGCAGGCCCGTCACCTCATACGCCGAGAGCGGCGGAAGGTGCATGACTTCGAACCGGGCGGTCGCATCGCGCAGCAGCCGGTGCGCGCGCGAGAGATACCGGGTCGTGAGCACGAAGCGATTCGGGCTCGCCGCCAGAGCCTCCAGCAGATCGCGGAGCACGTGGCGCAGCCCGGGAAAGCTTTCGAACGTCCGCAGCTCCAGCACCTCATCGAGCAGAAAGGTGCAGGGTGCGCCGCCGGGCGCGCGGGCGGCATCCAGGAAGCCGAGAAAGGCGTCGAACGCCTCGCGCGGTGTGGCCGGCGGCCGCTCGCCGGCGGGTGCCGCGAAGGGCGAGGAGGCGATCGCGGCCTGGAGAAAGCGCTCCGGCGTTGTCGCCGATCGTTCGACGTCGATGTACTGCGCGGCCCCGCGGCCGATCTGGCTGCGCAGCCGCTGCAGCAGCGACGTGCGGCCCGTGCCGCAGCCGCCCGGGATCACCGGGATCCGCGAGGGTGACGCGTCGAGCGCGCCGAGCACGCGCCGGTCGAATCCTGTGTGCGGACTCGTCATGTCTTTCGTACCCCGCTTCCGGACCGGTTATGCCCGGCCCTCTGAGTCCAAGCCTGGGCGGGTCTGATGACCCGCCTCTACGCCGCCACCATCAACGTAGAGGCGGGCCTTGAGGCCCGCCTGCATCTCCCGCAGGCCCGCCTACATTTCCCGCATCGGCAGCCTGATGCCGCCACGCCGTGCCGCCTCGATCGCCTCCGGATAGCCCGCATCCGCGTGGCGCGCCACGCCGATGCCGGGGTCGCACGTCAGCACGCGCTCCAGCCGCTCGTCCGCATCCCGGGTTCCGTCGGCGACGATGACCATGCCGGCGTGCAGGGAGTAGCCGATGCCGACGCCGCCGCCATGGTGCACCGAGACCCAGGTCGCGCCGGCCGACGTATTGAGCAGCGCGTTGAGCACCGGCCAGTCGGCCACCGCATCGCTGCCGTCGCGCATCCCCTCCGTCTCGCGATACGGCGACGCCACCGACCCGGCATCGAGGTGGTCGCGGCCGATCACGATCGGCGCCTTGACCGCGCCGTCGCGGACGAGCGCGTTGAGCCGCAGGCCGAAGCGGGCGCGGTCCCCGTAGCCGAGCCAGCAGATGCGCGCCGGCAGCCCCTGGAACGCCACGCGCTCCCGCGCCATCCGGATCCACCGGCAGAGCGCCTCGTCGCCGGCAAACATGTCGAGCGCAGCCCGATCGGTGACGTGGATGTCGTCGGGATCTCCGGAGAGCGCGGCCCAGCGGAACGGCCCCTTGCCCTCGCAGAAGAGAGGACGCACATATTCCGGCACGAAGCCGGGAATGTCAAATGCGCGCTCGACGCCGGCGCGTTTGGCCTGCGCGCGGATGTTGTTGCCGTAGTCGAAGGTCACCGCGCCGCGCGCGCGCAGCGCGAGCATCGCCTCGACGTGCCGCGCCATCGATGCCATCGCGCGCTCGATGTACTCGCGCGGCTGGCGCGCGCGCAGCGCGTTCGCCTGCGCCAGCGTCAGACCGTGCGGCACGTAGCCGTTGAGCGCGTCGTGCGCCGACGTCTGATCGGTCAGCACGTCCGGCACGACGCCGCGGCGCAGCAGCTCGGGGAGTACATCGGCGGCGTTGCCTTCGACGGCGATCGATCGGGCCGTGCGCGTCCGCCGCCAGCCGTCCACCCGGTCGAGCGCCTCCGAGAGATCCGTGGCCGCCTCGTCCACGTAGCGCGTGGCGAGCCGGCGGGCGATGCGGTCCGGGTCGACCTCGATCGCGAGCGCCGCGGCGCCGTTCATCGTGGCGGCCAGCGGCTGGGCGCCGCCCATCCCGCCCAGCCCGGCCGTGACGAGCAGCCGGCCGGTCAGGGTGCCGCCAAAATGGCGACGCGCAGCGGAGGCGAAAGTCTCGTACGTTCCCTGTAAAATCCCCTGAGTTCCGATGTAGATCCAGCTGCCGGCCGTCATCTGGCCGTACATCGTCAGCCCCCGGTCCTCCAGATCGCGGAAATTTTCCCAGGTGGCCCAGGCGGGCACGAGCAGGGCGTTGGCGATGAGCACGCGCGGCGCGTGCGGATGGGTGCGGAAGACGCCGACCGGCTTGCCCGACTGCACGAGCAGCGTCTCGTCGTGCTCGAGCCGTCGCAGCGACGCGACGATCGCCTCGTACGCCGGCCAGCTGCGCGCCGCCTTGCCCGATCCGCCGTACACGATCAGCTCGTCGGGTCGTTCGGCGACATCCGGATCGAGATTGTTCATCAGCATTCGCAGCGCGGCTTCCTGCGGCCAGCCCTTGCATGACAATGCGGCACCGCGGGGAGCACGGATGATGCGCGTATCGGTCGTCATCGGCGGCTGCGAACGTGTGGGAGGACAGGAACGAAAGATCAGAAGGTAAGAATCGCGCGGCCGCTTGTCAAATGTTTTTCAAAATACTTTTCAGTTGACTTTCACGCCGCACGCGCGTTCCACGCCGCCCGACACAATCATGTCGGAAATCACGCGAAGATCGAGCGACACCGAACGGTCGTGCTCGACGGCGGCGACGCGCGCGCGAATGAAATCATGGACCGCCATGAGCGGCGCCGACGATCGCAGCGGCGCGAGCAGATCGATCGCTTCGCACGCGCACAGCAGCTCGCACGCGACGACCTGCCGCGCGAGCTCGGCGGCGCGCGCGGCCTTCAGCGCGGCCGCCATGCTCATGCTGACGTGGTCTTCGCGATTGGCCGAGGTGGGGATCGTGTCCACGCCGGCCGGATGTGCCGTCGTCTTGAGCTCCGAGGTCAGCGCGGCGGCCGTCACCTGCGTCATCATCAGCCCCGACTGCAGCCCGCCGTGGCGCGTCAGGAACGCCGGAAGGCCGCTCAGCGCGGGATTGACGAGCCGATCGCACCGCCGCTCGCTGATCGTGGCGAGCTGGGCGAGCGCGATGCAGATCAGGTCGGCCGCCATCGCCAGCGGCGCCCCGTGAAAATTCCCGCCCGACAGGATGTCCCGTTCGGTGCTGAAGACCATGGGGTTGTCGGTGGCCGCATTCGCCTCTGTTTCGACGATCCGCCGGATGAAGGCGAGCGCCTCCCGCACGGCGCCGTGCACCTGCGGCACGCAGCGCATCGAGTACGCGTCCTGCACGCGGCCGCAGTCGGCATGTGACGCGTTGATGGCGCTGCCGGCCAGCAGGAGACGGAGGTTGGCGGCCGACTGCTGCTGCCCCTCGAAGCCGCGGGCGGCGTGAATCCGGGCGTCAAACGGCCGGGTCGAGCCCCGGAGTGCGTCGATGCTGAGCGCCGCGGTGATGTCGGCGGCGCGCGCGAGCCGCTCGGCGTCGGCGAGCGCCAGGCCGAGGAGCGCGCCGGACGCCTGGGTACCGTTGATGAGCGCCAGCCCTTCCTTCGGGCCGAGCGCTACCGGCCTCAACCCCGCTCGCTGGAGTGCGTCGGCGCCAGGCTCCGTGGCCTCTCCGTGCCAGGCCGCGCCCTCGCCGATCAGCACGAGCGCGAGGTGCGCGAGCGGCGCGAGGTCGCCGCTCGCGCCGACCGAGCCGCGCGACGGCACCACCGGGTGCACGCGCCGGTTGAGCATCTCGACCAGGAGATCGAGCGTGTCCAGCCGGATGCCGGAGAAGCCTTTGGCCAGCACGTTGGCGCGCAGCGCCATGGTGGCCCGCACGACCGGCACCGGCAGCGGCTCGCCGATGCCGGCCGCGTGGCTGCGCAGCAGATTGATCTGGAGCGTGGCCAGAGACTCGGACGGGATCGTCACCTCGGCGAAGTCGCCGAACCCGGTGTTGACGCCGTAGGTCGGCCGGGCCTCCCGCGCGGCCTCGTCGACGACCGCCCGCGCGGCGCGAACGCGCTCGCGCGCCGCGCCGGCAATCGCCACCGGCTCGCGCTCCCGCGCGATGGCGACGAGGTCCTCCAGCGTCAGCGAATTGCCGTCAAGCAGGATCACTGAATTACGATATACCTGAATGTCCATCAACATTGCCGTGCTGGGCGCGCAGTGGGGCGACGAGGGCAAGGGCAAGATCGTCGACATGCTCACGCCGCATTTCGCGGCGGTGGCGCGATACCAGGGCGGCCACAACGCGGGCCACACCGTCTACGTGCAGGGGAAGAAGTTCGTGCTCCATCTGATTCCGTCCGGCATCCTGCACCCGGGCGTCACCTGCATCATCGGCAACGGCGTCGTGGTCGATCCGCAGGCGCTGTTCAAGGAGATCGACGAGCTGGCGGCGATGGGCGTCGCCGTCGACGGCCGTCTGGTGATCAGCGAGAAGGCGCACGTGATCCTGCCGTACCACCGGGAGCTCGACGTGCTCTCCGAGGCCAGGCGCGGCGAGCGCAAGATCGGCACCACCTCGCGCGGGATCGGGCCGGCCTACGAGGACAAGATCGGCCGGCGCGGCATCCGCGTCTGCGATCTGCTCGGCGACCCTGCGGCGCTGGCCGAGGAGGTCCGCGAGAACGTCAGCGCGCGAAACCGCATCATCAGGGACTCGACGCTCGAGTGGCAGCCGCTGCTCGAACAGATCCTGGCGTACGGCGAGCGGATGCGGCCGTGGGTCGGCGACGTGTCGCTGCTGCTGGCCAGGATGATGCGCGAGGGCCGGCGTGTGATGTTCGAAGGCGCGCAGGCGACGCTGCTCGACATCGATCACGGCACCTATCCGTTCGTGACCTCCTCCAACGCGTCGGCCGGCGGCGTCTGTACCGGCCTCGGCGTGCCGCCGCGCGCGATTGGCGGCGTGCTCGGCGTGGCGAAGGCCTATACCACGCGGGTCGGCGAGGGGCCGCTGCCAACGGAGCTGAGCGGCGAGCTGGCCGATCGGCTCCGGGAGGGCGGCCAGGAGTACGGGGCGTCGACCGGCCGTCCGCGGCGCTGCGGCTGGTTCGACGCGGTGGTCGTCCGCTACTCCGCGCGGATCAACGGCCTCGACGCGCTGGCGCTGACAAAGCTGGACGTGCTGGACGGCCTGCCCGACGTACGCCTGTGCACCGGCTACCGGACGTCGCAGGGGACGATCACCGAGTTTCCCGCCGACCTGCGCACGCTGGCCGCCGCCACCCCCGTCTACGAGACGCTGCCCGGCTGGTCGGCGCCGTCGAAGGGCGCGACCCGGCTGGAGCAGCTCCCCGCCGAGGCCCGGCGCTACATCGCGCGGCTCGAAGAGGTGAGCGGCGTCGAGTGCGCGATTATCTCCACCGGCTCGGATCGCGCCGAAACGATCGTCACGCCGGGCTCGGTGGTGGCGGGGTGGCTCGGCGGACCTCACGTGGCGGCCGGGCGGACCTGAAGGTCCGCCCCTACGACCGGCAGGAGAGGCGGGTCTTCAGACCCGCCTACTTCTTGTGGGTGTCGATGAAGCGGGTGAGGGCGCTGGCGTTGGCTTCGAAGAACTCCACGCCGGCGCGGTAGCGGACGGCGCCCTTGGGGATCTCGAAGGAGGCCCAGGCGACCGCCGCGCTGAAGCGGATCGAGCGCGGGCCGTCCGGGAGCTGGACCCGCACGCGCTGATTCGGGCGGAGGATCGTCGGCGACACCACCTGGGCGCCGACAACCGACAGGTCCACGAGCGAGGCCGGGTTGCCGTCAATCTGCAGCTCGAGGCCGTCGGCCATCCTGAACCGGGGCGCGCGCCGCGTGCCGCGCTGGTCGAGCGGCGCCGCATGCACCTGCGGCGCTTCCGCGACCGCGAGCGCAGGGGCGGCGCCACCGCCGCCGACCGTCAACGATGAGTCGGCGGGACGCCGCGGCGCGCCCAGGGCGTCTTCACCGGTCACGATGCGGATCTCGCAGCCGGTCAGGGAAGGGTCGGCCTTGATCCGGTTGATGAGAGCGGCGCCGCGAGACGTCGTGGCGAAGAGCCGGTCGAGCACCACGACACGGGGACGCTGCCGCGTGATCGTGTCGAGCGCGCGCAGCGCCTCGGCGTCGGTAAATGTAATCGCCCCGCCGAGATCGTCACGCGCTTTGAGCGAGGGAATCCGATCGGCCGGCGCAATCAGGACCGTCGAAGACACAACGTCGGAAGTCTACTCGATTTGGCTTTTTGCACCCCCGATTACAGAATCGTGTCGCATGAGTGACGCGCCTGCGGTGCGCTGCGAGCATCTGACAAAATGGTACGGAGACGTCACCGCGGTCGACAGCCTCTCGTTCACGGTGCGGCGCGGTGAATGCTTCGGCCTCCTGGGACCGAATGGCGCCGGCAAGACCACCACGATCGAGATCCTGGAGGGGCTGCTCGTGCCCGACGCCGGCGATGTCGAAGTGCTCGGGCTGCGCTGGAAGACCGACGACGCGGAACTCAGGCAGCGGCTGGGGATCCAGCTCCAGGAGACGCGGCTCGCCGAGAAGGCGACCGTCGAGGAAACGCTGCGCATGTTCCGGTCGTTCTACCGGCACGGCCGATCGGTTCCGGACCTGCTGCGCCTGTTTGAGCTCGACGGCAAGCGGCGCACGTGGGTGGGGAAGCTCTCGGGCGGGCAGCGGCAGCGGCTGGCGGTCGCCTGCGCGCTGGCCGGCGCGCCCGATCTCCTGTTCCTCGACGAGCCGACCACCGGCCTCGATCCGCAATCGCGCCGCCAGCTCTGGAGCGTGCTGGCCGAGTTCCGCGCTCAGGGAGGGACGGTCCTGGTGACCACACACTACATGGATGAGGCCGAGATCCTGTGCGACCGCGTGGCGGTGGTCGACCAGGGCCGGCTCATCGCGCTCGGAACGCCCGGCGAGCTCATCGATGCGCTGGCGGCGCCGAAGGTGGTGACGCGCCGCGGTACGCTCGAGGATGTCTTCATGGCGCTGACCGGACGGCACCTGCGGGAATAAAATGGGGTCGGGAGTCATTTTTCGAGGACAGCGACCCCATTTATCCCCGCTCGTCGAGCTGACGCTCGCCCGGCTGCGGGAGTTCGTCCGCGAGCCGGAGGCACTCTTCTGGACGTTCGTCTTCCCGATCCTCATGTCGGTGATGCTGGCGGTCGCGTTTCCGGCACGCGGCGACCGCCCGGTGCCGGTCGGCCTCGTACCGGGCCCGGAGGCCGCTTCGGTGCGGCGGATGCTCGAGTCGGCGCCCGGCATCAGCGTGCGCGACGTCACCGAGACGGGGGAGCAGGCAGCACTCCGGGAGGGCGAGGTCGACCTGATCGTGGTGCCGTCGACTCCGCCGGTCTACCGCTTCGACCCGGCGCGGGAGGGGAGCCGTATCGCGCGTCTCGTCGTCGATGCCGCGCTGAAGAAGGCCGAGGGCCGCGCCGATCCGTGGAGTGCCCGCGAAGAACCGGTGGAGGTGCCGGGCTCCCGGTACATCGACTGGCTCATTCCGGGCATCCTCGGAATGAACATCATGAGCACCGGCATGTGGGGCATCGGGTTCTCGATCGTGCAGATGCGCCTGCGCAAGCTGCTGAAGCTGCTGGTGGCGAGCCCGATGCGGAAAGGCGAATATCTGCTCGCGCAGATGCTGGCGCGGCTCGTGTTTCTGGCGCCCGAAGCGGCGGTGCCGCTGCTCTTCGGTGCGCTCGTGCTCGGCATGCCGGTGCTCGGGTCGTACGCCGTCATTGCTGTCGTGTGCCTGACGGGCGCGCTGTCTTTTGCCGCGCTCGGACTGCTGGCGGCCAGCCGGCCACGAACGCTCGAGGCGATCTCCGGCATCCTCAATCTGGTGATGCTGCCGATGTGGGTGCTGAGCGGCGTGTTTTTCTCGACCGCGAACTTCCCGGACGTCCTGCAGCCGGTCATTCAGGCGCTGCCGCTGACCGCGCTGAACGACGCGCTGCGCGCGGTCGTCCTGGAAGGCGCATCCCTTCGAGCCGTCAGCGGCGAGCTGGCGCTGCTCGCCGCCTGGGGCATTCTTCCATTCGCCGGGGCGCTCCGGCTCTTCAGGTGGACCTAATTCCCTCGGTGCTCCCGTTCCTGCTCCGCCGTGCCGTAGCCGCGGTCCGGTTCGCCCCCGCCGGGAGTGACCTCCTCGGAGATGCCGGTCGTCGGCTCGATAGGCTCGTCGACCGTGCGAGCGCTGTCGCCCCAGTAGAAGAAGGCGAGCACGATGAGCAGCAGGATGATGCCAAGCGGCGCCAGGAAGTACCACAGCCCGGCCACCATGGCGGCCCCCGCAGTACGCTGCGGCGGATTGGTCGGATCGGCGGTTTCCTCGGACTGCTCGGGACGATTGCGCATCGACTCCTCCATGACGTCTCCTTCAGGCAGCTCATCCAGCCACGGCTACCCAGCGACATCCCGAGCAACAGGTGAGCCAGCGGCTTGGGGGTCGGAGGTCATTAAAGAGGACACACCCCCGCAAATTGCTGTCGATAGGGGGTGTGTCCTCTTTTAATGACCTCCGACCCCTTTATGCGGGCCGGCGGCTGGCCGCTGCGGCGGCCAGCTCGTGCTGCTTCACCGCGCGCAGCTTCTGGAGCGCCCGGCTCTCGATCTGCCGTACGCGCTCGCGCGTGACCGACAGGTGGCGGCCGATCTCCTCGAGCGTGTGCTCGCGGTCACTGCCGAGGCCATAGCGCAGCCGGAGCACCTCCCGCTCGCGATCGGAGAGCGGCGCCAGCGCCCGCTCGAGCTCGTTGCTCATGTCGCCCTGGATCACGGCCTCTTCCGGCGTCCGCGCCGAGGTGTCGCGAAGCAGCTCGCCGAGCTCGGTGTTCTCGTCCTCGCCGACCTTCATGTCGAGCGAGTACGGCGTCCTGCGCGCGTCGAGCAGCAGTCGCACCTTGCTGGTGGGCATCTTGAGCCGCTCGGCCAGATCGTACGCCGTCGGTTCGCGGCCGTGCTCGGCCCGCAACGCCTTGCGCTCCTTCTCCAGGCGGTTGAGCGATTCGATCACGTGCACGGGCAGCCGGATCGTGCGTCCGTAGTCGGCCACGGCCCGCGTGATCGCCTGGCGGATCCACCACGTGGCGTAGGTCGAGAACTTGAAGCCGCGGCGGAACTGAAAGCGGTCGACCGCCTTCATCAGCCCGATGTTGCCTTCCTGAATCAGATCCAGGAACGACAGACCGCGGTTCAGATAACGCTTGGCAATCGAGACTACCAGCCGGAGGTTGGCCTCCATCAGATCGCGCTTGGCCTCGCGGACGATCTCCTCGGCGGCGTCGACGCGGGCGAGGCGGCGCTGGAACTCCGCGCGCGGCAGACCCGCGCGCGCCTCGAGCTCGCGGCAGTAGTCCACCCGCGCCCCACGCGGCCGGTCGTCGAGCTCCCGGAACCCGCGCTGGATCTCCCGAAGCTCCGCCGCGATGTCGTCGAGGAGCGAAGGACGGATCGGCTGCGCGGCCAGATCGGCGGCGAGCGCACGCCGCCCGCGTTCGAGCTGCGCCTCCAGCTGCCGGCGCGCGGTCACGCCCAGGCGGGGCGCCGCGAGCTTCGCGCGGAGCCCGTCGATCGTCCGCCAGCGCCGCTTCGTCCGCGCGAACGCCGCGAGCACGGGGGTCACGTGCTCCTCGCGCAGCTCGCCGCCCTCGGGCAGCAGGATCAGCTCCGCGGCCGCCTCGCGCTCCGTACGGATGCGGTCGGCCAGGGCGACGAGCGTCTGGACCGCCGCCGGAATCTCGGCGAGCGCGACCACAAGGTCCTTCTGGGCGTTTTCGATCCGCTGCCCGATGGCCACCTCTTCGTGCGCTTTGAGCAGCCGGCGCTTGCCGATGTGCTTGAGGTACAGCCGGACGAGATCGACGTCCTCACGGCTGACGCTTTCCTCGCCTTCCGGCTCCTCCGTCGCGGCCTCCTCGTCGGCCGTCACGTGCTGGTCGGCAAACGCTTCGGGCTCCTCCTCGTGCAGGATCTGCGCGGGGGACTCGCGGAACGGCTCAGCTTCTTCCTCGCGCTCGTCGACTTCCAGGCCGAAGTCGTGCGCCCGCTGGCGCCAGTCGAGCACGTGCGCCTGACGCGACGGATCCTCCCATTCGATGAGCGACTTCCGCCGGCGTCCGGCGCGGAACGGGAGCGTCTCGGCGGTCTTCTTGGCCATCGGTATCCACGTGAAATGCAAGGGTGCTGCCCACACCCCCTACTGATTCGGACGTCCGGGCGGGCGAAATGGCCGTGGTACACTTCGCGCTGGGACCGGGTAGCTCAGTGGTAGAGCAGCGCACTTTTAATGCGCGGGCCGCGGGTTCGATCCCCGCCCTGGTCACAGCCGTTTCCATACATACACACCTCAACCGCAGGAGAGAGACGCCATGTTCCAATCCGCTTTGATCATGCTGCTGGCCGGGCTTCTTGCCGTGCCCGTGGCCGCGCAGGCGCCCGCCGGATGGCAGGTTCGCATCGACAAGAGCACCAGCGCCAGCGACCCCGACGATGTACCGGACGTGAAGGTGACGACGGTCGGCAAGGGCTTTCGCGTGACGGGAGGGCCGGCCGGAACCTACTGGAACCCGGCGAACCGCGGCAAGGGCAACTTCACGGCCCGCGCGACGTTCAACCTGATGAAGCCGAGCGGCCACACCAACTACTACGGCCTCGTGTTCGGCGGAGAGGATCTCGCCGGCGCGAACCAGCGCTACATCTACTTTCTGGTGGCACAGAACGGCACCTTCCTGATCCGCCAGCGGTCCGGCGAGAACGTGCAGGACGTCGTACGGACCAAGCACACCGCGGTGCAGCAGCCGGGCGGCAACGGCACGTCGACCAATACGCTGGAAGTCCGCGTGGCCGGCAACGAGATCTCGTACGTCGTCAACGGCACGGTCGTCCACACGACGCCGAAGAGCGGGCCCACCGCGCAGACCGACGGAATTGTCGGCGTGCGCGTGAATCATGTGCTCGACGTGCAGGTGGACGGCTTCCAGGTCCAGTAGGCAGCTATGATGTGGGACGGGTGCGAGCTGCCGGCTCAGGCCAGCGGCGGCTCGACCTGCCGGTGATCATCGGCAGTTCGACCCGCCGGAGACGATGCGCGCACTCCTTGTTCTTATCGCGGTTCTGGCACTTGGCCTGGCGCTCCCCGCCCAGCAGCCTCCCGCGCCCCCTCTGTACTCGCCCGAGTGGTATCAGCAGTTTCACGGTCCCTACAGCGCGCCGGTGGAGCCGTTCCGGATCGTTGGCAACATTCATTACGTGGGCGCGGCGAACATCGCGGCATATCTGATCGCGACGTCCGGCGGGCACATCCTGATCGATACCGGCACCGTGGAGATGCACCGGGGCCTCGTGGATAGCGTGGCGACACTCGGGTTCAGGACGGGGGACATCAAGATCGTCCTGTCGAGCCACGCGCACTTCGATCACATTGCCGGACACGCGGTCATGAAGCGGCTTACCGGCGCGCAGGTCTTCGCGATGGCCGGGGACGCCGACGCGCTGGAGAGCGGCCGCGATACCTCTGCGCTCGGAGCGGTCGGCTGGGAGCCGGTGAAGGTCGACCGCGTTCTCCGGGACGGCGAGACCGTGTCGCTGGGCGGGACGACGCTGCGCGCCGTGCACGCCCCTGGACACACCAAAGGCGCGACGACCTGGTTCACGGAGGTGCAGGACGGCGGGCGGCGGTACGTCGTGGCGTATCTGGGCGGCACCACGCCGAATGCCGGGGTGCCGCTCCTGAACAATCCTCGTCATCCGGGGTTGATTGAAGAGACGCGTCGCACGCTGCAGCGTCTCCAGCGCGAGGCCGTCCCCGACATCTACCTGCCGGGGCACCCGCAGGCGATGTTTGCAGGGAAGGTCGCGCGTCTGCACGCGGGCGAGCGCCCGCACCCGCTGCTCAACGCCGACGCCTGGCGCGCCCAGCTGGCCAGCGCCGAAACGGACTTCGAGCAGCGGGTCGCGCGCGAGCGCGCCGCGCACTAGCCGGCGACGGCCGGATCGCCCAGTTCGACGGGCGCGCTGTCGTAGGAGATGAGGATCGGCACCGCCAGCCGCAGCGTCGTCGTCACCTGGCATCCGCGCGCCGCGATGACGATCAGCTTTCGCGCGAGCTCCGTGTCCGCACAGCGCGCGGAGACATCCATGGTGAACCGCGTGAACCGCTCCGGCGATCCGTCCAGCGTCCCCGTGAGCGCCACCCGCACGTCGGTCATCTCGGCGCTGCGCGCGCGGATGGCCGCCAGGAGGTGGCTGGTGAAGCAGCCGCCGAGCGAGATGAGCATGTACTCGCCGCCGGCCGGGCCGAGGTCGAGCCCGCCCTTGGCCACGCCGCGATCGACCAGCAGCGTGTGCGTGCGGACGGTGGCCCGGGAGGTGGTGTGGGCGACGTGCTCGATGGTGGCGGTGAACGTCGTGCTCATGGCCGTAGGTTATCAGCCTTCGCGCGCCCACGGCGAGCGTCCGCCGGAGAGGCCCGGGCGGGGTATACTGGCGTAGATTCCATTTCTGCTGGCGCCCAGCCGTCGTCTTCCTTCGCCGGGACCATGGTTCTGCCACTCTGGAGGTTTTCGATGAGACGCACGATGTTGACGCTCGCGGGCGTGTTCGCCATTTCAGTCGCGGCATTCGGGCAGGACGCGGGGCGCGGCGCGCCGCCGCCGCCGCCGCCGCTCGAGCCCGGCGCCTCCCAGGCCGATGTCGACAAGGCGCTGCTGGCGGCCCCGCCTAACCTGCGCAACCAGGCGACCGTCGTGAAATGGAACGCCGACCAGACTTATGCGACGCTGCGGAAAGGCACCAACCGGCTCGTGTGCTACGACCGGTCGGGCCAGCCGGGGCAGCAGCCGTTCTCCATCGAGTGCACC
Organism: Acidobacteria bacterium RIFCSPLOWO2_02_FULL_67_21; assembly: GCA_001767195.1. Taxonomy (GTDB): domain Bacteria; phylum Acidobacteriota; class Vicinamibacteria; order Vicinamibacterales; family UBA2999; genus MEKU01. The sequence continues at coordinate 23,168 of MEKU01000040.1, forward strand.
AGCCTCGGGAACCTGGAGCGCGTGGCGCAGAACCTGAAGTTCGAGGCGACGGGCGACCAGCGGCAGGCGATGCTCGCGGCGGCGGAGAAGGACGGCACGCGCGTGAAGCCGGAGTTCGGGTCGATCTTCTACAACCTCGGCGGGCCGGACGAGGCTCGCGCGCGGGCGCACATGACGGTAGCCGTCCCCGGCGCGACGATGCAGTCGCTCGGCCTGCCTGACAACCCGAAGATGGGCGGCGCGTGGATCATGAATGCGGGTACATCCACGGCGCACCTCATGATCCCGGGGCACTGAGCGGATCGCAGGAGATGACACGCCTGCTTGCGCTCGTCGTCGTGGCCGTCCTCTCGCAGGGGACGGCCAGCCAGACCTTCACCGGCGTCATCACCGACAGCATGTGCGAGAAGGACCACTCGCAGATGCGGATGGGGCCGACCGACGCCGACTGCACCAGGGCGTGCGTGGCGGCGCACGGCGCCGCGTACGTGCTCTTCGACGGTACGGATGTGTACGAGTTGAGCGACCAGCAGCAGCCTGAGGCGTTTGCCGGCGGGAAGGTGCGGGTTGTCGGGCGGCTCGATGCCGCAAAGAAGCTGATTGTCGTCGAGTCGATGACGGCGGCCGACTGACCGGCTACGGCGCCGGGAGCACGTCGAAGCCGTCCACCCAGATCCAGGCCCCCTTGGAGCTCTCGTTGTGGATGCCTGTGACCTCGATGGTGAGGACGTGGGCTCCGGGCGTGAGTGCCGCCACCGAATAGGACACCGAGAGCGCCTTCGCCGGCGAACGGTAAGTGTCGACCGTCGCTTTGAGCTCGCCGTCGATGAACACGCGAGCGACGCCGGACCACTCGTCGCGGTACGAGATCCAGTTGATGCCGGCCCCGTTGAAGCCGATGCTCATGCTGGCGCCGGCGTCGGTCGCCAGAAGCGCGCGCCCGCTACCGAGCAGGGGACTCTCGTTCGAGTACCAGCGCCCGGTATAGACGAGCGCGGGGTGGTTCTCTTCCACGTGGCCGTTCTCGGCTCTGAGGCCTCCCGGAAGGGGTGCGCCATTCTCGATATCGAAGCCGTCGATCCACACCCAGGACCCTTCGGTGTGCTCCGCCCGCTCGTGCGTGACCTCGATGGTGAGCGTGTGAGGACCGGCGGAGAGCCCATGCACTTCGTAGCGAGGGTCCTGATAGCGTCCCTCCTCGCTGTACGAGTTGACGATCGTCATGGCCCCGTCAAGGTGCACGGTCGCAAGCCCGGCCCATCCGTCGGCGACGCCAACCCACGCGATGCCGGTGCCGGTGAAGCTGATCGTCGCGCGGGCTCCGCGGGCGTTCGTGAGCGCCGCGGTGCCGGCGCGGTGGGCGGCACTCTCGTTGGTGTACCAGTTTCCGCTGTAGAGGATCGCGGGGTCGTTCTCTTCGATGTGCGTGATCGCAGCGCCCTGGGCCGCCGCGGGTCCTGAGGAGAGCACGAGCAGCGCGGCCGACGCGAGAACCTGTCTGCGGGAAAACAGCCACTGGAGGAGCGGAATGCGGGTGCGCGCCCGTCGATTCGTGGTCACGCGCGCAAGCGCTCCAAGAACGGTGCCAACTACGCGGCGATGGCAGGTTACACTGAACCAGCCTTCGCTCGCCGCGGGCTTCGGCGGGGCAAGGCTCCACGCGCCCGTAGCTCAGTTGGATAGAGCACCGGCCTTCTAAGCCGGGGGTCGAAGGTTCGAGTCCTTCCG
>MEKU01000041.1:0-21743 GCA_001767195.1 Acidobacteria bacterium RIFCSPLOWO2_02_FULL_67_21
CAGGACCTGTTCGTACGTCTCAATGGCACGCGCGAGACCCAGTCCGCGTTCCGGCTCCTTCAACGGATCGAAACCCAGCCGACCGGCCACGCGGGTGCGCAGATCGTCGAAGCCAAGGGGAACGAATCTCGCCCGCAGCGCCGCTGCCTGCTCGCCCAGACACGGCAGCACATTGATTCCCGGTTCAAGATCTGCGCATTTTATTGAACATTTGGCTTGTGGTATTCTCTATTCGCGAATCGCGAATATCGAATGGCGCAACCCAGCTTACGGCCCCAGGACGTTCTCGTACTCGTGAAGCTCCTAAGCTACGACGGACCTCGTCCGCCTATGGCTCAGATGGGCCTTGAGCTGTCGATCAGCTCGTCAGAAGTACATGCAGCCCTCAAGCGACTGGCGCTGTCGAAGCTCGTGTCGAGCGATGCGGATGGTAACCGCCCGCTGCTCGGAGCCGTGGAGGAGTTCCTCGTACACGGAGTGAAGTACGCGTTTCCGGCTAGGCGAGGCGAGGTTACGCGTGGGGTCCCCACGTCGTATGCCGCGCCGCCCCTCAACAAAGAGATCGAGCCTGGCTCCGAGTTGCCACCAGTATGGCCTTTTCCGGAAGGTCAGCACCGCGGCGTCAGCCTTGAGCCGCTGTACAAGACCGCTCCCGCCGCTGCCCTGCGCGATCCAGTTCTCTACGAGATGCTCGCCCTCATCGACGCGCTTCGTGAAGGTCGCGCCCGAGAGCGCAAACTTGCGGAGAAGGAATTGAGCGAACGGCTCCGACACCAGCTCCATGAACGACCCGAATCTGCCCCTGCTCGAAGCCGCCGTTAGGCTGCTGCAGCCGCTACTCGACGAACTCGTCTTCGTCGGTGGATGCGCAACGGGACTGCTCATCACAGATCCGGCCGCTGGAGGCATCCGACCGACGAAGGATGTCGACACGATCACAGAGGCTGCATCCTATGCCGAGTACGCGACGTTGTCGGACCGTTTGCGTGCGTTGAAGCTGAATGAAGATCATCGCGAGGGCGCCCCGACGTGTCGGTGGCGCTATGGAGAGCTGACGATCGATGTGATGCCGATCGACGAGAAGGTTCTCGGATTTACCAATCGCTGGTACGCAGCCGCGATTGCTTCGGCCCAGAGCATCGATGTCGCAGGCCTACCCATCCAGCTCGTCACATCGGTTTACTTCCTGGCCACGAAGCTGGATGCTTTCCGTGGGCGAGGCAACAACGACTACAGCGGCAGTCACGACCTTGAAGATCTGATCGCCGTGATCGATGGCCGGCCGGAAATCGTTGACGAGGTACAGGGGGCTGCGTCGGACGTTCGAACCTATATCGCGTCCGAAGTAAAGCGGTTACTAGATACTCGCGTGTTCGTTGATGCGCTCCCAGGATACCTGCTGCCTGATCCGGCGAGCCAGGCGCGGCACCCCCGCCTACTAGAAAGACTCAGTGCTTTAAACATTTAGATTACCGCGCACGCGCGAGTTCGTCGTCGATGATCGACGCGAACGCCTCGTACGGCTGGGCGCCGCTCAGCATCCGGCCGTTGATGAACACCGACGGCGTGGAGCTGACGCCGAGACCCGTGCCCTCGCCTATCTGCGACTTGACGCGCTCGGCGTGCCTGGCGCTGTCGAGGCAGGTGTTGAATGCGGCGGCGGCGAGCCCCGCATCGGCGGCGTACTTCTTGAGGAACTCCGGCTGCAGCGCCTGCTGGTTGGCGAACATCCGGTCGTGGTACTCCCAGAACTTGCCCTGCTCGCGCGCGCACTGCCCGGCTTCGGCGGCTTTGAACGCCTGCGGGTGGATGGACGTCAGCGGGAAGTCCTTCCAGACGATCCGCACGCGGTCGCCGTAGGCCTCCTTCACCCGCATGAGCGTCGGCCGCACCCGTGCGCAGAACGGGCACTGAAAATCCGAGAACTCCACCAGCGTGACCGGCGCGCTCGCGCTGCCGAGCGCGGGATCGTCGGCCGCCACCGCCACGTCGTATCGCGGCGCGTCCAGCACGTACTCGACCCGCGCCCCCGCCGTCTTCAGCTCCGCCACGAGCGCCCGGTACGCCGCGGCGCGCTCCTGATCCTCGAGGTACCGCCGGAGGGCCGGGCTCATGGCCGCCAGGTCGTGCCCCTGCATCTGCGCCTGGTTCTCCTTGTAGAACGCGGAGACCTGCTCGTCGGTGACGGGCTTGAGGCGCCGCGCCACCTCGGCCTCAGCATATTTCTCCTGATCCATGCCGCTGGCCTTCGCGGCCCGCTCGATCAACATGTCGGCGACAATCGATTCGAGCGCCTGCCGCCGGCCTTCGTACACCTGCTGAAGGGCCTGCGCCTGCTCGGCCGGGGCGGTGGTGCGCCAGCGCTGATCGAGCTCGCCGACCGTAATCGCACGATCGCCGACGCGCGCGGCGACGTCCGTTCCGCCGGCAACGCCTGGAGGCTGCTGGGCCGGCGCGGCGCAGGCAAGGGCAAGAAGGATGATGACCGTAGCGATGACTCTCATGAAGCTGATCATACATTTACGAATCTACGATTTACGGATTGACGAATTTGATTGCAGACGAGAATTCGTCAATTCGTCAATTCACAGTATGTGATACGTGCGCACGTCCGCCGGCCCTTCGGCGAGCGGCTGCGCCTGCTCCCGCGCCGCCTTCACGTGCGGCGTGGCGGCATGCTGCTGCAGCGCCGCCTCGCCGTCCCAGCGCTCCACGAAGCAGAAATCCCGCGGGTCGGCCGGATTGAGAAGCAGATCGTACTGGTAGCAGCCGATCTCACGGCGGCTCGGGGCGACGAGCGCCGTCAGCACCGCTTTCAGCTCTTCTTCCTTGCCGGACCTGGCGGTCCAGCGCGCGATGACATGTACGGTGGCAGCCATCGCTCAGGGCAGAAACACGCGGATGCCGATTCGCACCGTGCGCGGCCATCCGATGGTGCGGATCGGCGTACGGCCGACGTCGTAATCGACGTCGGTGAGGTTCTCCACACCGACGAACACGTGCAGCCCTCGCCGCACCTCCTGGCTCGCCGACACATCGACCAGGCCGAACGACTTCAGCTCGAACACGTTCAGGTCGTCATCGAACTGCGCGCCGAGGCGCCGCGCCTGCATCGAGCCGGTGAATCCAATCGGGTCGACGTAGGTGGCGCTGAGCCCCAGCTGATAGGAGGGCACCTGCGGGACCCGCCGCCCCACGAGGGCCGGCTGCACCGGCGCTTTGGTAAACGTCGACCGCGTGAGACCCGCCAGCGCACCGACGGTCAGACGCGGATGCGGCCGCAGGTCGGCCTCGAGCTCGAGCCCTTTCGCGCGCACCGTGTCGGTGTTCTGCCGCTGGCGCGTAATCTGCCCGGGCACGGGCGGCGGCGTGAGGGTGACGTTGGTGATGGCGCCGTCGAGCTGGTTCCAGAATCCGGTGACACGCGCCGAGAGACGCGCCCAGGCGAACAGCGCGCCGCCGTCGAACCCGGTCAGCCGCTCGGGATCGAGCTCCGGATTGGCTTGGGTGACTGAGTTGCCGACCGCGAACCGGCGGTGCAGCTCGTTCAGCGTCGGCGTGCGGTGCGCCCGGTACACGGAGGCGTGCAGCGAGGCAATCGGTGACAGCGTCCAGGCGGCCGACGCGCGCGGGCTGAAATACTGGGCCGAATGCGCCGGCAGCGCTGCGTCGAGCGGCGTTGACTCCCAGAAGTCTCCGCGCATGCCGAGCACCACCGTCAGACGGTCGACCGGGGTGAGGCTGGCGCGCGCGAACATCGCGCCGTTCGTCTCGACGCCGCCCGACGGGAACGGCCCGCTCGGCACGCCCGTAAACGAGTACCGCGTTTCCGACTGGCGCCCCCGCGTCCGCTTGAATTCGGCGCCGAGCAGCCAGACCGTCTCCGCCGTCGCCCGCGTCCACTGACCCGACGCGGTCGCAAACGTGGTCGGAATCGTCTGCTCGAACGTGAGCCGCTCGCCCGAGCGCGCGGCGCCGCCAAGCACGGCGCTGAAGGTCTGGTAGTACTCCTGCGACCCGCCCGACGCACGCACCAGCCACGCGCCTTCGGCCAGCGAGCCGCCGGCCTCGGCGGCCACGAGCGTCATGTCGGTGCGGTTGAGCTGGAGCGGCGTGCCGTTCCCCCGCTCCTCGTCGTACAGACTCAATCGGAGTCCGGCATGCCAGCTCCCCGCGTTGTAGCCTCCCCCGAGAAAGCCGGTCGCATAGTCGCTGTCGGCGCGCACGTCCACCGGCCCGCGCACTTCTTCACCGACGATGACGACGCCGTCGGTGCGGAGCCACTCGCCGGCGGCATCGAAGTTCCAGGGGCCGCGCTGCGATCCGCCGAATCCCGAGAATCGCGCGGTGTCGTGAGACCCCGCTTCGGCGGTCGCGCGGAAGCGCGTCCGTCCCGGAGCGAACGTCAGCACCTGCACCACGCCGCCAAGCGCGTCGGCTCCGTAGAGATCCCCGGTCGCCCCGCGAACCACCTCGACGCGTTCCACCGCCGCCTGCGGCACGCGGTTCCAGTACACCCAGCTGCCGAACGGATCGTTGAGCGGCAGGCCGTCGGCCAGCACGAGCGTGCGGCTCGCTCCCGAGCCGGAGAGTCCGCGCAGCGTCACGCCCTGCGTGGTCGGGTTGGCCACGCGCGACGAGGACCGCCGGAAGAGACTGAAGCCGGGCGTATTTCGAAGGGCATCATCGAGCGTGCCGGCGGCCATGGTCAGAAGTTCCGCCGACGTCACGACCGTCGTCGCTTCAGGCGTGGCCAGGCGCGCCGCACCGCGCGAAGCGGTGACCACGATGGTGTCGACGAGCGGCGCCGGCTGCAGGACGACGCGCAGCGACGCGGCGTCGCCGCCAACGGTCCGCGTGGCCGTCGCAAAGCCGGGCGCCGCCACGCGAATCTCCGCGCCGTCCGGCGCGTCCGCAATCTCGAACGAGCCGTCATCGGCGGTCGTCGCCGAAGCGCCTCCGGCCGACACCGTGGCACCCGCCACCGGCGCGCCGGACGCGTCGAGAATCACTCCGGCCACCCTGGCCGCGTACGCCGGCCCGGCCACCAGACAAGACACAAGGACCATCAGCACTGTCCGCATAACTGGAAATCTTACCGCCAAGCCGTGTCCCTCCGCCCGTATTCTTCGGGGAGCCCGCCGCAGGCCGGGTTTACTCGACGGAACGATCGTTGCTAAGCTCGATGCCATGCGAGCGTATGCCGCCGGTCTCGTGCTCGTCGCCGCCGCAACGCTGGTCAACGGGCAGGAGCCCACGTTCCGTTCGAGCACGCGGATCGTGCCCGTGGTGACGACCGTCATCGACGCGCAGGGCCGGTTCGTGCCGGGCCTGGAGCAGCACGAATTCACGGTGCTGGACAACGGCGCGCCGCAGGAGATCACCTTCTTTCAGAACGACGTCCAGCCGTTCACCGTCGTCGTCATGCTCGACTACAGCGCGAGCATGACGGCCAATCTGGACCGGCTGCAGGCCGCGGCGGAACAGTTCCTCCTCCGTATGCTGCCCGAGGACAGAGGGCAGGTCGGCTCCTTCAGCGACAAGATCCAGTTCAGCGGGACGTTTACCAGCGACCGCGACGACCTGATTTTCGCGTTGAAAGACCTCCAGTTCGGCAACCCGACGCGGCTGTACGACGCCGTCAACGAGAGCATCGCCATGCTGCGAGGCGTCGAGAGCCGGAAGGTGGTGCTGGTGTTCACCGACGGCGACGACACCGCGAGCCGCGTCGGCATGGGCGACGTCCTCGACCGGGCGAAGGACGAAGAAGTGATGATCTACGCGATCGGCCTCGAGTCGGAGTACTTCAACGGCCAGCGGCGCGTGCGGACGCGGCCCGACCGGGGCCTGCGCCGTCTGGCCGACGAGACCGGTGGGGGCTACTTCGAGCTCAAGAAGAGCGACGAGCTGGCGCCCACCTTCACGCGCGTCGCGCAGGAACTGCACAGCCAGTACACGCTCGGGTTCACGCCGGCGGTCCTCGACGGCCGCGAGCACAAGCTCGCGGTGCGGATGAGGGAGCCCGGGACGACCGCGCGCGCGCGGAAAAGCTACATCGCCTCACCGGATCGGCTGACGGGCACCAACTGACGCGCCACGCGCCGTGGCTCAGCGTTTGCACTTCCCCGTGAGGCGAACCACCCGCCTCACCAGGTATGCGCCTTCGGCTTCGGCATTTGCTTCTCACCGCCGTTCTTGCCGTCTGTGTGTCGGCGCCGTGGGCCCGGGACGCAGCCGCGGATCAGGGACGCGCGCGCGGGCGCGGTGGCAACGCGGTCCGTCAGCTTCCGCGCGCGTACCAGGAGCCCGCTTTCGCCCGCGGGTACTCGACCGGGTACGACCGCGGTCTGGCCGACGGCCGGCGGCGCGCCCGGTACAGCCCGGTGGACAACCGCGACTACCGGAACGGCGACCAGGGCTACGCCAACTCGTACGGCTCGAAGGACGCCTACAGGAGCAATTACCGGGCGGGCTTCCGGCAGGGGTACGAGGACGGCTATCGCGCCGGCACCCGCTAGCGCCGGAGCGGCGCGGCCGCACCGGCTACCGAGGCGATCGGACCCCGACGCCGTACTGATACACCAGCCGGGCGCCGAGCTCGCCGGTATAGAACAGCAGCATCAGCCCCCCAAGCGCGCAGCATGCCAGGACGAGCCGTCCCACGCGAGACGGCGGACGCCTCGCGACGAAGAGCGTCAGCCGCACGGCCGAAAACGCCGCAAAGAAGATTGTCGTGGCCATCGCCCAGTTCCAGTGCTGCTGCACGACGGCATGGGCCAGGCCCGGCACGAGCACGGTGGCTGCCGCCTGCCGGCCGGTCAGGTAGGTGACGAGCGCCGAGATGGCACCGACCGTATAGAGGATGGTCGCGAGGATCTCGGGCCACCTCGTCCGCGACAGCACGAATGAGACGAAGTCCAGCAGGATGGCGGCAATCAGCCACGCAATCGGAAAGTGCACCAGGATCGGGTGCACGTTCGGGGCCCACTCGGGAACGAGCGTCATTTCCTTCGCGACCCGCGGCTACGGCACGAGCGGCGCGAGCGGCATCACGAGCACGAACGAAATCGACCAGGGGCTCGCCCGGGTGACGAACCGCTCGGACCCGAGCACGTCTCCTGCGTTCGGCAGGCCCGTGGCCACATAGTCGAGCGACACCTCGGCCTCGACGTTGCGCAGCCAGCTGCCGTCCGGCAGCCGGTTGAACACGTGAAACGCGGTGTCCCACTCGAAGTTCAGCTTGTGCGTGTAGACGCTCTCCGCGCGAGGCTCTTCAGCGGGGCTGAACTTGTCGACGATGTCGACGTGCGAGGAGACCCAGCCACCGGTCTGATCCGTGTCGAACAGCTCGAAGTTGAGCTCCGACTCGATCTCGACGCCGTTGTCCCGGATCGAGCCGCTGCGGAGCGCCGATGCCGGCACGCCGGTGAACGGGTGCTCATCGGTCTCGCCGAAGGGGACGAAGATGGCCTCCAGCGTCAGGCCGAGGCGCGGGATCTCGGTCGGCACGTCCAGCGCAAGAATGAGCTCGAACACCCGGTCGCGGCCGGCGCGGGCCGACTCGACCACGCGTCCGCTGCCGTCGAGCGTCTCGATGACCGGCCGCGACCACAGGTTCTCGACGGTGAGCGTCGGCTCGATCTTCAGCTCGGGCATGCACAGCACGCGGCACCGGTCCGCCTGTTGTGCCGCCGCCCGCGCAGGCGCCGCCAACGCCGCCAGGCCGAACGCCGCGAGTACGATGCCGGCGCGTGCGTACGGCGTCATCGCCTGGCGCCGCAGCGAGGCATCAGTGCGACACCCGCCACGGCGAGACGCCGGGCCAGTTCCGCATCTCCTCGATCGCCCATTCGTTCGTCCTGTCCTTGTGGCACATCGTGCACGCATTCGGGATCTTGTCGGCCTCGCTCTTCGCCGGCGAGACGAACCTGAAGGTGTGGCTGCGCACCATGACGGTGCCGATCGTCTGCTGGATTGCCGGCATGTGGCAGGCGATGCACCGGCTGCCCTCGCTGTCCGCTTTGTGCTGCGTATGGTACTCGAGCGAGCCACGCGGCCCCGGCTGCAGCGTCTCGGCATGGCACTGGGTGCACACGGCGTTGCCTGCGAGGCGGATGTCGGCATCGTGCTCGGTGCCGTGGACGTCGTGGCATCCGTAGCAGGTGACGCCTTTCGCGTACATCAGGCTGTTCACGTAGTCGTTGCCCTGCATCCGGTTCTTGTGGGCGGTGCCGTCGGGCCAGTGGGTGAACGTCTCGGCGCCGAGGTGGTGCTCCTCGAGCTGCCAGACGTTGGCCAGGCGGTCCCCCGGTTGAAAGCCGACCGGCCAGTCGTAATAGTGCCCGCCGATCGGCAGCTGCCGCGGCCGCCCCTGCGAGTGGCACTGGATGCAGATGTCGTCGGCGCGGACGTGATCGAGCTTTGCCGGGTTGACGATCGTCTCGTTCACCGGCTCCTCCAGGTGCGCGCTGCCGGCGCCGTGGCACTTCTCGCACCCGACGTTCCACTCGGTGACCTGCTTGGTCGCGATGTCGTAGTTCACCGAATGGCACCCGTCGCAGAGCGCGCCGGTAGGCCGCTGCTCCTGCCCGGCCGGGTAGAAGGCGGTCCACCATTCGGTTCCTGGCTTCACGTAATACGGCCGCCACTGCTTGTTCTGCACGTCCCACTGGGCCGGCAGCACCACGAAATCGTCGCCGACACGCTTGAAATAGCGCTGCTTCCACTTGCTGCCATACGTATGGGTGATCTCGTCCCTGCTGAACGTGACCAGCGGGTCGGGTGTGGAGAAATCCGCCAGAATCGCCGCAGGGCGCGCCTTCACGTCCTGGAGGACGTTGGCCATGAGCGTCCCCTTCCAGCGGTCGTAGATCTCCTGGTGGCACTCACGGCACGTCCCGGACCCGACAAAGGTCCGGGCGGCCGCCGCCACCGGCTGCGGGCGCGGCGAGTCGGTCGTACAGGACGCCGCCGAGAGGGCGCCCGCGAACAGGGCACCGCCGATCAGAATCAGGACACCGGATCGCCCCACGCGCAGGATTGTACTGAATCAGCCCTCGCCGCGCAGGGTCACTTGCGGCGGACGCGTCTCGCTTTCGTGGCAAGCTCGCGGTACTGCGCGCGGATTTCCTCGAGATCCTCCTCTTCGAGCTCCTCGAGGTCGAGCAGCTCATTCTTGGCATTGCCGATCGCCCGGATGATCTCGTCCAGCTTCACCTGCATGGCCTCCGAATCGCGGTTCTGGGTGCTCTGAATCAGGAACACCATCAGAAACGTCACGAGCGTCGTGCCGGTGTTGACCACGAGCTGCCAGGTGTCGCTGAAGGCGAAGACCGGCCCGGTCGCCGCCCAGACGACGATGGACGATGCCGCCACGAGGAAAGTGACGGGACGACCCGTCGCGTGGGCGCTGGACTTCGTCAGCCGCGTAAACCAGCTCCGAGGTTTGGTTGGTCGCATGGTTGTGGCATCCTACTTCACCTGTGATCCGGCTCGTCTCCTCCATCGCCGCCGAATATCGCCGCTACAAGGCGCTGGGCGAGGCCGCCATCGCCCAGGTGGATGACTCCGACCTCAGTCATGCGCCGTCGAAGGACAGTAATTCGATCGCGGCGATCGTCTGGCACATCGCGGGGAATCTGAAGTCCCGGTTCACGGACCTGCGAACCAGTGACGGCGAGAAGCCCTGGCGGAAACGCGAAGAGGAGTTCGAGGCCCGGGCGGTGAGCCGGGAGGAGCTGCTCGCGAAGTGGGCGTCGGGCTGGTCCGTTCTGCTCGCCGCGCTCGATGAGCTCACCGATGACCATCTGCAGCAGACGATCACCATCCGGGGCGAGCGGGTGGCGCTGCATGAAGCGCTGCACCGCTCGCTGGCGCACACGAGCTACCACGTCGGCCAGATCGTCTACGTCGCCAAATCGATCTGCGGCCCTGCGTGGCAGAGCCTGTCGATCCCGAAGGGGGAATCCGATCGCTACAACCTGGACCCGAACCGGCAGTCTCCGGAGCGCCACGCCGCCGAGCTGGCGCGCCGGTTCGGGGGGCGATGAGGATGGGGGACTTGGAATCTGGGATTTGGGATTTGGGATTTGAAGTTTGGTGCCGGTGCGGGGTTATGCGGAAGGTTGGAACGTGAAGTTCGAGGGAATTGCCGCCTGACGTCCCGACACGGATTCACGCCCAGCTGCTTGACTGATATCATGATATCGTCGTCGAGGAAGGAGAGCGATGTGGCGCAGTTTGTCGTGCGGAACCTCGAGGATGACGTCGCCGAGAAGCTGAAGAAGCGGGCCAGGAGGCACGCGAGGAGCACGGAGGACGAGGTGCGGCACATTCTGCGAGCCGCCGTACAGGAACCTTCGGCTGGCGGCCACACGCTGGGAACCCGCATCGCCCGGCGCTTCCAGCGGTCGGGGTTGAGCGAGGATCTGCCGGAACTGCGCGGCGCGGCGGTTCGTGCCGCCGAGTTCGAGCGGTGATCATCCTCGACACGAACGTCATGTCGGCGCTCATGCGCACGGCGCCCGAAGCGGTGGTCGTCACCTGGCTGGATCGTCAGCCGGCCGATTCGATCTGGCTGACCAGCATCACCGTGTTCGAAGCCCGCTTCGGTCTGGGGTTACTGCCGAAGGGGCGCCGACGCACCTCGCTCGAACGAGCTTTCGACCGGGTCCTGGAGGAGGATCTCTCGAACCGCGTCCTGGACTTCGACCAGGCAGCAGCCGCGGCGGCCGCGCACATCGCCGCCGAGCGCCAGCGAAGCGGCCGTGTTGCCGACCTGCGCGACACGCTCATCGCTGGCATCGCACTGGCCCGGCGGGCGACGATCGCGACTCGCAACACACGGCATTTCGCAGGGCTCGACGTGCCGGTGGTCGATCCCTGGAAGGCGTGAGCCTGGTTGCCACCTGACCCTTCGGGACGGGTTCACGCCCAGCACCTGTCAGCCACCAACTCGAATAAGCTCCCCCGCTCTGACTCTGGACAAAGCCTCGAGAATCAGAGGTGTCAGCGGCCGAAGTTCCTGCAACCGATTCCTTCGCACCTGCACCACGACCACGCCGATCCCTGACGCCTGAACATTCTATTGGAACTCGAGATGCTGATCGACCGTCAGCAAGGCCTCGAAGCGCTGGGCAACCATGAGTTTGAGCAGCTCGCCGTTACGCTTCGACGACCACCCCATCTCAACGACATGCCGGACCTCGTGGCCTGGCAGATCGCTCTTCAACCGCTTGGGGACACACTCATCGAGCAACAGCCGCATGAGCCTCGGTCATTTCGCGGGCCAACTCGAGCGCCGCAACCGCTTGCTCACGGGTTACGGAAGGAAAATCTTCCAGGAAGTCGTCGAGCGAGTCTCCGCCTTCGAGGTAGTCATAGAAATTCTTGACGGGCACCCGCGTCCCCACAAACACCGGCGTACCGCCCAAGATCTCAGGGTCGCTATGAACCACCGGTAGCTTATCGGACATCTGGCCTATCTTCCTTTTCGAGTATACGCCCCGGCGAATCTTGTGTGGCAACGCTCGCGGCTCACTTGCGGCGGCCGCACGGCAGCGTTTCAACTTGCCTCGATGTTACAGCGGCCGCCGTCAAGTGCAGCCGCTGGTTGGCGCCGCCGACGGGAAACGGCCAGGCATTTAGGTCCCGCGTGAACTCTCGGTGGCGATTCACGTGCGTACCTTCGGAGATCTTCTGCAGGTCGGCCTTGCCCAGACCTCGAGTTTCCCAGCACCGGCCGCCGCTAACACCAAAGTAGCTTTGAATGATGTCGGTTCGAACGCCACGGTGGTCGTAGCGAGCCAGCAACTCACCGGGCGGAATGACCACGAAGTCAAATTGCCTCGTTTGAAATTGGTAAAGAACGAGGACCCAGTAATCGGCGATCGACGCGGCCAGCTTCGACCGGTTCAGCTTCCACCAACCGCCGGACACGATTGAGGGGATTGGCGCCGACGACTTTGAGGTACCGAGATAGTCCTTCGAGAACTTGACCTGAAGTGAGGCGACCTTCTCTTGCTGAGCATCGGTGACGAGTAGATCGATGCCGGTGTCGCTCGACGGAACCCAAACGCGAAGGCCTGGAAAGGACGCGTCTATCTTTGTCCCGACGAGATACTCACCCGCGTGAATAGTGAAGGTTGGTCGCATGTTTCGTGCGCCGCGACGCGGGGCCCGGCTGAAGCCGGGCACTACTTTTCTACTTACTTTTCCACTTTCTACTTTGAACTTGAAGTTTGGTACCGGTACGGGGATTCGAACCCCGGTCCCGTGGCTGAGAACCACGTGTCCTGACCCCTAGACGATACCGGCCCTTCAGGAAGGTGGTAGCCGGTAGCCGGTAGCTGGTAGCAGAGGAACAGGACTCCCACCGGCTACCGGCTACCGGCTACCAGCTCGTGTCATGTTATCGGATGACCACGGCCCCGTAAACCCCCGGCTGGAGTGTCTGTATGATCGCGAGATGCGCGCACTGCCGAAGCTTCTCGTCGTCCTCCTGCTGGCCGGCCTCGTCGCGGCAGGCGCCTGGTTCTGGTCCGGCCGCGAGGACGGCCCCCGCATCGAAATCCGCCAGCCCTCCCAGTTCGTCGGCCAGGCCACTCCCCTCGACCTCGTCGTCGAATCGCCCGGCGGACGCTTTGCGCGCGTCGACGTGACGCTCGAGCAGCAGGGGCGCTCGTTCCCCGTCTTCGCGCTGTCGCAGCCGACCGAGGCCGACGTGCGCCAGGAGAGCGCCGAGCGGCTCTACATCATGCGCACCATCGGCAAGCGCGACCTCCCGGATCTGCAGCCCGGCCCCGCCCGGATCGTCGTCCGGGCGGCGCGGCCGGTGCTGTTCGGCCTGCGCGAGGCGGCGTCGGAAGCCTCGCGCGACGTGGAGGTCCGGCTCGAGCCGCCGCGGATTGGGGCGCTCTCGACGCTCCACTACATCAACCACGGCGGCGCCGAGTTCGTCGTCTATCGCGCCACGCCCGCCGACGTCGAGTCCGGCGTCCGCGTCGGCGACCGTGTCTACCCCGGCTTTCCCGCGTCGGGCGCGGGGATCGGCTCGGACGCGTCGCTCAAGGTCGCATTCTTCGCGCTGCTGCACGACCAGGACCTGAACACCCCCATTGCCCTGTACGCGCGCGATGCGGCCGGCAACGAGGCGACGGCAACGCTCGACCACCGCGCATTTCCCAAGCCGTTCGCGCGCAGCCGGATCCAGCTGGACGACCGGTTCCTCCAGCAGGTGGTCCCCTCGATCGCCGCGACCACGCCCGACATGTCGCTGTCGACGACGCCTGGCGACCTGCTCGGGTCGTTCCTGAAGATCAACGGCGACCTCCGCCGCCGCAACAATCAGACGGTTGCCGAGCAGGCGCGAAAGACGGCGCCGCAGATGCTGTGGACCGACGCGTTCCAGCCGCTCGGGAACGCCGCGGTCGAGGCGCGATTCGCCGACAACCGCACGTACGTGCATGACGGCAACGAAGTCGACCGCCAGGTGCATCTCGGCTTCGATCTCGCGGTCACCCAGCACGTGCCCGTCCGCGCCGCCCAGAACGGGGTCGTCGTCTTTGCGGGCGACCTCGGCATCTACGGCAACTGCATCATCGTGGACCACGGGCTCGGCGTGCAGTCGCTGTACGCGCACCTCTCGTCCATCGAGGTGCGGGAAGGCGATCGGGTCGAGAAAGGGCGGCAGATCGGACGCAGCGGCATGACGGGCCTCGCCGCGGGCGATCATCTGCACTTCACCATGCTCGTGAGCGGCCAGCCGGTCAACGCGGTCGAGTGGTGGGACCCGAAATGGATGGAGGATCGCGTGCTGCGCAAGATCCGCGAGGCCGCCGGGCCCGTGGGATAATCAGCAGTTGGAGACGTTGATGGCACGAGATTCACGACTAGAAGCCACAGAGACGCAGAGACACAGAGGACAATTTGATGGTTCTTCTCTGTGGCTCTGTGGCTCTGTGACCCGTCTGGGACCGCTGTTGTCAGCGGTGTTCGTTGCCAGCGTGTTGACGGTAGCCTGCGGCGGCGGGTCGCAGGAATCGGCAGCGCCTCCGCCGCCGGCGCCGACCGAGAATCCCGTCGATCCTGCCACCGCCGGCAACGTGACCGGACGGGTGGCATTTGCCGGTACGCCGCCGAAACCAGCGCTCCTGCGGATGGACTCGGACCCGAACTGCGCCGGGGAGGGCGGCAGCGCCACCGAGGAGTCGGTCGTGGTGGGCGACGGTGGAGCGCTGCGGAACGTGTTCGTCTACGTGAAGGACGGGCTCGGCAGCCTGCGCTTTCCGATTCCCTCCACACCGGTCCTTCTCGATCAGAAAGGCTGCCGCTACATTCCGCACGTGCTCGGCGCGCAGGTGGGACAGACGGTCGAGGTCCTGAACAGCGACCCGACGCTGCACAACGTGCACGCGGTCCCCGGGTCCAACGACGAGTTCAACACCGGTCAGCCGCTCCCGGGCATGAAGCACACCCACCGGTTCAGCGTGAGCGAGGTGATGGTGCCGTTCAAATGCGACGTCCACCCGTGGATGCGTGCGTATGTCGGCGTCCTCGATCATCCGTTCTTCGCCGTGACCGGGCCCGACGGGAGCTTCACGCTCAGCGGTCTGCCCCCCGGGACCTATACGATCGAGGCCTGGCACGAGACGCTCGGCAGGCAGACACAAACGGTCACCGTTGCGGCGAAGGAGACCGCCGACGTAATGTTCTCGTTCGCGCCGGCTTCATAGGCACCAGATGCTCCACCGGTTTGGCGTCGTCGTTGCGGCCTCCACCGCGGTCCTCATCTTCGCCGGCGGGCTCGTCACCAGCACGGGCTCTGGCCTCTCGGTGCCCGACTGGCCCACCACGTACGGCTGGAACATGTTCACGTTTCCGATCGACAAGTGGGTCGGGGGCATCTACTACGAGCACAGCCACCGTCTGATTGCCAGCGGCGTCGGGGTGCTCATCCTCGTGCTCGCGGCATGGCTCTGGCGCGCCGAGCCGCGCCGATGGGTGCGACGCCTCGGCTATGCGGCGCTGGCGGCGGTCGTCACGCAGGGCATCCTCGGCGGGATCACGGTGCTGTGGTTCCTGCCCGACCCGATCTCGATCGCGCACGCAGGCCTCGCACAGCTCGTCTTCTGCCTCACGGTCGCCATCGCGCTCGTCACGTCTCGCGGCTGGAAGCGCGGATCGACGCTGGACGATGGGCCGCTGCGCACGGTCTCGGTGGCCACGACAGCCCTGATCTACGTTCAGATTCTGCTGGGTGCGACGATGAGGCACACCGGCGCCGGGCTTGCGATTCCGGACTTCCCGCTCGCGTTCGGGCAGCTCGTCCCGCCGGTCTGGACCGGGCCGATCGCCATTCACTTCGCGCATCGCGTCGGCGCGCTGGTCGTGGCCGTCTTCGTGCTCGCCACGGTGGCGCACGTGCTCTCCCACCACCGCGGCCGGCCCGAGCTGAAGCGTCCGGCGCTGCTGCTCGCCGCCGGGCTCGTCGTGCAGATCACGCTGGGCGCGCTGACCGTGCTGTCGGGCAAGGAGTACATCATCAACTCGCTGCACGTGGTCACGGGCGCGCTCCTGCTCGTCACGTCGCTCGTGCTGGCGCTCCGGGCACACCGGTCCCGCTTTGCCGCCGACGTCGAGACGGTGAGGGTGGCCGCATGAAGCCGCATGCCGCTGCGGCCACGCCGGTGCCGCCGGCGGCCGGGTGGACCTCCTTCGCCACCCGCCCTCTGTCGCGCCCGCTCGACTTCGTCGCGCTGACCAGGCCGCGCCTCAATCTGCTGGTGCTCATCACGACCGCGGCGGGCGTCTATCTGGCCGAGCCTGCTGGCGTGGACGCCGCCCTGCTCGTACACACGCTTGTCGGCACGGCCCTCGTTGCAGGCGGCGCCGCGGCGTTCAACCAGGTCTGGGAACACCGTACCGATGCATTGATGGAGCGGACGCGCACGAGGCCGGTGCCGGCGGGCCGCCTCCGGCCGGCGGATGCTGCGTGGTTCGCGCTCGTCCTGTCGGCCGCCGGGGTCGCAGACCTGGCGTTCGCCGTCGGCCTGCTGCCGGCCGCGGTCGCGGCGCTCACCCTGACGAGCTACGTGCTCATCTACACGCCGCTCAAGCGCCGCACGTCGCTGGCCACGCTGGTTGGCGCGGTGCCCGGTGCGCTCCCGCCGGTCATCGGCTGGACGGCGGCCGGCGGGGAGCTGACGCTGGCGGCCGCGGTGCTCTTCGGCATCGGCTTCCTGTGGCAGATGCCGCACTTTCTCGCGATTGCGTGGCTCTATCGCGACGAGTATGCCGCCGCCGGCGTGCCGCTGCTGCCGGTGCTGGAGCCCGACGGCGGCCGGACCGGCCGGCAGGCGCTGCTGTACTCCGCGGCGCTCTGGCCGGTGAGCCTGATGCCGACGCTCGTCGGGCTGGCGGGAGGGTTTTACATCGCGATCGCCACGCTGCTTGGCGGCATGCTGATCGGGCTGAGCGCCCGCTTCGCGCTCGAGCGCTCCACCGAGGCGGCGCGCCAGCTGTTTCTCTTCTCGATCATCTACCTGCCGCTCCTCTGGGGCGCGCTGGTCGCGGATCGGATCTGGATCTGATCACGATTGCAGACCTCCCCGCCCTGAACGCCGTACTGAACGGGACGGCCGCGGCGTTTCTCTCGGCCGGCTACGTGTTCATCCGCCGGCGACAGATCGCGTTGCACCGGCGCTGCATGCTGGCGGCGCTGGCCACCTCGGCAGTCTTTCTGATTTCCTATGTCGTCTATCACGCCAACGCCGGCTCGCGCCCGTTCAGCGGGGAGGGGCCGATCAGGGCGCTGTATTTCGCGATCCTGATCTCCCACGTCATCCTGGCGGCGCTCATTCCGCCGCTGGCGCTCGTCACCGCGAGGCGCGGGCTGACCGCGCAGTACGACCGGCACGTCCGGATCGCGCGATGGACGCTGCCGGTATGGCTGTACGTGTCGGTGACGGGCGTGGTGATCTACCTGATGCTCTACCAGCTGTACTGACGGCCATGCAGCGCTTCGACTGCCGCGACGACTGGCGGTTGATCGTCCTGCTGGCGATCGCGCCGCTCGCGGCGGCGGCCGCGCAGCCCGGTCCCGACGTCTTCGGCACGCTCGATCCGCTGCGCGGCATCGCCCCGCCCCCGCCGATGCTGATCCGGCCGCGGCTCTTTGCCGCGTACGGCGCACTCGTCACCGCCGGCACGCTGACCACGCTGTACGTGTACCGCGGCCGGGCCTTCATCGTGTACTGGATTGGAAGCTGGCTGCTGCTCGCCGGTTCGTTTCTGCTGCTCGCCCGTGGATACGCCGACGTGCGCCTCGGCAGCGTGATGGTCGGGCTGGCGCAGCTGCTGGCGGTCTGGTCGGCCGGACTCGCGCTGCTGTCGGCCGGAGCGTTTCCGACGGGACCGCTGCGATGGGACGTGCCGCTTCGTTTTGCCGCCGCCAGCGCCGATACGGATCGCCGCTCTCGGTGGTGTTCGTGGACGTCGATGACTTCAAGCGCCTGAACGACACCTACCGGCGACCGGGTCCTGAAGACGATCGGGGCGCTCCTGCGGAGGATGGTCCGCGAGTCGGACTACGTCATCCGCTGGGGCGGCGACGAGTTTCTCCTTCTGCTGACCTGCGGCCACTCCGAGGCGCAGGGAAAGGCGGCGGAGCTGAAAGTGGCCTTCGAACGCGAGCGGGCCCGCACGGCGCTGCCGGGCGGCATCGGTCTCAGCACCGGGGTGGCGTCCGTATCCACCGAGGCTCAGACGCTCGCGGAGGCCATCCGGCAGGCCGACAGCCGCATGTACGCCGACAAAGGGGCCGACCCGCGCGTCTGAGCGCGCGTGGCCGGGCCCGGCCGGCGATAAGATGAGACCAGACACATGCCTCGACCGGCCCCTCCTGCCGCCCGCCCGGTGCAGGTCACCATCATCCTGACGTTATTCGGCGTCGCGGTGACCGCCTCTGCGCTCGCCGGGTGGTGGTACGCGCGCGAGTCGACGCCGCACCAGGGGCCGCTGATCCTCATCTCGGTCGACGGCCTGCGCCCTGGCGAGCTGCAGACCTACGGCGGCACGACGAGCCGCGCGCCCGCCATTGACGCGCTCTCGGCGGACGCCGTGGTCTTCGAGCGCGCGTACGCCCACTCGCCGCTGACGCTCCCGGCCCACGCCTCGATCATGACCGGCCAGCTGCCCTTCGAGCACGGCGTGCGCGACGAGGCCGGGTTCGCGCTTAGGGAGGAGGCGCGATCGCTGCCCGCGCTGCTGCAGAACCGGGGGTTCGAGACCGGCGCCGCCGTGTCGTCGTTCCTGCTGCGCCCCGAGTCGGGCCTGTCGCAGGGCTTCTCCTACTTCGATGCCGATCTGCCGGACGAGCCGGGCGGTGCGCTGCCGATCGTCGCGCGCGACGGCACGTACACCACCGAGGCGGCCGAGCGGTGGCTGCGCGGCCGGCGGGGACACCGGTTCTTCCTGTTCGTCCAGGTCGACGAACGCGACGCGGAATCCACGGTGGCGCGCCTGGTCGAGGGGCTCAAGAGCCGCGACCTGTACGACCGGGCCACCATCGTGCTGACCGCCGACCGGGCGGACCCCGACGCGAACATGTCGCTGGACGAGTCGGCGCTGCACGTGCCCCTCCTCGTCAAGCAACCCGATGCGGAAGGCGGGGGGCGGCGCGTCGCCATGACGGTGCAGCACATCGATCTGCTGCCCACGGTGCTCGACCTCGTCCGGGCGCCCATTCCGTCGGGCCTTCGCGGCCGATCGCTGCGCCCCGTGCTCGACGGCGACGAGGACGCGCTCGACGATCGACCCATCTACGCCGAAACGCTCGCGGCGCTCTTCCGTTTCGGCGGGCCGGGCCAGTTCCTGCTGGCGACGCCCACCTACCGGTACCTCCGCGGCACGCACGAAGGGGCGATCGATGCCGTGATCGCCGTGTCGGGCGAGATTCCGGAAGCGATCGAGCTGCGGAACGAGCTCGATCGCCTGCTCCACGAGCAGCGGCTCTCACGGCCGCAGGCGATCGATCCGGCCGACGAAGACCAGTTCGCCGCGCTCGGGTATCTCGGCAGCCCGCTGTTCGGGCCCGCGCCGGAGCCGCTCGGCGCCGATCAGGAGGCCTGGGTGCTCGAACGGCATCGGGCCGCTGCGGTGCTGATCAGCCAGAAGGACTACGTGGCGGCCGTCGGGCAGCTGCAGGAGATCACGCGGACGCACCCGCGGCTGCCGGCCGTGCAGTACCAGCTTGGGATGCTGCTCGGACGCGTCGGGCGGGTCGAGGACGCGGAGCGCGCCCTGCAGGCCGCGGCACGCGTCGAGCCGGACAATCCGTACATACGAGCCGCAGTGGCCGACCTGCTGCTCCGCGCCGGACGGCCGCAGGAGGCGGAACCGCACGCAGCGCTGGCGGTGGCGCTCGCGGAGCACGACGATGGCCGCGCCGTGGCCGTCGCCGGCGAGATCGCCGCCCGCGTCGCATTCGCCCTCGATGACGAGGAAGGCGCCCTCATGCAGGCGGAGGCGGCCGAACGGGCCGACCCGCGGCTACCGCTCGTCGAGTTCATCCGCGGCGGCGCCTTGCTGGCGGGTGGCAAGCACGAGGAAGCGCTGGCGGCGTTCGAGGCGGCGGCGCCCAACGAGGACCGGCGCCCGATCGAGGGGCTTCACTTCCTGCTCGGCGAAACGCTGATGCATCTCGGGCGGCCGGACGAGGCCGAGGCGCACTTCCGCGCCGAGCGGCGTCTCTTTCCAAGGAACCTGTGCGCCTACGAGAGCCTCGCCGTGTTGCTGCACGAAGCGCAGCGTGCCGGGGCCGTTCAGGAAGTGCTGGAGGCGCTCGTCGACGCCGTGCCGACCCCGGAGGGATACCGGACGGCGGCGCGCCTGTGGACGGCGGTCGGGCAGCCGGCTCGCGCGGCGGCGGTCAAGGCTGCGGCGCGGGAGCGTTTCCGCCAGGGCCCGTCGGTCGCCCGGCTCGAACCGGGTGCGCGGCGATAATCGCGAGACCGATCCCGGTCCAGAACAGATTTCTCACCTTTCGAACCACGGCGAGCGTCACGCCGGCCGCCGGGTTCAGCGCCAGCAGCGGCGCAGCCGCGCCTGAGAGCGCTTCGTCCACGCCGATCCGGAACGGCACGAACTTGAACGCAATCGTCACCAGCCGGTTGAGCGACTCGAAGATGATGGCCTGCGCCAGCGTCGGCATACGGCCTGACAGCCACCACAGCGTGAGAAAGATCTCGAGGATGGCGAGCGTGTGAAACAGGCCGTCGAGCGCCAGCGCCCGCCAGAGGCGCGGCATGTGCTCGGCCGAGAACCCCATCACCGCGAGCCGCACGCCGGCCAGCCGCTCGCGCCACCGCGGGCGGCGCCCCTGCCGGTCGTCCCAGGTCCCCCGCAGCAGGCGCACCGCGAACACGCCGCCGCCCGCCGTCGCCACGAGCGCCGCCACGAATGCCGCCTGCCACACGCCGGGCATCGGGACCGTCGCGAGCACCACGAGGAGCCCCGCCATGACCACGAGACCGACCGACACCGCGTAGATCAGGTTCTCGAGCGCCAGCGACGCCACCGAGTCGCGCGTCGCCAGATGATGGCGGACGAGGAAGATCTTCGTGGGCTCGCTGGCCAGCAGCCCGAGGGGGGTGACGTTGCCGACCGCGTCGCCGGCGAGGAAGGCGGCCAGGGTGCCGTCGAACGGCAGCCGCGCGTGCGGCGGCATGCACAGCCTCCAGCACGCCGCCCGCAGGATGAAGCGCGCGCCGGCGAGCGCCAGGATCGCCGCCAGCCCCCAGCCCACCTCGCGGATGCCCGCGACGATCTCGGCGACGCCGGCGCGCCGCACGACGTACACGAACAGCGCCGCGCCCGCGGCGGCGTACGCGGCGGTCAGCAGTCGGCGGCCTTCGACAGGCTCAGGCCGCCCCGAGCGTGCAGTCGAGGGGCGGCGGCCTTCACTCACACGTTGGGACGGGTCTCGACCTGCTTGAGGGTCTCTTCGATGAGGGCTTCGTTGTCTTCCTTGGAGACGTGCCGGCGGAGGATCTTCGAGGCGATCGCCACCGACAGTTCCACGGCTTCGTGGCGGATCTGCTGCACCGCACGCGCCGTCTCGAGCTGGATCTGCCGCTCGGCGTTCTTGACGATGGCCTCCGCCTCGGCGCGCGCCTTGTGGCGGAGCTCTTCCCGGAGCGCGTCCGCATCCGAGCGGCTCCTGGCCACGATCGCGTCCGACTCGGCCCGCGCGGCCGCCAGCATCTGGGCCGACTCCCGCTGGAGGCGCTCCAGCTCCTGGCGCGCGCGCTGCGCGTCCTCGAGCGCGCGGGCGATCGTCTCCTGCCGGCGCTCCAGCGCGTCCAGCAGGGGCCGCCACGCAAAACGCGCGAGCAGCGCCACCAGGACGAGAAACGTCAGGATCGTCCAGATGAAGAGGCCGGGATCGGGCTGGACCAGAGGATTCATGACTACTTCAACAGCACGATCAGGAGCGCGAAGACCTCTGCGAGAATCGCGACGCCTTCAAGCAGGAAGAGCGGCAGGTTCACCGCGCCCGTGATCTGAGCGACGGCGCTCGGCTGGCGCGCGATCCCTTCCGCGAGCCCGGCCGCCAGCTTCCCGATGCCCAGGCCCGCGCCGATCACGGCCAGCCCGAGACCGATTCCGGCACCCATGTACGCAAGCGCAAAACCTTCCATTCGTCGTGTCCTCCGTCCGGTGTAGGGCGGGTCCTTCCGGACCCG
>MEKU01000041.1:21759-30216 GCA_001767195.1 Acidobacteria bacterium RIFCSPLOWO2_02_FULL_67_21
CAGCGTGAATACGTATGCCTGAACGAGAATGACGATGATTTCGAGCGCCGAGATCCCGACGGCGAGCGGCACCGAGAACGCGAGGCCGACCCCCATGCCGACGACCTGGCCGGCCATCTCCGTAAAGATGAACACGAAGGACAGGATCGCGAGAATCGCAATGTGGCCGCCGGTCATGTTCGCAGCAAGTCGCATCGTGAGCGCGAACGGCCGCACGAACATGCCCAGGATCTCGATCGGGATCAGCGCGACGGCGAGAAACGGCGACACGCCGTGCGGGACCATGTTCTTCCAGTGCTGAACCGCGCCGTGAGCCTTCGAGCCGGCCACGATGATGGCGAAGAAGCTGACCACGGCCAGCGCGGCCGTGACATTGAAGTTCGACGTCGCGGTCGCGCCGCCGTGCAGCAGGCGGCCGAGGAACGACTCGTCGGCGGCGTGGAAGACCCAGTGGTTCAGGAGCCCGAGGAGCTCGAACACCGGGATCATGCCGATGGCGTTGGCCGCCAGGATGAAGACGAACAGCGTCAGGAGCATCGGCGTCCACGTGCCGACCCACTTGTCGCCCACGCTCGGACGCACGACCGAGTCGCGGATGAACTCGACCACCGTCTCGAGCGCGTTGACGAAGCCCGACGGGATCAGCCGATCCTGCCGGAGGTACCGCCGCACCGCCGTCGTGACGATCAGAAAGACCAGCGCCGCGACCACCCACAGCATGAACACGTGCTTGGTCACGGAGAAGTCGATGCCGGCAACGGTCGGGAGATGGATGAGCGGGTGATCGAGGCCGCTGTTGGCGACGTGCTCGATGATCATCTCGCCCGCATTGAAGCCTTCAGCGGCCGCCTCGGCGGCCTGTTCCGGAACCTGCGATTCGATCTGCACCGTACCTACGCTCTCTTTATGCCGCCGGCGCGCGGCGGGCGAACAGCCGCTGCAGGCGCAGCGCCTCGAACACGTGCAACGCGATGAAGTACGTCGTAAAGCTGACCACGAACGGGACCGGCCGAAGCTCCAGCACCGCGAGCATCACCGTCACGTACGCCCCGAAGAACACCAGCTTGCCGCCGAACGCCGCCACCATGAGCGGCGTCAGGGCGGCGGGCCGCGACGCATACGTCCGGACCACCAGGATCCAGGTGGCCGCCGCGCCTGCAAGCGGCGCGAGCATGCCGAGCACGACTTCGCGGCTGCTCTCCATGCCGGGCAGCGCCGCCACCGCGCCCGCGGAGCCGACGCTCACGCCGATCATCCACCACAACGGCGTCACGGCCGCCACAGCGTTTTCGCCAGCTCGTAGAAGCCGACGATGAGACCGAGCGACAGGCCGCCGAGCAGAAACCAGGGAGACGTGCCGCGCCACTCGTCCAGCGCGTAGCCGATCCCGCCCAGCAGGATGATGGCGCCGATCATCGTATAGCCGACCATTGCCGCAGGTCCCGAGCGGCTGATCGTCGACTGCAGCGCCTTCACACCGCGGGCTGAAATGAGACTACGGGACACCGTTTTGCCACGGGCCGCACGCGGCTCTTTCCTGGGGCGAAACAAACACTCAATCGTATCAGAGGCGGATTGACAGTGGCAATGCGCGGGGGACTATACTCGCTTTCAGAGAGCCTCATGCGCGCCGCTTTCGCACTCCGCCCGGCGCTCGTCGCGGTCGCGGCCGCCGGCTGTATCGTGGCCGCCCTGGGGGCTCGCGCGGTCCACGCCCAGGCCGGCCTCCGCGAGCGGACGATCTTCGTGAGCGCCGTCGACGCGAAAGGCGAGCCGGTCGACGGCCTCGGCCTCGGCGACTTCACCATCACCGAGGACGGACGCCGCCGCGAGATCCTTCGCGTCTCGCCGGCCACCGAACCGATCGACATCGCCCTGCTCATCGACAACAGCGGCGCGGCTGACGCGGCGATTCCGCCGCTGCGGAGCGGGCTCCGGAGCTTCGTCACGCAGCTGTCGGTCGGCAATCAGATTGCCCTCGTCGGCCTGGCCGACCGGCCGACGATTCTCGTCGACTACACGTCCAGCCCGGAGCTGCTCGAGCGCGGCATCGGCCGCCTCTTTGCCATGAACGGGAGCGGGATGACGCTCCTCGACGCGCTCGTCGAAATCTCGGCCGGCCTCGAGCGCCGCGACGCGCCCCGCGCGGTCATCGTCCCCGTCATGACGGCCGGCGTGGAGTACTCGAACAAGGGAGCGCGGGAGGTGGTGGCCGCCGTGCGCGACGCCGGTGCGGGCCTGCATGCCATCGTGATCGGCCACCTGCCCGCCGGGACGACGGAAGAGCGCGAGCGCGCGCTGGCCATTGCGGAGGGAACGCGGGCGACCGGGGGACAGCACGTCACGCTGCTCACGGAGAGCGCGGTCGAACAGGCGCTGCGCAAGCTGGCCCGCGAGCTGTCGTCGCAGTACAAGGTCGTCTACGGCCGGCCCGAGTCGTTGATCCCGCCAGACCGGACCGAGGTGACGTCGACGCGTCGGGGTATCACGATGCGCGGGACGCCGGCCCGCGGGCCGTCGGGGGTATGAGCGTGAAGCGGCTGATCCTCGGACTCCTGATTGGCGTCGCGGTCGCCGCCGCTGTGCCGGCGTCCGCGCAGCGGCCGCAGTTCCGCAGCACGATCGACATCGTCTCGCTCAACGTCACCGTCGTCGACGGGTCGAGCCGGTACATCATCGATCTCGAAGAGGGCGACTTCGCCGTCTTCGAAGACGGCGTCAAGCAGGAGATCACGTTCTTCACGCGCCGCCCGCAGCCGATCGCGCTGTCGCTGCTGCTCGACAGCAGCGCCAGCATGGAAGACAAGCTGAAGACGCTGCAGGTGGCCGCCGCGAACTTCGTGCGGCGGCTGAAGCCGAGCGATCTGGCGCAGGTCATCGACTTCGACAGCCGCGTGTCCATCCGGCAGGCGTTCACATCGGACCATGCGCTGCTCGAGAGTGCGATCGGGCAGACCGTGTCGGGCGGCTCGACATCGCTGCACAACGCGATCTACGTGTCGCTGAAGGAGCTCGGGAAGATCAAGGCGCAGAACGACGAGGACGTGCGGCGCCAGGCGCTGATTGTCTTCTCCGACGGCGAGGACACCTCCAGCCTCGTGTCGTTCGAGGAGGTGCTGGATCTCGCGAAGCGCTCCGAGACCGCGATCTTCACGATCGCGCTGCGCGGCGCCGACTCGAGCTCACGGGGGTTCCGGGAAGCCGAGTTCGTGATGCGCCAGCTCGCGCAGGAGACCGGCGGCCGGGCGTCCTTTCCCGCCAAGATCGAGGATCTGAACGGGGTGTACGGCCAGATCGCCGACGAGCTGGCGAGCCAGTACACGATCGGCTACACGTCGAAGAACCCGCGCAACGACGGCGCCTTCCGCCGCCTCGTGGTGCAAGTGGCGCGGGCGAACGCGACGGCGCGAACCAAGAGGGGCTATTACGCCCCCGGCCGTTGAACGTCCTCCCTCTGATTCTGTACGCCGCCGCCGGCGTCGCGTATGCCGTGCATTTTGCGACGAGACGGCCGCAGGCCGGCCGCCTCGCGACGACGGTTCTCGTGTTTGCCGCCTTCGCCCACACGTTCGTCATCGGCATGCAGACCATGGAAGTGCGGCACGTGCCCTTTGCGAACGCCTCGAGCGCGATCTCCACCTTCGTCTGGCTGCTGGCGCTCTCCTATCTGTACCTGGAGATGACGAGCGACGAGCGGTCGATGGGCGTCTTCATCGCGCCGATGCTCGCCGGGCTGCAGACGATTCCGGCGTGGTCGCCCGGGATCGAGCGGATCGACCCGATGCTGGACAGCCCGTCGTTCTGGATGCACGTGTCCTCGCTGCTCTTCGCGTACGCGAGCTTCGCGCTGGCCGCCGTCCTCGGCCTCACCTACGTGGTCCAGTTCACGGAGATCAAGAAGAAGCACCTCGGCTTCTTCTACACGCGGCTGCCGTCGCTGCAGACGCTCGACATCATGAACGCGCGGGCTGTGGCAGTGGGCTGGCTCTTCCTGACCGTCGGCGTCGTCGTGGGGGTCATCTGGGTTACGCAGGCGCGGGCCGCGGCCCCGGACGACCCGAATCTGCGGGCGATGTCGCTCGACGACCCGAAGATCTTCGTCGCCGTCCTGACCTGGGGCCTGTACTCCTTCGCGGTGCTGGCCCGCCGCATGATGGGCTGGAGCGGCCGGCGGGCCGCATGGCTCTCGGCTGTCGGCTTCACGATCGTGCTCCTGAACTTCCTGCCGATCAGCTACTTCGTGAGAACCAGCCACACCTTCTGATGGGCGCACGAATGACCCAACTCCCAACTCACAAGACACCAACTCCCAATTGGGAGTTGTGAAGTTGGGCGTTGGGACTTGACATGCATCTGTTCCTCCTGGGCGTCAGTCACCGCACCGCGCCCGTCGATCTGCGCGAGCGCCTCGACTTCTCGAGCCGCGATGTCGGCGCGGCGGTGGAGACGCTGGCGGCCCGCGCCTCCGCCGCCGAATCGGTCGTGCTGTCGACCTGCAACCGGTCCGAGATCTACGTGGCCAGCTCCGAGCCGTCCCGCGCGCGCGAGGAGCTGATCGCGTTTCTCAGCGAGTACCACCAGCTTCCGCGCGACGCCTTTCTGCCGCATCTCTTCACGTATGACGACACGGCGGCGGCCCACCATCTTTTTCGCGTGTCGGCCGGCCTCGACTCGCTGGTGATCGGCGAGCCGCAGATCCTCGGCCAGGTCAAGGACGCCTATCAGGCGGCGGCCGACCGCCACTGCACGGGCCCGCTGCTCAACAAAACGTTCCACTGGGCGTTCGGCGTCGGCAAGCGCGTTCGCAGCGAAACGGGCCTGGGCGAGGGCGCGGTCTCGGTCAGCTTCGCCGCCGTCGCGCTCGCGCGGAAGATCTTCGGCCGCCTGCAGGGGCGCCGCGTCCTCGTCGTCGGGGCGGGCGAGATCGGCGCGCTGACCGCGCACCATCTGCGGAGCCATGGCGTCGCGGAGATCGTCATCACGAGCCGCACCGCCGCGCATGCCGAGGCGCTCGCCGCGGAGACCGGCGGGCGCGCCGTCCCGTGGAGCGACATGCCGCGGGCCATGGGCCGCGCCGATATTGTCGTCACCGCGACCGGATCGCAACGGCCGATCATCACGCGCGCCGAGGTGGAGGCCGTGACCGGCCGCCGACGGCCCGACCCGCTGTTCATCATCGACATCGCGGTGCCGCGCGACGTCGACCCGGCCGTCGGCGAGATCGAGCAGGTGTTTCTCTACAACATCGACGACCTGCAGGGGATCGTCCAGGAGAACCTGGCCCGGCGAGGCGGCGAGATCGCCCGCGCGGAGGCGATCGTCGCGGAGGAGCTGTCGCGGTTCACGGCCTGGCAACGATCGCGGCGCGCCATTCCTACGGTGATCGCGCTGCGCCAGCGATTCGACGACATCCGCCGGTCAGAGCTCGAACGGCTCGAGACGAAACTGGGGGGGCTGCCACCCGACGCCCGGGCCCGGGTCGACGAGGTCACCCGCCTCATCGTCGAGAAGCTGCTGCTCGAGCCGACCGAACAGCTCAAGGCGCTGCCGGACGAAGAGACACAGGCCGTCTACACCGAAGCGGTCAGCCGCCTGTTCCGTCTCGGCGACGGCAGCGACGAGCCGGACGCGTCGCCGATGGACGAGCGGCGTCGCAGGAAATAGCAATTCCACCTTCAATCGTAGATTCATGACAACCGTCAGAATCGGCACCCGAGGGAGCCAGTTGGCCCTCTTCCAGGCCAACGCGGTGGCCGCGCTGCTGCGCGAGCGCGCGGGCGAGGCGTCCGAGATCGTCGTGATCAGGACATCCGGCGATCGGCTGGCCGACGCCAGCCTCGCGCAGATCGGCGGCAAACGCCTGTTCGTCAAGGAAATCGAGGACGCGCTGCTGGAGGGAGCGATCGATCTCGCCGTCCACAGCAGCAAGGACATGCCGGCGCTCCTGCCAGACGGCCTCGTGGTCGGCGCCGTGCTGCCGCGCGAGGACGCCCGCGATGCGGTCATCCTTCCACACACAGGGTCGGGCGCCCAGGCCTCAGGCCTCAGCCATGACGAGGTGATCGGGCGGCTGGGTCATGCGCCGCGAATCGGCACGAGCAGCATCCGCAGGAGCGCGCAGCTGCGGCGGCTCGTCCCGGGGGCCCGCTTCGAGCCAATCCGGGGCAACCTCGACACGCGCCTCCGAAAGCTGGATGCGGGCGCCTGCGAGGCGATCGTCCTGGCCGCCGCGGGCCTCAAACGTCTGGGCTTCGAGTCCCGGATCTCGGCCGTGCTGCCGCCAGAGGCCTGCGTGCCCGCTCCGGGACAGGGGATCATTGCCGTCGAAGTTCGGGCCGCCGGCCGCGCCATGCGGCAACTGGCGGCGCGCATCGATGACCCGGCCGCGGCGGCCGCGCTGACGGCCGAACGCGCGGTCGTCACGGCGCTTGGCGGTGGATGCCAGATGCCGATCGGCGCGTATGCCTCGATCGCCGGGACGAGCCTGACGCTCACCGCCATCGTCGTGTCGATCGACGGCCGCCGCGAGGTCCGCGCCGCGGCCGCCGGCGATCTCATGGAGGCCGCAGCCGTCGGCGCCAGGGCGGCGGAACGGCTGCTGGCCGGAGGCGCGGCCGACATCCTCGCAGACGTCGAACGCACCCGGGCGGCCGTCGAGGGGCTGCAGCCGTGAAGCGGCCGGCCGTGTATCTGATCGGCGCCGGCCCCGGAGATCCGCAGCTGATCACCGTGCGCGGCCTCGACTGCCTGCGCGCCGCCGACGTTGTCGTCTACGACCATCTGGTCCCTCGAGGGCTCCTGAAGCACGCGCGCGCCGATGCCGAGCTGATCGACGTCGGCACGGCCTCGCCGCAACCGCTCGAGCAGGAGGCGATCAGCTACCTGCTCGTGGAAAAGGCGCGCGAAGGGCGGCGGGTGGCGCGGTTGAAGTGGGGCGACCCGTTTGTCTTCGATCGCGGCGGGCAGGAAGCGCTATTCCTGCACGAGCAGCACGTGCCTTTTGAAATCGTGCCTGGGATTCCGGCGGCGATCGCCGTTCCGGCCTACGCCGGTGTCCCGGTCACCTATCCGGGCAGCGGCGACACCGTCACGCTGATCCGCGGCTACGAGGATGAAAGCCGCAGCCTGCCCGAGGTTGACTGGACGAGCCTGGCGCGGCTGGGCGGGACGATCCTGTGCTACGCGGGCGCGCACCAGCTGCCGCGCGTCCTGGAGGCGCTGCGCCAGCACGGCTGTCCGGGCGACACGCAGGCCGTCGTCGTGTACGACGGCACGCTGCCAGGGCAGGAGACGCTCGCCGGCACGATCGCCGAGCTGCTGGACAGGCTGCGCGAGCGCCACCGCCGCACGCCGGCCATGCTGGTCGTCGGCCAGGTGGCAAGCCTGCGCCCGCACCTGCGCTGGTACGACGCCCGGCCGCTCTCGGGCCGGCGGGTCCTGGTCACGCGACCGCGCGAACAGGCGGCCGAACTCGTCGACCGGCTCGCGGCGCTCGGGGCGGACGCCATCGAAGCGCCCGTCATCCGCATCGCGCCGCCCGAGGACCGCACGCCGCTGCTGCAGGCCGCCGCGGACCCGTCGGTGTTCGACTGGATCGTGTTCACCAGCGTGAACGCGGTCGACGCCTTCATGACCGCGCTGCTCGAGGGCGACCGCGACGTCCGGATGCTCAAAGGCCCGAAGCTCTGTACCGTCGGGCCCGGAACGGCCGACAGGCTCTCGCGCTACGGCATCAAGGTCGATCTCGTGCCGGACGAGTTCCGCGCGGAAGGGGTCATCCGGGCCATCCAGGCGAGCGGGCCGCTCCAGGGGCGCCGGGTGCTGCTCCCCCGCGCCGACATCGGACGGGAGGTGATCGCCGAGGAGCTGCGGCGCGCCGGCGCCGCGATCACCGACGTCGTGGCGTACCGGACCGTGAGCGAAGACGCCCTGCCGGAATCCGACCCGGACGTCTACGGGCTGCTCCTCCAGGGCCGGATCGACGTGGTCACCTTTGCCAGCTCCTCCGCGGTGCGCAGCTTTGCACGCATCTACGGCCCCGAACAGGCAGCCGACCTGCTGAAGCAGACCGTGGTGGCCGTGATCGGGCCCTCGACCGCCGATGCCGCACGCCAGCTCGGCATCCCGGTCACCGTGCAGCCGCAGGCTTCGACGATTCCCGCGCTCGTCGATGCCATCGTGGACTACTACTCCGCGGCACGTGCCCGATGACGGTTCAAATCTGGCAAGATCAGCAGATATGACCGTCAAGACCGCCTCCCGCCTGACGATGGCGCGCAGGCCGCGGCGGCTTCGTCGAACCGAGGCCATCCGCAGCCTGGTGCGCGAGACGCACCTGCGGCCCGACTGTTTCATCTCTCCGCTGTTCGTGTGCGAGGGGCGCGGGGTCAGACGCGAGGTCGCATCGATGCCAGGCGTCTTCCAGCTCTCGGTCGACGAGGCGGTCAAGGAAGCGGC
>MEKU01000041.1:30228-39667 GCA_001767195.1 Acidobacteria bacterium RIFCSPLOWO2_02_FULL_67_21
GCCGCCGACCCCGAAGGGCCGGTGCAGATGGCGGTCCGCGGGATGAAGCGCGAGGTGCCCGATCTCGTCGTGATGACCGACGTCTGTCTCTGTGAGTACACGTCGCACGGGCACTGCGGCGTGCTCGACGGCGAGGAGATCGTGAACGACGTGACCGTGGCCCGTCTCGTCCAGGTGGCGCTCTCGCACGCGGCCGCGGGCGCCGACTTCGTCGCGCCCTCGGACATGATGGACGGCCGGGTCGCCGCGATCCGGCAGGGGCTCGACGAGGGGGGCTTCGAGGGGGTCGGGATCGTCGCGTACGCCGCCAAGTACTGCTCGGCGTTCTATGGACCGTTTCGCGACGCGGCCGACTCGGCTCCGCAGTTCGGCGACCGCCGCAGCCATCAGATGGACCCGGCCAACGTGGACGAGGCGCTGCGCGAGGTCGAGATCGACCTTGCCGAAGGCGCCGATATCGTCATGGTGAAGCCCGCGCTGCACTACCTGGACGTGATCGCGAAGGTGAAGCAGCGCTTCAACCAGCCGACGGCCGCCTATCACGTGAGCGGCGAGTACGCGATGCTGAAGGCGGCGGCGAAGAACGGCTGGCTCGACGAACCGCGCGCCATGATGGAAACGCTCACCGCGATCCACCGCGCCGGCGCGGACATCATCATCACCTACTACGCCAGGGAAGCCGCACGGGCGCTCCGGCGATCATGAAGACGCCGGTCCGCAGCCGAAAGCTCTTCGAACAGGCCAGCAAGGTCCTTCCCGGCGGCGTCAACAGCCCGGTGCGCGCGTTTCGAGCCGTGGGGGCCTCACCGCTGTTCATCCGCCGCGCGTCGGGCGCGATCCTCGAAGACGTCGACGGCAACCGCTTCGTCGACTACGTGATGTCGTGGGGGCCGCTCATCCACGGCCACGCCCCGCGCGGGCTCGTCCGGGCGCTCGCCGCGGCGGCGCGGCTCGGCACGAGCTTCGGCGCGCCGAGCCCGCTCGAGCACGAGCTCGGCGAACGGGTCCGGACGCTCGTCCCGTCGATGGAACGGGTGCGGTTCGTCAGCTCCGGCACCGAGGCGACGATGAGCGCGGTGCGCGTCGCCCGCGCGTTCACGCGGCGCGACAGGATCATCAAGTTCGAAGGCTGCTATCACGGCCACGCCGACGCGTTCCTCGTCAAGGCGGGATCGGGTGCCACGACACTTGGCGTGCCGACGAGTCCCGGGGTGACCCCGGCGGTCGCAGCCGACACGCTGCTGGCGCGCTACAACGACCTGTCGTCGGTCGCATCGCTCTGCGACGCTCATCAGGGCCGGATTGCCGCCATCATCATTGAGCCGATCGCCGGCAACATGGGAGTGGTGCCGCCGAGCGAAGGGTTTCTGCGCGGCGTGCACGGCCTGGCGGTCCGCCAGGGCATTCTGCTCATCTTCGACGAAGTGATCTCGGGGTTCCGCGCGTCGCCTGGCGGCGCCCAGGCGATCTTCGGCATCAACCCCGATCTGACCTGCCTCGGCAAGATCATCGGAGGCGGCCTGCCGGTCGGCGCCTACGGGGGGCGCGCCGACGTCATGGCGCTGGTGGCGCCGGAAGGCCCGGTGTACCAGGCGGGCACGCTGTCGGGCAACCCGCTGGCGATGACGGCGGGATTGTGGGCGCTCGAGCGCCTCACGCCGCGCCTCTACAAGGAGCTGGCGCGCCGCGGATCGATGCTCGCCGCGGGCCTGGCCGACGCGGCGCGGGCCGCCCGCGTGCCGCTGCAGGTGAATGCGTTCGGCTCGCTCGTGACGCCCTTCTTCACGGCGTCACCGGTCAGGGACTACGACTCCGCGCTCGGCGCCGACACGGACGCCTATGCGACGTTCTTCAGAGGGATGCTGGCACGCGGGATCTATCCCCCGCCGTCCCAGTTCGAGGCGTGGTTCCTGTCGGCAGCGCACACGGACCGCCATGTACAGCAGACGATCAAGGCGGCCAGGGCGGCAATGAAAGAAGTCGCGCGTAAGACATGACCACGAAGGCACGAAGATCGCGAAGGCCACGAATTCCTTCATTCGGGTTCGTGATCTTCGAGCTCTTCGTGAGCTTCGTGGTTTGACTACCGCGCGGTCGTGATCTGCACGGGTGAGTCGATGCGGACCCGCAGGACCGAGCCCTGCGGCAGCTCGACTTCCTTCCCCTCGGTCGCAGCGATCGTCCCACCGGCCCCGATCAGCACGCCGAGCAGCGCACCCCGAAACCCACCGAGAATGCCGCCGATGATCGCGCCTGCGCCGGCCCCGGTGCCGATGCGTCCGGCCTCGCCGCGAATCCCCTCGCCCTCGATCGCCTGCGTCACCGTGCCGCGGATGGGATACGCGCGGCCGTTGACCGTGAGCTGATCGAAGCTGAGCGTCAATTTGGCGGTGCGGTTGGTGCGGGTCGCCGGCTCCACGCTCGTCACGACCCCGCGCATCACCGATCCGGCGGGCACGAGCGAACGGCCGCCGGCGTTGAAGTCGACGAGCGTCGTCGCCTCGAATCGATCTTCGACGGCGGCGGTGCCCGAGCTCAGACGGCCCGAGAGCCTGACGTCCACTTCCGTTCCGGCCGGAATCTCCCCCGTGCGCGGGGCGGCCGTCGTGCCCGGCGCGGGCGCAGCCGCACGGCCGGCCGTCGAGGGGACGGGTGCCGGCGGCGCGGAGGCGTTGACCGTCTCCCCGCGGGCACGGGTCCGGAAATTCTCAATGCGGTCGCGAACGTCGGCGTACTCGGTCCGCACGAGCGAGCCTTCCCTGCGAAGCTTCACTTTCAGGTAAATCACTTCCTCGCGCAGGTCGTCGAGCTCCGTCTGGAGCTGGCCCGCGCGAGCCGCGTCGCGGCTCCGCAGCTGCGACAGGTCGGTGGTCGCCTGATAGACGTTGTCCTGAAGCCGCTGGATATCGGCCTGCGTCACGCTCTGCGCGCTGGCAGGCGCCGCCAGTGCGGCCAGCACACCGACCGTCAGCATCGCTCGAATCAGTTGAGGCATGAGGAGCCCTCCTTGCATTAATTACGCCAGGGCATCAGCCGCTCGATCCAGCTGATTCGCGTGAGGTCGTTGTAGATGACGGTGACCATCAGCATCATCAGCAGGACAAAACCGGCAAGGAGCATCTTCTCTTTCACCGCCATGCTGAAATCTCGGCGCGCGATCCCTTCGACCGCCATGATGAGGATGTGCCCGCCGTCGAGCACGGGAATCGGCAGCAGATTGAGCAGGCCGAGGTTCAGGCTGATCGACGCCATGAGCGTGAACAGGGCGATCCAGCCGGCCTGTGCCGACTCTCCGGAGAGCTGCGCGATGGCGACCGGGCCCATCAGCTGCCGCGGGGAGGTGTCGCCGACGAAGAGACCGCCGAGCGTCTTGAAGATCAGGCCGCTGAACTCGATATTCCGCTCGATGCTCAGCTGAATGGCCTCGAACGCATTCGGATCGAACCGCCGCGTCGGCTCCGTCACGTACAGGCCGAGCATGCCGCGGTCGCCCCGCTGCTCCGGCGTGGCGCCGATCCGCACGTCCTGGCCTTCACGCCGGACCGTCAGCTCGATTTCCTGCCCGCCGTTCCGGGAGATGGCCTCGATGAGCTGGGTGCGCGTGACCATCCGCTCGCCGTTGACCGCCAGCACCACATCGCCGGCCTTGAGGCCGGCGCGCTCGGCGGGCTCGCCGGCAATCACCGACGCCACGATCGGATTGATGTCGGGCAGCACGCCGATGTTGCCGATCTCGTATCGCGTCTCCGGCTGGGGGCGCACGCTGACCGTCTGCATCTGGCCGTTGCGCACGAGCCCCACCGCCACGTCGCGGTCCGCGCGGGTGCCGATCGCGATGAACAGGTCGTCCCACGTCTCGACCTGGTCGCCCGCCACCGAGACGATGCGGTCGCCCCGCTGGATGCCGGCGCGCTCGGCCGGCGACCCGGCCGCGACCGCGCCGATCACCGGCGGCTGATCCTGGTAGACGGGAACTTCGGCGCCCTGGGCGAGCACCACGGCCATGACCACGACCGCGAGCACCACGTTCATGACCGGTCCCATGATGAGGATCTGGAACCGCTCCCACTTCGTCCGCGACAGGAACTCGTCGGGGCGGCCGGTTCGGGGATCGTCCGGATTCTCGCCGGCCATCTTCACGTAGCCGCCGAGCGGGATGGCGCTGACGCAGTACTCCGTGTCGCCCCGGCGGATCTTCAGGAGCTTGGGCCCGAACCCGAGCGAGAACGTGAGCACGCGGACGCCGAGGCGCCGCGCCGCCAGGAAGTGCCCCAGCTCGTGCACGAAGACGAGCACCCCGAGCACGAACAGAAAAGCCAGCAGCGTGTTCACGGTGTCAATTCTAACCCTCGCGCTGCGTCCCGGGCGTATTCGCGCGCCCAGGCGTCGGCGCGCCGCACGGCCTCCAGCCCGGTGACCTCCTCGCGGACGTGCGCATCCAGCGTCTGCTCGATGACGCGCGGGACGGCCGTAAAGCCGAGCTGCCGGGCCAGGAAGGCGTCGACCGCCACCTCGTTGGCGGCGTTGAGCACCACGGGCATCGTGCCCTCGGCGCGCAGCGCGCGGTACGCGAGCTCCAGGCAGGGAAACCGGTCGAGCGGCGGCGACTGGAAGTCGAGCCGCCCGATCCGGGTGAGATCGAGCGCCGGGAGCGGGGCCTCCCATCGCTCGGGATACGAGCACGCGTACTGAATCGGCAGCCGCATGTCCGTGACACCGAGCTGCGCGATGATCGACCCGTCGACCAGCTCCACCATCGAATGCACGATCGACTGCGGATGGATGACGACGTCGATCTGATCGGCGGACGCCCCGAACAGCCAGTGCGCCTCGATCACTTCGAGCCCCTTGTTCATCAGCGTGGCCGAGTCGATCGTGATCTTCCGTCCCATCTGCCACGTTGGATGCCGCAGCGCCGCCTCCGGCGCCACCGCCTCGAGCGCCGAGGCCGCGTAGTCGCGGAACGGCCCGCCCGATGCGGTGAGAATGAGCCGCCGCACCTCCTGGCGGGCCCGGCCGTGGAGGCATTGATGGATCGCGTTGTGCTCGCTGTCCACCGGCAGGATCGACACGCCCCGCCGCCGCGCCGCCTCCGTGACCAGCCGGCCGGCCATCACGAGCACTTCCTTGTTGGCCAGCGCGATCGTCTTGCCCGCGTCGATCGCGGCCAGGACGGCGTCGAGCGCCGCCGTGCCGGACGAAGCGCAGATGACGATGTCGGCGGACGGATGGGTGGCGACGGCAATGAGGCCGGCCACTCCCGCCTCGATCGTCGCAGGCGCGGCACTGCCGCAGAGCGCGCGCACGCGGTCGGCGCCTTCGGGCGTGGCCATCGCGACCACGGCAGGGCGGTATCGTGCGGCCTGCTCGGCCAGCAGCGCGGCATTGTCGCCGGCCGCGAGCGCCACCGCCCGCAGACGGCCGGGGTGGCTGTCGATGACCGCCAGGGCGCTGCGGCCAATCGAGCCCGTGGAGCCGAGGATGGCGACGCGCTTCACCTTCAGCCCGCCAGATACAGGTAGAACGCCGGCGTCGCAAACAGGAGGGCATCGATGCGGTCCAGCACGCCGCCGTGCCCCGGAATGATCGCGGCGCTGTCCTTGACGCCGGCGATGCGCTTGAGACGCGACTCGAACAGGTCTCCGCAGATCCCGAGGCCGACGAGGGCCAACCCGAGCAGTGCGAGCGGCCCGCGCTGCGCGCCAGGCACCCACAGCGGGCCGAGGGCCACGATCACCCCGGTCGCGATCACCGCGCCGCCGATCGCCCCTTCAATCGTCTTCTTCGGACTGATTGCGGGCGCCAGCGGCCGGCGCCCGAACAGCCGCCCCGTATAGAACTGCGCGGAATCACTGACGACGATGGTGGAGATGAGCAGGAGCGCCGCGGACGGTCCGCCAAGAGCGTGCACGGCGGCCAGCATGCCGAGCGGCATGCCGATGTACCAGAGCGCGAGGATCCGGGCGGCCGCGCGGTCGACGGTCACGCCCAGGAAGACGACTTCGACGGCAAGCCAGCCGAGACCGAGGAGCAGCAGTCCCAGCACGCCGTCACGCGCGGGGGCGGCCAGCACCCAGCAGGTGAGCACGACCAGCAGCAGCACCGGCAGGGCGGCCGGCGCGCGCTCGTCGTGGTGGAGCACACGGAGATACTCGTGAGCGGCCAGCGCGGCCACGGCGCACGCGAGGGCCCGCAGCGCTGCGGGCGGAAGGAACAGGATCGCCCCGAGCGCGGCCGCGCCGAGCGCAACCCCGCTGAGCAGCCGGGTCATCCTTCGACTCCGCTCAGGATGACCCTGAGGGTGAATCGAAGGGTCATTTCGCGCCGATGACCGCGCGCGCCGGCGTAATGCCGCCGTACCGCCGCTCGCGCTTCTGGTAGGCGAGGATGGCCTCGAGCATATGAGAGCGCCGGAAGTCGGGCCAGAGCGTTTCGGTGACGTAAATCTCAGCGTACGCAATCTGCCAGAGCAGGTAGTTGCTGACCCGCATCTCGCCGCTCGTCCGCACGAGCAGATCCGGATCGGGCTGCCCCGCGGTGTACAGGAACTGCGCGAACCGTTCCTCATCGAGGTCATCCGCGCGTATCCCCGACTCGATGGCCCGGCGTGCCGCGTCGACAATCTCGGCGCGCCCGCCGTAGTTGAGCGCGATGTTGAACAGCATGCCGTCGCTCCCCGCCGTCCGCTCCACGGCATCCCGCAGCTCGTCCTGCACGTCGGCGGCGAGCTCGCCGATCCGGCCGATCACGCGGAGGCGGATGTTGTTGCTCAGCAGCGTCTTCAGCTCGGAGCGCAGGTACCGCTTGAGCAGCATCATGAGCGTGCTGATCTCCGAGGGGGGCCGCTTCCAGTTCTCTATCGAGAATGCATAGAGCGTGAGCACGCCGAGGCCGAGCCGCGCGCCCGTCTCAACCGTGTCGCGCACGGCCGCGATGCCGGCGCGATGCCCCTCCACGCGCGGCAGGTGCCGCTGCGCCGCCCAGCGGCCGTTGCCGTCCATGATGACCGCCACATGCGCGGGGAGCCGATCGAAGTTGATCTGCCGGGCGAGCGCGGCATCCGGATGCCCGGCTGGAATCCACGCGAGCAGTTGTTCAAGGGACATCCCGGGAAAGGCTTAATGATAGTCCACCCGGACCAGAAAGAGCCCCTGTGGCGGAGCCGTCGCACCGGCATCCGCGCGGACGCCGCCGTGCAACAGCGCCTCGATCGTGCCGGATGCGCGCTGCCCGCGCCCGGTCTCCACGAGTGTGCCGACGATCGCGCGGACCATGTGGCGCAGAAAGCCGGTGCCGGTCACTTCATAGAGCAGGAGACCCGAGGTCCCAACGATCGTGGGGCGGACCCTGTCGGGTCCGCCGGGCCAGCCTGACAAGGCTCGCCCCACGTCGTCAGTGATGAAGATCTCCGACCGCGTGATGGTCCGAGTGGTGGTGTGCGTCCCGCTTCCCGCGCTCCCGAACGCCGCGAAGTCGTACGTTCCGATCAGCGCGGCAGCCGCCTGCTGCATGGCCGGCAGATCGAGCGCCTCTGGAACGTGCCACACAAACGGCCACTCGAACGGGCCGGCGAGCGGCGCGTTGCGAATCGCATAACAGTACGTCTTCGACCGTGCGCTGAAGCGGGCATGGAAGTCGACCGGGGCCTCCTCGACGGCCGTGACCCGCACATCAGGCGGCAACATGGCATTCAGGCCGCGCTGCAGGGACGAGACGGCGTGAGCGCACGACACGACCGCGGTGGCGATCTGGCCGATTGCGTGGACGCCCGCATCGGTCCTGCCGGCGCCGTGCACCGTGACCGGCGCACCCTCGAATCGCGCCAGGGCCTCCTCGAGCAGGCCCTGGATGGACGTGCCCTCCGCCTGCCGCTGCCAGCCGACATAGCGGGT
This sequence comes from Acidobacteria bacterium RIFCSPLOWO2_02_FULL_67_21, assembly GCA_001767195.1. GTDB lineage: Bacteria > Acidobacteriota > Vicinamibacteria > Vicinamibacterales > UBA2999 > MEKU01. Next base: position 38,121 of record MEKU01000041.1, read on the forward strand.
GCCGGCGTAGCTGACCGTCAGTTTCAGGGTGCGGGGCACTTGCGGTACCGCGGGTCTGCGTCAGGTCGCTCTCGACCCTGGCTTCACGACCGGCTCGCCGGCCAGGCACAGGGGGCACCGCTCGGGCTCGTATGTCGGGAGCGACACCGCCGCGAGCACGTGAAACGGTACGTCGAGCGGCTGCCCTCCGCCGCTGCGGTCGATGATCGCGCCCGCGGCGACCACGCGCGCGCCGGCCGCGCGCGCCACCTCGATCGTTTCGCGCGTCGATCCACCGGTCGTCACCACGTCCTCCACGACCACGACCCGCTCGCCGGGCTCGAGCGCAAATCCGCGCCGGAGGGTCAGCTTCCCGTCCTGCCGCTCGGCAAACAGCGCGCGCACGCCCAGCGCGCGCCCGACCTCCTGCCCGATCACGATGCCGCCGAGCGCCGGCGACAGCACGGCCTGCACCCCCAGGCCCTGGAACCGCGCGGCAAGCGCCGCCCCGAGCGCCTCGGCCTCGCGCGGGTGCTGCAGCACGAGGGCGGACTGCAGGTAGCCGGAACTGTGCAGCCCCGACGTGAGCCGGAAGTGCCCTTCGAGCAGCGCCCCGGCCCGACGAAACCGATCGATGACGTCCACGTCACTCATGACCATGAATGGGATCGGAGGTCATTTTAAGGGGACCTGCTCCCCATGTCCCACGCGAAGCGTCCTCTTCAAATGACCTCCGCCCCCATTTTCTATAGACTTCCTTCGGTGCCGAAGCTGTCGGTCACGATCATCACCCGCAACGAGGCCGAGCACATCGCCGCCGCGATCGACAGCGCAGCCTGGGCCGACGAAGTGCTCGTCGTCGACTGCGGAAGCACGGACGCGACGCTGGAGATTGCGTGCGCCAGGGGCGCCACGGTGCTCTCGCGCGAGTGGTCCGGATACGTGGACCAGAAGAATTTTGCCGCCGCCCGCGCGTCGCACGACTGGATCTTCTCGCTCGACGCCGACGAGCGCATTCCCCCTCCCCTGGCCGCGGAAATCCGCGCCCTCCTCGCGACCGAGCCGCCCCGGCGCGGATATCGGCTGCCGCGGGTGACGTTTCACCTGGGCCGCTGGGTCCGCACGACCGATTTCTACCCCGACTTTCAGACGCGCCTGTACGACCGCCGCGCCGCGCGGTGGAACGGCCGCTACGTGCACGAGTCGGTCGCCGTCGACGGCCCGGTCGGCAGGCTCCGGCACGAACTGGAGCACTACTCGTTCCGCGACCTCCGGGATCAGGTCGAACGGCTCAATCACTACACCACGCTGGCCGCGCGCCAGATGCACGAGGCGGGACGGCGCGCCGGTCCGCTGGATCTCATCGTCCACCCGCCCGCGGCGTTTCTTCGCAACTACGTGCTCCGCCGCGGGTTCATGGACGGCACGGTCGGCCTGACGATTTCAGCGATGGCCGCCTATGCCGTCTTCCTCAAGTTCGCGAAGTTGTGGGAGCTGCAGCGGACAAGGGTGGCTGAGTCCGCGCCGCAGTCCCAATCTGAGACGTAGAGGCCGGGCTTCAGCCCGGC
>MEKU01000041.1:39683-63228 GCA_001767195.1 Acidobacteria bacterium RIFCSPLOWO2_02_FULL_67_21
CCGCGCAGCGGGCATTGCGAGTCCCGCGGCGCGCGGCCGTAGCCGCAGGCGCCCATCATGCCGACGTGGCAGAGTGAGAAGTCGAACCGGACCGGGTCGGCGGGATCGATCCCGCGCAGCGCCGCGGTGATCTCCGCGGCCATCTTCCATCCCGGGCTCGAGCGGCGCGTGAGACGCAGGCAGCGCCCCAGTCGAATGACGTGCGTATCGAGCGGCACGATGAGCCGGGACGGGGCGACCGACGACCAGACGCCGAGATCGACCGCATCCTTCCGCACCATCCAGCGGAGAAACAGGTTCAGCCGCTTGCAGGCGCTGCCGGCCGACGGGCGCGGGAAGAAGTAACAGACGCCGGCACGGACGGCCCGAACTCGAGGACCGTACGCGGGACGCAGGTCGGTCTCGAGCGCCCTGGTGGAAAACGCGTCGAGCGCCGGGCCGATGTCGGCCGCCGCCGGATCGTCACCGGCGAGAAAGAACCGTTCGAGCGAACCCGACTCGCGCAGCATCCGCTGCAGAATCAGCACGAGCGCCGCGAGGTCCTTTCCGCGAACCCAGCGGTGGCCGAGCGGCGCAAGACGCGGCCCATGGATCGCCGCGTCGAAGGCGCGGACGAAGCGCGCGGGCGCCGGGCCGAGCACGGCCAGCAGCGCCTCGATGGAGGCCAGCACGCTCGCCACCCGGCCGAACGCGAGCCCTGCCGCGCAGAACGCGACGATTTCGCGATCTTCCGGCGCCGGATACCGTCTGACGAGGTGCACGGGATCGCTCGCCGAGTCGGCGTGATCGAAGGATCGGTAGACCATGTCAAGACGACCCCGCAGGGTGTCCAGACTTCGTACGTAGTGCCGGGCTTCAGCCCGGCTAAAGCCGGGCACTACGACCACTCCTAAAGCCGGGCACTACGACCGCTCCTCGTCCGCAAGCCGCCGCAGAGCTTCACCGGTCAGCCGATAGACCGTCCATTCGTCCATCGGTACCGCGCCGAGGCTGCGATAGAAGCCAATCGCCGGCGCGTTCCAGTCGAGCACCGCCCATTCCATCCGGCCGCACCGGCGGGCCACCGCCTCGCGCGCCAGGTACTGCAGCAGCGCACGGCCGAGGCCGCGCCCCCGCCACTCGGGCCGGACGAACAGATCCTCGAGATACAGACCGGGACGTCCCAGGAAAGTCGAGAAGTTGTAGAACCAGACCGCCACGCCCGCCGGCTCCTCGCCGACATAGGCAATCACCGCCTGCGCGCCCGGCTCGGCGCCAAACAGCGATTCGCGAAGGCTTGCTTCGGTTGCCACCACGTCCTGCGAGAGCCGCTCGTACTCGGCGAGATCCCTGATGAGCCGCAGAAGCAGCGGAGCGTCGGCGGCTGTTGCCGGCACGATCCGAAGGTCGGCAATCATGGCGTGATGCTGGCCCGCGGCTAGAACGCGGTCACCGGCACGCCCGAACGGCACATCGGGCAGCGGTCCGCCGGAATGTTGTCGGGCGCCTTGTACTCGGCCAGCGCGACGTTCGGCACGCCCGCTTCGACAATGGCTTCCATCCGGTCATAGATCTCCGCCGTTGCAATGACGGTCCCCCCAGCCTTGCGGACGAGCTCCACGCAGCGCGCCTGCGTCTGGCCGGTATTCCGTACGTCGTCGACAACCAGCGCCTTTCTGCCGGCGACGAGCCGCTGGTAGAAGCGCGTCAGTGTGTGGCCGCAGTCGGCGTCGAGCGTGAAGGGGGCAAACAGCGTCGGCGGGCGCGTGATGGCACGTCGGCTGTCGAGCAGGCCCGCAACGGTGTGGGCGAGGAGCGCCCCTCCCGTCACCGGGCCCGCCACGATCTCCGTCGTCTCCAGAATCGACGCCGGGAGAACATCGAGCAGATCCTGCGCGAACCGCCAGATGGTGGACGGATACCGGAAGAGTTGATGGGGGTTCAGGTACACGGTGCCGTGAAACCCGTTGCCGAAATCGAAATGGCCGTCCAGCATCAGCACTTCGTACTGCTGCAGATCCTTCAGCGCCTTCTCGCGAATCTCGTTGCGGCGAGGCATCTCACAGCTCCCAATACCCAACTCCGCAACTCCCAACATTGCGCCATGGCCTGGGCGTTGGGTTCTTTGGGAGTTGGGAGTTGATCACAGCTTCAGACCTGCAACGGCGCTGTTCACATAGAGTGTCCGGCCCCCGACGATGGTCGCCGCCACGCCGCCGCGCAGCTCCCAGCCGTCAAACGGGGTGTTCTTCGAACGCGAGCGCATCGCCGCCGCCTCGACGCGGACCTTCAGCTCCGGCGCCAGCACGGTCAGATCGGCCGGCGCGCCGGCCGCCAGGGGGCCTCCCGGCAACCGCAGGATGCGCGCCGGGTTCACCGACAGCAGCTCGACGAGCCGCGGCAGCCGGATGCGGCCGGCGTGGACCAGGCGATCGAGCGACAGTGACACCGCGGTCTCGAGGCCGATGATGCCGAACGGCGCGCGGTCGAACTCCACCTGCTTTTCGTCGTAGTGGTGCGGCGCGTGGTCGGTGGCGATGACGTCCACCGTGCCGTCGGCAATGCCCGCCAGCATGGCGTCGCGGTCGGCGGCCTCGCGCAGCGGCGGGTTCATCTTGGTGTTCGTGTCGTACGCCACCGGCGCCGCCAGCGCCTCGTCCGTCAACGTGAAATGGTGCGGCGCCACCTCGCACGTCACCGCGATGCCGGCCTCCTTCCCCTTCCGGACCGCCCGCAGCGACGCACGCGCGCTCATATGGGCCACGTGAAAGGCCGACCCGGTCAGCTCCGACAGCAGCACGCCACGCTCCACGCCGAGCGCCTCACAGGCGCCCGGCATGCCGCGCAGGCCGAGCGCCGCCGCCTGATAGCCCTCGTGCGCGACCGCGTCGCCCTTGAGCGACGGGTCCTCGCAGTGCTCGATCACGGGCATGCCGAACATGCCGGCGTACTCCATGGCACGACGGAGGAGCAGCGCCGTCGAGACGGGACGGCCGTCATCGGTGATGGCCACGCACCCGGCCTGGCGCAGCTCGGCGATGTCGGCCATCAGCTCCCCCTTCGAGCCGCGCGACACGGCGCCGATCGGGTAGACGCGCGCGAGGCCGGCCTCGGCCGCCTTCCCCAGGATGTACGCGGTGACGTTCGCGTTGTCGTTGACCGGGCTGGTGTTCGGCATGCACGCCACCGCCGTGAACCCGCCGGCCACCGCCGCGGCGGCTCCGGTCGCCACCGTCTCCTTGTGCTCCTGGCCGGGCTCGCGCAGGTGCACGTGCATGTCGATGAAGCCCGGGCACACCACGAGCTCGGGCCGGAGCTCGACGATCTCGGCGCCGTCGGCCGGAAGATCGCGGCCGACGCGCGCGATCCGGTCGCCGTCGATCAGCACGTCCTGCACGCCGTCGATGCCGTTCACCGGATCGACGACGCGCCCGCCCTTAAGCAGCCGCTTCATCACCAGCTCCACCCGACAGCAGGTACAGCACGGCCATGCGGACGGCCACCCCGTTGGCGACCTGCTCGAGGATCACGGAATACGGGCCGTCCGCAACCTCCGACGCAATCTCGACCCCCCGGTTCATCGGGCCGGGGTGCATGATGATGACGTCCGGGTGCGCGAGGCGCAGCCGGGCCTCGGTCATGCCAAACACGTTGAAGTACTCCCGCAGCGAGGGAAAGAACGCGCCCTCCATCCGCTCGAGCTGGACGCGCAGCAGCATGATGACGTCGGCATCGGCCACCGCCTCGTCAATCCGGCTGGTGGCGCGGACGCCGAAGCGCGCGATGTCGGCCGGGATGAGCGTCGGCGGGCCGCACACCCAGACGTCGCTCCCCATCTTCGTCAGCAGATGGATGTTCGACCGCAGCACGCGGCTGTGCAGCAGGTCGCCGACAATCGCCACCTTCAGGCCGGCCAGCCGCTTCTTCCGCTCGCGGATGGTGAAGGCGTCGAGCAGCGCCTGCGTCGGGTGCTCGTGCATGCCGTCGCCGGCGTTGATGATGGCCGACCGGCAGATCCGCGACAGCAGGTGGCAGGCGCCCGACGACGAGTGGCGCAGGACGATCGTGTCGGGGTGCATCGCCTCCAGGTTGAGCGCGGTGTCGGCCAGCGTCTCTCCCTTCACCACGCTCGACGAGGCGACGGCGATGTTCAGCGTGTCGGCGCTCAGACGCTTCTCGGCAATTTCGAACGACGTGCGCGTTCTGGTGCTCGGCTCGAAGAACAGATTGACGACCGTCTTGCCGCGCAGCGCCGGAACCTTCTTGATCGGCCGCTCGCCCACTTCCTTCATCGCCTCGGCCGTGTCGAGCACGAGCGCGATCTCATCAGGCGCCAGATCCGCGATGCCGAGCAGGTCCTTGCGCCGCAAGGCCGTCGCCGCCCGGGCTTCATCCACCGCCGTCGTCACCGGAGCGCTCATGCCCCACCTCCCTGCTCGACGCTGGCCTGCAGCACGACTTCGTCGTGCCCGTCGCTCTCCTGCAGATACACCTGCACGCTCTCGTCCGGCGCGGTCGGCAGATTCTTGCCGACGTAGTCGGCCTTGATCGGCAGCTCCCGGTGGCCTCGATCGACGAGCACGATCAGCTGGATCGCCCGCGGGCGCCCGAAGTCAATCAGCGCATCGAGCGCCGCCCGCGTCGTCCGTCCCGTGTAGAGCACGTCGTCGACGAGCAGGATCCGGCGGTCGTCGATCGAAAACGGAATGTCGGTGCGGCGGACCAGCGGCTGCGGGCCCACGGCATGGCGCATGAGGTCGTCGCGATACAGCGTGATGTCGAGGACGCCGGTCGGCACGTCGCGGCCGGTGATGTCGCGCAGGATGCGCCCCAGGCGGCGCGCCAGGTGGTCGCCGCGGGTCCGCACGCCGACCAGGGCGACATCATCCATGCCGCGGTTGCGCTCGACGATCTCGTGGGCGATGCGGGTGAGGGTGCGGCCGATCCGGTCCGCATCCATGACGACAGGCATGTACACCTCTTCGCGGCCTCGCTGGGCCGCCGTTAAAGAGTCGTACGATTATACACTTGCTGCCCAGATTGTCTTTGTACAGATGGGCCGTTCGCCCGGTGCTCTTTGCGCTCGACCCCGAGCGTGCACACAATCTGACGCTGGCCGCTCTCCGGCGACCGTTCGTGGTGCGCGCACTGACGGCGCCATCACCGCGCGATCCACGCCTGCGCCAGCGGCTGTTCGGCCGGGACTTTCAGCATCCGGTGGGCCTGGCGGCGGGGCTGGACAAGCACGGCACCGTGCCGGCGGCGTGGGCCGCGCTCGGGTTCGCCTTTGTCGAGATCGGGACCGTGACGCCGCGGCCGCAGCCCGGCAATCCGCCACCGCGGCTCTTCCGTTTGCCGGCGGACCGCGCCATCGTGAATCGCTTCGGGTTCAACAGCATCGGCAGTTCCGCCGTCGCGAGGAATCTTGCCGCAGCAGGCAACGTCGGCATCCCGCTCGGGATCAATCTGGGCAGGAACAGGGACACGCCAAACGAGGCGGCGGCCGCGGACTATCTGGCGGCCCTCGACGAGCTGCGTTCGTTCGCCGACTACATTGTCGTCAACGTGAGCTCGCCGAACACGGCCGGGCTGCGCGCGCTGCAGGAGGCCCGCGCGCTGCGGGCTCTCGTGGAGCAGGTGGTCCGCCACGCCGGACAGAACGCCGCGGGACCCCTTCCCGTACTCGTCAAGGTCTCGCCCGATATGCCGGCGGCCGAGCTGCTGGCGTCAGTCGATGCCGCGATCGAGGGGGGCGCCTCCGGACTTGTCGCCACCAACACGACCGTTGCCCGCGAGGGCCTGGCGTCGCCGCCGGCGCTGACCGGCCAGGCCGGAGGCCTGAGCGGTGCGCCGCTGAAGACGCGCGCCACCGAAACGTGCACAATCCTGTACGCGCACGTCGGACGCCGCGTGCCGATCGTCGGTGTCGGCGGCATTTTCACGGCCGCCGACGCCTGCCAACGCATCCGTGCGGGCGCCTCGCTGGTGCAGCTGTACACCGCGTTGGTCTACGAAGGCCCCGGGGTCGTCCCGCGCATCGTCCGCGGGGTGAGCGAGTGCCTGGCGCGGGACGGGTTCTCCAGCGTCAGCGAAGCGATTGGAGCGGATGTCAAATAGGCTGCTCGTGGCGCTCGACGTGGAATCGGGTCAGCAGGCGCTCGGTCTCGCCGAGACGCTCGGCGACCTGGCGGGCGGATTGAAGATCGGCAGCCGCCTGTTCACCCTCGAAGGGCCGTCGCTCGTCCGCACGCTCGTCGCGCGAGGGGCCAGGGTCTTTCTGGATCTCAAGTTCCACGACATTCCCAATACCGTGGCGCAGGCCGTGGACGCAGCCGTGCAGACCGGCGCCTGGATGGTCAACGTTCACGCCTCGGGCGGGATGCCGATGATGGAGGCGGCGAACCGCTCCGCCCGGGACGCCGCAGCGCGGCTGGGCCGCCGCCCGCCGCTCGTCATCGGGGTCACCGTGCTCACCAGCATGGATGAGCCGACGCTGCGCGACACCGGGGTATCGCGGCCGCTCCTCGACCAGGTGGTGGCGCTGGCGCGGCTGGCCCGCGCCGCCGGGCTGCAGGGCGTCGTCGCCTCGCCCCTGGAGACCGCGCCGATCCGCCAGGCGTGCGGCAGCGATTTCATGATCGTGACGCCCGGCATCCGCGGCGCGGCGGCCGGCGGCGAGCAGCACGATCAGACACGGACGATGGGACCGGCAGAGGCGATCCGCGCGGGGGCGGACTACATCGTCGTGGGTCGGCCGATCGTCATGGCGCCCGACCCCAGGGCTGCCGCGGCTGCGATTCTGGAGGAGCTGGAGGCGTTGAACAGGCGGGGCTAAAGCCCCGCCTCTACGATCGTAGAGGCGGACCTTCAGGTCCGCCTCGGTCGTTCCCTACTTCGCGGTGAAGACGAAGTGGCCGCGGCGGTTCCGCTGCCAGCAGTCTTCGTTCTCTTCCGTGCACTGCGGGCTTTCTTCGCCCCGGGTGACCGCCAGCAGACGGTCGCCGGAAATCCCCAGGTTCACGAGATAGTCCCGCACCGCGTTGGCGCGACGATCGCCCAGCGCGAGGTTGTACTCGTTGGTGCCCCTGGAGTCGGCGTGGCCTTCGATCGTGGCGCGGGTCGAGGACCACCGGCGCAAGTGCTCGGCGTTCTTCTGCAGCGTCGCCTGCGCGTCGGTCCGTATCGCCGACATGTCGTAATCAAAGAACGCGTCGCCGAGCGGCATCTCCGCGTTCAGCTCCGCCAGCGTCTTGCGCGCGAAGATCTCCTCCTCCGTCAGCGGCTTGGGCGCCGCGACGGGCGGCGGGGGCGGGGGCGGGGGTGGTGGCGGCGGCGGCGGTGCGGCGACCGGTGGCGGCGGCGCGGGCGGCGGGGGAGCCGGAGGCGGAGTTCTCCTCGAGCAGCTCGCAAGCACCACGAGAATCAACAGCGTGACGACGGAAAGGAGCACTGAACGGCGCAGTTTCATTAGCGAAATCTCCTGCGAATTCGTTTGAAGTGCGGGTTGAGCTTACGTCCGGGATCCAGCGCCTGTCAATCAAAAGCGGTCTAGGGTATTAACGGCACAGTCGAACACCCGCAGTCCGAGCTGCCGATCGTCGGCCGTCCCCTCGGCGGGACCGGGCAGATAAACCGGGGTGGTTTCGATCACAATCGCCCCGTCTCCGCGCGCCAGATCGCCCTCCGGTACCGTCACGGTCCACTCGAAATCGGCATCAGGCTCTCTCTGTGCAACCACTCGCCCACCGGCGACGACCCGCACCGTCGGCGGAGCACTGAAATACTGCAGCGGCGACTCGGCCCGCAGCCTGACCTGGACGGCACCGCGCGCACCTTTCACCCGGAGGACGGACCGGCCGCTCGTCCATCGCCAGCGCCGGCCCGTGGCCGCGTCGTACTCCTCCTCGTGCCATCCTTCACCAAACGCGTACACCAGGCGATCGGCCGGCTGGATGTCGAACTGCCGCACGCCGACCGGCGCCTGCCCGGCGCGCGCCGCACGCGAGACGATGGTCAGAGGCGCGTAGATCCCCTCGCCCGCGGCAATCCCCTCCGGCAGATCCAGAAAACGGAGAAAGTTGCGGTCCTCCACGGTCAGCGTCCACCGATCGCGGACGACACCATCAACTGCCAGCTCGAACTGTGCTGCCGGATCGCCCGGCTCCCCCAGGTGCCGGCCGCCGACGAGCAGGTGCAGCGGCCCCGCGCGTCTCCGCACCCACGCGCGAATCGGCTGCCGGTCGGGACCGGCCGCGGTCGCTCGCGCCAGCCCGCCCGCCTCGGGGGTGAGCGACCACCCCTCTTCGGTAAACCAGCCCGGCGGGGGGATCCGGTACCAGTCGGCCCCGACCGGCCGAACGCCGCTCAGCTCCGGCCGGTCGGCAACCGCCCACGTGTAGCGCGTGACGTCCTGCCGCGCCCGCGGATCGATGAGCGCCAGATCCGTTCGGCGTGGGTCCGCAAAAAACCAGATCGGCGCCGTGCCGCCGTGCCGCCAGTACGCAACGGGGCCAAGCCATTCATACAGGCGCGGCGGTTCCGGCACATCGGCGAACGCGGCCTCTGCGTGAAGCGCCCGCCATACGCTGTGATGCGCATAGACGGCCCCCGGGGGGGACGCGGCTCTCCGCCTGGCTGCATCGGCAGCCGCTCGAAAGGCGGGGTGGGCCTCTCGGCCGTATGCCGCCGATGCCGGTGCCGCCATCGCCAGAGCGGCAACAACGAGAGCGGCCGTCAGCGGCGCCATCAGCCGGCCCGCCGCCGCAAGGCCGCGCACAGCGAGAAAGGCGACCAGCGGCAGCGCCGGCAGCGCATACCGGACGGTGATCGTCTCCTGAAACAGCAGATGAAACAGCAGATATGGCGCAAACGCGACGAGCAGCCAGCCGAGCGGCGCGCGCTCTCGCGTCAGCATGATCAGGCCGCCGGCGAGCGCCGCGACGGCCACGGTGGCGGCCAGCGCACCCGACGCCCAGGGCAGCGCGAATGTCTCGTACAGCGCGAATGCCAGGCGACGCGGCGTCGGATCGAGCGCCAGCATGTTGACCCAGGCGAAGTCCTCGCCCGCCTGCAGCCGCAAGGCGCTCAGGTAGCCGGTAACACCGCCGCTGTCGGCGACGAGCGGAATGGCCCAGGCCAGGCCGCCGGCCGTGAGCGCGGCGAACGCCCTCGAGGCCAGCCGCGCGCCCGTCGCGCGGGATGAGCGCTGCCACAGCACCGCCGCGCACAGCGGCACGGTCAGCCAGACCGTCTGCACGCGAATACCGGCCGCCACGCCGCTCAGGAACGCGCCTGCAATCAGGCCTCGGCCCTCCGTACGGCCGCCCAGCATCAGCGCCTGCGCCGAGAGCGCCGCCGCCAGCCCGACGAGATCGCTCATCGGCCGCAGCCCGGAGATCCAGAACAGCGGCGCCGATGCCAGCAGCGCCGCAGCCCACATCGGCGCTCTCGCGCTGCGCGGCGTGGCACACGCGGCAAAGACGCTCGCCGCAGCCACAATCGCGACGAGGCCGGCGAGCGCCGACCAGAGCGCCAGCGTCAGGGCCTCCGCTTCGGTGGCGCCAAGCGCCGGCGCCACCGCCACAATCGGGGCGAGCAGGGCGCGTCCGAGCAGGATATACACCGGCGATCCGGGCGGATGCGGCTGATGACGCGATGGATCGAAATCGCGGAGCCCGAGCGCGAAGTTGATCGAGTCGTAGTCCTCCAGCGAGGGCGCGAGGAACGGGAGGTGGGCGGCGAAGTAGATCAGCGCCAACACCCAACTCCCAAGACGCCAACTCCCACTATGCCGGTGTCCGACTTGGGAGTTGGGAGTTGGGAAGTTGGGGGTTTCTTCAGGCGGGGAGGAGGCGGACACCTTCATTCAGGCTGCCCATCCTATACCCCTGGAGATCGATCGTGACGTGCCGGTACCCGATGGCCCGGAGCTCGGCGACGATGCGCTCGCGCACGTCGGGCTGGAGCGCGCGGGGCATCTCGTCGCGACCGATCTCGAGACGCGCCATCGCCCGATCGTCGGCGGCCGCCTCGTGGTGACGGACGCGGCACACGCGGAACCCGAGCTCCCTGAGCACGTCCTCGGCGCGCTCGATCATCCGCAGCTTCTCGCCGGTCACCTCGGAGTCGTACGGGATGCGCGACGAGAGACAGGCGGACGCCGGCTCGTCCCAGGTGGGTAGGCCGGCGCGGTGCGAGAGCTCGCGGATATCCGCCTTCGTCAATCCCGCCTCGTCCAGCGGGCTCAACACCCCGTGCTCGCGCGCCGCCTTCCGGCCCGGGCGGACGTCACGGCGATCGTCGGCGTTGCTGCCGTCCACGATGGCCGAGACGCCGCGTTCGGCGGCGATCCGCGAGAGCACGTCGTAGAGCTCGTTCTTGCAGTAGTAGCAGCGGTCGACCGGATTGGCGCGGTACTCCGGACGATCCATCTCGGCCGTCCGGACGAACTCGTGGCGAAGACCGAACTCGCGGGCAATTCGCAGCGCGAGCTGGCGGTGATGGTCGGGATAGCTGGGGCTCTCGGCGGTGATGCAGAACGCGGCGGGACCGAAGATGCGGGTGGCCGCCCAGGCCAGATACGCGCTGTCGACGCCGCCGCTGAACGCTACGATGACCGAGTCGAGCGGCGCGAGCAGATCGTGGAGGTGGCGCTCCCGGACGGCGAGTGCCGGCTCGAGCGCGGCAAAGCTCACTCTTCCTCTTCTTCCTCGACGTCGTCGTCCTCGTCCAGGATGGCCTCGTCCTCGTCGACCTCGTCCTCCTCCTCGTCGTCATCCTCGTCGTCGAGGTCGTCGTCCTCGTCGTCGTCGGCGATTTCGAGATTATCGGGGCCGGCGAGCACAAGCGTCTTGCCGCATTCCGGGCAGTTCATTTCGTCGCCCTCCTCATGCTCGGTCGTATCAATTTCGTCGAATTCGCATTCTGGGCAGGTCGCCATACGGGCTCCACGGCAGCGGCTCGCGCGGCGCTGCCAGATCGGACAAAGGCTGCAGCCTCAAGCGGATCCAGCACTTCCCGCCAACGGCCGGATTATAGCGAGATCGCGATGACCTGCGCAATTCACTCTAAGGGCCATGGGTGCGTCTTCCGATACATCTGACATGCCAACGACGGCGCCCGCTGCGGTCAAGACGGTGATCGTGGCCGACGACACGGCGTTCGTCCGCGATCGGTTCAGGACCGCGCTCCAGTCGGCCGGCCACCGGGCCATGACCGCCAGCAACGCGTCGGAGCTGCTCGCTCACGTACGCGCTGACGGCGCCACCATCGACCTGGTCGTGCTCGACCTGCGGCTCCCGACCCTGCAGGGCGTCGCCATGGTGCGGGCGCTGCGCAGCATCAGCGGCTTTCGCGCGCCTATCGTCGTCTTCAGCGGCACGATCGCCAATGCCGAAGAAGTCCGCGAGCTGTCGCTCCTGGGCGTCGCCGGGTACATCAACGAGTACAGCGCCGTGCAGCACATCGTGCCGGCGCTGGCGCCCCACCTGTTTCCCGATCACTTCAACCGGCGGTCGAGCCCGCGGGTGGTGGTCGGCATTTCGGTCTCCTACCGCCTGGGCAATACGATTGCCGCAGCCCTGACGCTCAACATCAGCCGCGGCGGGCTCGCGGTCCGCACGACCAGCCCGCTCGATCCGGCCACTGCGGTGAAAGTGCGCTTCCGGCTCCCGAACGGCACGCGCGACATCGATGCGGATGCGGTCGTGGCGTGGACCGATCGCCGCCTTGGCATGGGGCTGCAGTTCACCCACATCGACCCGGCCGATCAGGCGGCGATCGACGACTTCGTGCGGGCGCACTTTTTTTCGAACAGAAAAGCGTAGCAGGTGCGGAGACCACTAACGATCGGCAGTGCAATTGCACCGATATCGTCAGTGCGATCGCACCAATATCGTCAGTGCGAATCGCACCCGTCTATCTCTCCCTGAGCAGCCGCATCGCGTTGCCGACGACGATGACGGAGGCGCCGGTGTCGGCGAGGACGGCCATCCACAGCGTGGCGGTGCCGGTGAGCGCCAGCACGAGAAACGCCGCCTTCATCGCGAGCGAGATGGCCACGTTCATCCGGACGTTTCTGAGCGTCGCCCGCGCCAGGCGGATGGCGTACGGAATGCGCAGCAGCTCGTCGGACATGAGCGCCACGTCGGCCGACTCGAGCGCCGCGTCCGATCCGGCGGCCCCCATGGCGATGCCGACGTCGGCGGCGGCCAGCGCGGGCGCGTCGTTGATTCCATCGCCCACCATCAGGACCGCCCCATACCCGGTGCGCAGCGCGCGCACGAGCGCGTGCTTCTGGTCGGGCAGCAGCTCCGAATGACACTCGTCGAGCCCCAGCTCCGCGGCAATCCGCGCCGAGATGCGCGCGTGATCGCCCGTCAGCATGACGACCCGCTGCACGCCCTGCTCGCGCAGGAGGCCGATGGCGTCCCGCGCGGTCTCGCGAGGCCGATCCACGAGCGAAATCGCGCCGGCAAGCGCCCCGTTCAGCGAGACGAACACGAGCGACGTCCCCTGGAGCGAGGCGCGCTGCAGCGCCTCTGAATCGGTCGGCACGTCCACGCCCCGGCCGCGAAACAGGCGTTCGTTGCCGATGGCGACGCGCACCCCGTTCACCTCGGCCTCGGCGCCCATTCCGGACATGGACGCGAAGCTCCCGGCCGGCGGCAGGTCGATCCCATGCGACCGGGCGTGCGCCACGATGGCGGCGGCCAGCGGATGCTCCGATCGCGCCCCCACCGCCGCGGCGTATCGCAGCATGTCGCGCGCCGGCTGGCCGTCGAAGGCGATGACGTCGGCCACCTGCAGCTCGCCTCGCGTCAGCGTCCCGGTCTTGTCGAACGCCACGACGCGGACCGATGCCAGGCGCTCCAGGTGAACGCCGCCCTTGACGAGCACGCCGTTGCGCGCCGCCGCAGACAGTGCCGAGACGATGGAGACGGGCGTGGAGATGACGAGGGCGCACGGACACGAGATCACGAGCAGCACGAGCGCCCGGTACACCCACGAGGCTGCGTCTGCCCCCGCCGCCAGCGGCGGCACCACGGCCACGACCAGCGCCAGCGCCAGCACGGCGGGCGTGTAGATGCGCGCGAACCGGTCGACGAACGACTGAACGGGCGCGCGGCTCGCCTGGGCGGTTTCAACCAGGTGGATGATCCGCGCCAGACGGGTGTCGCGGACGAGCCGCGTCACGCGCACGTCGAGCGCGCCCTGCCCGTTGATGGTGCCGGCAAACACCTCGTCGCCCGGCGCCTTGTCGACCGGCAGCGATTCACCTGTGAGCGGCGCCTCGTTCACCGGGCCGGCGCCGGCCACGACCACCCCGTCGAGCGGCACCTTCTCGCCCGGCCGCACGAGGATGTCGTCGCCTACATCGACCCGGTCGACCGGCTCGCGCGACTCGACGCCGTTCCTCCGGACGAGCGCCTCCCTCGGCGACAGGTCGATGAGCGCGCGGATCGCCTGCCGCGCGCGCTCCATGGTGCGCACCTCGAGCCACTGTGCGATCGCGAAGAGAAACACCACGCTGGCCGCTTCCAGCGGCTCGCCGAGGACGAGCGCGCCGGCCACGGCGACGACCATGAGCGTGTTGATGTCCAGGGTGCGGGTGCGAACGGCGGCGGCCGCCCGCCGGGCGGGAAACGCGCCTCCCGCCACCGCGGCGGCGATGTACATCGCGGCGGCAGCGACCTCCCGACCCGCCGCCGACAGCAGCAGCCCGGCGGCGATGGCGGCGCCGCATGCCACCATCAGGCGCCCGCGCCATGCCAGGGCGGCCCCGCCGATGGCCGGCGCCTCGTGCTCCAGCCACATCCGCATCCCGGTCTGACCGGCGGCATCGACGATCGTGGACGTCGTCAGCCGGGCGGCGTCGTACTTCACATACAGCCGCTGGCCGATCAGGTCGGCCGAGATGGCCTCCAGGCCGTCGAGCGGCTTGAGCCTGCGTTCGAGGATGACGACCTCCTCATGGCAGTCCATGCCCTCGACGCGGAAGACGGCTTCCGCGTGGAGTTCGCAGGTGGGGCAAACGGTGGCCACGATCTTTCGGTGCTCCGATCGCATATTCTCAGATTCGCGAATACCCAGACCACCCGGCCCCGGACGGCGTCGAAATGAGGCGGCGCGAGGTTGCCGAAGCCGACCCCGATGGGCTAGGATCGCCGGTCGGACCGCCCTAAATCGTCACTGGTCTTGAGGTTACGAGGAGGACACGCGTGATCGAGGTGCAGCACCTCACTAAGCGGTACGGCCCGACAACGGCCGTCGACGACATCAGCTTCAGGGTGGAGCCAGGCGAGATCCTCGGCTTTCTCGGGCCGAATGGCGCCGGCAAGACGACGACCATGCGCGTGCTCACCGGCTACATGCCGCCGACCGAGGGCCGGGCCGTGGTGGCCGGCTACGACATCTTCGAGCAGCCGATCGCGGCCAAACGGCGCATCGGCTACCTGCCCGAGACCCCCCCGCTCTATCCCGAGATGACGGTGCGCGATTACCTGACGTTCGTCTCGAAGATCAGGGGGGTGCCGCGCGCGGAGCGCCGGGCGCGCGTGAACGACGTGATGGAGCGCACGCGGGTCGCCGATGTCGCCCAGCGGCACTGCGGCAAGCTGTCGAAGGGGTATCGCCAGCGGGTCGGGCTCGCGCAGGCGCTGCTGCACAACCCGGAGGTGCTGATCCTCGACGAGCCGACGGCCGGCCTCGATCCCAAGCAGATCATCGAGACGCGGCAGCTCATCAAGCAGCTCGGCGGCGATCACACGGTCATTCTCAGCACGCACATCCTCCCGGAAGTGAGCCAGACGTGCCAGCGTGTGGTCATCATCAACAAGGGACGGGTGGTGGCGATCGACACGCCGGACAACCTGACGTCGCGGCTGCGCGGCTCCGAGACGATGTACGTGCAGATCGACGCGGGGGCGAACGGCGCAGTGCAGGACGCCCTGGCCGCGGTGCCTGGCGTCACGCACGTGGCGCAGACCGAGAGCCGCGGCACCGTCGCGAGCTACGAGGTGAACAGTGACAGCGGCCGCGACATCCGGCGTGAGTTGTCGGCGGCCGTCGTGAATCGCGGATGGGGGCTGCTGGAGCTGCGTCCGCTCCGGATGAGCCTCGAAGAAGTCTTCCTGCACCTGACGACCGAGGAAGCGCCCCATGAGTAACGTGCTCGCCATCGCGCACAAGGAGCTGAAGGGATATTTCGCGTCGCCGATCGCCTACATCGTGATCGGCTTCTCGGCCATCCTGTTCGGCTGGTTCTTCATCAACCTGCTGTACTACTTCGACCGGATGTCGATGCAGGCGGTCGCCGGTTTCGGCGGCGGCCCGCAGTCGATGAACGTCAACGAGGTGCTCATCGCGCCGCTCTTTCTGAATGTCAGCGTGATCCTGCTGTTCACGCTGCCGCTGGTGACCATGCGCACCTATTCCGAGGAGAAGCGCTCGGGCACGATTGAGCTCCTGCTGACGGCGCCGCTCACCGATTTTCAGATCGTGATGGGCAAGTTCCTCGGCGGGCTGGTGCTGTACGCCGCGATGCTGGCCGTCACGCTCGTCCATATCGGTTTTCTGTTCGCGTTCGGCACCCCCGAATGGCAGCCGGTCGCGACCGGCTATCTCGGGCTGCTGCTGATGGGCGCGTGCTTCCTCTCGCTGGGCCTGTTCGTGTCGAGCCTGACGAAGAACCAGATCGTGGCCGGCATGATCACGTTTGCGGTGTTCCTGCTGTTCTGGGTGATCAACTGGATCTCGAGCTTTACGAGCCCGACCACGCAGGGCATCCTCAACTACCTGTCGATCACCGAGCACCTGAACGACTTCACGAGAGGCGTGCTCGACACCAAGCATCTCATCTACTACGTCTCGTTCATCGCGTTCAGCCTGTTCCTGACCATCCGGTCGGTCGACAGCGAACGCTGGCGCGGATAGGACCATGCTGCATCGAATTCTTGGCATCGTCGGCTGGATCGGCACGGCGCTCGTCTTCGGCGCCGTGGCCATCCGCTTCATCAGGCCTGAGTGGGACCAGTACGGCACCTGGGCGGCCTGGGCCGGTCTGGCGCTCGTCGTCCTGTATACGCTCGGGCAGTGGCGTGAGATTCTCGGGTTCTTCAAGCACCGGCAGGCGCGCTACGGCGCCCTGGCCACGACCGGGGTGCTCGTCGCCCTCGGCATCGTCGTGGCTGTCAATTACCTGGCGGCGCGCGAAAACCGGCGCTGGGACCTGACCGCCAACCGCCAGAACAGCCTGTCGGAGCAGACCATCAGGGTGCTGCAGGGGCTGACGGCCCCGGTCAAGTTCACGGTGTTCGACCGGCAGACCGACTTCGATCGGTTCCGCAGCCGGCTCGATGAGTACGCCTACCACTCCGGCCAGGTGGCGGCCGAGTACATCGACCCCGACACGCGTCCCGTGGTCGCCAAGGAGTACGAGGTCCAGTCGTACGGGACGGTCGTCGTGGAATACATGGGTCGCCGCGAGCGCGTCACCACCGACACGGAACAGGACCTGACGAACGCCGTCATCAAGGTGCTCTCCGACCGGGAGCGCAAGGTGTACTTCGTCCAAGGCCACGGCGAGAAGGATCCCGATCGGGCCGAGCGCGACGGCTACAACGCGCTGACCGGCATGCTGCGGCGCGACAACTACGTCGTCGAGCGCCTCGTCCTCGCCCAGCAGAAGGACGTGCCGGAGGACGGGACGGTGCTCGTGATTGCGGGGCCGACGAGCGATCTGCTTCCCCAGGAGCTCGACGCGCTGCGGCGGTACCTGGGCAGGAACGGCAAGCTCATGGTGCTCGTCGATCCGTCCGTCGGCGGGCAGCCGCCGGCCCAGCTGCCGAACCTCGAGGCGCTGCTTCGCGAGTGGGCCATCACGCTCGGCAACAACGTGGTCGTCGACGTCAGCGGCGCCACGAGCGAACCGAGCATCGCGGTGGCGGCGAGCTATCCGTCCCACGCCATCACCGAGCGGTTCGATACGCTGACCATCTACCCGGTCGCGCGCACGATCGAGCCGATTGCGGGTGGCGCCGGCGGCCGCACCGCGCAGGCGATCGTCGAGACCAGCCGCGCGAGCTGGGCGGAGTCGAATTTCGCGTCGTTGGCGGCCGGCGTGTCGATGGACGAGAAGACCGGCGACACGCCCGGGCCTCTGTCGGTCGGCGTCGCCGTAGCGGCGTCGGCCGATGCGGCCGCTGCCGAGCCTCCCGAGCCGGGACAGCCGCCGCGGCCGGAGACCCGCGTCGTCGTGTTCGGCGACTCCGACTTCGCGACCAACGCGTACGGCGGCGTGCCGGGAAACCTCGACTTCTTCGCCAACTCGATCAACTGGCTGGCGCAGCAGGAGAACCTGATCGCCATCAGGCCGAAAGAGCCTGAGGACCGCCGGGTCACGATGACGCAGCGCCAGCAGACGATGGTGTTCCTGACGTCCATTCTGATTTTGCCGGCGTTTGTCTTCGCCACCGGGGTGTACACCTGGTGGCGGCGGCGGTAGGGCGGAGCGGTCCACTGATATGCGCGGGCTCACATCCACCATCCTGCTTCTCGTCGTCCTGGGCGGCCTCGTCGGGTACATCTACTTCGTGGACTCCCGACAGGAAGGCGCCGATGCGGACGCCAAGCCCAGGGCGTTCGGCACGATCACCGCGGACCAGATCGAGGAGCTGGAGATCCGGGCGGCCGGCGGCGAGGCCGCGCGCCTGCAGCGCGCCGGCCAGAGCTGGCAGCTTGCCGAGCCCGTCAAGGCGAGCGCGGACAGCGGCGCGGTCGACACGCTGGCCACCAACCTCCAGTCGCTCGAAATGCAGCGTGTCGTGGAGGAAAACCCCTCCGACCTGGCCCAATACGGGCTCAACCCGGCCCGCATCGATATCGGGTTCCGACTGCGCGATCAGAAGGAGCTCCAGCACCTGCTCATCGGCGACAAGACGCCGACGGGGGGCGACCTCTACGCAAAGCGCGCGGATCGGAATCAGGTCTTCCTGGTCTCCTCCTTCATCGAATCCATCTTCAACAAGACGCCGTTCGATCTGCGGGACAAGTCGGTGCTGGAGGTCGATCGCGAGACGGTGACGGGGATCGAGATCTCGAAGGGCGCCGCCACGGTCGAGCTCGTCAGAAACGGCAGCGACTGGCGGATCGGGAAGCCTGTCGCGGTCCGCGCCGACTATGGAGCCGTGGAGGGAGTGCTCACGCGCCTCACGTCCACGGACATGCAGAAAGTCGTGTCGGAGACGGGCGAAGGCGGGCCGTACGGGTTCGAGCGGCCTCCACTGACCGCCACCGTGATCAGCGGCAGCTCCCGCGCCACCCTCGTCTTCGGCCGGGCCGCGGACGGCGGCGGCTACTACGCCCGGGACGCGTCCCGTCCGGTGGTGTTCACCGTCGAGGAGGCACTCCCTCTCGAGGTCGGGAAGGACGTGACGGATCTTCGCCGCAAGGACCTCTTCGACTCGAGGTCGTTCAGCGCCAGACGGCTCGAGATCCGCCGTGGCACTGGCACGGTGGAGTACGAGAAGGCCGAGGTCGACGGCAAGGAGACATGGCGGACGCCGGCGGGCCAGGCCGCCGACACCGCGAAGATCGAAGACGCGCTGACGAAGCTGTCGAACGTGCGCGCCGAGTCGTTCGAGGCCGCCGTCCACCCGTCGCTGAAGACACCGACCGTCACCGTCACGGTGAGGTTCGACGAGGACAAGACCGAGACGGTGTCGTTCGGTCGCGCAGCAAGTGTCGTGTACGCGAGCCGCGCCGATGAGCCCGGGAGCGCCGTCGTGCTCGCCTCGGCTGCCGACGATGCGATCAAGGCGGTGGACGAGCTGAAGTGATATGCAGGGCAAAGGGCAAAGGGCAAAGGGCCAGGGTCGTCGCCCTTTGTCTCTTGACCGCCGGCCTCGGAGCATGCGCCAGGGCCCGCCCCTCCGTTACCCCCGCTCCTCTCGATTCCCTCCGCCAGCTCCAGGCCGACATCCGATCCGCGATCGCCGTGCCCGGCGTCAGACGCGCCGCCTGGGGCATCGTCGTGCACTCGCTCGATCGTGACGAGCGCCTCTTCGAGCTGAACCCGGGCACGCTGCTCGTGCCGGCCTCCATCGTCAAGCTCGTGAGCCTTGCCTCCGCGTCGGACGCTGTGGGATGGGAGTTCCGGTACGAGACGACGCTTCGAGCCACGGGGCCCACGGTTGACGGCGTCCTGATGGGCGATCTCCTTGCCGTCGGCTCCGGCGATCCGTCGATCGCGGGGCGCGGCGGTGCGGACCTCACGGCATGGGCCGATGCGCTCATGGCGGCCGGGGTGAGGCGCATCGGCGGCCGCATCATCGGCGACGATGACGGGCTGGAAGAGCCGCGCCCGCAGCTCGCATGGGCCTGGGACGACCTCGGCTACTCCACCGGAGCGCTCTTCGGGGCTCTCAATCTCGCCGAAAACCGCATGGAGGTCACGGTCACCCCCGGCCAATCCGCCGGCGATCCGACCACGCTGAGCGTGGAGCCGCATGCGGGGAAGCGCCCCCTCATGAACCGGTCCGGTACGGGCGCGCCGGGCTCGGCGGCGCTGCTCTGGCCGGAGCAGCGGCCGGGCGAGACGTTCCTGACGATTGCCGGCTCGATTCCACAGGGCGCCGCTCCTGTGCGGCTGCAGGTGTCAGTGGGCAATCCGACGCTCTGGTTCGCGGCCGTGCTGCGCCACACGCTGCTGGAGCGGGGGATCGAGGTTGTGGGGGACGCGTTCGACATTGACGATGTGACGCCGCGGCCCTCGCCGGCGAGCGCGACCGTGCTCTACACACACCGGTCGGCGACGCTGGCGGAGCTTGCGCGGCCGATGCTTGCCGACAGCATCAATCTGTACGGTGAGGCCGTGTTACGGCTCAATACGCCTCCAGGGGCGTTTCCGACCAACGATGCGGCCCTCGCCGGGCTCCGGGGCCGCATGGCGGGCTGGGGGATCCCGGACGATGCCTGGCAAGTCGTCGACGGGTCGGGCCTGTCGCGCCGCAACGCGGTGTCGCCCGAGGTGTTCGTGTCGATTCTCCGCCGGATGCACGACCCCTCGGGCCGCTCGCCGTGGCTGACCGCCCTGCCGGCGGCCGGCCGCGAGGGCACGCTCGCCGAGCGCATGAAGGGCCCGCCGGCAGCGGACAACGTCCGCGCCAAGACGGGCACGATGTCGAACATCAGAACGCTGGCCGGCTACGTGCAGACGAGGGACGGGGAAAGGCTGGCCTTCGCGATCATGGCCGACGGCTTCGAGGGATCCGGCCGAGCGGCGGTCGAGGCCGTCGATCGCATCGTCGTGCGGCTGGCGGAATTCAGAAGATGACGGCTTTCACTTCCACGTCGCCACAGAGTCACAGAGACATAGAGAAGAATTGGCTCAAAACCTCTGTGGCTCTGTGTCTCTGTGGCCCGTGCACGTTTATACGCTTCAGGCGGCGGCGGGGAGCTCGAAGTAGAAGATCGCTCCGCCGGCGGCGCCGTTGCGATACCCGATCCGGCCCCCGAGCGAATCGATGATGCCGTAGCTGACGGACAGCCCGAGCCCGGTGCCCTGCCCGACGGCCTTGGTGGTGAAGAACGGCTGGAAGAGCCGGGCCTCGTGCTCCGGCGCGACGCCCGGCCCGGTGTCTTCAACTTCGAGAAGGATGCGGTCGCCGCGGTCCTGCGTCCGGATCGTGATGCAGCCGGGCTGCCGTCCCGAAAGGACGATCGCCTGCTCGGCGTTCACGACGAAGTTGAGGACCACCTGTTGCAGCTCGGCGAGAACGGCCGAGACGTGGCGCGTCGAGTCGTCCTCGATTCGCAGCTCGATGTTCTCGGACTCGAGGCGGCGCTGCCGCAGCTCCGCGACCGACCTGATCACGTCGCCGAGGTGGACGGGTTCCGCCTCTCCGGTCTGCTGGCGCGCAAACATCGCCAGGTTCCGGATGATGCCGCAGGCGCGTGCGCTCTCCTTCTGGATCAGCAGGAGGTCGCTCTTGACCGATTCCGGAAGCTCGCCCTGCATCTGGAGCAGCTCGGCGAACCCGAGTATCGCCTGCAGCGGGTTGTTGATCTCGTGCGCGACACCCGACACGAGCTGACCGACGGCGGCCAGACGCTCCTGGCGGATGACCTGCCGCTGGAGCGACTCGACCTCCTGCCGCATGCGGCGCTCCTCGGCCATCTGCGCATCGAGTGCCGCCCGCGCCTCATTGAAGCGGCGCAGCATCGCCTCGAAGCCGCTCTGCAACTCGGCAAACTCACGCGTCGGCATGGTGCGGCGCTCGATCGGACTGAAATCGCCGGAGGCGATCCTCTGCGCGGCCGTCTCGAGGTGGACAAGCGAGCCGGTCAGCCGCCGCGAGTAGACGACCGCCACGATCACCCAGCCCACGAGGACCACGGCAAGCGCGGGCACGGTGCGCAGCCACAGCGTCATCGTGCGATCGAACGCCACCGCGATCGGAATGCCGACCGTGATGACCCATGCGCCTCCCTCGACCGGCGCGTGCGCGATGACGCGTCTGACGCCGTCGGCGCCGTCGTGCTGCCGCGGAGGGCCGGCGCCGTCGGCCAACCCGCTGGCCGCCACGAGCCGCCCGTCGAAATCGCCCGGGCTTCGCGCCAGCACCTCGCCTCGCATATCGCTCAACACCACAACGGATCCTTCGGGCAGCATCGCCTGGTTGACGGCGTCCTGCAGCAGTTGTGGGTTGACGTGATACGCCATGACGCCGGTGATCGTGCCGGCCTCGTCATTGATGGGATGCGCAATCGTCACGAAGGCCAAACCCGCGCGATCGTGCCGGAGCGGCGACACGACTCGCGCGCGCTTCTGCATCACCTGGGATGCGATGTCGGACCAGCCGCCGAGCTTCTCGAGAGTGGAGGGGCTGCGCGCCACGAGACGGCCGCCGGGATCCAGGAGGGCGAGATCCAGCAGCGCGGGGTTCTGCCGCGTCTGATTGCTGAGAAGTGGCTGGACGGCGGCGCCATCGAGCTCCCGCACCACGGGGATGACCGACAGGTTGCCGACCATCCGCTCGAAGCCCGACAGCTCGCGCTGCACGAGTGCCGCCGTCCGCGATGCCGTCACTTCGGTCTGCTGAGTCAGCTCCTCGACGGTCTCGCGGAACTCCTCGGTGCCGAGCCACGCCGCAGCCAGGAGAATCGGCACGATCAGCAGCAGGATTGCGACAAACAGCTGTCGCTGAAGCGACCGGGATCCGATCTTCACCATGGGAAAAAAGCGAGCCGAATGTTAACAGGGATTCAGACAGGTTATCGGCGGAGGAGCGGGTCTTCGATACCTGCGTGTGCAAACCCGGCGGCTCGAATCCGGCAGCTGTCGCACCGATGACAGGGACGGCCGGCCGGGTCGGGATCGTAGCAGCTGTGCGTCAGGCTGTAATCGAGGCCCAGGGCCACGCCGGCCCGGATGATCTCCGCCTTGGTCATCTTCAGCAGCGGCGCATGCACCCGGAACGCGCCGCCGCCGACTCCCCGGGCGGTTGCCAGCGCGGCCAGCCGTTCGAACGCTTCAATGAACTCTGGACGACAGTCTGGATAACCAGAGTAATCGAGCACGTTCACGCCGAGAAAGATGTCTGCCGCCTGCAGCGTCTCCGCCCAGGCGAGCGCAAGCGCCAGGAAGACCGTGTTGCGCGCAGGGACGTAGGTGGACGGGATATCCGCCGCGTCGAGCGGCCGGTCCTTGGGCACCGGCGCGGTGGTCGTGAGCGAGGAGCCGCCAAATCGCGCCAGATCGACGGCCAGCTCGATATGTTGCACAACGCCGAGGGCCGCGGCTACTTTGCGTGCAGCCTCCACTTCGCGCGCGTGACGCTGGCCGTACTCGATGGTGAGGGCGAACAGCCGGTATCCGTCGGCGCGAGCCATCGCGGCGGCGGTGTAGGAGTCCAGCCCGCCGCTCAGCAGGACGACCGCGTTGCGGCCTCTAGGCACTTCAGGCACTCTACACACCCCGTGTGTCAGGGTCCCAGATGTACTTGTGCAGCTGAAGCTGCACGCGCACCGGCAGCCGGTCGGCCATCACCCACTCGGACAGTTGCCGTGGATCGAGCACGCCGTGCACCGGTGACAGATGCACGGCCGCGGCGCGCTCCGCCAGGCGGCAGCGGCCCGTCACACCGCGGGCGAACTCGTAGTCTGCCCTGTCTTTGATCACGAACTTGATCTCGTCATGCGGGCGGATCCGATCGAGGTTCGTCCAGTCGTTGTGGTGCGATTCACCGCTGCCCGGACACTTGATGTCGAGGATCGTGACGACGCCTTCCGGCACCTGCGCGGTGCTGCGGTGGCCTCCGGTCTCGAGCAGAACGGTCCGGCCACGATCGAGCAGCGACCGCATCAACGGGTACACGTCTTCCTGCAGAAGCGGCTCGCCGCCGGTGACCTCGACCAGCGGGCACTCGAACCGGCTGACCTCAGCGACCACGTCGTCTACCGACCGTTTGCGGCCCTCATGGAAGGCATACGGCGTATCGCACCACGTGCAGCGAAGATCGCACGCCGTGAGACGGACGAAGACGCACGGCCGGCCGGCATACGTCGA
>MEKU01000042.1:0-886 GCA_001767195.1 Acidobacteria bacterium RIFCSPLOWO2_02_FULL_67_21
TCGCCCGCAATCCGACGCCATCTACGCGCATTACCTGATCGGTGTAACCGGTTCGCAAATCCCAAAGCCCAAAGCCCAAAGCCCAAAGCCCGACCAGTGGGAGCTGGTGCACGCGGCCGTGCGCCTGTCGCGCGACACGCCGGTCGTGCCGAGTCTCGCGGCGCTGTCGTTCCCGGCATCGCGGTTCGAGCGCGAGATGCGGGATCTGCTGGGCATCGAGCCGGCGGGACACCCCGATCCGCGTCCGCTCGTCCGGCACGGCTTCTGGCCTGAGACCTTCCATCCGTTGCGCCACGACGCGGTGGTCCCGGCATTCGAAGATGACGGGCGTCCCTTTCCGTTCACGGCCGTGTCAGGGGACGGCGTCTATGAGATTCCCGTGGGGCCGGTTCACGCCGGCGTCATCGAGCCCGGTCATTTCCGGTTCAACGTGCTTGGCGAAACGATTCTCAAGATGCGGGCCCGTTTGTACTTCACGCACAAGGGGACCGAGCGGCTGTTCGTCGGGCGCCGGCCGGACGAGGCCGTCGAGCTCGCGGAGCGCGTGTCCGGCGACACCAGCGTGGGCCATGCCGTCGCCTTCTGCCAGGCCGTGGAGGCCCTGGCCGGGGTGGAGGTGTCCAGGCGCGCGAAGGCGCTTCGCACGGTGCTGCTGGAGCTGGAGCGTCTCTATAACCACGTGACCGACGTCGGCGCCATCATCGGGGACACCGGCTTTCCGGTCGGCCAGGCGCACTGCCTGCGGCTGCGCGAGCGCCTGCTTCGCCTGAACAAGGCAATCGCCGGACATCGGCTCCTCCGAGGCGTTGTGATCCCGGGCGGTGTGGTTGGCCTGGGCACGCTCGACGGCGGCCTCGTTGAGGAACTTGAGCGCATCGTCCGCGAT
>MEKU01000042.1:907-6156 GCA_001767195.1 Acidobacteria bacterium RIFCSPLOWO2_02_FULL_67_21
TGCCGCGACAATACGCTTGTTGCGGATCGTCTGGAGGGGACGGGGCGGCTGCCGTCCGACGTCGCTCGGGATTTCGGCGTCGTGGGCTATGTCGCGCGCGCGTGCAATCGCCCGCACGATGTGCGTCGCGATCTGCCGTTTGCGGGCTACGAGCGGCTCGACGTGATGCCCGTGGTGGAGGGCGCCGGAGACGTGCAGGCACGCATGGAGGTCCGCGTGCGGGAAGTTCGCCAGGCGGTGCCGATTATTGCTGCGTCACTTTCAGATCTGAGTGCGTCGCCAGACAAGGTCAGCCTGGGCGCGCTGCCGTCGTTTACGGCGGCGTTCGGCGTGGTGGAAGCGTGGCGCGGCCGGTTGGTCCATATGGTGATGGCCGACGCGGCTGGCATGCTGCACCGCGTCAAGATCGTCGATCCGTCGTTCTTCAACTGGCCGGCGCTCGCGCGCGCCCTCGACGGCAACATCGTTCCCGATTTCCCGCTGTGCAACAAGTCGTTCAACGCGTCGTATTCGGGGAACGATCTGTAGCGGTTGTCACTCTCACAAGCCACAGAGTCACAGAGACACAGAGAAAACTGGATCGAGAACCTCTGTGCCTCTGTGTCTCTGTGGCCCGTGCATGCGTTCAGTTCGACACCGTCACCAGCGTGACGCGGTTCAGCGCGCTCTCCGCGAGCACGAGGTTGCCGTCACGGGTGGCCATCATGTTGCGGACGACGCCCCCGCCGGCCGGGATGCTCCAGGTCTGGAACTTCTCCGTCTTCGAGTCGAAGCGGACGAGCGTGTTCGGCTTGACGCCCGATTCGCTGTACCAGAGCACCGGCCCCACCGCCGCAATGCCGTACGGCCTTGAAGCCTTGCCGCCGGGCGAGGCCCATTCCTTCACCTGACCCGTGTTCGGGTCGAACCGGCCCAGATAGCCCCGGGCGTAGTCCGCATACCAGACGACATCGTCGGGCGTCAGCGCAAGGCGCCGCGGCCGGGCCGCCGCATCCGGAAGCGTGTACTCCTTGATCTCCATGGTCACCGGGTCGATGCTGCCAAGCCGGTTGCCGCGGAAGTCGACGTACCAGGGCACGCCCTTCGAGTTCACCTGAATCCCGTACGGATAGGTATTATCGCTTGGCGTCTTGGCGATCTTCACGTCGCCGGTCGCCGGATCGACGCGCCCGACGTGGCCTGACTGCATGGTGAACCAGACCATGCCGCGCTGGTCGATGATCGGGGTGTGCGGGCCGCGGGCGTTCGGGTCGGGCAGCGGGTACTCAGTGACCGTGCCGGTCTTCGGGTCCAGCTTGCCCATGTAGCGGCTCTGGTTCGCCGTGAACCAGATGTTGCCCGCCTTGTCTTCCACGAGGCCGTGGGGCCCCGAGCGCGGCGTCTTGAGCGGATATTCCTTCAGCGCGCCGGTCTTCGGATCCACCCGCCCGAGCACATTGGCGTACATCCCGGTCCACCAGAAGGAGCCGTCGGACGCGGCCAGCGGATCGTGCGGCCGCGAACCGAGCGATGGAGCGACCCATTCCTTGAAGTTGACCTTCGTGGGCCCGGAAATGAGGACCGCCTTCTGCGTGCCCGGCTTCTCGGGGAAGTGCGTCGCCAGGTAGTCGGCGATGGTGTCGGACTCCTCCCTGGGGAGCGCCACCATCGAGCTGAACACGTGAACCCACCCCTCGCGGGTGTATCCCCAGGAGTTCGCGATGATATTGAGGCCGTGGCACCGGCTGCAGGCGGTCGACACCAGCTCCTTGCCCGGGCCGTCCGGCAGCGGCGCCGGCTGGCCGCCGCGCTGGCCATGCACATCGACGGAGAGAACCGAAGCCAGGGTGGCTGCCGCACCAAGGAATATCAGTGAGCCATTTCGCATAGGTGTGTTCCTCGCGTGATGGAGCATGCTCCGGAAGCCGTGTACGCCTGCCGATCTTGGCATGTAATACGACTCTGTGCCAATGGGCGTTTCGGGGCCGGCCTCGGCCAGCTTATTGCTGGAATCGCGGGGGGAGGTGGACCGGATTGGACCTGATTGTGCAGCCTGCCGACGGGCTCGCCCCGCTCCTCGGGGCGATTCACCGCGCCCAGAAATACCTCGATTTCATCATCTTCCGGCTCGATCTCAAGGACATCGGGCCTGCGCCTCCACGTCCGCGCGATGGTCCGCGACGGCGACGCGGTCTTCGTGGGGAGCCAGAATAGCGCGATGTTCTATGAAAGGGCCGCCGCGGAGGGACGGAGCCGGGCGACCGTTCGTCCGACCTGCAACGACGCATAGAAGATCCGTCCGACCGGAAGGCCCCCGGCAAGCCGGTGCCGGCCGATGGCTTCGAGGCCCGCCGACGCAATGCAGCCGCAGTTGGAGCAGTCGGGGTCACCGCCGAACTGACAGGGCGTGATGCGCCGCTCCAGATCGGAGGAGACGCACGACGTCGTCTGCGCGAAGATGCAGTCGTCCGGTGATTCCGGCGGCCGCGCGTACACGTTCAGCATCCCGTCGAGCAGCTGCAGCTTCGAGAACGCATGCCGGAGGCGGCGGAGGTCGGCGATCACGCGTGCGCGATCGGCGGCCGACAGCCGCTCGGCCGAGATTTCTCCCCGCTGCGGCGTGTACAGGCTCATCCAGATCAGACGGGTATGGGAGTTCTCCTGCCACGTCCGGAGAAATTCCTCGATGTAGCCGTCCCGTCGCACCTGCTGGCTCGTGATCGTGCAATGGACCGTGATCTGGTGCCCCGCGATGTGCTTGTGGATCCGATCGTAGGTGGCCGGAATGCGGCGCGCGTCGTGTTCGGGCTGAAGGCCGTCGATCGAGACCACCACCTGGAGCCGGGGGATCGATGCCCATTCCAGCGGAATCGGCCGCACGGCGCTCGTGACCAGCTGCGTATGGATGCCGCGCTCGGCCAGGCGGGGCAGAATCACGTCGAGCTCGCGGTATCGCACCAGCGGCTCGCCGCCGACGATCGAGACGTGCAGCGGACGATGGCGGTCGATGAGGGCCATGAAGCGGTCGACGAGCTCGTCGTCCTTGTAATCGGTCAGGCCCCGAAGCGTGACGTCGCCGCCGAGATGCCCGTCGCCGTAGGCGTAGCACCCCGGACAGCGCAGCGGACACTCCTTGGTGATCTCGATCGACAGATTGGGGCGATAGCCGGCCAGGATCCGTCCCCACGCCTGGATGACTTCCCGCGACTGGACCGCCGTCTTGTTCATGCCGGGATCATTATGACCTACCTACCTGTTATCCTGTGGTCCGCATGCGTCGGAACCTTCTGCTGCCGCGGATCGCGCGGCGGCGATCGAAGCTCCATGGCTGGGGCGTGTTTGCGCTCGAGCCGATCAACAAGAACAAGCGGATTGTCGAGTACGCCGGCGAATTGATCGACCACAAGGAGAGCCTGAAGCGCGAGACACGCTACCTCGCGCGTGGCCAGATCTGGTGCTTCACGGTGAACCGGCGCTGGGTGCGAGACGCGAATGTGGGGGGCAACATCGGCCGCTTCGTCAACCACTCGTGCACGCCCAACTGCTATACGGAGGTGGTCGGGACCACGATCTGGATCCGGGCCTCGCGCCACATCCGGCCGGGCGAGGAGCTGACCTACGACTACTTCACCGACGGCGAGCACGTGATGCCGTGCCGGTGCCGGCCCGGGTGTACGCGCCGATTATGACCACACCACGAAGACCACGAAGGCCCCGAAGGTCACGAACCGTTTTGGGGATCTTCGTGTGCTTCTTCGTGTCCTTCGTGGTTCCAGTCTCCCCACAGGCTGAGGTCACCGATGCGCAGCTCGAGCAGGCCGGCGGTGGCCGCGTCGTGCGCGTGGGGCCCGCGAACGGCAACGGCCGGATCGCACCGCTGCCGCTGGAGGTCTACGTCGCGCGGGTACTGGCAGGCGAAGGCGAGCCGCGCGCCTCCGACGCGGCGCAGCAGGCGCTGGCGGTGGCCATCAGGACGTATGCGGTGGCCAACGCCGGGCGGCACGGCCGCGACGGCTTCGACCTCTGCGACAGCACGCACTGCCAGGTGCCGCGCGCCGCCACGCCCGCCTCCCGCCGCGCCGCGTTCGAGACCGCCGGCCGTCTGCTCCTGTACCAGGGCACGCCCGCCGAGCTGTTCTATTCGGCCTCGTGCGGCGGCTATTCGGAGCGCGCCGGCGAGGTCTGGCCCGGGGTCGACTATCCGTACCTGAGGGTCGCCCCGGACGGGGTGCACGAGGATGATCCGGCCTGGACCGTCGACGTGCCCGTCGCGGAGCTTGAGCGGGCGCTGCGGCGTCAGGGCTTCGAGGGGCGTCTGCGTGCGGTGCGGGTAGGCCAGCGCAACGCGTCGGGGCGCGTCGCCCGCCTGGAGCTGACGGGCCTGGTGCCGGACGTCATTGCAGGCGAGCAGTTCCGCGGCATCGTCGGCCCGACGCAGCTGCGAAGCACGGCTTTTTCCGTCGAACAGCACGGCGCCGCCGTCCGGTTCACCGGTCGCGGCTACGGGCACGGCGTCGGGATGTGCGTCATCGGGGCCGGCCGGCGCGCGGCGCGGGGCGAGCGGATGGAGGCGATTCTCGCTCAGTACTATCCCGGTCTCGATCTGGCCCGTCTGGATCGTCTCCCGGTGCCGAACGGGTCCCGCATGGCCGCGGCGCCGGTCGCGGCCGCACCGGCAGCACCGGCCGCACCCCCGCCGGTCCGGCCGACGGCGTCGCGCGGGATCGCAGTGCAGGTTCCCGATCGGTCATCGATCAGTGCGCCCGACGTCGAGCGGTTGACGCTGCGGGCGCACCAGGACCTCTCCAGGACGCTCGGCATCTCGGTCGCGCCGATCTCGGTACGGCTGCACGACTCCATCGAGAGCTTTCGTGTGGCCACCGGCCGCCCGTGGTGGGTGAGCAGCGTCTCGGACCGGACGTCGATCGATCTCGTTCCGGCGGCGTTGCTGGACCAGCGGGACGGTCTCGAGACGACGCTGCGGATCGCGGTGGCGGAGCTGCTGGTCGCCGAGCCGCTGCGCGATCGGCCGCTCTGGACGCGCACCGGCGCGGCACGCTATTTCGCGCGCGAACAGCCGCGGCGCGGAGAGGCCGCGGGCGGGGCACTGCGATGTCCCACCGACGCGGAGCTGCGCCTGGCGATTTCGGCGGCGGCGCAGCGTGAGGCGGAGGCGCGCGCCGAGGCCTGCTTTGCGCGCGAGTACGCCCGTACGCAGAACTGGCGAACTGTCCGATAGACAGACGTGATGTTCATTTCATTGTAGCGGC
>MEKU01000042.1:6171-10485 GCA_001767195.1 Acidobacteria bacterium RIFCSPLOWO2_02_FULL_67_21
GCCGGGCTGAAGCCCGGCCTCTACGACTTCTCTGTGATCGGTGGCGGCCTGACGTTCAGATCGCGCGAGCCGGTCGCGCGTGGGCATGGCGCCACAGCAGCGCCGCTGACACCAGCGTTCCCACCACGGCCACTGAGACGAAGCCGAGGACGATGAGTCGGGCGGTGTCGCCTTCGAGGAAGCGGAGGATGCTCGGTCCGTACAGGTGTCCGAGAAGCGCCCCCGCGCTGAAGCGGATCAGCCGCATCAGGCCGAACGCCGGCAGAAACCAGGACGCGTCGACCTGGAGCGCGCCGCAGGTCAGCACGAGGGGCGTCAGGTGACGGCGGCCCCGGCCAGCGATCCCGCGGTCGCCAGCAGCGGATAGAGCCAGAAGAGGGCCTCGTCGCGGGCCGCCAGGTAAATCACCAGCGCATCGACACCGAACGGCATAAAGAACACCAGCGACGAATCGAGGGCGGCCAGCACGGCCACGCCCCACGCGTCAACCACGATCAATGCCTAATGCGCAAGGCTCAATGCCCAATGACCGAACTTAGGCATTGGGCATTTGTGCATTGGGCATTGTTCCAACTACCAACAGATCCCGTCGTACTGCGCGCGAAGGGCCGCGAAGTCGATCGGCACGCGCACCAGGTCGATCACGAGCTGATCCGGCCGGCAGCGCGTGATCGCCGTGCCGAACTCGGGCGAGGCGTTCCCGATCACGATGACGTCGGAGCGGTCGATGACCTCCTCGATCGACTCGCACAGATGCCGCGAGAGATGCGGGATCTGCTCCTCGATGTACTGCTTGTTGGCGCCCACCAGGCGCGCCAGTGAGACGTTCCGGTCGAAGATGCAGAGCTCGTAGCCCTTGCCGAGCAGCGCCTCGGCCAGGATCACCATCGGCGACTCGCGCAGGTCGTCGGTGCCCGCCTTGAAGCTGAACCCGAGCAGGCCCACGCGCCTGCGGCCGCTCTCCTCGACGCGGTCGATGGCGTGCTGCACCTGCCGGCGGTTGCTGTCGAGCACGGCGCCGAGCAGCGGAAGTTCGAGGTCGACCTCCCTGGCGCGGTACTGGAGCGCGCGAAGATCTTTCGGCAGGCACGATCCACCGAACGCGAACCCGGGCCGCAGGTAATAGGGCGAGAGGTTCAGCTTCGCGTCCTTGCAGAAGATGTCCATCACAGCGTGGCTGTCAACGTCCACGCGTTTGCAGAGATTGCCGATCTCGTTGGCGAAGACCACCTTCACCGCGTGCCAGGCATTGCTGGCGTACTTCACCATCTCGGCCACCCGGATGCTCGTGCTGTGCAGGGGGGCGGCGATATGCTCGTAGAGCTGCATGGTCGGCGCCGCATCGACGGCATGGTTGTGGCCGATCAGCGTCAGCGCGGGCTCGCGGAAGTCCTTCAGCGCGGTCCCTTCCCGCAGGAACTCGGGGTTGAACGACACGCCGAACCCTTCGCCGTACCGCTTGCCCGACGCCGTCTCGAGCGCCGGAATGACGCAGCCGTGAGTCGTCCCGGGCAGCACCGTGCTCCGGATGACGACCACGTGGTAGGTCGACTTGTCTCGGATCGCCTCGCCGATCTGGCTGCACACGCGTTCGAGATAGGTCAGATCGAGGCTTCCGTTGCGCCGGCTCGGCGTTCCGACGCAGATCACCGAGAGGTCGCTGCCGTGCACGGCGTCCCTCACGTCTGTGGTCGCGCGCAGCCGGCCCGTGCCGGTGACCTCCTGGAGGAGCTCCGGCAGTCCGGGCTCCACGATCGGGCTGCGCCCTTCGCTGATGGCGCGCACCTTGTCCTCGTTCACGTCGACGCCAATCACCTGATGGCCGTCGGCCGCGAACGACGCCGCCGAGACGCTGCCGACGTATCCGAGCCCGAATACTGAAACCTTCATGTCCCCGCCCTCATGCCGCCGCGTCGAGCGGCCCCGCGGCCGGCAGCGTTTGCACTCCATCCCGATCGATGAACGTGCGATACCAGAGCTCGAGATTCAACAGCGCCCAGATGGCGTCGCCGCCGGCGCATCGTCCCGCCCGGTGGTCGTCGAGCAGGCGCGCGACCGCCGCGCCGTCGATGACGCCCCGCTCCGTCGTGCGCCGATCGAGCAGCACCTCGCGCGCCATCCCGTTCCATCGCCCGCCGACCCAGCCGGCAAACGGAACCGGAAATCCCATCTTCCGGCGGGTCAGGATCGCCGCCGGGACGAGGCCGGCGGCCGCCTTCCGCAGGATGCGCTTGGTTGTCAGGCCATTCAGCTTCAGACGATGGGGCAGGCGCGCAGCGAACTCCACGAGGACATGGTCGAGGAACGGCACGCGGCTCTCGATCGACGTCGACATGCTCATCTGATCCTGCTTCATGAGCAGCTCGACGAGATACGTCTTCATGTCCGTGTACAGCATGCGGTCGAGCAGGCTGCTGTGGCCGTTCAGGCGGTTGAAGAAGCGCAGGGAGTCGGCGTACGGATCCGCCTCCCGGGTGAACGACGGCTGCAGCAGCGCGCGCTGCACGCGCAGCGGCATCCCGGCGAAGTTGTCGAGATACATGTCGCCCGGCGTGCGTGGCACGGCGAGAAAGGAGCGTCGCGCGATGCGGCCGAGGCGCCCCGGCACGCGCGGCAGGACGGAGGCGGCGACCGCCGAGCGGATGCCGCCGGGGACCAGGCGCTCGTACACGCCGCCGGCGGACCAGTTGGCGAGCGTGCGCGGATACTTGCCGTAGCCGGCCAGCAGCTCGTCGCTGCCTTCGCCGGTGAGCACCACCTTCACGTGCTCCCGCGCGAGCGCGGACACGAAGTGCAGCGGCACGCTCGACGGGTGCGCAATCGGCTCGTCCTCGTGCCACACGAGGCGCGGCAGCGCCCCGAAGAAGTCCTTGTCGTCGATGACCACCTCGCGCGCGGCCGCGCCGACCGCGCGGGCCGCCTGCCGCGCGTACGTCAACTCGCTGAACTGCCGGTCCGCGAAGGCGACCGAGAACGTCTCGACCGGGCGGTTCATCTCGCGCGCCATGAGCGAGGTGACGACCGCGCTGTCGATGCCGCCCGAGAGGAACGCGCCGAGCGGCACATCGGACATCAGCCGCAGGCGCACCGACTCCTGCAGCAGCGCGCGGAAACGCTCCACGAGCGCGTCGTCGTTCAGGCGTTCCAGGTCCGGGTCGGGGCCGTCGAGCGGCAGATCCCAGTACTGCTCGACCCGAGCCCGTCCGTCTTCGAAGATGAGGCGGTGGCCCGGCAGCAGCTTCCGGACGCCGTGGAAGAGGGTCGCGTCGCCCGAGGTGTAGCGCATGGCGAGCAGCTCGGGGACGGCCGCCTCGTTGGCGCGCGGCTCGATCAGGCCGCTGGCGAGGATGCCCTTGATCTCGGACGCAAAGAGCAGCGTGTCGCCCGCGCGGGCCCAGTAGAGCGGCTTGACGCCGAGCCGATCGCGGACGAGCAGCAGCCGGCGCCGCGGCGCGTCCCAGATCGCAAACGCAAACATTCCGCGAAACCGGTGCACGCACTCGTCGCCCCATTCTTCGTACGCGTGGACGATCGTCTCCGTGTCGGAGCGCGTGCGGTAGCGGTGGCCGCGGAGCTCGAGATCCGCGCGAATGTCGCGATGGTTGTAGATCTCGCCGTTGAAGGAGACCCACACCGAGCCGTCTTCGTTCGAGAGCGGCTGGTGGCCACCGGCGAGGTCGATGATGCTGAGACGCCGATGGGCGAGGATGGCGTGGGAATCGGCCCGGAGGCCCGCGCCGTCGGGGCCTCGGTGCGTCATCACGTCGCGCATGTCGGCCGCGCGGCGCTGTGCGTCGGGAGCGAGCGGCGCCGACGCAACGATCCCCGCTATCGCGCACATACGCTGATCTCCGGGCCGCGAGGCACCGCGCCGTTCATGCCGTGTAGCTGAGCAAGCGCGGTGCCACGGCCGTTTATCGCGCCATCAACCGCACAACCGGACCGGCGACGTTGATGCGCGCGCCGCCGGCGTCCGACCCGGAAAAGGTCGTTTGCGCCCGATGCTCGGTGGAGTTCGCGCTGCACCACTGGGTGCGGATCGAATGCTCGGCACCCGGATCGAGCACGATCCCGAGACCGCTCCGCGTGCTGACCTGGACGCCGTCGAAGGAATCGGCGCGGTCGCTGATGGTGATGCGGCTGCCGCCGGTGTTCTTCAGGATCTGGTCGTACCGCCACGTGTTGGGCAGCGAGCAGCCCGAGACCGGCTCATCGCTCCAGGGCACCGGATTCGGAGTGATCGTGATCGAGAGCGCGCCCGGACCGCTGGGCGCGGGTGCCGGGGCGGGCGCGGGCGCCGGTTCCGGGGCGGGA
>MEKU01000042.1:10495-13398 GCA_001767195.1 Acidobacteria bacterium RIFCSPLOWO2_02_FULL_67_21
GTGTCGAGTGGCGTCGGGCTTGTCGGTGACGGCTCCACGCTGCCGCACGCGACGCCCAGCACCGCAATGAGACAGACGAGGCCAGTAGAGAACGGACGTAGCCACTTGTTCCAATTCATCGCCATGAACTCCCCCAAAGTGCAACACCTTCAACGGGTTGCGCTCTGCTGGAGAAGGCGAGCAAAAGGCGGTCCGTTGAGGTGAGCGGCTGGGTTAGGACCCCGGCTACCTAACCGACTGCGGCGAGCAGGTGGCTGCTGGTCGGCCAATCCACGCCATAGATGGCGAGCGTGTCGGGCCGGTCGGAGCGCGGGCGGGGGAGCTCCCGGCGGTTGAGGTGGATGCTCCGCACGTCCCGTATCGCGTTGCCCTGCAGTCGCAGCTGCGGAGGCGGATTGGACGCACAGAGGTCGAGCACACCGCCGGCCAGCGTGGCGTGCAGATCGTTCAGCGGCTCGGACGCGGCGACGCCGATCAGGCCGTCGTGCAGGGCGAGGGCATCGGTCGCCTCGACCAGGTCCAGTGTGGCGAGCCGTCCGTCCACGAGCGTGCAGTGGAGCACGCGCGCGTTGGTCTGGTAATCGAGCGCGCCGGTGGCGCGCGCATCCCGGAACGCCGTCTCACCGGGCCGGAGCAGGAACATGGTCACCTGTTCGCCGCACCGGATACGCACGGCGAGCGCCGTGCCGCCAGGGTCGCACGACGGCTCAACCCGTTCGAGCTCCGGCGCCGATGCGGCATCGCCAATCCACGTGAACATGGTGCACGGGGTCTCGGCGCGCCGCGTCACGCGGGCGCTCCACGTCGGCAGCAGGGTGCCGTAGACCGGCGCGTACCAGCCCAGGCCCGACTCCGCGTCGCCGTGCGCGAGGAGTACGTCCCCGCCGGAGTGCAGCAGCCAGACAGCCTGGCCGTCGACATGGCCCGCGTGCAGGCGGCCGGCGGCATCGCACCGCAGCGTCCAGGCCGGGTCGAAATGCCAGTGGGCGCCGGCCGTCACGGTACCGCCGCCGAGGATCTCGTCGGCGATCAGCCAGCCGTGCCGGGCTGTCCGGAGGATCGAGCGACGGTGGAGGACGGGCGCGTACGCGTCGTGGGATGCCTCTGCCCAGTCGAACCCGTTGCCGTGGGCCCACGCATGGAGGCGCGCATCGGCGCGCGTACGCCAATGGAACGGGCCTGAGGGGATCGCCTGCGAGCGCTCGCCGATCGTGACGGTGTTATGGCTCATGCTGCTGCGCAGCTGATCGCGCAGGCGGCGGTCGACCGTGTAGGTCGACGTGCCGGGATCGATCAGAAACGGCCGTCCTCCCAGCGTCAGCGTCAACGCAAGCGCATCGGCATGCGCGTGCCCGCCGTTCTGGTAGCCGTGAAGCCCGACATCGAACACCGCATGATCGCCCTGCGCGTCGCGCGCGACGAAGTAGCCGGTATCGACCAGCGCGCGGGAGCGCGCTCCCATCGACTGCGGCACGTCGAGGGCGCCGCCGATGGACGTGATGATCGCGCCGGCGCCGGGCGCGGCCAGGGCCGACCGGCCGCCGGCCACCCACAACGCCTCTTCCTGAAGGCCCCACGGCGCGAGGTCGGGCCGGTCCAGGACAGCCGCGGCCAGCGACAGGGAATCACGCACGTCCCGGCACGCCCGCCCCGCCATCGGCCAGAGCATTCCGCCATCATCGTCGCCGATGAGCGGCAGCCGGCCCTCGTCATCGGCCATCGTGCGGGTGAACTCGGCCAGGCGCAAGGATGCCGCCGCGAATGCCGCTGCCGCCTCCTCGTCGCCGTCGCGCTCGGCGGTGAGCGTTGCGAGGAGATAGAAGTCGAGCGTGTACCGCTGGTAGTGCATCGACCGCTCGGCATGGCCGCCGTCGAGGTGGATCTGCCGGTCGATCTCTTCGAGCAGGATCCGTCGCCCGAGATCCGCCCAGCGGGAGCTGGCGGCAAGCTCCGGCAACGCCACGCCGGCGACGTACAGCGCCAGCGCCTCGCCGGTCAGGTGTGTGTTGGGGCTGAAGTAGACGGAGAGATTGTGCTCGACGTGCGTCAGCTGCTTGTCGAGCGCGACGAACAGGTCGACCAGCCAGGGCTCGCCCGCCGAATCGTCGCGCGATCCGTCGGCGAGGAGGAAGTGGAGCGCCCACACCCACGAGAGCGATCGCAGGCCGGCTTCGAGCATGCTCGCCCAGTTGATCCCCACGAACGGCGGGTTCGCCGAGAGCCATCCCTGCAGCTGCGCGACGATCGCGCGGCCGAAGCGGGCATCATCGGTCAGCCACAGCGCGCGCCCCAGCTGCAGCCAGTGCTGGTGGCGGTTCAGCTCCCAGATCACCTTGTGGTCGCCGATGGCCGGATCGAGGTAGGCCACGTCCGCCCAGAAACGCCGCGGCGCCACGCGACCGTGCGCGGCATCCCGGTGCCAGTCGACGCACCCGTCGGGGCTGCCGCACGGCAGATCCCGGTAGCCGAGCAGGTCGTAGCGGCCGGTCAGGATGCGCTCGGCGCGCATGCGCGCATCCTCGACCGCTCCCGGCCAGCGCGACGCGATGTCGGCGGCGAGCTGCCGCTGCGATGCCGGGTTGAGCACGAACCGGGTGGTGCGGCCGCGGATCGCCTGCGCGAGCGCCTCGTGGGCCTGCTCCCATCGCGGCTCTGGGCCGTGCGACAGCAGCGCCTCGTCCAGGACGCCATCGGCCAGTGCGCCCCGCAGCTCCGACCGGTCCCACCGCATGGGGCGCACGTGCATCGAGAGCCGCTGGGCGGCGATGCGGCCGGCCTGCCGCGTTCGCCACGCGACTTCCTCGCGCGTCATGCGCCGCAGCCGATCGAAGGAGATCGTGGTCATGCGATCTGTCCGGCTGGCGGGTCCGGCTCGCCAAGGCCGGTCCGAAGATCGGACAGGC
>MEKU01000042.1:13421-20253 GCA_001767195.1 Acidobacteria bacterium RIFCSPLOWO2_02_FULL_67_21
CCGTTTGCCCGCTGCCGCGAGCGCGGTGCTGTAGGCCTCCAGCCAGCGCTCGCGCGCCGCGCTCCAGTCATAGCGGACGCAGCTCGCGCGGGCCGCGGCGGCGAGCTGCCGCGCATACCCGGGCGCGTGCAGCAGCGTTTCGATCCGCGTGGCCACGGCCTGGTCGTCTCCGGCCGGCGCGAGCAGGCCGTGGACGCCGTGCGTCAGGATCGCCGGCACGCCGCCGACGGCCGTCGAGACCACGGGAAGACCGCTGGCGAATGCTTCGAGCACCGAGAGCGGCATGTTGTCGACGGCCGGCGTCTGCACGTAGATGTCAGCCGTCTCGTAATACCGGTGAATCTCGGACGGCTGCACGCGCCCCGCAAAGATCACCTGGCGAAGCCCCAGCTGTTCCGCCAGCGTCCGAAGGGCGGCATCGTCGGACCCGGAGCCGACGAGCGTGAGCGTGGCATCCGGGTGCCGCGCCTGGACGCGAGCGAACGCCCGAAGCGTGCAGGCGACGTTGTAGATCGGCTCGAGGTTGCGCGTGGACAGCAGGTGAGGGCGGAGCGGGTCCCGCAGACGATAGGCAAACCGCTGAAGGTCGATCGTGTTGGGCACGACCCGCGCCTCGATACCGAACCCTCCCAGTACCTCGCGCAGGAAGGCCGACGGGACGACGTTCACGTGTGCCCAGCGCCGGAGGACATGGCGCGCGAGCCGCGAGCGCCGCAGGTGATCCGGCGCCTCGCCGCTGTGATAGTTCAGAACCACCGGTCGGCCGAGCAGCCGCGCCACGACGACCGCCGGGAGCGGCGCAAGCAGAAAGGACGCATACGACGCGGAAAAGACGTGCACGACATCCGCTCGGGCCACCTGCGCGACGAGTTGTGGCCAGTAGCACAGCTGCGTGAGCACCGTCCGGACGTATTTGACGCGCAGCAGGCGATCCAGCAGGGGCGGCGGAAGGGGATCGATCGGAACCAGCCAGGCCTCGACCTCCGGGTCGTGCGCCCAGCCGCGCAGCAGGTGCCCGGCCTGGACGGAGTGCCCCCCGAGAATGCGGAGCGAGGCGGCGACGATCGCGACTCGAAGGGGCCGATCCATGGCAGTCGGCGGTGATGGGGTGCAAACGGTGGGCCTCAGCAGAAAGCGGCCGCCGTGCACGCAGCTGCCCACGATCGCGCACTTACGGATCTGTAATTGGAGCGCCGGATTTGTGACGATCTTGGCCGTTTCAACAGGCCGCTCAGCCATATAAACTATTGCGGCGGCACCACTTCCGGGCCGATTACCAAAAGGCACCCTCCTTGCGCCTGGGCCAGCCAACAGTTCCGGAATTCCGACCCTCGCAATCACGCCGATCTCTCCCGTGTGACGTTTCGTTCCTTTCTCAGCCGCCGCTGGTTGACAGGGCGTCAGCGGTCGGCGTGTCTGCGCGGCTTCCGAGCGCTGCCCACTTGAGGAACGTAGGGAGGAAACCTGTGCTCTTGGAACCCCGTCGCGTCGTGCGTGCGCTCGCCTGGCTGGTGTGGACTGTGGCAATGCCCCTGGTATGTGCGGG
This sequence comes from Acidobacteria bacterium RIFCSPLOWO2_02_FULL_67_21, assembly GCA_001767195.1. GTDB lineage: Bacteria > Acidobacteriota > Vicinamibacteria > Vicinamibacterales > UBA2999 > MEKU01. Next base: position 14,968 of record MEKU01000042.1, read on the forward strand.
TGTCGCGTCCGCGCAGGCCCCCGGCGGATTCACCGAATCGGCCACCGGCAACGGGCTGCGCCCGCGGCTGTCGGCCGGCGAGATCCAGACGTTCGTGCCCGGGCGCGGCCGCTTCACGTTTCCCTCGCCCTACGGCACAACCGGCGTGCGTCTGACCAACGCCGGCGACTGCGGCGGCGGCGGCGACTGCGTCAACTACGTCGGTTACTCGTACTGGCGCAACATCAACAACCACGCCGGCAGCGACACGATGCTGATCTTCCTCGGGCTCGATCGGCAGCGGGGCGGCGGCGGCCCGACGCTCTTCAGCTACAACAAGAACACGGACGAGACGCGGAATCTCGGGCCGCTGTTTTCGCAGGACAGCCCGTACGCCTGGTCGTCGGGCGAAGGCTGGTACTTCAGCGCCGCCAGGCGCACTGCGCTCTACGTCAACGACACCACCACGCTGTACCGCTACGACGTCGTCTCGAAGACGCTCGAGCCGGTGTTCGACGTGCGGGCGCACCTCGGCGGCGACCGCCATATCAGGCAGATGCACTCGAGCAATGACGACCGCGTGCACTCCGCGACCGTCCAGGACGGCAGCTGGAACATGGTCGGCTGCGTGGCCTACAACGAGGCGACCGGGCGTGCCACCTATGTCGCGCGCAAGGGCGACTACGACGAGTGCCAGATCGACCGGAGCGGCCGGTGGCTCCTGCTCAAGGAGGACGTCGACGGCCGCGACGGCGAGGACAACCGCATCATCGACCTGCAGACCGGCGCCGAGCAGGTCTTCTACGACCGGGACGGCGCCGCCGGCCACTCGGACATGGGCTTCGGGTACCTCGTCGCCGAAGACAACATGAACCAGACGCCGGGCGCCGCCCGCGTGTGGCAGTTCGGTCAGGATCTGCATGCGGCCGGCCAGGGCACGCTCGTGTACAACCTGGCGAGCTGGGAGGCATCGGCCGGCCTCGGCCACGTCTCGCACACCAACGCCCGCGGTGGGGTGGCGGCGTCGCAGCAGATGGCTTGCAGCAGCAGCGCGGAGCGGAGCAATCTGCCGCGGGTGAACGAGATCGTCTGCTTCCGCCTGGATGGCTCGCGGACGGTGCTGGTCGTCGCGCCGAACATGACCGACCTGGGCGCCTCGGGCGGCGGCAGCGACGACTACTCCAAGCGGCCGAAGGGAAATCTGGATCCCACCGGCGAGTACTTCATCTGGACGACCAACATGGGCACCGGGCGCAACGATGCGTTCATCGTCCGGATCCCGCAGGACAAGCTCGGTCTGGCGGGTGGCGCTCCGGCGCCGGCTCCATCGCCTGCGCCCGCGCCGGCCCCCTCGCCTGCTCCGGCGCCTGCTCCCGCGCCCGCTCCCGCACCCATCGCGACGGGCGGCGTGAGCTGGGTGAGCCTCGTCAACGTGGCCGCGCAGGGCAGCGGTCTCGTCAAGATCGGCGGCTGCAGCGGGTGCCCCGACGGTTCGGCGATGTCGGCAGAGCAGATCAGCGGCACCGGCACGCTCGCGTTCACGGCTCCGGAGTCGGGCACGCTCCGCTTTGTCGGCCTTGGGTCCGGCAGCATCGGCTCAGGTGCGGGCGACATCCAGTACGCCATCCGCCTGCAGCAGGGCGTGGCGGAGGTGCGCGAGTCGGGCAGCTACCGCACCGAGGTTCGCTTCGACGCCGGCGATCGGTTCAGCCTCTCGATGGAAGACGGCGCGGTGCGCTACGCGCGCAACGGGTCCGTATTCTACACGAGCGGCAGCCCGGCCGGCGACGCGCTGCGCGTGCAGGTGGTCATGTTCGACGACAACGCGACGGTCGCCGACGTGGCGGTGAGCAGCGGCTCCGGCACGGCCGGAACGCCCCCGGACGCCTCGAATCCGGACCTCCCTGGCCTGCCCGGCGGAGCGGAAGAGGAACGACCTGCGCCGGCCGTCGCCGCTCCCGAGGTGCAGGAGCAGCGGTACGCGATCCCGCGAGTCACGCCCTACAAACGGCGGAGATAGGACCAGACTGCATTCGCACTAGTACGTGATCACGAGCGTAAACGGAATCGTGTCGGCCGGCTCGCGGCTGACGACCCGCAGCCGGTAGGCGGCGGCCTCCATGCGGGGACGCACGAAGGCGATCCGCGAAGGGCCGTTCAGCGGCGCAACGTCCTCGTGCGCAAGCCCCGCACCGGCCCAATACAGCTGCACCATCAGCGCGCGGGGCGGGCCGTCCCAGGTCAGCGCGACCTCGATCGGTCCCTCCTCCACGGTGGCGAAGTCGAACACCTCGCACGGGTAGAGATTCGCCCAGCACGGCGGCGTGTCCTCGTCAAGCGGTTCTATCGTTCCCTGAATGACGTTCGAGATCCCCGGAACGCCCTCGCTCGCCGGTGCCTCCGGCACCTGCGAGATGGCCGGAAGCGCCGTTGGGGACACCGGCGTGAGCACGCCGCCGCAGGCAGCCAGCCCGAGGAAGGCGAGGCCGATCGCAGACAGCCCGAATCCGCGCGTGAGACGTCGCTCCACTAGACCCCCTCAGGCGCGGTCACGCGCTCCCAGGTCACTTGCTGCCGCCCGCCCATGAAACGCACGAATCCGACGACCGTCGCCCAGCAGAGCAGGCAGAGCGCACAGGGCACGCTGAACACGAACAGGCGCCGGCGGGCCCGCCGCTGCGTGCAGCCGACCGTCGCTGCGGCATAGAAGACCAGTTGCGCGATCAACGCCCAGTGATAGGGCCACTGGCCGGCGAGCATGATCGATGAGACGAGGACCGCCGCATGCAGGACCGGCAGCATCAGCCGCAGCGCCTTGTGCGAGATGGTTTCGAACCAGAGGCGGTTCTGCCGGGGGCTGAACAGCCACGGCTCGCGGGAGAGCAGCTGAAACGTCCCCGCAATCGTGCGCGCCTTGCGCACGAACTCCTGCCTCGCCGTGGCGGACGTCCAGTCGTAGGCCCGCGCGCGCGGTTCGAAGAGCACCCGGAAGCCGCGCCGCACGATCCGAAGCGGAATCAGCACATCGTCGAGAAGTGTGTCATCCGGAATCGGTTCGACCAGCGCCCGCCGGACGGCATAGATCGCGCCCGTCGCGCCCACGGTTGAATCGGCACGCGACTCGCTCGACCGGATGAACTTCTCGTACCGCCAGTAGAATGCGGCGCCGTGCCCGGCAGCCGCCGTTCCGGCCCGCGCCGCCAGCACGAGCTCCCCGCTGACGGCCCCGACCTCCGGATCCGCGAAGTTCGCGACGAGCGCCCTCAGGGCGTCAGGCTCGAACTGCTGCCGGGCGTCGGCAAAGACGACGACTTCGCTGCGGAGGGTAGGGACGACCGCGCCCAGCGCCGCCGACTTCCCGCCGCGCACCGCGAGCCGGTGGACGACGACTCCGAGTGGTGCGTAGCGCTCGGCGCGCTCTGCGGTGTCGTCTGTGGAGCCGTCCGATGCAATCACAATGTCGCGGCGAGCAGCGGGGTAGTCGATCGCGAGCAGATTCTCGATCCGCGCCCCGATGCGGTCTGCTTCGTTGTGCGCCACGACCACAATGGAGACGGTCGGCTCGATGGCAGCCGTGACGTGCGGCTTCGGCCGCAGCCGCGCACGCAGGGCCGCGATAAGGGGATAGCCGAGGTATACGTAGAGGAGCAGGAACGCAGAGATCCAAAACGACAAATCCCAAATCCCAAATCCCAAATCCCAAAGTCCAAGCCCCAGTCCCAGACCGGCCGTTATCACCGGAGCATCGTACGTAGTGTCCGGCTTCAGCCGGACCGTCGCCTGAACCGTCGCAAGGCCTCCCAGCGCCTTGTTCAGCGCGTCGAGGTTGGCGCCGGCGGCCGGACCTGCCGTGGTCGTGCCGGGTGCCGTGGATTCGGCGTGCGGCGTCGGAAACAGGTTGTCGCGCGGATACATCGCAGCCGGAGCGCCGACGAGCACATTGCCCGAGACGACGGCGCCCGGAAAGTAGCGCAGCAGCGTTTGCGTGCCGGGGCCCGTCCCCGAGCCGGTGATGCCGTGCTCGTTGTGGGCGACCACGTTACGCCGGAAGATGAACTCCGTGTGCGGTTCGTTGTCGCCGGCGAACAGGATGCTCCCGGTGTGCGCGGCGGTGTTGTGCTCGATCGTGACGCCGCTCGTGCCGTTGAGCAGCTGAAACAGCCGTCCGTTACCCCAGCGGCCGCCGACGTCTTCGAAGACGTTGTTCAGGATCGCGATGCGCCGCGTCTGCCGGCTCGGATGGTTGTCGTCGCGCCCGAGCACATTGATGCCGGCGGCGACATGCCGCACGAGGTTGTTCCGGAAGGTGACGTCTTCCACCACCGACCAGGGCGCGCCTCCCTCCTGGTTGCGGACCGTGAAGAGGATGGCGAACCCGTTCTGCGCCTGCGGCCAGTTGTACTCGAAGAGGTTGCCCTCGATGCGCACGCGCCGGGCGTTCTTCAGCTCGAACAGGTTCTTGACCGCCCATTCGGTGCCCTCGAAGGACGGGTCGTCCTTCTTCCACCGGAGGGGCTTGGTCAGATGATTCCGGACGATCTCGATGTCCGACGGGACCAGGTCCTGAATGCTGGGATCGGATCCGCCGAACATCACGTTCTCGCCGGACGCTTCCAGATAGTTGCCGGCAATCCTGAACGGGCCGGGGCCACTCCACCCGGCAATCGCCTGGGCGTCGACCGACCGCTCCTTGAAGCCGCTGACATACGAATCGACCACCGCCGCATGGGCTGCGTTGAGCGCGATGCCGCGGCGGCCGGCCCGCTGCGGGTGCCCGTGGATGTAGCACCGATCGACGACGAGGTGATGCGGGACCAGCTCCATGCGGGCCGGCTCGTCGCCAAGCTGCACGAGCGTGTTCAGTACGGCGTCTCCCGCCGGCGTAATCTCGAGGCCGGTGAGGCGGTAGTGGTGCGCGCCCGGCTGCGCCTCGATCACGGCGCCGGAGGCGGCCACGAGCTTCGGCATGCGTGCGGCATCGGCGGGCGTGACGTGCCGGCCCGGCGGGGGGAGATCGCCGGCCGACGTGATCGCAATCCATCCGTCGCCTTCCTTGGGGCGGAGCCGGAACGGCCCCTCGTAGGTGGCGCCTGCCTCGAGGGTGATCCGGTCGCCCGGCGTCGCCTGGTCGAGCGCCGCTTGCAGGTCCTCGCCGGCGGCCACATGGATTGTTCGTCCGGTCACACGGGGAGGCTGGACGTCCACCGTGACGCGCGGCATTTCGGCCGGCATGGTGCTCGCGGACATCTGCTGATGTGGCGCGAACCCTTTGGGTTCGTGGAGCGAGCCTGACAAGGCTCGCTCCAC
>MEKU01000042.1:20265-34093 GCA_001767195.1 Acidobacteria bacterium RIFCSPLOWO2_02_FULL_67_21
TTGAAGACCGCTTTCGCGTTCCACGCGGCCCATGCGGCGCACCGGGTCCAGGGGGTGGGCTGGACGAGGCGGCGCGCGGTGTCCACATGGTCGCCGCGCCGAATCGTGTAACGGCCGGCGACGAGCAACGTGGCCGCCGTGCGCACCGCGGTCGTCGGCTCGGAGTTGAAGAGCACGGCCAGTCCGGCCTCATGCGCGGTCTGCGCCACGGCCGGCGAGTAATACCCGCCGGGAAGCGACGCGACGCGCACCTCATGGCCGAGCAGATCTTCGAGCGCCGCGCGGCTGTCGCACCACTCGCGGCGCATCCGATCGCGGGTGCAGGCCGTGAATCGCGGCGGATGCGAGACGGAATGGCTGCCGATGACATGCCCTCGCGCATCCAGCTCGCGGATCTGCGCCGCCGAGAGGAACCCCGGCTGGCCGATCATCGCGGTCGTGACGAAGCAGTGGCCGCGCCACCCCAGCGCCTCGAGGCGATCCGCCACCAGCGAGTAATACGACACGCCCCCGTCATCGACGGTAATGAGGAACGTCCGATTGTGAGTGGAACCCGAAGGGTTCGCCCCACAGCACACCTGCGTGGCCAGGGCAGGCGGTAGCGGACACACGTCGGCCAGGCGCGCGAGCTGCGCCTCGAACACGCTCAGCGGCAGCTTGTACCGGTCCGCCGCCGTCGACGTGAAGCCGCTTTCGCGCGGCCCGCCGACGTAGACGTCATGAAACAGCAGCGATACGGCGCGCATCACGACTCCTTGCCTCCCGGCGGGCGGTTCGCTTCCACCGGAGATAGTCCGTCAGGCGCGGCTGCCCCCAGTCGGCAGACCGCCGGCCTCCGGTCGGAATGACAGGCACCTGTTCGCCGCGCGACAAGGTGACGAGAATCCGCCCGATGGCGTCGAGATTCTCGAGGACCACGCGGTGCTGAATCACCGTATGCGACTCGTGCACCTCGTCGATGTCGCAGCCCGCCTGCAGGTAGATCGGTCCGGTATCGACGCCCGCATCGGCCTTGAGAAGTGTCATCCCGACCCGTTCGTGATCCCGCCTGGCGAGCGCCCAGAAGCAGCCATGGGCGTTCCGGTACTCGGGACAGATGCCGGGGTGCAGCACGAACGTGCCGACGCGCGGGAGCTCGAGGATCGCCGGCTTCAGGATCATCTTGCACCGCGCAATCACGAGATCGGGCCGCAGTCCGGCGAGGAAGTCCCGTGCCGGCTCGCTGTTCGGACTCGGGACGACGATCTGCGGCACGCCATCCAGGTTGGCGGGATACCGCGAGCGCATCGCCTCGATCGTCGCGTCAGCCCACGCCGCGTCCTTCCGGGCGAGGCACAGGCGGGCATACGTCCGGAACGCCACGACGTCGGCGAAGCGCCAGAGCCCCACGCGCCGGATTTCACGCCGTGCGGCGCGCCACACTCGGCCCGGGCGATCGCGGATGAGGATGAGACCAGCCAATCGCGCCGTGTTCGCCAGCCACGACGCCAGCGCTTCGCGGTCGAGGCGATCCCGCTCGTGGCAGATAAGCACGGCCGAAGGCGCGTCCAGGTGTGTATGCATGCTGCGCAACGGCTTCCTCACAGTGGTGTTCGAAGACCTGCGCCACGGTGGCCCAGGCGTAGTGGGTTTCGACGAGCAGTCGGCCGGCCTCGCCCATGGCGCGGCGCCGCTCCGGGTGGCGCAGGAGCGCCACGACGGCGTCCGCGAACGCGGCGGGGTCGTCGGCCGGCACGAAATGCCGGCCGGGTTCAAGGGCCAGACCCTCAGCGCCGACCGTGGTCGAGACCACGGCCCTGGCCATCGCGAGCGCCTCGAAGATCTTGAGCCGCGTCCCGCTGCCTGCGCGGAGCGGCACCACGTAGACCGATCCCGCGCCGATGGCCGGCCGCACATCGTCAACCGTGCCGGTGACGACGACGCCCGGGTGCGCGGCGAGCTCCCGCACGCGGGCGCTCGGGTTGCGGCCGACGATGGTGAAGGACACGCCGGGCCGCTCGGCGCGGATCCGCGGCAGGATCGACTCGATGAAGTAGATGACGGCGTCCTCGTTCGGGTGCCAGTCCATCGATCCGCTGAAGACGAGCCGATCGTTGTGCTCGGGATACGGCGCCGGGTCGAAGTACGCCGTATCCACACCGGTTGGTACAGCCGCGAGCCGGGCGCCAGGGGCGATCTCCTGGAGACGGCGCCTGTCGTCCTCGGAGACCGCGATGGTCAGGTCGGCCTGCTGACAGGCGCGCGCCTCGCGCGCCCGCAGCTTGCGCCATTCGATCTCGAGGAGCGCGCGTTTCAACGGATTCGATTCCACCGCGCACAGCCGCTGCCAGATCAGGTACTCGACGTTGTGCTCGAACAGGACCACGGGCACGGGCCCGCCGGTCGGGACGTTGGCGGCCGCGAACAGAAAATCGGTGACGCACAAGTCGACGTCGCCGCTGGCCATCAGGGCGTGCACCTGCTCGCGGACGGCGGCGGCCCGCCATTTCCAGAGATCCACCGGATCGGACGACAGCCAGGATCGCGCGAGCGCCCCGACGAACGCTCCGCTTCCGCGCTTCGACACCACGTAGGGAAGCGAAATAACCCGTTCGCAGTGAGCCAGATGTGCCGCGAGGCCGTCGGGATCATCCCCGGGCCCGTGTGTCGTGACGACGCTCACCGTGTGGCGCCGGGCCAGCTCCGACAGGATTTGACCGCTGCGGACCCGTCCTCCCGTCGTGGCGGGCCAGAGGCCGCCCATTTTCACCCAGAGAATCTTCATCACTCACGCTCCACCGATACCGCCTGGTCGTCGAATCGGACCAGCCGCCGCGGGCGCTCGAACGCAATCCCGGTCGGCCGCCCGGCGTCGTCATAGATCGCTCGTGCCGCGGGAGGAAAGGCGAGCCCCTGGCGGTCGGGCAACAGGAGTGTCACGATTCGCCACGGCAGAGCCACTGCGAACGAGTAGATCAACATCGGTGCCGCTCTTCGTTCCCCGTACCGCTCTGACACCCAGCCTCGAATCGGTGCCAGCTCGCCGCATCGAAGCGTTGCCTGAATCGGAGCGGAGGGAAACGGGCAGACCCACAGGACCGGCCCCTTGGCCGTCTGAGCCCGGGCCCAGGGGTGCACGCCGAGCGTCACTCCCGGGGACCTGAACTGGAACGTCAGTTCCACATCGTGGCGAGCCGTTCCCGTCAGGTCGTCGACCAGGATCCAATAGCCGGGCTTGACGAAGATGACACGCCGCCGGTGGACCACCGGGTCGGGCAGCCCGCAGTACCCGTCGTGCTCGGCGTCCAGGAAGTCGAACTCGCTCGTCGAATGCCACTCCCGGAGCCGGACGCGCGGCTGGGCATGCCACCCGAACGGTCCAGCTGGCTGGGCCTGGCTCAAGCCGTCGACGACGACGGTGCTGTGCGCCGCCGTGCTGCGGAAATAGTCACGCCACAGCGGATCGGCGGCGGACGCGAAGGTGCCCGCATCGACGAGACAGGGCTCGCCAAAGATCGAGCACTGGAGACTCAGCAGGTCGGCGTGTCCGTGCCCGCCGCTCAAGGGGCACCCGATTGGGCCGATGTCGACGATCGCGTGATGGGCGTCGGGCTCCCATCCGCTCCGCATGGAGGCGTAGCCGCCGGACGGGAAGACGCAGGACGCGCTGCTGGCGGGCGGCGCCGGCGGCAGTCCGTCGAAGGCGTGCGCGCCGTCCGGTCCGAGTAGCCAGACGACGTCGGGCGCCAGGCCGTCGGCGGCCCAGGCGAACTCGCGGCGCTGGTACAGGATCGCGGCGACGGCGAAAAGGGCACGGGCATCGGTTGGCGAGCGGGCGGCGAGCGGCATGAGCGATCCGCCGTCGTCATCGCCGATGGCCGGAACCGTCCCGTCGGGCTGCCGTATCGCCAGCAGGAATTCCACCATCTGCCCCGTGCGCGCGCGCAGGTGGTCTGGCACCGGAACCCCGTTGCGGTCGGCCAGCAACTGAAAGTGGAGGTAGTCCTCGAGGGCGTAGCGGTGATAGCAGGTCGAGCGCTCGAGGTGCACGCCGTCCCTGCAGATCTGCGTATCGCACTCGCCGACGAGGATGCGCGACGCGACGTCGCGCCAGCGGTCCGCATCGCGGAATTCCGGAAAGAGGACGGCGGCATAGAAGAGCCCGAGCGCTTCACCCGTGAGTTCCGCGTTGCCGGAGCGGTGGTAGGAGAGATAGCGCCGGATGTGGGTGGCGTGAAGCCAGACGGCCGCCAGCACCCTCTGAATCCAGTCCGGGGAGAGTACCGGCGCATCGCGGATGAGCAGCAGCACCCAGGACCACGAGATCAGCCGGAACGCCGCCTCCGCGCTGCTCGTCCAGTTGATGCCCAGGCCCGGCGGGTTTGCGTCGAGCCATGCATCGACCGCCTGGATGCAGGCCGCCGCGTACCGCTCGTCATGCGAGACGGCCCAGGCCTGGGCCAGGCGTACGAGCCACTGGTGGCGATTCAGCTCCCAGACCAGCCGGCTGTCGCCCACCTGTCCGATGTCTCCGGCGTCGATCAGGCTCCACGGCACGAGGGGCGCGCGGCGGCCGCGCAGCGGGTCGAGATGCCAGTCCACGGGGTCTCCGAACCAGAGTGTTCGGGATCCCAGCAGGTCGAACCGGCGGGTGAGCAGCGCGTCAGCCTCCGCGAGAACGGCCGCACGGTGCTCGGGGAACCGGGCGGTCACGAGCGTCCCGGTGCCGGCATGCTCGACGCCGGCAAAGAAACGGTGCGGCGCACGATCGCGGATGACGAGCATCGCGGCATCCGGATCGGCAAGCGCCGGCGCGTGTCTCGCGAGCAGCGCGTCAGGCCGATCCGGCAGCTCGACCGGCGCCACGCGGTCGAGCCACTTCGACACTTCCTGCCAGCCGCGGTACGCGAGCTCCGCAAACCGCATGTCGCGCATCCGGCGGAGGCCGCCCCGATCGCGGCGCTCGGCGTAGGAGCCGTGCGGGTGCAGCGGCGGCTCGAGCGGAAAGAAGGAGACCTCACTCATGGGTTCCCGGCGTACTGATAGAGGGCTGGCGGGGGTGCGAATGTGGCGGCCGGCACTCCGTCCAGGAAGCGGCGGCACCAGAGCTCGAACGAGAGCAGCGTCCAGATCTGCAGGTCGAGGTTCCGGCCGCCCTGGTGAAGACCGAACAGCCGCTCGACGTACCGGGTGTCGAAGATGCCCCGCTGCCGGCAGGTTGACGACAGCAGGAGATCGCGCGCGAAGTCTGACAGCTCGCCCCGCAGCCAGTGGGCCAGCGGCAGCGCGAAGCCGTGCTTGGGGCGATCGATGATGGAGTCCGGCAGCAGGCCGCGCATCGCCTTCTTGAAGAGATATTTCGTCGTGCCGTCGCGAAGACGCAGCCTGGCGGGAATCGTTGCGGCGAATTCGACCAGCCGGTGGTCGAGCAGCGGGGGGCGCGCTTCGATGGAGTGCGCCATCGTCATCCGATCGACCTTGGTGAGGATGTCGAGCGGCAGATAGCGATGGAGATCGCGATACTGCAGCGCCCCCAGCCAGTCATCGCCCGCGTGCGCCGCGGGCTCGAGGTCGTCGGCCCACGGATCGTACCGGGCGATCTGCTCGAGGGCGTCGGGGCGGAACACTCGCGCGATTTCGTCGTCATGAAACAGCGTCGAGGCGTCCAGATAGCGGTGCGGCCCCGAGAGCGCCAGATGGCAGAGAAACCGCCGGCCCCGCATGCCGTGCGGCATGACGGCACCTGCCGCCCCGGCACAGCGCCGGAGCGGCGCCGGCAGCCGGTCGTAGCGGCGCTCCCGTCCCTCGACGACGTACTTGTCGTAGCCGGCGAACAGCTCGTCGCCGCCGTCGCCGCTCAGCACGACCTTGACATGCTCCGACGCGAGCTTCGAGACCATGTAGGTCGGGATCACGGAGGTGTCGCCGAACGGTTCGTCGAGAAACCACGTCAGCTCCTCGACCATCTCGACGACCTGCGGCCGGAGGACGAGGTCGTAGTGGTCCGTGCCGAACTGCCCGGCCACCGCCCGCGCGTGCGCGAGCTCGTCGAAACCCGCCTCGGCAAAACCGATGGAGAAGGTCTTCAGCCGTCCCGCGGCGGGCCGGGCCATCAGCGCGACCACCGCGCTCGAATCGATGCCGCCGCTGAGGAAGGCGCCGACGGGCACATCGCTGATCTGGTGGGCGGTGACCGCGTCGTGCAACTGCTCACGCAGGCGTTCGACCAGCGTCGCCTCCGAGGCCGTCTCGTCCGGCCGGAACGTGACATCCCAGTAGCGCTCCGGCTGCAGCGGCCGGTGGGGCGTGGCGACGGCCACGCACGCCGGTTCCAGCTTTGACACGCCGCGAAGAATGCTCTGGTCCGAGGGGGTCGCCAGGAACGTGAACAGATGACCGACGGCGTTCCAGCTGAGCGATCGCTCGGTCGATGGGAGCTGCAGGATCGGCTTGAGCTCCGACGCGAAGACGAGCTCGTTGTCGCGCTCCGCATAGTAGAGCGGCTTGATCCCGAGGCGGTCGCGCGCGAGCAGCAGGTGCCGCCGGGGCGCGTCCCAGATCGCAAACGCGAACATGCCGCGGAGGCGCTCGACACACCGCGGCCCGAGCTCCTCGTACAGGTGGACGATCGTTTCGGTGTCGGTGGCGGTGCGGAACGTGTGTCCCTTCGCCTCGAGCTCACGGCGCAGCTCCCGGTAGTTGTAGATCTCGCCGTTGAACACGATCCAGATCGAACCGTCCTCGTTCGACAGCGGCTGATGGCCGCTCGCGAGATCGATGATGCTCAGGCGCCGCATGCCGATGGCGACGCCCGCTCCGAGATGGATCCCTTCGTCGTCTGGACCGCGGTGCACCATGGCGCCGCACATCCCGCGTATTTCGTGCTCGAGGACGGGACGGCCGTCCCAGCGAACGATTCCGGCAATGCCGCACATGAAGGTCTCCCTACGTCACCGCTGATGAGACGTGAGCCTTCTGACCCGCGTCCTCGAATATCCCGAGCACCTGGGCGCCCGTCCATGCCAGTCCCGCGTACGTCGCCACATAGACCGCCGCGCCGGCCGCGAACGTGACGATCGGCGGCCAGGCGACGCTGAGCTGCAGCCATCTCACCGGCAGGACCGCGACGAGCGCGATCGAGGTAATGCCGGCGAGGCGCCGCCATGGGAGCGCGTCGCGGAAGCCGACCCCCATGAGCGAGGCGACGCGGACGACGCCGAGGCCCTTGGTGACCGTCAGTGCGATCAACGTCACCAGCACCGCGCCCGTCAGGCCGAAGGCCGCCAGGAAGCCGCCGATGAGGGCCGCGACGCAGACGAACCGCACGAGGTTCATCACCAGCAGGAAGCGCGTCTGCGCGTAGACGCGCAGCACCGCGTCGACCGCCATGACGGCGGGCAGCATGGTCAGCACCCAGACGATGAAGATCGGCACGCTGGCGGCGTACGTGGCGGTGAAGAGGCCCACGATCAGGTCGTGCGCGCCGGCGACGAGCAGCACCGCCAGCGGGAAGATCAGGAACGCAATCCGGCACACCGTGTCGTGCCACAGCGCCAGCGCTGCGCGCCCCCGCGGCGCGTCGGCCATCCGGACCATGAGCACGTTGACGGTCGAGGTCACGATCAGGTCGTACAGGGGAATCTGCAGGCAGCCGACCGCGTAAATCGCGAACGTCGCGGAGTCGAAGCGCGCCGCGACGACGTACTGGTGGTAGTTGATCAGGACGACCTCGATGCCGACGGCCAGGGCGAACGGCAGCGCGTAGGCGAGCTGGCGGCGCCAGAGGGCCGGATCGAACCGGAACTCCCGGCCGCATTCGCGCCAGAGCGCGATGACCGCAGCGGCCAGACGAAGGCCGGCAAACACCGCCGCCCCGATGAACACCGCCGACAGGCTGGCGAAGAGCAGCGCCGGCGCAATGAACAGCGTCGTCCGAAGGATGTCTGACAGCGCGTACGTCACGGCGGCCGCCATGTGCCGTTTGCGCGACACCATGACGATCTCGAGCACCGTGCCGGTCAGCATGAACGTGAGAAACAGACCGAGCGGCAGCACGTGCCCGGCCAGCTCCGCGTTGAGCCACCCGGCCATCATCGGGCGCGCGAGGTACAGCGCCGCCGTGGAGCCGAGACCCACGGCGAACAGCGTCGTCATGGCGTTGCAGACGAGGCGGCCGATACGGTCGGGGGCTTTGGGGACGAAGTAATAGAGGCTCTCGGCCATGCCGAGCTGGAGCACCCCGTACAGCGTGGCGTAGACGAGGAAGAACTGCTTGTAGATGCCGAAGACTGCCGGGTCGAAGAGGCGGGCGAGCACGATCCCGATGGCAAACGAGGCGGCCAGGCCGACGCTTCGGCCCGCGACGATCTGCAGCGCCGGCCGCGAGCTGTTATCCATGGGCCGCCTGCCCCTCCACGTGCACCCGCCCGCACCGGCGCGCGGGCGGCCAGAGGTTGTGCGCCTGGCAGTTGAGAATCGCCGGCGAAAAGCGCCCGGATGCGTCGACCGACGATCCCTGCCAGAGCAGCAGCCGTTCGATCGTGAGCGCCGGGTGCCGCGGGTCGCCATGCGGGCAGGCCGTGTACGCGAAGCGGTACCCGGCACGCGCGACGGCGTCGACCACGGCGGGGGTGAATTGGCCGCCCGGGTAGGCAAAGTGCGTGATGGTCTGGCCGAGCCGCTGCTCGAGCGTGCGTCTGGAGCCTTCCAGCTGCCCGGCAATCTCCGCGGGCGTTTCGGCGGGCAGTGACACGTGGCTCCGGGTGTGGGAGCCGATTGCGATCCCCGCGTCCCGCATCTCCGCGAGCTCGGTCCAGTTCAGCGTGCGCGGAATGTCGTGGAAGCCGTTGCCGACCTCGGTTTCGAGCCGATCCATGACGCGGCGCACGTCCGCGAGCGGCAGCTGCGGCAGGAGTGACGACACCGCCAGCAGCGGCGATCGCGTCGCCGAGCGGCTTCGCGCGAGCCAGCCGGCCGGGATCTCGAGCGCCCGCAGGACCCCGATGAGCTCGCGCGACGGATCGTGCCACCGCGCGAAGGCCTTGGCCACGAGGTGGTAGAGCCTGTCGTGGACCTGCCAGAACGGCTGCCCGACAAGATCGGTCACGACGAAGACGCCGGCAGGAATGCCTTTGCGCCTGAGCACCGGAAACGCGTGCTCGTAGACGTCCCGATACCCGTCGTCGAACGTGACGGCGGCAGAGGGCCGGTCGAAGGGGCGGCCCGCGGCGATGCGCTCGCCGATCTCATCGAGCGTGACGAACTGGAAATGGCGTCCGATCCAGTCCAGATGGCGCTCGAACATGCGCGCGCTCGTCAGCATGCTCGGCATTTCGCCCGTGGCCGACGCCTCGAACTCCTCGACGACGCGGTGATACCCCAGCACGAGCGGGCGCTGCGGGCTCCGCGCCAGCACGGACAGCCCGTGATCGAAGGCGTGCGCGATGGTCGACGCCACCGCGGTCTTGAGGTGCCAGCGCCACCGCGCGAGGTGCCTAGTCGCCACGGGGCGCTCCCAGGTTCCACAGGCGCCGGGCGAAGGGTCCCAGCCGCCGGCGCGCGTCAGCGGCATGCCGGCGGATCCGTCCAGCCGGACTGCCGGGGAACAACTGGACGCGGTGCAGGGTCCGGACGTCCCGGGTCCAGAGCTGCTTGTAGCGCTCGGTCCCCCACAGCAGGTCGAATGCGTGCAGCCGCTCATCGATTGCCGCACGGATCGTGCGCGCCATCAGCACCAGCCCGATGCTGTGGCGCTCGTAGCGGTCGTCGAATCCATGCTGGTAGAAGTAGAACTGCCGGTTGTGCGCGAACCCGTACATCACGGCTGCCGTCGTGTCGTCGAGGAGCAGCGTGTACATCCGCAGCGTGCCGCGTTCGAGGGCCAGGCGCGTCGCCTCGTCATGGAATGCGCGAAGAGCCCGCGTGTGGAATGCGGTTGACCCGCCCTGGGTCTCGAAGCGGTGTTCGTGGAATCGGTACAGCGCGGCGAGCGCCTCGCGCCGCTGTGCCTCCGTCGTCACGCGCTCGAACCGGGTGTGGAACTGCTGCTCGAGCCCGCGCAGCCGCCGCCGGACGTTGGCGCGATGCGCGGAGCCGAGGGTCGCCAGGTACGAGTCCCAGGTGTGGCCGGCCAGATCGATCACCGGGCAGAGACCGCCGGGCACGATCGACGTGCTCCACCCGGCACCCTCGAGCTCGGTGGCCAGGCGGGAACTGAGCGACCCGTGCGGGAGGTGATCCAGCAGGAGCGGGACGCCGAGCGCGGCGACGCGATCCGCAATGGCCGGGACGGCGACGTCTTCGCACCCTGGCCGGACGATGAGATCGAGATAGTCGGAGCCGGCCTCGCCGGTGCCGAGGAACTCGAGCCGCGGGAACAGCCCCAGGGCGCCCGGCACACGCCTGAGCGGGGCCACCGCGATCAGGTCGGGCCCATCCCACACGGCCACCGCGTGCAGGGCGGCGCGCCCGCGCAGATGCGTCCACCAGGCGTGCAGCCACTCCCACGTGAGAAACGGGCCATCGGCGGCGCTGGCGCTGAGCAGTGCGTTCCACTGGGCCCGTACCGCCGCCAGCGCGGCCGCGTCACCGATGCGTGCGGTTCGGCACGCTGGAGCGGTGTCGGACGCCAGAGGAATCGGTACCGCCAGGGACAGCATTCAGGCAGCCTTTCGTCGCCACACGTCGGACGTCTGACGCGCGACATGTTCGATGTGACGGCGCGTGAGGTCCTGATGGATCGGCAGTTCGAGGACATGCGCCCGCAGGTATCTGGCGTCAGGCGACATCTCCTCGCCGGACTCGACGCTGTCATTCCAGAACTCGAGCGCGTCCACCCCGCGCCGCTGGAGACGCCGGGCCGCATCGTGCTTGTCGTCCGCGAGGACGGGAAAGAAGAGCGGACAGACGCCGTCGGGCAGCGTGCGGAACACGCGGGGCACACGCTCGTCGAGGAGCCCGTCCAGCAGGCGGTAGTTCTCGACCCGGCGCCGGCGGATCTCGCCCGTGTCGAGCCGGTCGAGCAGCCGCGCCGACACCGTGGACATGGCGAGATCGACCTCATCGATGTTGAAGCCGATATCGCCCACGTTCGCGCGCCGGACGTCGAGCGCACCGGCGACGCGGCCCATCGTGCGTTTCAGCGAGTGGAGCGCCGCGCCCAGACCGCTCGCCCGGCCGCGCAGGCGCTGGATTGCCAACTCTGCGGTGCGGCCGAGCACCGACGCGGCCCCGGCGCCGCGCAGCGCAAGATGCTCCAGAGACTCGAGGCGGATGCCGTTCTGAATCAGCAGCGCGCCGTTCGGCAGCGGAAGCGTCTTGTAGAGGCAGAAGACCGACCAGTCGCCGACGCTGCCGAGCGGCTGTCCGTCGCACGTGCTGAGCAGCGCGAGCGCGCAGTCCTCGACGAGCGGCAGCCCCCGGCGCAGGCACAGATCGCTCAACGCGCGGATCGGCTGCGGCCACCCGACGTGGTGAATGACGTACAGCAGGTCCGGGTTGTACCGCTCGCACAGCCGCTCGACGACCTCCGGGTCGCACTGCATGCGGCGATCGACCGGGTAGTAGCAGATGCGCGCGCCGGCGGCCCGCATCGCGAGGATCTCGTTGCCGCTGTTGTAGTCGGGCGCAAGGACGGTCAGGTCCGGGGTGCGGGCGGCCAGCGCGCGGAACAGGTGGTAGATCGCGTTGCGGGCGCGGTAGAACGCCAGCCGGTGCGGCACGCTCATCGGAAAGTCCGCCGGCTGCAGCGGCGCCCACGGCCGGAGCAGATCCGCCGCCGAGAGCCCCTGATACGTCGGGACGAAGGTTACGCCCGCCATCGCTTGAACTCCGGTACCCACTGGAACTTGATCGAATGCAAGAGGCGCGCTCGCAGTGTGTCGGCAAAGATGAACAGCCAGTCGTGGCCGCGCGCCGCCGACGTCCATTCACGCTTCCAGGGCTCGCTCTCCCCGAGGAAGTCGACCTCGCACAACCCGCGGGCGTACGCGTCGCGAATCGCGAGGTACGTCAGGAGCTTGAAGGGCGAGCAGGTCGCGTAATCGGGGTCGTACCCCGTTTTGAACAGGAAGAGGCGCCGGTGGAAGCAGGCGCCGTACGACGTGGCGATCCGGCGTCCGCCGACGGTGAGGAAGAGCAGCTGGAGCCACCCGGCCTCGGTGCCGCGCTCGATCAGCCGCGTGTAGAAGTCGTGCACCTCGGGATCCGAGACGATCGCCGTCCCGGTCTGCTCCTTCCAGCCGGACGATTCGAGGCGCCAGGCCTCGTCGCAGGCGTCTCGAATGGCATCGCGATCGGTCAGGACTTCGAGTGCCGGTTCGCCCAGGCGCGAGGCCCGCGACATCCGGTTGCGGAGATTCGACCGGAACTTCGCAGACAGGCCGGCGTGGTACTGCTCCCACGTGCCGGCGAGCGGCAGGTACGGCGAGTCGCTGCTCTTCCAGATCCCGGTGCTGCAGCCGTCGCCCACGGCACAGGAGGAGAACGTCGTCCGGGTCGGCGAATCGTGGGGGAGCTGGCCGAGCAGCAGCACGTCCCACGGCTCGCTGTCGTGCCGAAGCGCGCGCCAGACGGCGCGACAGGCGTCGGCGGCGTCGGAGGCGACGATCAGGTCGATGCGCGGCGTGTGATCGTTGTGAATGAGGCGGACCCGCCGTACCGGAACGCCGTACATCACCGCGGTGTCGCGCATGAACGGCGCAATGGCGGTGACCTCGCCGTCCGTGCGGACCACCAGGATGTGCAGGCGCGCGTGGCGCCCGAACGCATCCCACCACGCGCGGACCCACTCATGACGCAGGAATGGATGGGCGATGCCGGCGCGATCGGCCAGGCCGTTCCAGGTGTGTTCGAGTGCCAGGAACGCGGAGTAGTCACTGACGCAGTCGACCGTCCATGCGCGGGAGACGGACGGCGAGTGGGACGCGCGGAGGTGCCGTGCGGCTGTGGACGTCCGTGCGATCGCGGGCATCGACATCATGTGTTGTACGTAGGGCGGGTTCCGTGCCCGGACTCTGCGTGGGCCGGGCAGGGACCCGCCGGAAACGTGGACGGCTGCTTGCGGGCCAGCAGCTGCAGATAGATTTGTTCGGTGGCGGCCACCATCCGGTCCACCGAGAACCGCTCGCGGATGAGCAGCCTGGCCGCGTGCCCCAGGCGCGCCGCCAGGGCGCGGTCGCCGAGCAGCGTGGCAATCGCCGCCGCCAGCGCCCGCGGGTCGCCCGGCGGCACCAGCAACCCGGTCTCGCCGTCAACCACGGCTTCGGGAGTGCCGCCGACCCGCGTGGCAACGGTCGGCGCGCCGGCCGCCATCGACTCCAGCAGCACATTGGAGAGCGCCTCGTTGAGCGACGGCATGACCGCGACATCGGCGGCCGAGAGCAGCGCAGGCACATCCGACCGCAGCCCGGTGAAGATGACGGCATCGGCGACTCGATGTCGTGCAGCCACCTGCTTCAGCTCGTCGAGGTACGCGGTTTCAGCCGGTGCCGTCTCGCCCACGATGAGAAAGCGGGCGTCGGGATGCGGCGCCCTGAGCAGGGCCGCCGCCTCGATGAGCTGTTCGAGGCCCTTCAGCCGGGCGAGTCTCGAGACGACGACGACCAGCGGCGTGGCGGCCGCGAGCCCCAGCTCGCGCCGGATCCCGTCCCGATCGGGCGGGGCGCTGAACCGTTCCAGATCGACGCCGTTCGGGATCACGACGATCCGCCGGCCGTCGTAGCCGTCGTCGATCAGCCACGTCTTCACCGCGTCGGCGTTGACGAGAATCCGATCCGCGAAGCGGCAGGCATAGCGCTGTACCCGCTTCTGCATCGGCGTGAGGTACGGCGCGCAATCGCGGATCGAGGCG
>MEKU01000042.1:34131-52434 GCA_001767195.1 Acidobacteria bacterium RIFCSPLOWO2_02_FULL_67_21
CAGCCGGGCCTGTTCGGTGACCGCGCGGAGGCTGCGGAACGAGGGGACGCGGTACTCCGACAGCGGAATGCGCCGGTCGACGATCTCCTGCACGTACGGCCCCCAGCGGCGGAGGCAGGCGAACTGCAGCTCGAAGCGCACCGGATCCAGACGCCGGCTGAGCGTCATGAACTGGTTCTCGGTGCCGCCGCACATGAGCGTCGGCACGACGTTCAGAATCCGGGCGGCGCTCATGCGGCGCTCCCCGGCGGGGCGGCCACGGTGGCGGCCCGCAGCGCGACGGCCAGCCCTCCGACGCTGAAGAAGTAGAAGTGGTAGGCGATGGGGTGGAACATCGCCGCCACCGCGAAGGCGACGAGCGCCACCTTGACCCCCGCCGCGAGGGGGACAAGATCCCGAAGCGCCGGATCCCGGGCGGCGCGCCGCTCCGCCTGGTGGGCGCCGCGGACGCAGACCACGTGCAGCCAGATGAACAGCAGCATGCCGGGCAGGCCGAGATCGACGCCGTACTGGAGATACACGTTATGGACGCGGCGCCAGGTGTCGATGCCGCGCTCCTCGTTCATGACGAGCACGTCCTGGCCGATGCCGGCGCCGAGCACCGGGCTCTCGAGGACGAGCCGTGCCGCCACCTTCGTGTCCCGCCAGCGGCCCTGTGCCGAGCCCGTGGCGTCGGTCTCGATGTCGCTGATTGTCCGTACGCGATCGAGGTACCCGGCGGGCAGCAGCGGCATGGCGATGACGGCCCCCACGAGCAGCGCGGCGGCGCCGCCCGCCGCGCGCCGGCGCGCCAGCAGGACGATGCACATGCAGAGGCTGGCCGCGAGCGTCAGGAATCCCGCTCGGGAGAACGTCAGGACGACGGCAGTCACGGCGAGCACGAGCGCCAACGCCGCCAGGCCCTTCGCCGATGGGCGCCGCGACATCCAGATCAGCGCCGCGGCGATCGGCAGCGTCAGGTTCAGCATCAGCGCAAGGTCGTTCGGGTTGGCAGCGAGGTTCGAGCCTCCCGTGTAGCCGGCAATGCGGGTGAAGCCGCGAACCCCCGTCGACAGCACGTCTCCCGTGATGTAGTTCTTGATGCCGGTCGCCGCGAGCGGCATCGATCCGAGCACGAACGTCCAGGCGAGAATCCGCAGCCGTCGTGTGGTCGTGGCGAGCGTGCCGATGAGCCAGAAGAAGGCAACCGCCTTCAGGTACCGGTCAGTCAGGACCTCGACGCTGCCACCGGGCCAATACGAAACCGGCACGGTCAGCACGGCCCAGGCGACGAGCGTGAACGCAATCAGAACCTCGGCCGGAACCGGAGCCGCCTGCCTGGGCCGCACCAGCTGGCTGAGCAAGTGCGTCCCGATGGCAATCGCGGCAACCACGAAGGCAATACGCATCGCCCCGAGCACCGGGAACCACGCCTGCGGAGACAGCAGCAGGATGGCCGTGAACGACACGAGCGCCGCAAACGCCACGCCGCTCGCCGGGGCCTGTGCCGAGGCGGCCGCGGGCACGGGGCGCCACCACGCGGCGTCGGTCATTGCCGGTTGACCGACTGCCCGGCGGTGGAGCTGGGAAGCCACGGGATGTATGTGGGTTCATCTTTGCGCCGCAGCGCCGCCGCCGGCACGAGCTCACTTCGGCTGGGCGACGGCCGACGCACGGCGCTCGCGCCCTTGCCGAAGAGGATGATGCCGACCGTCTCGAGCAGGATGCGCAGGTCGAGCCAGACCGAACGGTTCTTGATGTAGTACAGGTCGTACCGCATCTTCTCGGTCTCTTCGTCCAGGTTGTTGGCGTAGCCGTAGCGCACCTGCGCCCATCCGGTCACACCCGGGCGGATGCTCGATCGCAGCTGGTAGTACGCAATCCGGTCCATGAACACGACATGGTTGGTGGTCGGATGCGGCCGGGGCCCGATGAAGCTCATTTCGCCGCGCAGGACGTTGACGAGCTGTGGCAGCTCGTCGAGCCGGAACCGCCGCAGCCACCGGCCCAGGCGCGTAATCCGGTCGATGTTGTCGAGCACCCACTCCGAACGGGCCGACTTGGACGGATGCATCGTGCGGAACTTGATCAGGCCGAAGGGATGCCCGTCGCGTCCGGCGCGCTGCTGGACGAAGAACACCGGCCCGCGTGAATCGAGTTTGATGGCGATCGCCAGGGCTGCCAGGAGCGGCGTCAGGAGCACCAGTCCGAGGCCGGCGGCCAGCACGGTGATCGCGCGCGCCAGCGTATGGGTGCCGCCCTGACGTCTGAAGCCTTTGGCCATGATCAGCGCGCTCGGCCGGAGCGCCTCGATGGCGATCTTTCCGGTGAGCCGCTCGTAGAACTCGACCGCATCCTCCACGAGGGTCCCGCGCACCCGGGACTCGAGCAGCGCCTGCAAGGGGAGGCGGTGGCGCCTGTCGGCGGCGGCCACCACGATGCTGGCAGGTTGCACGCGGGTGACGATGTCGCCAAGGTGCTGGCAGTCGCCGAGCCACCGGGCCGCCGCCGGCGTGTCGGCTGCGGGCCGTTCGTCGTCGACGATGCCTGCGACGGTGTAGCGCCCGCTGTGTCCGTCGAGCGCCTCGATGAGCTTCGACGCCATCGGACCGGACCCGAGGATCAGCACGCGCCGGCTTCGAGGGTGGATGTCCCGGGTCGCCAGCCGGACGAGCGTGGCCGCCGCGACGATGAGCAGGAGGACCGAGACGGCGGGCAGTTCTGCAATCGGAGCGACGAGCTGCCATCCGAATAACAGCAACGGAGCGAGATCGACGGTTGTGGTCAGCCTTGAATCCATTGGTGTGCTCCGGTGTCCTGTCCGCGAGTCATGCCCCGCTTGCGATCTGCGTAGGGTCGGTGAAGTACTCGCGGTAATAGCGCGAGTACGAGTTGTAGTAGCCGAAGAGCGGCCGGTCATCCTGGTTGAACACGATGCCGAGCACTTTTGCCGGGTCGAGCAGGTTCAGCGCTTCGGCGAGCAGCTTGCGGGGCGTCTGGTTGGCGGCCACGATCATCAGCACGCCGTCGGCCAGCTTGGCGAGCACCGAGGCATCGAAGATCGGCAGCAGGGGAGGCGTGTCGATGACGACATAGGCGTACTCGCGCCGCGCCTCCTGGAGCAGCTGTTCCAGACGTGGGGACCGCAGCATCTCGGTGACGCCCGCGCGCGTCGCGCCCGCCGGGAGGACTGACAGATTGAACGGCTCGATTCGCCTGAAGACCTCCGCTGCGTCGCGGTTGCCGCTCAGGACATCGGCCAGGCCGGGGCCGGTCGTCTCGATGCCGAGCAGTGTCGCCACCGACGGCCGGCGCAGGTCGGCATCGATGAGCAGCACGCGCCCATCGGACCCGCGGGCCAGCGCTCCGGCAAGGTTGACCGCCGTGACGGTCTTCCCGTCTCCGGCCGCGGGGCTCGTGATCGCGATGATCTTGACGTCGCGGGCGCGCGCCACCCGCTCGATCGTGAGCCGCAGTCCCTGATACTGCTCCGCGGCGAACGATGCCGGCTCGGTGAGGCTGACCAGATGTCTATCGAGTGTGGGCATGGGCTCCTCAGAAGGCGATCAGGCGGACCAGCTGCACGTTGCCGCGCGCGATGTACGCGGCGGTCGTCGCCACGAGCGCGATCACGGCGAGCGTCGACGCCGCGGCTAGGGCCGTTTTGAAGCGCTGGGCGGTCGTCGCCGGACCGATCGGTGGAATCGAGACCAGCACGGGCACCGTGGTGAACTCCCGGACCTCATCGACGGAGTGGAAGCCCGTGTCGAACTGCTCGCGCACGAGGATGGCGACGACGGCGGCGGCCGCCGCGCACAGCAGCCCCAGGATGAGGAGCCGCAGGCGGTTCGGGGCGGCGGGTCCTTCCGGCGGCAGCGCCGCCTCCAGGACGCGGAACCGCTCGCCGGCGCGGCCCGTCTCGAGGCTCTCGGTGAGCTGCGCTTCGTCGTGCCGTTTGAAGAGCGAGTCGTAGAGCTCCTTGGCGGCGTTGTAGTCGCGTGTGATCAGCGCGTATTCCT
Source organism: Acidobacteria bacterium RIFCSPLOWO2_02_FULL_67_21 (assembly GCA_001767195.1). Classification (GTDB taxonomy): domain Bacteria; phylum Acidobacteriota; class Vicinamibacteria; order Vicinamibacterales; family UBA2999; genus MEKU01. The sequence continues at coordinate 38,130 of MEKU01000042.1, forward strand.
GCTGCCGCTGCGGTGAGCTTTCCAGCCGCTGCTCGAAGGCGCCGATCGTCACGCGGATGCCGGCCTCTTCCTGCCCCAGCTTGGCGAGCTCGCTGTCGAGGCTCTCGATCGTCCGCCGGCGGACCTGCGGCGTGGGGGCGGCCGGGTCGACGGCAGCCGCGAGCGCCGCCGCGTCCGCCTCCTCCCGCTTCCGGGCGTCCTCGGCTTCCGCGGTCCTGTGGTCGCGCTCCATCGCCGAGAGCTGCTCCCGGAGGCGCACGACGTCGGGGTGGCGATCGGTGAACTGCGTCTCGGCCTGGGACAGCTGCTGCCGGACTTCCTCCATCTTCCGCAGCCGTTCGAGCGATTCCGGCGAGACGTCGCCCCTGCTGACGGCCCGAGCGATCGCGCTGGAATCCCGAACGCCGTCGAGCAGCCTGTCACGCTGGTCGATGATCCGGATCTGCTGTTCGCCGTTGAGCCGCAGCTGCGTGTTCAGCCGCTCGAGCGTGGCGAGGTTGACGCCGACCTGCTGCGGCAGCTCGCCGGTGTACCGCGTGGTGTAGTCGCGCATGGCCGCCTCGTGCCGGTCGATCTGGACCTTGGCATCGGCCAGCTGCTCGCGGAGGAACTCCCGCGTTCGTGTGGCCTCCTCCCAGCGCATCCGATCGTTCTGCTGGACGTAGAACGCGGTAACCGCGTTGGTGACCTGGGCCACCGTCTCGCGCGAGTCGCCGGTGTAGCTCAGGGTGAACGACACCGTCTTGGTGCGTCCGCTGACCTGTTCGGGGCCGGCCGGCTGCACCACGATGTCGTTGCGCGCCTGGGCGAGCGCGTCGTCGACGCTCGCCCGCGTGCGCAGCGCCGGGTAGAGGTTGAAGCGGTGGATCAGCCCGGTCAGCCGGTCGCGGCTCAGGATCTCCTGCTTGATGACGTACAGACGGCTTTCGAGCTCGCCACTGACCGCCGTGCGTCCCACTGACTCGGCGATTTGACGCTCGACGAGCACGAGCGCGGTGGCCTTGTACAGATCGGGCAGGTACAGGGCGAACGACACGGTGCCGGCGAGGACCGCACAGAAGACGGCGGCGCCGAGCAGCGCACGGCGGCGCAGAATCTCGAGCACACGGAGCACCAGGGAATCACCCGGCGCGGAGTCGAAGAGGTCAGGGGACATGGTCTCTCTCAGGGAACGACGATGATGTCGCCCGGAAACACGGAGAAGTTGTCCTGCTCCGGCCCTTCAGCCACCTTGCGGTAGTTGAACGGGATGCGCGTCGTCGAGGTGCCGTTCTGGCGGAGCACCACAATGCGCCCTCGATCGGCAAACTCGGTCAGCCCCTGGGCGCGGGCAATGAGCTCCAGCACGGTGGCCGGGCTCTTGAGCTCGTAGTGGCCCGGCATCTTGACGTTGCCGAGCACCGCCACCTTCACGCTGTGGACCTCGCGCACGATGACGGACACTTCCGGCGAGGGAATGAACTCGGCCAGCCGCGTCGTGATCTGCGCGCGGAGCTCCACGGGCGTCAGGCCGGCGGCCCGGATGTCGTTGACGAGCGGTAGCGAGATCATGCCGTCCGGCCGGACCGGGACGACCCGGCTCAGATCGCTGTTCTTCCACACCTGCACGTCGAGCATGTCTTCGGGCCCGATGCGGAACGGCTCGCTCTCGAGCAGCCGGGGTGTCAGCGGGGCGGAGGCGGACGGGCTGTCGGACCTGCCGACCGGCGCGGGGTCCGCCAGCGCGTCGCCGACGACGCCGAGCGAAGCCACCGTGGTTTCGAGCTGCGGCGGATCGGACGGCGGAGCGCCGGCCGCGCGGTCGTTGCGCAGCGCGCCGCATCCGGCCGAGACGGCCAGGCCGACTAGCAGGACGAATGAGCGGACGTTCATCGAGTGACCCCCTTGGCGCGGGCCGCCTCCTCGGGCGGCAGCATGGAGCGCTTGTAGCGCGGTGCGACCGTGACGCTGACGCGAAACACGTGCCGGAGCACGCGGTCGTCGAGCAACAGCGGAGCGCCGTCGAGAAAGATCGGATGTCTGATGGTGCCGTGCTGATAGTCGAGCCCGTAGGTGGCGGCGATGGTGTAGAGCCGGCTCGGCGCCCACGACGCGGCCAGCGTCCCGCGATAGATCGTGCTCGTCCGGCCTTCAGTCGTCGACACGTCGGAGACGCCGGCATGCGTGCCGATCTCGATCCGCTGCGTCAGCGGCCAGCCGAAGGCGGTGGTCACGCTGTCGACCGCCACCGGACCCCGTATGCCGAGGACGATGGTCTCGCCGTGCCAGTAGTCGACGTTGGTCCTCAGATGGTTGGTGGCGCGCGCAAAGGCGGCCGAGACCTCGACATCGATCCCCTGGTAGGTCGTCGTCTTCGGGCCGGCGGAGAACGCCAGACGCGTGCCCGGCGCGAGGCGGCGTTCCCATCCCGCCAGAACGGCGTGAGAGCGGTGAGACAGCGGATCGCCGGGCGCGAACGTCTCATGATCCGTGAAGTAGCGGCCGATGTAGCTGCCCGTCAGGGAGGACACCTCCGACAGCACGCGGGCGAGGGTGGCGCGGCCGACGTGCAGCGTGCCGCGTTCGCCGTCGACCAGGTGCTCGGTCGTCCAGTTGTAGGCCGCCGACACCGACATCCGCGGGCTGAGGCGCCGCGACACGGTCGGCGTGAGATCCAGCCGCTCCGCCTCGTGCCGCTGGCCGAGGAGGCCGGTCTCGATGTTGATCTCGCCGGGCGTCTCGCTGCGGTCGTAGCGCATCGCCAGTCCGAGCGTGGTGAACGGGCTCACGCGCAGGCGGGTCTCGGCCATGGCATGGCGCCGCGCGTCGAGCGTGTTCAGCGCGGAGAAGTTCGAGCGCTGCATGTCGAAGGAGTAGAGGCCGAGCAGCCTGACGGTGGGGGACTCGTAGCTGCCCTCGAAGCTGGGGCGCAGCTGCAGCATCTGCCCCGCCGTTCCGTCGATGCGCGCGAAAATGTTGTCGTCGTAGACGGTAAAGAGCGAGAGCGACGGAATGAACTCCATCTGCGCCTGGGCACGAACGGCGCGCGCGTCCCCAAGCCAGACTGCCAGCGCGGCACACATGATCAGATTCGTCTTCCGCAACGCTCCTCCAGCTAACGGCTCAACTTACGGCCCGGCTGAAGTGCAATAACCGTTCACAGATGGCACGGCACATGTGAACCGGTCGAAATCGAAAGGAATGGGCCCGGATTCGCATATCAGGCATCGTTGTGGCGCGTTGGCACGAATGTCGTGGAGTTGCTCAGGTTCCAGCCGCCTGCTTAAAAGTCCTGACCGGCGGGTCACTCGCGGAGGGAAACGGCTCAGGTCGCGGGGGGGCGGGAGGCGGACCTGAATCCGCCTCTACGATCGCCTGGTCGCACGCTGCCGCAGAGGCGGGGCTCCAGCCCCGCCCTCTACACGGCCGCCGCGCGGCGCAGGATCGGCTGCAATCGAAAACGGGCGACCCGTGCCGTCGCCGCCCTGACCGAGGGCGCGAACAACAACAGGCGTGTCTGCGGAACGAAGGCGGTGGACCACGGCCGCTTGTACTCGTGCGCGCCGTGCGAAATGAGTGTCTGGACGCCCGCCTGCGCCAGGTGTGCCAGCGCCACCTGCATCAGGTGCATCCCCGGCCCCAGCTTGGCGAACGATTCGTCGTACGACAGCGTGACGTCGTAGAAGCAGCCGCGCTCGATGACGCCCAGAATGAAGGCGGCGTCACGGCCGCCGATCGAGAGAATCGGCAGGCCCAGCCGGCCGCGCGCCGCCAGTCGATGCACCAGATCGGCGAGGAACGCGCGATGGTGCGGCGCGAGCGGGCGCCCTTCGAGCTTGTAGCTGGCTTCTGTCACCGCAATCATCCGGCGCAGGCTGCCTTCCGCATCGTCGCCGTCGAGGCCCGGCAGGACGCCGTCGAGCCGGGCGCCGGCCGCTTCAATCCGGCGCGCACGATGATTGAGCTTGCGCCTGAAGTCGCCCGGCAGGCCGGCGCGATAGGCGTCGTACCCAGCGCGCAGATCGACACGCGCGAACGCGTGCTCTTCGAGCGCGGGCGCCAGCCCGTACAGGCCGGCCGCCTCGCGCAGCGCCTGCAGCTGCGCGGACGAGGGGTCGAAGCCGTTCAGCGAGATCAGGTCGAACCGCACACGCCTCGTGAGGGAGCCGAGCAGGGCGGCGAGCATCTGGGGCTGATCGTCGCGAATCAGAAATTCGCCGGCAATCGAGTCGTTGGGCGCAAAGTCGACGCGCGTGATCGGCACGCGGCCGAGCGTGCCGCGCCGGACGGTCAGCGGCGCGATTCCTGCGAGCGTCCGGCCGGACCATGCCAGGCCGACGAGCGGCTGGCCGCCGTACTCCCCGGCGTAGTGCCGATACCACGGACACAGGAAGTCAAACGTCGAGACGTGCGTGCGCGCCTGGACGGCGTCCTCCAAGTCGCGCCACGGCCCTTCGATCGCGGCGAGGTCGGCGACGGTGGTCAGCCACTCGACGGTCATTGGGCCTTGGGATTTGGGGTTTGGGGTTTGGGGTTTGGTTGTCGCCAGTTGACCACCGGGTGTGCCAGCGCCTGCTGCCTGAGCGTGTCGGCGTCGACGGCGTGCGTGGGGTAGCACGCCGCGCCGACCGAGATGTGGACGGGCGCCGGAAACGCGTAGCGGTCGATGCGCTGTATCAGACGATCGATCACGGTTCTGGAGCTCTCGTAGTCGGCCTCGATCAGCATCAGCGACAGCACGCCGCTGCCGGTTCCCATGACGTCGGTGTCGCGGATTTCGCTGCCGACGAGCTGCGCCACGTCGCTCACGATGCCGTCGTCGGCCACGAGCGTCATGCCGTCCCATTCGCGGCGCGTCTCGAGGACGACCAGCGTCAGGAAGCTCTGAGAGCGGACTGCCCGGCGCATCTCCGCATCGAGCACGCTCTCGAACACCGGCGGCGTCACGAGCCGCGCCCCTCCCTCGAACAATCGACCGCCTGCCCCGGGGATCATGACGCCTTGTCGAGACCGTTTTCCTTGATCTTGTACAGGAGCGCTTTGTAGCTGATCCCGAGAATCTCGGCGGCCTCCTTGCGGTTCCACCGCGTGCGGGTCAACATCCGCAGAATCAGATCGCGCTCGGCCTCGCGCGCCGCGGCCCGCGCAATGTCCTTCAGGGACACCGGGCCGGAGGACGACGGCGCGCGCGCCTCCGTCGCCGACGGAGCGGCCCCCATGCCGGCGGCTGCAAAGGCCGCCACCGCCGCGGCGCCGGCGGACGCAGGCTCGGGCGCGCGCGGCATGGAGAAGGGCGCGGGCGCCGGCGGCGCTCCCGTGAGCGGCGGCGGGCTGGTCGGCGCGAACGCCGTCCGGGCCGGGAGCAGCATCGACGGCTGTCGGAGCTCGCTCACGATGGGGGCCTCGCTGCCGAGCACCACCATGCGCTTGATCATGTTCTCGAGCTGCCGGACGTTGCCCGGCCAGTCGTACTCCATGAAGAGCCGGAGCAGCGACGGCGTGACCCCGGTGGCCGGCTTGTTGTACTGCACGGCATACTTCTTCACGAAATGATCGGCGAGGAACGGAATCTCTTCCCGTCGCTCCCGCAGCGGCGGCAGCATGATCGTCACGACGTTGAGGCGGAAGTACAGATCCTCCCGGAACTGTCCCTCGGCGACGGCCAGCTCGAGGTCACGATTGGTGGCCGTGATGACGCGCACATCGACGTGCACGTCGTGCTTGCCGCCGAGGCGCGAGAACTCGCCGTCCTGCAGCACCTGCAGCAGCTTCGCCTGCAGCGGCGGGCTCATGTCCCCGATCTCGTCGAGGAACATCGTCCCGTGGTTGGCGAACTCGAACTTGCCCGGCTTGTGCTGGATGGCGCCCGTAAAGGCCCCTTTCTCGAAGCCGAAGAGCTCCGACTCGAGGAGCTCCGTCGGAAGCGCGGCGCAATTCACCTTCACGAACGGCTTGTCGCGTCTGAGGGAGCGCTCGTGCAGGGCCCTGGCGACGAGCTCCTTGCCCGTGCCGCTCTCGCCGCGAATCAGCATGGTCACGTCGGTGTCGGACACGCGCTCGATCAGGTCGCGCACCTCCGTCATCCGCTCGCTCCGGCCGAAGAGCATCGTGTAGTGTGACTGTTCCTTCAGCTGCGCGCGCAGCGTGGCGACCTGGCGGCTCAGCTGCCGCTGTGTGAGCGCGTTGATGAGCGGGATCTCGAGCTCCGAGTCCTCAAAGGGCTTGCAGACGAAGTCGGCCGCTCCGAGCTTCATCGCCTGCACCACGGTGCTGGTGCCGCCCTGTCCCGAGATCACGATGATCGGAACGTCCTTGTCGATCCGCTTGAACGCGGCCAGCGCCGCGAGGCCGTCCATGTCGCCCGGCATGACCACGTCGAGGAGGACGGCGTCCGGGCGATCGGCATGGAACCGTTTGACCGCTTCGTCCGCGCTTGTCACCGCCATTGCCTGGTATCCCCGCGTCCCGAGGAACGAGCGCAGCACCCCGCACATCGCCAGGTCGTCGTCGACCACCATCACGTGGGGCTTTTCTCCCATTGCTTACCGGTCCTTTCCGCCTGCCGGGCTTCCCGAGCCCAGCCGGGGGTATGCGTTCCGTTGAGCAATCGAAGTGCCACGACGGAAAAAGGTTGGAAGAATAGGGAAATATGGGATTTTGAGGAAGTAGTCCAGCCGGCGAGGGAAGGGCGCTACCGATCGTAGGTAGGCGGATGCCGCCAGGCGAGCGCGAGAGCATCCGCGAGCGGACCCTGCCGGCGCTACGGCTGTTCCAGGCCCGTTTCCTTGATCTTGTTGAGCAGCGTCTTGTAGCTGACCCCGAGCATCTGTGCGGCCTTCCGCCGGTTCCAGCGGACCTGCCTGAGCGTTTCGGCAATGACGGTACGCTCGGCGTTCAACGCTGCCTCCCGTGAGACGTCGGTCAGCCGCCGCCCTTCCGGCGCCGCCTGGGCCGCCGGCGGTGCCTCCTCCGCCTCATCGTCGTCGACGTCCTCGTCGTTCGCGGCCGGCTCGGCCGGCGGCGACCGGAACGGCGGCGGCGCGAAGTGGTCGGGCGTGGCATGGGCGGGGTTCAGCAGCACGGCCGGTGCGGTCGGACGCGGCTTGCCGAGCTCGCGCAGCACGAGCTGCTCGTCCTGCAGGATCACGAACCGCTTGATCATGTTTTCGAGCTCGCGGATGTTGCCCGGCCAGTCGTACCCGAGGAAGCGGTGCCGAAGCTCGTCAGAGAGCGGCCGGACCGGCCGGTTGTATCGCTGCGAGTACTTCGTGACGAAAAAGTCGGTGAGCTCCGGGATCTCGTCGCGGCGCTCGCGGAGCGGCGGCACGACGGCCTCGATCACCTTGAGCCGGTAATACAGGTCCTCGCGGAACTGGCCGCGCAGCATCATCGCCTCGAGATCGCGGTTGGTGGCGGTCACGACGCGGACGTCCACCTGGATCTTCTTGTTGCTCCCGAGCTTGGTGAACTCCGCGTCCTGCAGCACGTGGAGCAGCTTGGCCTGGAGCGGCGGCTTCATCTCTCCGATCTCATCGAGGAAGATGGTGCCGGAGTGGGCCTGCTCGAACTTGCCGATGCGCGTCGTGGCGGCGCCGGTGAAGGCCCCCTTCTCGTGCCCGAACAGCTCGCTTTCGAGCAGCTCGGCCGGCAGCGCCGCGCAGTTCACCTTCACGAAGGGCTTCTGCTTGCGGGTCGAGTGCCGATGGATGGCGCGGGCGACGAGTTCCTTGCCGACGCCGCTCTCGCCGCGGATCAGCACGGTGACGTCGCTGTCGGCCACCTGCTCGATGATGTGCGCGACCTGGCGCATGGCGGGGCTCTGCCCCCAGGCGAGAAACGCCTGGTCCTGGTCGTCGCTCAGCTGACGGCGCAGGCTGCTCAGTTCGGTGACCAGGCGGGTGCGCTCGATCGCCTGCTTGATGGCCGAGTCGAGCGCAATCTCGCCGAGGCCTTCGGGGTCACCGGGCTTGACGACGTAGTCGGCGGCGCCGAGGCGGACCGCCTCGACGATGATCGGCGCGTGCTCGCGGCCCGACAGCATGATCACCTGCAGCTCGGGACGCGCCGTCTTGAGCGCCTTGAGCGTCTGCAGGCCATCCATGCCCGGCATGGCGACGTCGAGCAGCACGATATCGGGCGGCTCCCCCTGGCGGATGGCGGCCACGATCTCGTCGCCACGCGTGTACGCGCGCGCCTCGTACCCCCGCAGCGCGAGGAATGTTCTCAGATAGCCGGCGAAGCCCGAGTCGTCATCGACGACCGCGATGGAAGGCCGGCGTTCGCCGACCGACGCCGCCGCGGATCCGGAGCCGGAGGGTACAACTGTGGTCATGCGTGGGTACCGTCAGCGGGCCGTCGGTCCGCTGTCTCCTGTGGGCCCTGCGGTGGGAAGCCGCACGCCGGAACCGGCGCGCGGACGGGGATCGGGTGCGGACCAGACGGCTCCGCCGTGGGCTTCGATGACGCGGCGGCCGACGGGAAGCGCAAGGCCGAGCCCTCCGCGCCACTCGTCGAACGGCGGCGGCGCGGACGCGTGCGCGCTCTCGAGCAACGGCGGGAGAATTATTTCAGCTCCAATGATCACCACGGCCCACGATCCACCGTTCCGTTCGAGCGCCGAGCAGCGCACGACGATGGCGCCCGGCTCGGCCCGCTCGCGAAGGGCGGCATGCATCAGCGCTTTCAGCGCGGCTCCGAGCCGCGGCCGATCGCCTCGGACCGCGATCGACTCGCCGGCATGTACTTCAAGGGTGACTCCGCGATCTTCGCCCTCATGCATATCGCTCGCCACCTCGGATACGAGCGCCGCGAGGTCCAGGGTGACGCCGGGCACCGCCAGCTCGCCGGCCTCCAGACGGCCGAGCTCGCTCATCTCGGTGATGAGCGCGCCGATCCGCCCGCAGGAGCGCTCGGCCTCTTCGAGCATCTTCCGCTGCTTGTCGGTGACGGGCCCGGCCTGCTCCCGGATCAGCATGCGGAGGTAGCCGGTGGCGACCGTCACGGGGGTCCGCAGCTCATGCACGGCCAGTGAGAGCGCGCGAGGGGCCATGCTGTGTTCGGAACCCATGCTGGCTGAGGCTATCATGACATCCGCGCCGCAAAGCTCGGCGGTTGCCGCCGGGCGGCTCTATAATTGGTCGTGTCATGCTGATCCGCAGACCGCCTGATATCCGGTATTCGGAGGTGACGCCGAAGGCCTTGTACCTGCGGCGTCGGGAATTCATCCAGACGGCGGCGGCCGCCACGATCGGGGCGGCGGCCCTGGCCGCGTGGGGCGGCACCGCCGCGCACGCGCAGGGCTCCGGACGCAAGCTGCCGAACGTCAGGAAGAGCCCGTTCAGCACGACCGAGAAGCTGAACTCGTTCGATGACGTGACCGGGTACAACAACTTCTACGAGTTCGGCACGGAAAAGGACGACCCGGCGCGCAACGCGCACCGCCTCGCCACCAGCAAGTGGACCGTCCGTGTGGACGGTCTCGTCAAGACGCCGAAGACCTACGACCTCGACGAGTTCATCAAGCCGCACGCGCTCGAGGAGCGGATCTACCGCCTCCGGTGCGTCGAGGCGTGGTCGATGGTGGTCCCCTGGATCGGGGTTCCGCTGGCGGACGTGATCAAGCGGCTGGAGCCGCAGCCGGGCGCGAAGTTCGTGGAGTTCACGACGCTGCTCGACATGCGCCAGATGCCGGGCCAGCGCGTCCCGGTGATCGAGTGGCCCTACGTCGAGGGCCTGCGGATGGACGAGGCGATGCACCCGCTGGCGATTCTGGCCGTCGGGCTCTACGGGGAAGTACTGCCGAACCAGAACGGCGCCCCCATTCGTCTCGTGGTGCCCTGGAAGTACGGGTTCAAGAGCATCAAGTCGATCGTCCGTATCCGCTTCACCGATGCGCAGCCGCGTACGGCCTGGGCGGTGTCCAACCCGCGTGAGTACGGGTTCTACTCGAACGTGAACCCCACCGTCGATCATCCGCGCTGGAGCCAGGCGACCGAGCGGCGGCTTGGCGAGTTCCGCCGGCGGAAGACGGAGATGTTCAACGGCTACGGCGGCCAGGTGGCGCAGCTCTACGCCGGCATGGATCTGCGCCGGAACTATTGAGGCTCTTTGCGTTTGCGCGGCGGGCGATCTTCGGCGCCGCGCTGCTGCCCGCGGCGTCGCTGATCTACTGGGCGTCCACCGGCGACCTCACCGCGAATCCGATCGACTTCATCACCGACACGACCGGCACGACCGCGCTGGTGCTGCTGATGCTGACGCTGACGGTGACACCGCTGCGCCGGGTGACCGGGCAGAACCAGCTCATCAAGCTACGGCGGATGCTCGGCCTGCTCGCGTTCTTCTACGCATGCCTCCACCTCTCCACCTGGGTCGTGCTCGACTGGTTCTTCGACTTCGAGAGCATGATCGCCGACGTCATCGACCGGCCCTTCATCACGCTCGGCATGACGACGTTCCTGCTGCTCCTGTCGCTCGCCGTGACCTCGACGGCCGGAATGATCCGGCGGCTCGGCCGGCGCTGGCAGCAGGTGCACCGGCTGGTCTATCTCGCGGCGATGACCGCCGTGATCCATTTCTGGTGGGTGGTGAAAGCGGACTTCCGCGAGCCGCGCCTCTGGGCGCTCGCGCTCAGCGTCCTGTTCGGCTTCCGCCTGTGGTGGGCCTATCAGCTGCGCCGCACCTGATCCGGATCATGAAATGGGGTGAGACCCCAGTGTTCTGCGCTCTTCCGGAAAGACGTCAATACGTCGAGCGGCGGGCTTCGAGCCGCCGACGTCGTACGTAGTGCCGGGCTTCAGCCCGGCTAAAGCCGGGCACTACGTCTTCGGCCCCTGCTCGCGCACGTAGCGCGCGATCTCCTCGGCGGTGGCGAACCAGACGTTCGGCTTCGATTTGATGTACCGGATCAGATCATCGAGGTACGTAATCCTCGAGCGCATGCCGATCAGATGCGGGTGCAGCGTGAGCAGGTAGAGCGTGCCCTCCTCGTACGCCACGTCGAAATCGTCCCGGTACACTTCGAACACCAGCTCCGGCGACGGCATCGCCGACGGCCCGAACCGGGCGGCCGACAGCGTGGGACGATCGTCGAGATAGCGGCTGACTGGCAATTCGACCATCCCCGACGGCGTGCCGTCGAGCACCAGCTCGTACGGCTCGTCCATCGCCATCAGGCTGCTGTCGTACAGGAATCCCTTCTCCTTCATGAGGCGCAGCGTGCTGAGGCTCACCTGGTCTGACGGTCCCCGCCCCCCGACGGGCCGCCGGCCCGTGGCCTTCGTCAGGTAGTCGATCGTCTTCGTCAGGAGCGCGTCCTCCTCGGAGGCGCTGAGCGCCAGCGGGTTCTCGTCGCTCCAGCCCAGTGTGCCGATCTCATGGCGCTTCCGCTTGAGGATGTCGGGAATCATCTGCGGGTCGACGATGGCTGCCGTCGGAGCGATGAAGAACGTGGCGGGCACATTGTGCCGGTCGAGCAGATCGAGCACCCGCGGTAGGCCTGCAACGGCGCCGAACTCACCCCCGGTGAGCTGAACGACGGCCGAATCGCCGAGGGCAATGTTGTTGGCGGTGTTGTTGAGCGTGAAGGTCAGGGCCACCGCCACGCGGGCGCCGTTCGGCCAGCTGCGCGGCGTCAGCTTGCGCCCGGCGCGGACGTGGTTCGATGCCTGGCGCAGCTCGGCCTCGCTCCACCTGCGCCCGGGCTGGTCGTCGCGCGGCGGCTGCTGCGCAGCGGCGCCGGCGATGCAGAGCGCGGAGAGGCCGGCAATCAGACAGAGAGTGTGGCGCACGGAAACCTCCTCGTACGTAGTGCCCGGCTTCAGCCGGGCGGCACAATCGTCAGCGGGTGCTCGTCTGGAGTCCGAACTCTTTCTGAATGTACCGCGCGATCTCCTCGCCGGTGGCGAACCAGACACCGGGCTTGGACTTCATGTAAACGATGAGATCCTCGAGGTACTTGATGCGCGATCGCTGCGTGCTCAGGTGCGGGTGCATCGTGAGCATGAACAGCGTGCCCTCGGCGTAGGCGACGTCGAAGTCATCCTTGAAGGTCTCGAAGATCAGCTTCGGTGACGGGAGCGCGCTGGTCGGCCCGATCATCGGCGCATCGTCGACGATCCAGTTCACGGGCAGCTCGATCAACCCGGTGGGGCGGCCGTCGACGAGCACCTCGTGCGGCGCATCCATGGCCTGCAGGCTGGTGTCGTACAGGAGCCCCGACTTGAGCAGCAGGTCGATGGTGTACGGGCTCATCGTCCACGAGGGGTTCCGGTTGCCGACCGGGCGGCGGCCCCACTGCTTCTCCAGCAGATCGAGCGACTGGGAGATGAGCCGGTGCTCCTCCTCCGGGTCGTTGAGCGTCATCGGGTTCTCGTGGATCCAGCCATGGATCGCGACCTCGTCGCGGGGGCGCTTCTTGATGGCCGCAATCATGTCGGGGTGGAGCATCGCGGCGACCGCCGGGATGTACCACGAGATCGGAATGTCGTGCTTGTCGAAGAGCCTGATCAGCCGGGGGATGCCCGTGAACGGCGCGTATTCGCCGACCGAGACGCCTACCGGATTGCTGTCGCCGCGGTTGAGCTGAATCGAGAAGTTGTCGGGATCGAACGAGAGACAGACGGCCACGCGAGCCCCGTTCGGCCAGCTCTTGGGAATCAGCTTGCGGCCGGCGCGCACGTGGTGCGCGACCTTTCTGATCTGGTCCTCATTCCACTGGAGGCCGGGCTGCCGTGCGGGGGCCTGGGCCTGCTGCGCGGCTGCCGCGGCCCCCCATACACACAGGAGCGACGCCGCGATGAGGAGTCGGGTAACCATGCGTGCTTCCTCCTTTGTTACGGTCGAAGCGTCAGCCGGTGCGCCGCGGTCGCGTCGACCGCCCGGCGGCTGTACGCCAGCGGGAAATATTCGCCGTTCGCCCATCCTGCCAGCAGATTTCCGTAGTAGCGGCTTTCGGGCTGTCCCGACTGTCCAGGGGCAATGCTGAACACCGACTTGTCCCAGTCGGAGAGGTCGAAGATCTGCCGCAGGCTCACCCCCGTGGCAGCCACGGTGCCGAACCCGCCGCCGTGCCGCTCGACAGACGGCAGATCGAACTCGCGCACCAGCGCGTGCGGGAACGCGCTCGTGTGAATGCGTCCGTACCGCCACTGGGTCCAGTCCGCCCCCAGCTCGCCGGCCAGCCTGGCCACCGCCTTCTTCAGGCCTGCCTCGATGGCGGGTCGCCGCTCGGCTGCTGGTGTGGCCCGGCTGCGGGCCGCCGGCTCGGCGGCGGTGGCCCACGTCACGTACAACGCCCCGGGCACGCTGGCTCCGGTGAGCACCGCGTCCCAGGAGGCGATCATCGCGCGCGCGCGCTCCGCGTCGGCGTCCTGCGCCGTCCAGCCCTGGAAGGCCGGAATATCGCTCGCGGCCTGCAGTGAATAGCCGTCGAGCTGCATCTTCTTGAAGTCGTCCACGGAGTACTGGCGATCGGGATCCAGCATCTGGCGGATCCGCGTGATCCGGGCGAACTCGACGCCGTTGGTCGAGTGATACATGACCGGCCGTCCCTGGTAATCGGGCGGATGGGTCTGGTTGTTCGCGGTGGCGACGTAGCCGCGCGCGGGGTTCATCTCGCGTGGCAGGTCGCTGCGGAACCCCTTCCACTCATACGCGCCGGTCCCGGGCACCGGCAGGCGGCCGTTCCATCCGTTCCGGTCCGGCGTGAGCGCCGAGAGCTGGAAGGCGATGTTGTCGTCGGCGTCGCCGCAGATCAGGTTGTGCGACGGCATCTTCCACCACATCGCGCGATCGAAGAAGTCGCGGCAGCCCTGGGCCTGGGCGAATCGCAGATTGCCGCGGTACGCCGCGGACCCTGGATCGTTGAGAATCGTCCGCACGGCGTACGCGCGGCGCGCCGCCGGGTCCTCGAAGAACACCGGGCCGTGGCGGCTGAACTTCAACTCCACGGTGCGGGGCGCCTCGCCCTTCACCGGGATCTCCTCGCGGACGATGCGGAGCGGCTCCCAGCCGTCCTGCCACCGGACGCGGTTGGGGTCCTCCGGATGCAGCTCCTCGACGTACACGTCGCTCACGTCGGTGCCGGCAAAGGTGAAGCCCCACGCCATCCGCTCGTTGTGCCCGAGATCGACGCCGACAAACGGCGGCTCGCTTGCGCCGATCACGTTCCAGCCGGGGGCGTTCAGGTGCACGTAGTAGCGCAGCGCCGGGGTCTCGAGGCGGCGATGCGGGTCGTTGGCCAGGATCACCTTGCCCGTGACCGACCGGCTGGCGCGGACCACCCAGTTGTTGCTGCCTTCCACGATCGGGTTGTCGAAGAGCGACA
>MEKU01000042.1:52459-57232 GCA_001767195.1 Acidobacteria bacterium RIFCSPLOWO2_02_FULL_67_21
GAGGTCGCGATACGCCGCCACGATCGGCAGCGGCGGCAGGCCGCCGGGCGCGAACGGGTCGTTGTCGCCGGCGCGCATGGTGTCGATGATGGCCGCGGGGAGGCTCTTGACGTCGAGGCCCTCCGGGACGTCGAGCTCGACCCGGGGATCGGGCGCGCGCCGGCGGTTCGCCTCCGCGGCGCCGAGCCTCGCCACGTCGAGCGCGAGCCGGATTTCGTCCATCGCGTGCGCGTACGTGCTGGCCAGATTGAGTGACGTCCACCGCAGGACGATCGTCTCGGCGGTCCAGCGCCCCGGCGTCACGCCTGTCAGCTTGAACTCCACTGGCAGGTTGTCGCCAGTGCGTGCGATATGGGCGTTCACGCCGTTCGCGAAGGCGGTGAAGATGCGCCTGGCGTCGGGGTGGTAGCTCGTCCACTCCCGCTCGTCCATCGGCCCCCGGTACGTCAGGAGGCGCGTGCGCCGGTCGTGCTCGAACGCCACCGGCCCGTAGATCTCGGACAGCCGTCCTTCGTGCCAGCGCCGCCACATTTCCATCTGCCACAGGCGGTCCTGCGCGGTGACGTAACCCTGCGCGAAGAACAGGTCATCGAGGTTCTGCGCGTAGATGTGGGGGATGCCCCACCGGTCGCGGACGATCTCGACCGGCTGCTTGAGGCCGGGCGCCTGGAGCGTGCCTTCGAGTTGGGGGAGCGACTGCCGCGCCAGCTCCTTGACGTCGGCGGCAAGCGGGGCTGTGGACACCCCGCCGCAGCCGGCTAGGAGGGCGGTCAGGGACAGGAGACATCCAAGCGGCTGAATCCGGGTGCGGGACATAGCGGCGCCTCGCCTTTCTCTGGTGCCGCAGATTCTACTCCCGTCCCTGCCCGTGGACGGCCAACAATTTACGGCGGCCGGGAGGTAGCGGCGAGGATGGAGCAGCGGGCGTTGGGGCGGTCGGGTCTGGAGGTGCCGGTGGTCGGCATGGGCACCTGGAAGACATTCGACGTGCGGGAGGAGAGCGGGGAAGCACAGGCGCACGCCATCGTCGAACGTGCGCTGGCGCTTGGTGCGAGCTTCTTCGATTCCTCGCCGATGTACGGGGCGGCCGAACGGGTCCTCGGCGGCGCGCTGACAGGATCCAGGGACCGCGTCGTCGTGGCCACCAAGATCTGGGCGCGCTCGAGCGAGGAGGCCGCGCAGCAGGTGCGCGCGGCGCTCGGCTTCTTTGGCGGGCGTGTCGACCTCTATCAGATTCACAACCTGGTGAGCTGGCGCGAGCACCTGACGCTCCTCGAACGCCTGAAAGAGGAGGGGCAGGTGAGGGCGATCGGCGCGACGCACTATTCGCCCTCCGCGTTCGGCACGCTGGCGGAGGTGATGCAGAGCGGCCGGATCGCGGCGATTCAGGTGCCGTACAACCCGCTCCAGCGCGACGTCGAGTCGGCCATTCTTCCGCTTGCCGCCGATCTGGGTCTTGGCGTCGTGGTCATGCGCCCCTTTGGCGAGGGCGGCCTCCTGCGCGAGGTTCCGGCCGCCCGGGATCTGCGGCCGCTGAAGCCGTTTGGGGTGACCACGTGGCCGCAGGCGCTCCTGAAGTGGGTGTTGAGCGATCCCGGGTGCCACGTGGCGATCCCCGCCACGTTCAACCCGGACCACGTGCGCGACAACGCGGCCGCCGGGAGACCCCCCTGGTTCGGGAGGGAGGAGCGCGAGTACGTGGCGCGCCTGGCGCAGCGGCCATCATAGAGGAACGTGTTACCGCCTTCTCAGCACATACACGGCATCCTGTGTGCGTGCATCGATTGAAGCTGGGTGAGCCAAGTCGTATCGGAAGTCATACGTCGCCGCCACTTCGAACTGACTGACCTTCCGGAGCAGCCGCCGCATCTGATGTGCCGTGTACGTCCGTAGGATCATGTCCTCGGTGATCGTGAGGCGACGGCGAGGGGTGACGACGTTGACGCTGAGTCCGCATAATTCGCGGCGCGATCGTCGTTCGATACGCTTCGTCCAGATACGTGCCGTGACAGACAGCGGACCGCGTCGGCCGGCCCATTTTTCGAGTGCGATCCGCCGGCCGCGCAACGGGAGCAGCTGCAGGCCGATGATGTACAGGCCACCACGGGCCAAGCTCGCCACCATGCTTTGCAGGTGCCGCAGCGCCGAGCGCTCCGTCGGAAGGTACTGGAAGCTGCTAATCAGGTTGAATGCCGCATCCGCCCTCCGTGACAGCCGGAAGTCTTCGATGTCGCGGACGACCGCGGATGGCGGAAGCCCGTATCTCGTCAGCCGGGCGTTGCAGTACTGGACGGCGTGGCGGTTGAGATCGAAGCCGGACACCTCGAATCCGCTCAGGCCGAGCCTAATAAGCAGCCGTCCAGAGCCGCAAGCCGGCTCGAATACGCGACGCACCGGGCGCCCCGCGTACCGTTCGAAACATCCCTTGAGGAATTGACACTCCTCGCCCGACGCGGTGCGCAGGAGGAGATCGTAGTAGGCCGGGTGATCGAAAAGGGCCGCCACGCCTATGACGGGACGGTGGTCCCCAGTCTCGGGGTCGCGTAGCGCAGTGCAGTCCTAAGGAACGTCAGCTGGGTTGCGACACGGTCCTGGAGCGGCCACCCCGTCGGTGTTTCGAGCGTAAATGCGTGCCCGGTGTAGTTACGGCCCGTCAGGAAGCCGTCAAACGTCGTGCCCATCGCGTAGATCCGGTTCCGGGCGTCCTGAGGGTATGAAATCAGACCCCTGTCGTTGATGTCGTCGTAGATGGTCGGCCACTGGCACACCGCTCGTCCCGGAGGGAGAGCGTCAATCATGGCACGCCCGATGCGCGGTGAACGGTCCGTGACCGTCTCGTACAGATATGCGGCCTGCGGGTTGTCTTCTTCTGTGTACCCTTCGCCGACGTAATCGGGCCGTACCTCATGCAGGTCGAATGTCAGATGGAAGCGTACGGCGCAACGACCGAGCCAGTCCTCGACCGCGCGCACCTCCGGCTGGCTCGACAGGATGCCGAACAGGCGATTCAAGTTCGCGCCCGACGCGGTCTCGAGCATGTTCGCATCGAAGCCGCTGGGGTTGATACATGGAAACACCACAAACTGGAAGGCGTCATCGAACTCGTGCCGGGCGTCGGCGAGAAAAGCGAGCGCGGCGTAGACGCCGGCCGGCTCGTCGCCGTGGATGCCACCAGAGATCAGCACCGTCGGACGTGCGCGGTCGAGCAAGCGCGGGAGAACGCAATACATCGGCCACGCGCGATCGCCATACGCGAGTGTCGCCAAGCGTTCAATCCGGTCCCGATTCAGACGGGCCAGACTCGACTCTACGTCCTCGCCAAACCTACTGGTCATCGTCTTTGCGGTCTGACCAGGTCCAGTCTCCCGTGTACGGCTTGCTGTCACCGGTGCCCACCCAGGTGCCTGAAACCACGTCCGTCTCCCTGTTTCTGGTGAGGAAGAAGCTCCCGCGCAGTTCCCTGCCGGCCCACTCCCCGATGAGTACGTTTACATATACCTTAGCCCAGAACTTGTACGGCCATTCGGACTCGACTTCCCCGTACACGAAGTCGCCAGCCTGGACGATCTGCAGTTTCTCGGGAGTGCGGGTCACCGTCCCGTCCGGCTGCATCCACGAGTAGCTACCCTTCCAACGCCCAGCAAAAATGTCGCCGGTTGGTGACGGCCCAGCGAGCCACCGCTCGATGCCCTCTAGGGTGAGCTCATCGTTAGCTCTGGCTTGCGCGAGCGCGGGTAGCAGTGTCTTGGCCGCTTCGTAGTCGTCCAGTTCGATTGTCCTCTCAAGGTCTTCTTCAATGCGGTAGTGATAGCCGACCAGCTCGCAATCCCTGGCGGCGACTCCGCTCGATCCCATCATGGCCAACTGGATCGCAGGACGTGCCCAGCCGTACTGTCGCAGACCAATCGACTCCTGACCGTCACGGGCGACGGGCATCCCGGCGGTGGCGATCGAAAGCACATAGATCCGGTCCAGGGGAACTTCGGCGGCCAGCAGTGCAACGGCTCTGAAAGCTGGGTTATTGCAGCACAACCCACCGTCCACGTAATAGACGTCTCTTACCTTTGAAGGCTCGAAGTAGGTAGGGGCCGCAGTCGATGCGAGGAGTACGTCCGTCAGCTTCGTGGTGGCGGCGTCGGCGCTGGTCGAGTCGAAGATATCGAGCTTGTACGTGGTTAGCGACATCGCGGCGACGAGCAGTCGTCTCGTGCAATGGCTCAGCCGACACGCACCCAAAGGACTATTCTCCAGCGCGGTTTTCAGAACCTCCGACGAATATGAGGCTCTTCGCAATACTTTTGTTCTCCGATACCACGAGCCGCGCCTGGGAAACACCGTCGGCCCCAGTGTGTCGTAAAGCGTTCCAATCTCGGCTGGAGACATCCCAATCGCGAGAGCGGCAGCGACAATTGCTCCAGTGGAAGTGCCGGCCGGAATATCTGCCTTGTCCACTACATCGATCTTGCGGTCCAGCAGCCGCTCGAGGAGCTTGGCCTGGTACAAGCCCCGAATGCCGCCGCCGTCGAACGACAGAATGCGATGAAGAATCTTCACTGAAGGAACGTCGTCAACGAGGGATGCTACACGCACAGGGTGGCGGCCGGCAAAAACAGGCAGGGCCAACTGGCGTCAGCCGGCCTTTTTCTTTGCAAATGTGGTTGCGGGGGCTCGCCTCCGATTGTACCGGAAGCTCTGTTGGGTAGCGGCGTGAGCACGTCTAAACGCCGTTATTTCAGGAGGTTCCGACCATGTTTGATGATGATCCTCGTTGGG
>MEKU01000043.1:0-2341 GCA_001767195.1 Acidobacteria bacterium RIFCSPLOWO2_02_FULL_67_21
ACCAAGTGACGGCCGTTGACGGTGCCCAGAAGCGGCTCACCTTCGCCAACGGCGCGATTGCCGAATTCGATCTGCTGGCGTACGTCCCGCCGCATCGCCCGCCCCGCGTGGTCCGGGACAGCGGCCTCGTAGCCGAGAGCGGGTGGGTCTCGGTCGATCGTCACACCCTGGAGACGCGCTTCCCCGGCGTCTACGCGATTGGCGACGTCGTGGCCATTCCCCTGACGCTCGGCAAACCTTTGCCGAAGGCGGGGGTCTTTGCGCACGCCGAAGCGGAGATCGTCGCAAAAAACATTGCGCACGCCATCACGGGCCAGGGAACACCTCAGCGCTTCAGCGGGTACGGCGAGTGCTTCATTGAGACCGGCGACGGAAAGGCCGGGTGGGGCGGCGGCAATTTCTACGCGGAACCCAAACCCGAGGTGACACTGCGGATGCCAAGCTGGCGTTGGCACGTCGGCAAGGTACTGTTCGAAAAAGCCTGGCTGTACACGAAGCTGTAAACGGTCGATCACAGGTTCAGAAGGAGGGAGCATGGACAGCACAACGCGAGTGCTTTTGGTCGCGCTCGGCGTTCTTCTGGTCGTCGCGCTGGGCTTTTCGGCATTGATGGGCGGCGTCATGGGCCCGGGCATAGCGGGCCAAGGCCCAGTGGGGCCGGCCATGATGCCCTGGCACGGATGGATGTGGGGACTTGGCATGGGTCTCGGTGGTTTAGTGATGCTGACGTTCTGGGGGAGCCTGATCTTGGGGATCGTCCTTTTGGTTCGCTCGCTGGGAGTCGGCGGTGGTCCTCTGTCGCACAGCGCGCCGCTCGACGTGCTCAAGCGGCGTTACGCGGCCGGCGAGATCACGCGCGAACAGTACGAACAGATGCAGAAGGACCTCGGCCAGTAGGAGTCCCGCGAATCGGCGGCCGACCACGCTCCCTGGCAGGTCGCCGAGCCGTGGATGCCTTGCTGCCATGGATCCCGGCAGGCAGTTTCATCGCGCGGATCGGCAACTCGGCACCTGGCAACAACGGAGAGTGCGGCGTGACCTGGATTAATGCGGCTTTGGCGCCACTCCGATAATGACGAGCGCCCCAGCGACCGCGATCGCCGCACCGATCAAATCCGAGCTGCTCGGACGCTGCTCCTCTATGAGCCACAACCAGAACACCGACGCCAGGATGTATATCCCACCGTACGCGGCGTACGCCCGGCCGGCAAACAGCGCATCGACGCGCGTCAGGACGACCGCGAATCCAATCAGGCTGATGACGCCGAGGACGGTGACAAAAGGCGAAGCGCCGCGCCGCAGCCAGGCCCAGAACGCGAAACAGCCCGCTATCTCCAGGATAGCCGCCGTGCCGAACGCGGCCAGGTTCGCGATCATAGATCCAGCATCCCCGCGAGGAATTCCCTCGCACCAGGGGGGCCCGTGAACTCGAGCCACACTGGCCCTCCGTCGGGATCTACAGTTACCTGGAAACGAAGAAAGCGACAGCACTGACGCTCCACTTCGACGACACTGGCGATCCTATGCAGTACGTCGTTGTCAGGTGCAAAGCGAATGCGGTAACCATTGGGGACATCGAGTCGCTCGTCGGCGCCACGAACAAGGCCACCGAGTAAGTCCTCGCGTCGGGCCTTCAGCGCAGCGGGACCTAGGGTGCAGGCGATCGGAAACTCCGGCATGTGAGTAGCCCTCCCCAGTGAATGAACTTCGGTAGATTGTCTACGATTCTCTTGGTGGTGGACAGTGACAGCCGCTGCCGACTACGATGGCGGGCGCGTCAAAGGAAGCGCAACATGATTCGCAACCGGTCATTCGCCTTGATCGCGTGTCTCGGAATTGTCATGCTGTGTGCCGCTGCCGTCGGCGGTCAGGAACCCGAGTTCCCTGCAACCCAGGTGGGGCAGCCCGCCAACGCCGCGGGGCCGGTTGCGCCTCCGGTCGGGCAGACCCGAGCGTATGCCACCATGCTGCAGCTCATGCGAGGTGTGCTCTATCCGGCATCGAACGTCATCTTTACGGCGCAGGCTGACGATCCACTGTCATTCAAGCCGGCGCGGCGTCCTTCAACGTCGCCGGACCCGTTCACGGGCGCGTACCCGGGGTGGCAGGCGGTCGAGAATGCATCGCTGGCCCTCACGGAAATGGCCAATCTCCTCCTGCTGGAGCGCCCGTGTGGCAACGGGAAGCCGGCGCCCGTGAAGAACGCCGACTGGCAGAGATGGGTTCAGCAGTTACGCGATGCGGGGATGATCGCGTATAAGGCCGCGCAGACCAAGAATCAGGACGAGATCCTTCTGGCGGCCGGCGACCTCAACGACGCCTGCCTCCGGTGTCACATGAA
>MEKU01000043.1:2436-26894 GCA_001767195.1 Acidobacteria bacterium RIFCSPLOWO2_02_FULL_67_21
CCGTGCCTGCGAGAAAGACGTGATGGAGCGCCGTGGCGAACTGCAGCCGGAGCGGACCCGTCAACATCGCTCCGGTCGCGGCGAGTCCTTCCACGCCCCCGGGGATCGATACACCGGTGAGCTGCCGGGTCATCAGCGCGCCCATCGCGGCGATGCCGACCGCAGCGCCGATGCTGCGGGAGAACTGATTGAGCGAGGTCGCCAGGCCGAGATGCGCGCGCGCGACGCCATGCTGAACCGCCAGCAGCAGGGAGAGCATCGACAGTCCCATGCCCGAGCCGATGAGCAGCCCCGACTGCAGCACCGCGCTTCGAGACGAGTCGGCGCCGACGAGCGAGAGTCCGATAAACCCTAGCGTCATGAGCGCGCTGCCGGTGACCGCCAGGCTGCGGTACCCCACCTTCACGGTCATGCGGGCCGAGACAATCGACATCACCACCCAGCCGAGGAAGAGCGGCGTGAGCACCTGGCCCGCCTGCGTCGCCGTCGCACCCATGACGCCCTGGACAAACAGCGGGATGAAGGCGATCGCGCCGAACAGCGCCATGCCGACGAGAAACACCACGACGAGCGTCCGCGCGATCAACGGGTTCCGCAGCAGATCGATCGGCAGCAGGGGATCGGCGGAGCGGCGCTCCACGGCAACGAAGGCGACGAGCAGCGCGGCCGAGGCCGCCGCGAACCACCAGGCGGATGCGCCCAGATCGGCGGCCAGCGCCAGCAGCAGCGCGCTGATGCCGGCAAAGAGCAGCACCGCTCCCGTCCAGTCGACGCGCACCGCGGACACACGGCGGATTGGCGGATACGACAGCATGAGGACGGTGATGCAGAGCAGGCCGAAGGGCAGATTCAGATAGAACACCCAGCGCCATGACAGCGCATCGGTGATGTAACCGCCGACGAGCGGGCCGGCTACCGAGGCCAGCCCCCACACGCCGCTGAAGAGCGCCTGAGTGCGCGCGCGCTCCTGCAGCGCGTACAGCTCGCCGACGATCGTCATGCTCAGCGGGATGATCGCGCCCGTTCCCAACCCCTGAATCGCCCGCGCGAGAATCAGCAGCGTCATCGACGTCGCGGCGCCAGCCATCATCGATCCGACGAGGAAGATCGTGATGCCGGCGAGGTACATGCGCCGGCGGCCGTACAGATCCGAGAGCCGGCCCCAGATCGGCACCGAGGCGGTGGAGGTCAGCAGATAGGCGGAGAAGACCCAGCTGTAGTGCGCGAGCCCGCCGAGCGTCGCGATGACGGTCGGCATCGCGGTGCCGACGACCGTGGCTTCGAGCGCGCCGAGGCTCATGCCGAGCAGAAGCCCGGCGGTAATGGCGCGTCGCCTCCGGAGACTGATGGGCGGCGCCGTTTCCGAACCGTGCATCCCTCAGGGTACTACGGGCAGTCGGATCTCGAACACGGCGCCGCCGTCGGTGCGGGCGCTGATCGTGCCGCCATGGCGCTCGACGATCGCCTTCACGATGGACAGGCCGAGTCCGCTGCCACCGCTGGCGCGTGCGGCGTCGGCCTTGTAGAAACGATCGAAGATGAGCGGGAGGTGCTCGGGCGGAATGCCCGGCCCCGAGTCGCGCACCGTCAGCCGGACGACACGATCGATGCGCTCCGCGGAGAGCGCGACCTCACCGTGGTCGGGCGTGTGGCGGATGGCATTGGCCGCGAGGTTCTGGAGCGCCTGCTCGAGGCGGTCCGGATCGCCGATGAGCGTCTCCGCGCCGGCGGACACGTCGCGCCGCAGCCGTACCCCGCGGCGCTGCAGATCGTGCTCGTGGCGTTCGGCTACACGGCCGAACATCGCCGTGACGTCGACCGACGTGCGCCGCATGGTGGTGCCGCCGCCCTCCAGGCGGGCCAGGTCGAGCAGGTCTCCCACGATGCGCTCGAGCCGGTGTGTCTCGTCGGCGACGATCTGGACGTAGCGCTGCCGTGTCGGAGCGTCGGCCGGCACGTCCGGCATGGACAGCGTCTCCAGATAGCCGCGCATTGCGGTCAACGGCGTGTTCAGTTCGTGCGAGACGTCGGCCAGCAACTGGCGCCTGGCGCGGTCCGAGGCCTGCAGCGCCTCGGCCCGTGTGGCGAGCTCCACGGCCATCCGGTTGAAGGAGCGCGCCAGCGCCGCCACTTCGTCGCCGCCTTCCTCGGGCACCCGGGCATGAAGCTCGCCGTGGGCGAGGCGCTCGGTGGCCTGCTGCACCTGCCGAAGCCGCCGCCGCACGGGCCCGAACACGACGAACGCGATCGCCGCCACGCCAAGTGCCAGGATGCCGCCGCCCACGATGCCGAGCGTGGGCCCGAGATCGCGGGCCACGCGTGAGAAGGGCGGTCGTCCAGGAACGACGCCCACCATCCCGACGACCATGTCGCCCGCAACAATCGGCGCGAGAGTGCCGCGCGGCACGACGGGCCGCATCGGACGCAGGCGCGCGGGAGGTCCGTCCGGGCCATCCATCTGCCGGTCGCGGAAACGCAGCCCCGATCCCGCGCCGCGGCCGCCGGGGCGTCCGGCGGCAAACCGTTCGATGCGGTCGAATTCGGCCCGGACCGCAGCCTGGATGCCCTCGGGCACGTCGTCGTGGTTCGAGACCGTCCGGCCGCCACGCATGACCACGAGAAACGTCTGGTAGACGTTGCTGTAATGGTCGCGGACGTAGGCGTCCAGATCGAGCGCAGGATCGCTCGCGAGCGCGGCCCCGATATCGGACGCGACGATGGCGGCGAGCCGCTGCGGCTCGCGGGCGGGCATCGAGCCGGCAATGCGGTCGGTCGTCCAGAGGAACAGGGCGGCCTGCGCGGCCAGCATCAGCGCGAGGAAGGCGATCAGCCCGAGGCCGATGCGCCAGTACAGGCTGCGGTGCCACCGGACCCCGCCCGCTTCAGACATCGGCCGCCTTGTAGCCGCTGCCCCAGACGGTCAGGATGACCGACGGGTCGGCCGGATCCGCCTCCATCTTCTTCCGCAGCCGTTTGACCAGCGTGTCGACGCTTCGAACCGTCACGAACGTGGCGCCCTTCCAGACCTTCTGCAGCAGCGCCTCGCGGCTGAAGACGATGCCGGGGTGTGACAGCAGCACCTGCAGCAGCTGAAATTCCTGGCTGGTCAGTTCGACGGGCGTGCCGCCGACCGTCACTCTGCGCCGCGCCGGTTCGACGCGGATGTGTTTGTAGATGAGCGGCTCGATCGAGTCGGGCTCGACCCGCTGCCGCCCCCGGCGGAGGAGCGCCCGCACGCGCGCCATCAGCTCGCGGACGCCGAACGGCTTCGTCAGGTAGTCGTCCGCGCCGCTGTCGAGCCCCACGACCTTGTCCGATTCCTCCCGCCGCGCGGTCAGCATGAGAATCGGCGCGTCGGCATTCAGCGACTCGCGCCGAATCGCCCGGCAGACGGTGACGCCGTCGAGCCCGGGCAGCATCAGGTCGAGCACGATCAGGTCGAAGCGCCGCGACCGCGCCAGCGCGAGCGCGGTCGAACCGCTGTCGGCCTGCACGCACTCGAGGTGCTCGAGGCCGAGGTGCAGGCAGACGAGCTCGCGGATGTTCGCTTCGTCCTCGACGACGAGGACGCTCGGGCGCGGGGCCGGGGGGCTCTCCACGGACCCTTCAGAGTAGTCGATCGCGGCGTTTCTCCACATCGTGTGTGCCTGCATCGATCGTAGCCGGCGGCGGACGACGCGGATGTGAAGAAAGTGTGGCACGGCAGACCGCGAAATGTCATCGGCGCGACACCCTGCGGCCATGTTTCTCCGGTCTACTGGGGTACATGACAACGCGACTTGGTCTGATCGTCGGGGGAGCCCTCGCCGTCACCGTCTCCGTGGCTGCGTACTACCAGACGCAGCGAAGTGTGGACGGACCCGGGTACACGACCGCCATGGCGACGAGAGGGGATGTGGTCGATACCGTCGAGGCGACCGGCACGCTCGGCGCCGTGACCACGGTGCAGGTTGGCTCTCAGGTGTCAGGCACCATTCAGTCGCTCAATGCCGACTTCAACTCGCAGGTCCGAAAGGGGCAGGTGATTGGGCGGCTCGATCCTTCGCTGTTGCAGGCGCAGGTCGAACAGGCCGAGGCGACGATCGTCCGGCTGCAGGCCGACGCCGATCGCGCCCGCGTGACGCTCGAGGACGCGCAGGTCAAGCTGGGGCGCGGCCGTGAGCTGTTTGGCGCCGGGCTGGTGCCCGCCGCCGACGTCGAAGCCGCCGAATCGACCGCGCGGCAGGCAGAGGCATCGCTCAAGGCGGCCCTGGCGCAGGTCACCCAGGCTCGAGCCGCGCTCAATCAGAACCTCGTCAACCTCGGCCACACGGTGATCACGGCGCCGGTGGACGGTATCGTGATCTCGCGCAACGTCGACGTCGGCCAGACGGTCGCCGCCAGCATGTCCGCCCCGACGCTGTTTGTCATCGCGAAGGATCTGGGCCAGATGCAGGTCGAGGCAAGCGTCGACGAGTCCGACATCGGCCGGATTGCCACAGGGCAGCGCGTGAGCTTCAGCGTGGATGCCTATCCCGGAGAACCCTTTACGGGCGTGGTCACGCAGGTGCGGCTCCAGCCCGTCGTGCAGCAGAACGTCGTGAGCTACATCACGGTCATCCACGTGCCGAACCCCGAACACAAGCTCAAGCCTGGCATGACGGCCAACGTCAGCATCGAGATCGCGAGAGCGGACGACGTGCTGAAGGTGCCCAACGGCGCGCTTCGATTCGCGCCGCCAGGCGCTCAGCCGGTGGCCTCCGGCCGTCCCGCTCGCCAGGGGCAGGTGAACGCTGTCAGCCGCGTCTGGACCGTTCGCGACGACGGCCAGCTGCAGCCGATCGCGGTGCAGACGGGCATTTCCGACGGCGCCGCCACGGCCATCGTCGACGGTCCGCTGCGTGAGGACACGCCCGTCGTCACCGGCGTCGTGGCGCAGAGCGTTGCGCCCGCCGCCTCGGCCACCTCGCCGCTGATTCCACAGCGGCCTGGCGCGGGCCGGGAGAGTCGTGCGGCCTCCGGTCGGGGAGCGGGCCAATGACCGGCGCCTCGCCGCTCATCTCCGTCCGGGAGCTGACCAAGACATACGACCTCGGCGAAACGCAGGTGAAGGCCCTCCGCGGCGTCGATCTCGTGGTGCTGCCGGCGGAGTTCGTGGCGCTGACCGGTCCATCCGGATCGGGCAAGTCGACCTTCATGCACCTGCTCGGCTGCCTCGACCGGCCGACCGGCGGCGACTACACGCTGGCCGGGGTCGACGTGGCGCGGCTCGATCGGCGGCCGCTGGCGCGGGTGCGGAACACGCAGATCGGATTCGTCTTCCAGGGGTTCAACCTGCTGCCCCGTACGACCGCGCTCGAGAACGTCGAATTGCCGCTGCTCTATGCCGGCCGTGTCGGCGCGCGGGAGCGGCGCGAGCGCGCGGCCGAGGCGCTCGAGGCGGTGGGGCTCGCCGACCGCCGGAGCCATCATCCCAACCAGCTGTCGGGCGGGCAGCAGCAGCGCGTCGCGATTGCGCGCGCGCTGGTCAATCGTCCTCGTCTCCTGCTCGCCGACGAGCCGACCGGGAATCTGGACACCCGTACGAGCATCGAGGTCATGGGGATCTTTCAGCGATTGAACGAGGCGCAGGGGCTCACCATCGTGCTCGTGACCCACGAAACCGACATCGCCGAGTACGGGACCCGGATTGTGGCGTTCCGTGACGGCCGCGTCCGCAGCGACCTGCCCGTCCGGCGCCGGAGAGCTGCGATCGCCGAGATCGAGCGGCTGGCCGGTGAGGCCGACGCCGCCGCATGAGGGCTGGACCATGTCACTGTTCATGACGGTTCGTATCGCGATCAGAGCGCTTCGGCGGAACGCGCTGGGGACGGCCCTCACCGCGCTCGGCATGATCATCGGCGTTGCCGCCGTGATCGTGATGGTCGCCATCGGCACCGGCGCCCGCACGGCCATCGAACAGCAGATTCGCAGCGTCGGGTCGAACATCGTCATGGTGAACGCCGGCGCCGGCGGATTCGGACCGGTTCGCCAGGGCCAGGGCGCCGTCACGACGCTCACCCCGGAGGATGCGGGTGCCATCCGGGGCCAGCTCGAGGGGATCAGATATGCCTCGCCCGCTCTGAACACGCGGAGCCAGATCGTCGCCGAGACCACGAACTGGAATACACAGGTTCAGGGCACGAGCGACGAGCTGGTGGAGCTGCGGTCGTGGCCCGTGCAGTTCGGGTCGTTCTTTTCAGCCGCCGACGTGCGCGCGGCCGCCAAGGTCGTCGTGCTCGGCTCGGTCGCGCGGGATCAGCTCTTCGGCGCGGGCGCCGATCCGACCGGCGCCAGCGTTCGCATCCACAACCAGCCGTTTCGGGTCGTTGGCGTGTTGACGAGCAAGGGCCAGGCGGCGTTCGGGCAGGACCAGGACGATACCGCCTTCATTCCGTTCACCACCATGCAGAAGCGGCTGCTCGGCGTCAGGCACGTCAGCGGCATCATCCTGTCCGCGGAAGATGACGTTCCGCTCGACCGGATGGCGTCGGAGGTGACCGCCCTGCTGCGGCAGCGCCATCAACTCGCCGATGCCGAGGTCGACGATTTCATGGTGCGGACGCAGACGGAGATGACGTCGATGCTGACGTCGACCACCGACACGATGACGTACCTGCTGGCGGGCATTGCCGCCGTCTCGCTCATCGTCGGAGGGATCGGCATCATGAACATCATGCTCGTATCGGTCACCGAGCGGACCCGCGAGATCGGCCTTCGCCTTGCCGTCGGGGCGCGCGACGTGGACGTGCTGGCGCAGTTCCTCGTGGAAGCGATCGTGCTGAGTCTGGCCGGCGGGGCGCTGGGCATCCTGCTCGGCGGCGGCACGGCCTACGCCGTCAGCGCGCTGATGCACTGGCCCACCGCCGTGACCGCCTCGTCGGTGGGGATGTCGGCCGGCGTCGCCGCGGCGACCGGCGTCTTCTTCGGCTTGTATCCCGCTCGGAAAGCGGCGGCACTCCACCCCATTGAGGCGCTTCGCTATGAGTAGAACGGTTGCCGGGGTCTTCGCATTCACGCTGCTGGCGGCGCCGGCGCTCGCCGGGCAGGCGCCGACGCCGGGCACGCCGGAAGCCGCAACGCCGACCGTGGCGCTCACGCTGCAGGAGGCGGAGCGGCGGGCTCTGGACCGCAATCCTGCGATCGCCCTTGCGCGGCTCGGCGCGCAGGCTGCGAGCTATACCGTCGCAGAGAGTCGAGCGGCGTACAGCCCCTCGTTCAATCTGTCGATGGCGCAGCGGTCGCAGACCAACCCGGCGACGAGTCAGCTGGCCGGCGGTCAGCAGCAGGTGACGTCCGACATGCTGAACTTCGGAAGCGGAGTCACCCAGCCGCTCTTCAAGGGACTCCGATTCGACGCCGCGAGGGCCGGCATCGAACGGGCGGATATCGACAGCGACGTCGCCGATGCGGGCTTGCGCCAGGAGATGGCGACCACCGTGGCCGGCGTGCGCCGGGCCTACTGGGAGCTGGTCTACGCCGGCGACGCGCTCGACACGGCACGGCAATCGGAGGCGCTGGCCCAGCGGCAGTTCGAGGACACCCGGCGGCGTGTCGAGCTGGGCACGGTCGCCCCCGTGGATACGATCGAAGCGGAGGCCGAGGTCGCGGCGCGGCACCATGCGGTGGTCCAGGCGGAAGGGGCGTGGCGCATGGCACAGGTCGCGCTGAAACAGCTGCTGGTATCCGACGCGGGCGACGCGATCTGGAGCGCGTGGATTTCGCCGGTCGATCGTCCCGTGCACGACAGCCCGGCCATCGACGCGCAGCAGGCGATCGCGAGGGCGGTGGCGAACCGGGCCGACCTTCAGGTGGCGAGACAACAGCGCGAGGCGACGGGCACCACGGTGAAGCTGCTGAACGATCTCCGGAAACCGTCCGTGGATCTGATCGCCGAGTACGGCGTCAACGGCATCGGCGGCACTCAGATTCTGCGGCAGGCCGGCGCGCTCGGCAGCGGCATCATCGGAACCAGCCCGGGCGGCTATCTCGACGTGCTGCGTTCGATCGGCGCCCTGGACTATCCGACATGGAGTCTCGGAGTGAATGTCTCTGTTCCGCTCGGGACGAAGGCCTCTGAGGCCGCGTACGCGCGCGCCCAGGTGGAACAGCGGCAGCAGGCCACTCGGATTCAGGCGCTTGAACTGGCCGTGGCGGGGCAGGTCGCGCGGATTGCCGAGCAGGTCCGCAGCGCCGAGCAGCAGGTGCGCGCGGCCGCGGCCGCGCGTGAGCTGGCGCAGAAACGGCTCGAGGCCGAAGAGGCGCGCCGGGCGGCGGGACTCTCCACGAACTTTCTGGTGCTGCAGGCGCAGCGCGATCTCGCGGCCGCCCAGACGGCCGAGCTTCGGGCGCGCCTGGATCATCGAAAGGCGCTCGTCGATTTCGAATTGGTCCAGGAGGCGCCAGCATAACAGCAGCAACGGCGGGGTGTCATCAAAGTGTCACACACGGGTTCCTTGGCGTACGGTACATAGATAAGGGATGGAGGATAGACCCATGGTTCGTCGATATCGTTTTGCAATCCTCGGCGGGCTGCTCGTGGCGCTGATTGCCGCGGGGGCCGTGTTTGCGCAGGGGCCGGGTCCGGGCGGCTTTCGCGGCCGCGGTCCCGGCATGATGGGCGGCCGCGGGGCCGGCGTTCCGCTCGGCGCGCTGGATCTGTCCGACGCGCAGCGCGAACAGGTCCGTCAGCTGATGCAGCAGCATCGCCAGCAGACTGAAGGGCTGCGGGAGCGTCTCCGCGCGGCCTTCGAGGCGCAGCGGACGGCCGCGGACGCCGCGCAAGTCGACCCGGACCGGATCCGCGCCGCCGCCCGCGAGCTGGCCGACGCGCAGGGAGAGCTCGCCGTGCAGCAGGCCCAGCTTCGAAGCGAGGTGCTCAATCTGCTCACCGCGGAGCAGAAGGAGGGTCTGGCCAAGATGCGCGCCGACCGCCAGGCGCGTGTCACGGAGCGCCAGCAGCGGATGCAGGAGCGCCGCCAGCAGCGGCAGCAGCCGCCGCAGCAGCAGCAGTAGAGTTGGCCCCGGCCTTGAATCCGCATACGCCGGGTTCATGGCCGAACGGACGAGCTCGCCACGCACGCACCTGCGAGTAGCCGCGGTGGGAGACATCCACGTCTCGCGGCACTCGCAGGGTGCTTTTCAGCCTCTGTTTGCCCAGATCACCAGCACCGCCGACGTCCTGGTGCTCTGCGGCGACCTCACCGACTACGGGCTGCCCGACGAAGCGCGGATTCTCGCGCGCGAGCTGACGGCGGCCGTCAAGGTGCCCGTCGTCGCCGTGCTCGGCAATCACGACTACGAAGCGGGCCGGCAGCACGAGATCCGCGAGATTCTGTCCGAGGCCGGCGTCGCCGTGCTCGATGGCGAGGCCACCGAAATCGGCGGCGTCGGGTTCGCGGGCGTCAAGGGGTTCGCCGGAGGGTTCGGACGCGGCGCGCTCGGTCCGTGGGGCGAGCGTGCGATCAAGGTGTTCGTGCAGGAGGCGGTGGACGAGGCGATGAAGCTCGAGGCGGCGCTGGCGCGCCTGCGGACCCGGCGCCGGATCGCCATCATGCACGACGCGCCGATCCGCGGCACCGTGGAAGGCGAGCCGCCCGACATCTATCCCTTCTGCGGATCGAGCCGCCTCGAGGAGCCGATCAACCGTTATCGCGTGAGCGCCGTCTTCCATGGTCACGCCCATCGCGGTGCGCCCGAAGGCCGCACCTCGGCGGGTATTCCCGTGTACAACGTGGCCATGCCGCTCCTCACCCGGATTTACCCTGACCGTCCCCCATCTCGTGCGTCATTGCAGCGGCCTCCTCAACTGGGACCGTCTGGTCCGCCGATTCGGGGCGGACTGGCGGATACTGTTCAGCCACCTGGCGCTCTTCGGCTTCATCGACCCCGGCGAGCGGGCGCTCGTGCCGTCCGGCATCATCCGCGAGCTCGTCAACCGGTTGCTCGCGGAGCTCGATGTGCCGACGCGCGACAGCAAGGTGTGCCAGGGGACCCTGCTGTCCCGCGCGCAGTATCTGGTGGATGTCGACGAATGGGGCTACGAGGACGCCCGTCTGGCTCCTCGAGGGTCGCTCGCCGAGGAGCAGATCGCGGAGTGGACCGCCGCGATCGACCGGTCGCGGTACGTAAAAATTGCACGGCCCCTATTGGAGCCCTGCACCGGTCACCGTGACATGGTGCATCGCCGTGCCGCGAACGGACGTCGAAGAGTGCACCTGCGCGCGAAGCGTGTAGTCCCCGGCGGGCAAGCTCTTGAAGACGATGGTGTGCAGGCGCTTTTCGTCGGCGCCGTTCAAGGTGAACTCACTCGCGCGGAAGAGGTCGACGCTGTCCGCCTCGATGCGGAGTATCCGGTTCTGTTCGTCGGGTTGCACGGCCACCATGAATTGCACCGTTGCGGGTTCGCTGTAGTATCGGCCGTTGATAACAATCTCCACGATGTCGGCCGCGCTGCCGGGGGCCTCAACCCCGATGCTCAGAGCGGCGGCGAGAACGAGCCAGGCGACGGTGCGGCGTTTCACGGCGGCCTCCTGCCGTTGCTGCAGAGCAACCGGAGTGCCAACCCGCCTCCGCCAAAGGCTACGGCGGGGCAGGGTCCGCCTTCTCTGAAGCTACGGCGAGGCAAGGACGCGGCGCCGCCTACTGCTGACGTTCGAGAATCCAGCACACCGGGCCGAGCAGCTTCTCGAACCGCGATCGTCCCCGCCAGCGGTCCTGCGTCACTTCCCCGCTGGCGGCCAGATCCGACTCGAAATACGCCCGCAGCCGTGCGCTGAGCGCCGCCTGGCGGAACGCCACGTTCACTTCGTCGTTGTGCTCGAACGAGCGGTTGTCCACATTCGTCGTTCCGATCAACGACCACGTGTCGTCCACCAGTAGCGTCTTCACATGCGTCATCGTCGGCCTGTACTCGTAGATGCGCACGCCGCTGTCGAGCAGTTCCCCGTAGAGCCGGCGGCTGGCGAGACGGACGAGCCGCTGATCGGTCAACTGACCCGGGACCAGCACCCGGACGCGCACGCCGCGCTGCGCCGCGCGCGCGATGGCGCGCCGCAGCGAGCGGTCGGGAAGGAAGTAGGGCGTGCTGAGATCGATCGACGTGACGGCCCCTTCGATGAGCATCTGAAAGACGACTCGCGACGTCGTGGCGCGGTCGGCGGGCGAGCTCTTGACCAGCATGGCCTCGATGGTTCCCTTCGGTTCGAGCGGAGGCCAGTCGCGGGGCGATGTGAGAATCTCGCCGCCGCACTCGAGCCAGTTCTCGGCAAATACGCCTTGCAGCGCGGCGACGATCGGGCCTTCGATGCGGGCCATCGTGTCGCGCCAGGCCGGCGCGCCAGCGGCCGGCCCTCGCCGCCGGCGGCGGAAGGCTGCCGCCATGCGTTTCGGGGCGCTCGCGACCGTGGGCGTGTACCACCAGTCCGCGACGCCGGCGCCGCCGGTGAATGCGACGCGGCCGTCGACAATCAGCAGCTCGCGGTGCGTGCGATTGTTGAGGCGGTGGAGCCGATGCCACGCAATCGACTGGTAGAAGCGCAGTTGACAGCCCGCTTCGCTGAGGCGCCTGGCCGGTGCGCCGCCCATGCTCGCGCTGCCGATGGCATCGAGGACGAGGCGCACGTCGACGCCGTCCCGCGCCCGCGCGATCATCGCGTCGATGAGCATGTCGGCCGCCTCCCCAGGCTCGAAGATGTAGGCCTCGAGGTTGACGGTCGCCCGGGCCTGGAGGATCGCGTCGCGCATGGCCGGGTAGAACTGGATGCCGTTGATCAGCATCTCAACCGCGTTGTGATCGTGTACGGCGGCCTGACAGGTCGCCTGGATCACATGACGGAACTCCTCGCTGTCGGGCCGGAGCGGCGTACTGACCCGGTAGTCGATGCGCGGCGTGAAGAGGATGACGAGCAGCAGCCAGGCCAGGAAGGTCAGCGCCAGCAGGGCGATGACCTCGGTCACAAGGCTTCGAGGAACGCGACCGGAACGTCGGCGAACATGTCGGCTGCCCACAGTGTGGCACGATCCGCCTCCGTCCGGGCTCGCAGCGTGCGTCCCGTGAGCACGTGGCGGTACCGTCCGGGACCGCCGGCCGTCATGACGATCCGGGTGTCACCCCAGATGCGCTCGCCGATCGGACGCTCGTTCGCATCGGGCAGCAGTGTCGCGACCAGCCGCGGCACCGCCACCACCACCCGGCCGGCCGCATGCGTCCGGGCAAACGCGAACAGGTGCTCTCGCCGGGAGCCGTCGGCGTCGAGACGTGCGTAGCCGCCGCACTGGAACAGGGGCAGCCGCGACCGCCGGAAGCGGAGGAGGGCGCTCGTGACGTAGAGCTTGAGGCGGTCGTCCGCCGGGTCGGCCATCAGACGGGCCGCCGCTGCCGCGCTCCCTTCGGCGGCCAGCATGGCATTCAGCTCCTCGAGCAGCGTGCGGCACCGCGTGTAGTCGACCGGCCGCCGGTTATCGGGATCGACGAGCCGGAAGTGCCAGATCTCGGTGCCCTGATAGAAATCGGGTACCCCCGGCGCGCCGATCTTGATCGCGAGCTGCGCGAGCGAGTTGTAGATCCCGCAGCGGGCGATCCGCTGCTGCAGACGCAGGAAGTCCTCGCGGAACGCGGCGTTGGCCGGCGAGAGGACACACGCCACGAAGCGCGCCATCGCCTCCTCGTGCGGCTCGCTCGGGTTCAGCCAGTTCGTGAACACCTTCGCCTCGCGCATCGCCTTCTGCATAGAGGCGGTGACCCGTGCCGCGTACTCGCGCTCCCCGTCCGTGCCCATCGCCTGGAGGGGCCAGGTGCCGACGAGCGTCTGGTACAGCAGGTACTCTTCGTTGCGGCTCGGGTAGGAGACACCGTCAACAGTCGAGCGGCCGCGCCGGTTGATCCGTGCCCAGCGGGCGATCGCCTGTTTCCAGGCGCCCGGCAGCTCCGACAGCACGTTGAGCCGGGCGCGCACATCCTCGCTCCGCTTGGTGTCGTGCGTGGAGGTCGCGGACAAGCCGTGCGGCCATCGATCGGCCCTGGCCGCCAGCCAGTCGTGGAGCGCGTCAGGCCTGATGCCGAACCGGTCCGGCTCGTCGCCGACTTCGTTGAGCGAGGCGAGCCGGTTGTAGACGTACAGCGCCGTGTCCTCGATCCCCTTCGCGGTGACCGGGCTCGTCAGCTGCTGGAACCTGCCGACAAACCGCATCTGCTCGCCGGTCCCGTCGTCGCCGCCGTAGGCCGGCATCTTGAGCAGCAGATCCCGGATGAAGTCGAAGACCAGCGCCGGCCGGCCGGTGTTCCGGCGCTTCGCTTCGGCCACCGCGCGTTCGATGTAGCCGCGGTCGCGCCCGCTCATGGGCTCACGCGCGTTCACGTACGTGCGATAGACCGGGAAGCAGGCGATGATGTCGCGGAGCGCGTGGGTCAGGCTGTTCAACGTGAAATCGCGGCAATGCCGGTTGCGCTCGGAGAAGCGGTTCAGCCCGTGCGCCAGCACGTTGAGCTCGCTGGCCATGCTGACCCGCAGGACGAGCTGCTTGCCGGCGTACGCCACGTCGCGAAAGCGCGACCGCAGCCTCGTGAACCGCTCGTACACGCTGTTGAGGGCCGCCTCGTTCCTGGCATCCACGAACAGCCCGTTCACCCTGGCCAGAAACTCGTACCCGGTGGTTCCCTGGACCGGCCAGCCGGGAAGCTCCTCATCGGCGCCGAGAATCTTCTCGACGACGACGTACAGGGGGCGATCCGCGGAATAGAGGTCCGGGCGAATGTCGCGGGCCCGCTCCTGCAGGCGACCGAGGTAGTCCCCGGGATCGTACAGGCCGTCGACGTGATCCACACGGACGCCATCGATCGCCCCGCGCGCGAGCAGATCGAAGACGAACGCGTGCACCCGCTCGAAGACGGCGGTGTCTTCCATGCGGATTGCCGCCAGCTCGTTGATGTCGAAGAAACGGCGGTAATTGATCTCCTCGGCGGCGACGCGCCAGTGCGCCAGCCGGTACGCCTGTGCGGCGAGCAGCTGGTCGAGCCGGTCGAAGCTGCGCGGCTCGCCGGCGCGCCCGTTGAAGATCCGGACGGCGCCGGCAATGTACGCGCGAACCGCCGGCGCTCGGGCGCTCAACGCCGCCAGCCGGCGTTTGATGACTTCCTTCTCGCGTGCGCGCTCGGCGCGGAGCCCGGGGTCGGAGACATGGCGCTCCGGCAGGTGCCGAATCGCGGTCAGGATGCTGAGGAACTCGGTCGCGTCGTCGCTCTCAGGCCCGAGCGCCTCGAGCAGCTCGTCGCTGCCGACGCCGAGCACGAGACCATAGGTGCCGGGCGACACCGGCAGGACGCGGCCGAAGTAGCGCACGGCGAAGGCGCCCTCGGCGTACTCGAGCCTGAGCTCCTGCCGTTCCAGAACGGCGCCGTACGAGTCGCCGAGCACCGGCAGCAGGACCTTGTCCTCGAGCTCCGGCTTGAGCGGATGCCAGTCGATGTCGAACACCCGTGCCTGGCGCGAGTTCGGACCGTTCTCCAGGACGTCCTGCCACCACGGGTTCGCCGAATCGGCGATGCCCATGTGATTGGGGACGAGATCGATGATGTGGCCCATCCGATGCTGCCGCAGCAGGCCGACCCATCGCGCGTAGCTCGCCTCGTCGCCGATCTCCGGATTGAGGCGCGACGGGTCGACCATGTCATAGCCGTGCGTGCTCCCGGGGACCGCCGCAAGGTAGCTGGAGGCATAGCAGTGCGACACGCCCAGCGTGTCCAGATAGTCGACGATCTGTGACGCGTCGTCGAACGTGAACGCGGCATTGAACTGCAGTCGATACGTGGCGCTCGGCGTGAAGGCGGGAAGCATCTGCGGTCGAGCTTTGTCTTACCCACGCAATCCTGGTGCCGCAGCGGCACGGCTGGAACGGGTATTGCTGGGTGTTACTGAGGAATAGTAGCGTGAGAGCGCCGCCCCTTCTCGCAACGGTCCTGCTGGCGTCGGCCGCCGTCGCATGTGGGGGCCGGACCGTCGTGGTGACGCCGGCGGCGCCGGTCTCACCGGCAGTCCGAGCCCAACTGTGGGTGGACCCCGCGCCCGGGGCGCGGGATCTGTTCTGGGGAGTCGGGAGCAGCCGGCACGCGCCGGACCCGGATGCGACCTACACGCTCATCGCCAAGGATGAAACCGGGTTCAGCGTCAGTTACGACGTCGTCGGCCGCGACGGTGTCGAATGGAGCGCGAAAATTGGCCCCGAGGCCCAGACCGAAGTTGTCGTGTCCCGTCTGCTCTGGGGCCTCGGCTATCACCAGCCGCCGCTGTATTACCTGCCCTCATGGCGTCTCGCAGCGCCGGGCGGCGAGGCGCTGACGATCAGCGAAGCACGGTTCCGCCCCAAGCTTCCGCAGCTCGAGCGGCTCGACGAGACGTGGGCATGGGCTGACAACCCGTTCAGCGGTGCCCCGGAGCTCAAGGCGCTGCTCGTGGTGCTTCTGATGCTCAACAGCACCGACCTGAAAGACTCCAACAACAGCATCTATGAGACGGCGACGCCATGGGACGGCGCATCCAGATGGTACGTCGTGCGCGACGTCGGCGCGGCGCTCGGAGAGACGGGCACGCTGTTTCCGCGCCGCAACTGGCTGGAGGGTTTCGAGCGGGAGAGCTTCATTACAGGACTGCACGGCGCGGCGGTCGCATTCGGTTATCGCGGACGCCACCAGGAGCTGCTCGCGATGATTGCCCCGGGCGACGTGCAGCGTGCCGCCGCGATGATGGCCGCTCTTACCGACACGCAGTGGCGGGATGCCTTCCGGGCCGCCAACTACGCCCCGGCGCACGCCGGCGAGTACATCCGCCGGCTCAGGGAAAAGGTCGCCGACGGGCTCGCCCTCCGCGTCGACCGGCGGTCGATCGAAGACGAGGATTGACCTTCTGATGCAGCAGCTCCCGCCCGAGCTCGGGACGTACCTTCATCCTGGCGGTGCTCTGGGTCGTGGAATCGCTCGAGCCCGAGCGGCGCAAGACGTTCGATCTCCGGATCGTGTCACCCGACCCGGGTCGCCAACGCGATCCTGCTGCTGCAGCCGGGCGGCGAGACCGAGGTGTCGTGAGAAGAGAAGAAGAAGAAGAAGTGAAAAGTACATCCTTACTTCTGACCTTTCACTCTCGATTTCTCATTTGACGGCGCCGCCCATTCCACGAGGGTTTCAATCGAGCCGAGCGCTTCACGCACCTGGGACGCCTGTTTCGGCGTGAGCCGCGGCTGGCCGGGATCGAGTTCGAGCAGGTCCACGAGCCGAACGCCGAGCGCGTCGCTGATGGAGGTCAGCGTCGTCAATGTCGGATTGCCTCGTCCCCGTTCGAGTTCGCCCAAGAATTTGAAGCTCAAGCCAGCCCGTTCGGCGAGCTGCTCCTGAGTCAATCGGCGCGCCTGCCGAAGCTGCCTCAGACGGGCGCCCAGTCGCCCGCGCACATCTGTCACGCGCGACACCTCCGGCGGGCAGTATGCCGGCCGATGCGGCGCCTCTGAACCCCGTATAATGCCTCACAATAGGAAGTATAGGTTGACTTGATCGTCTGGATGCTGCCATCGTCGTCGGTGATGGGCCGGGCCCGTACGCGGGTGCTTCTGGTGGACGACGATCCAGCCGTCCGCGGCACCGTGGGCCGTCAGCTCGAAGCACTCGGATGCGACGTCGTGATGGCGGGAAGCGGTGGCGAAGCGATCCAAATCGCCGTGCGTGGCCCGACGCCTGACATCCTGCTCGCCGACCTCCAACTGCCGGACATGAACGGAGTGGCCATGGCGCGCGCCGTCCTGGCGGACTCACCCTCGACGCGTGTGGCGTACATGTCGGGATCGGCGCCGGCCGTGCCGCTTGACCCGCGGACAGCGCCCTTCCTATTAAAGCCCTTCTCGATGACGGTGTTGGCGGAGGCGCTTGCCGGTGCGATTGCCGGGAGTGCGACGTAAATGCGGCCGGATGAGGTCAACCCCGATAATTCCCGAACTGCAGCGCGACGCCGAAATCCTGCTCGCGCAGCAGCCGCATCACGTCCTGCAGCTCGTCCTTCGACGGCGACGCGATCCGGAGCTGGTCGCCCTGGATGGCCGCCTGGACCTTCTTCAGCTTCGCATCCTTGATGAACTTGATGATCTCCTTCGCCTTCTCGGACGGGATGCCCTGCTGCAGGACGATTTCCTGACGCACGGTGCTGTTGGCGGCGGGCTGCGCCGCTCCCCGCGTGAGATTCTTGACCGGAACGTTGCGCCGCACGAGCCGCGTCACGACGATCTCCCAGAGCGCATTCACCTTGAACTCGTCATCGGCCACCAGCACGAGCTTCGACTCCTTGGGGTCGAACTCGATCGACGCCTTCGACCCCTTGAAGTCGTACCGCTGGGCGACCTCCTTGCGGGCCTGATTCAGCGCGTTGTCGACTTCCTGCAGATCGACGACCGAGGTCACGTCGAACGAGGGGTTCGCCATCGGGGGAAATGATAGCAGTTGTCAGTTTTCAGTTGTCAGATCAATGCACCACTGACAACTGCCAACCGGCAACTGACAACTATCTCCCCCGGTTCTTGTCGAGGATAGCGGCGATGATCAGCAGCAAGGCCAGCAGGCGAATCGCGAAGATGCACGGACGCGACTCGGCGCTCGGGTCGTAGACCGCGAGCAGCGTCCAGGAGATCCCATCAGCCAGAACGGCGCACCAAAAGAGCCGAAGAGACGATCGCCCGTGTCGCGCGCGGCTTCCTGCAGCGCCGGCATTCCAGCGGGCCGTGTGAACCTCGACCGTGGGCCGACAGCCGAGCTAGGTGTGAAAGACATTCGATCTATACTGCGGACGTTCGCACGAGTTTCGCGTCGCG
Source organism: Acidobacteria bacterium RIFCSPLOWO2_02_FULL_67_21 (assembly GCA_001767195.1). Lineage (GTDB taxonomy): Bacteria > Acidobacteriota > Vicinamibacteria > Vicinamibacterales > UBA2999 > MEKU01. The sequence continues at coordinate 20,299 of MEKU01000043.1, forward strand.
GCCGCGCCCCTCAACAGCTGAGGCACGCGTCATGTCCGATTGGCGTAACGTTGCATGCCGAATGACCTCACCGGGAGTCCGAGCCGTGGTACCGGACTGGTCGATGTGCTCGACCACGTGCTCGTCGTCGCCAGCGGAAGTCGAGCTGCTCACGATCCGCATCCGACTCATGATCCGGGCGCCGGCGTGACCGCTGACCCTTTGTCCCACGAAGGAGCATCCAGATGGCCGTTGAACGAGCAGCAGGCGGCACACGTTGTATCGACGTCCACCGTGTTCTCGACAAAGGGATTGTCATCGACTTGAGGACGCCGGCGGCGGCCCGGACGCCGGTCAGGCGGCGCGCACGGCAATAGATCGGCCGGGGACCCGGGGCAGGCAGGCCATGACCCCGCGGCAGCCGGCGCGAAGTCTCTCGCGCGCGACGGTGGCGTCCTCTCGTGACGCCGTCCGCCTGGAGCTGCTCGAGTCGTATCTCATTCATCAAGACGACGTCGCCCGGTGCGCGCAGAGCAGCCTCGAATGGCTGGCCCGGCACGCCGGGGTCCGGCGGTCGATCTGCCTCATCGTCGATCGCGATCCCGGCACTCTCATGGGTGTGGCTGGCTACGGCGTGCCGGCCGAGGACGTCGACCTGTTTGCGTGGCCGCTGGCCGACCCGCGCGACCCGCTCGTCGCGGCGCTTTCGGCAAGCGGCAACGTCGCGATCCGGCCGGCACGCGCGAACGGCGAGGTGGGCCGCACCTCTGCGGGGGCGCCGCTCGGTGCAGGGCCTTTCACCGCCATCCCGCTCCGCGGCGCGCGCGAACGGCAGGAGGGCGCGCTCGGCCTTCTGCTGCTGCGGCAGGCGGCGCCGGTGTCGCCGGACATCACCTGGCTCGCGACCGTCCTCGGCCAGAAGCTCGATCAGATTCTCGGCCGCGGCAGTCTCAGTGAGGAGGTCCGGAAGCTCCGGCGCGAGCGGTCGCTGCTGTTCACGATCATCAACTCCGTGACCGACCCGATCATCGTGACGGATCAGACCGGTGAGACCGTGCTGATGAACGCCCCTGCCGAGGAGCTGTTCACGGTGCCGAGCCAGCAGGAGGAGAGCGCGGAGCGCAGCGTCCAGGCCAACGACGCCCACTTCTCCTCGTTCATCTCCGGCATGCTGCTCGGCGAAACCGGCCCCGGCGAGATCCGGCGCGGCGAGATCGGCCTGGTCAACCCCACGACGTCGGAGCTAATCCCGGTGGAGGCGATCGCGGGCAAGGTGCTGACCGAGTCCGGCGAGCTCACCGCGGTCGTGACGATCCTCCACGACCGGCGGGAAGCGCTCGAGCGCGCGCGGCTGTACGAACAACTGAAGCTGGCGTCGGACGGGCTGCAGGCGCGGGTCCATGCCGCCGCGACCGAGCTGGCCACGCAGAACGAGCTCCTCCGGCGGCAGGCGATCGAGCTCGAGCAGGCGTCCCGGCTGAAATCGCAGTTCCTGGCGAACATGTCCCACGAGTTCCGGACGCCGCTCAACGCGATTCTGGGCTACACTCACATGCTGCTCAACGGCGTGGCGGGTGATCGGACGGCGGCAGCCAAGCGGCAGCTGCAGCGGATCGACTCGAACGGGCGGCATCTGCTGACGATCATCAACGAGATTCTCGACATCACGCGCATCGAGGCGGGCAAGATGCCGATCCAGCTGAGCGCGTTCAATGTGAACGACGTGGTGCCCGAGGTGATGGCGGAGCTCGATCCGGTCATCTCGCGGTCGAAGCTGAGCGTCGCGCCGCGCCTGGCGCCCGACGGGCCGCTGGTGCACAGCGATCGCCAGAAGGTCAAGCAGATTGTCGTCAACCTGCTGAGCAACGCGCTGAAATTCACTCATCAGGGGGGCATCGAGATCGCCGTGCAGTACGACGCGCCGCCAGGCACGGTGTCCATCTCGGTGAGCGATACCGGCATCGGCATCGCGCCGGAGCATCACGAGCGCATTTTCGAGGACTTCCGGCAGGTGGACGATTCGCCGTCGCGGCAGTACGGAGGCACCGGCCTGGGCCTGGCGATCTGCGGGCGGCTGGCGACCGCGCTCGGCGGCCGCATCACGCTGGGGAGCAATCTGGGACAGGGCTCGACGTTCACCCTGACGATTCCCGTGGACGCACCGCAATGACCAGCGAACCGGCGCCGCTCATTCTGGTCGTCGACGACTACGCGGACGCGCGCGAGATGTACGCGGAGTACCTGCGGTTCTGCGGCTTTCGCGTCGCCGAGGCGCGCAACGGCAACGAGGCGCTCGAGCAGACGTTTGCGCTGAAGCCGGATCTGATTCTGATGGATCTGTCGCTGCCCGGGATGGACGGCTGGGAGGCGACGCGCCAGCTCAAGGCCGACGAGCGCACGCGCCACATTCCGGTCGTGGCGCTGACCGGACATGCGCTCGCCGGCGCGTCGGAAGGGGCGAAGAAGGCCGGGTGCGACTCCTTCGTGACCAAGCCGTGTCTTCCGGACGATCTCGTGGTCGAGGTCCGGCGGATGCTCAGTCTGACGAAACCGACCTGACGAGGATCAGCTGATATGGCCAAGGCCCGCACACGGCAGTCTCCGTGTCGGGCGACGCGGGCCGACCGCACGCCCGATCGGCAGACTGATGGAAGAGGCCTCAATCGGCCTGCGGGGCGTCGCGATCGGGCCTGGCCTGCAGGCCCATCCCGGTTGAGCGGAAGCCCTCCTCGACGAACAGGCGCGCCGCCCGATGGGCGACCGCGGGTTCGCCGTTGATCTCCTCCAGCAGCATGCCCCGGCGCCCCTCTTCGCGCGCCAGCGCGCCATGCAGCAGAATGCGCGCGACCTCCCGCACGAGCTGCGTGCGCAGCGGCTCGTCGTCCGGTGCGAAGAGCACCAGCTCACGGTCGCCTCTGGGGACGTAGCCCGCCAGGCGGCCGTCCACCAGCACGACGCGTGCGCCCGCCGACCTGGTTGTGCGGCGCGTGTCGCGGTCCTCGCCTGCCGCGTCGCGCGCGGGCCAGCTGGCGATAGCACCGTACGGATTGGCGGGATCGGTCGCCGCAAGGGCGACACTGTGCCGGCTCTCGGGCGGGTCGCGCAGCGTGCGCAGCAGATCGAGGGCGGCGGGAGCCGCGAACTGCGCTCCCCCCAGGCCCGACACGAAGTACCCACGCCGCACCCGGCCGGCGTCCTCCATCGTTTTCAGCACCTGGTAGACGGCCGAAAAACCGCCGGCGACCGCCTCGGCAGCGACGGTCTCGCGGGTGACCACGCCGTATCGAGTGAGCAGCTGCTGGGAGAGAGCCGCCGCCCATTCGGTCACCGAGAGATCGGTCGCCTCTGCCACCAGCGACCAGCGCCCCTCAGCCGTTGGCGGCACGAGCCGGCGTGTGCGGGGGACGGGGATTCGCGATGGCCGGTGCGCGCGCGTGTCGGGCGGCTGAATGAACGCCCGCAGCGGATGCAGCGTGTCGTTGGTGACGAGGCCCTGCCAGACGAGGCCCCAGAGCGTATCCACCGTTTCACCGGGAAAGCCGCCGCCGGCAGCTTCGTGAATGGCGCTGAAGAAGGAGGCGCCCTGGGTCCGCAGGCACTCGAGAATCGCGCGCGCGCCCGGCCGCAGCAGGCTGCGTGGAGCGGGGCAGGCGAAGCCGCTGAGGCTGGCCTGTCAGATACAGGGCGACACGGCCGTCGCGCTCCCCAAGCCGCTCGACGCCTACCCAGACGACGTCGCCGGCGGCCAGGAGCATGTCGAGCATCGACGGCTCGTAGTCTTCGAGACGTGCCGGCAGAATCTCCGCCTCCAGAACGGACGCGGGCACGGCGGCGCCCTGCAGCTGCTCGACCGCGTCGAGCAGTGCCTCGGCGCCGCGGCGCCGGCTGGCGATCCCGTGCCAGGCAATCAGAAATCGGGCGAGCGCGTCAGGCTCGACCGGCTCGACTTCACGGCGGAGCCGGGCAAGCGATCGCCCGCGCAGCATGCGCAGCACATCGGCGTCGACCCACTCGCGGCCGTACCCTCCCGGGCGGAACTCGCCCTGTACGAACCGGCCCGTGCGTTCGAGCCGCGGAGGATGGATTCAACGGCCGGCGTCGCAAGCCCGTAGCGGATCGCCAGCTCGCGTGACGTGAACGGGGCGTGCGTTCGCGCGTACCGCAGGACGAGATCCCCGCCCGGATCGCTCACCGGGTCCAGCAGCTTCGCCGGCAGGCCTGCCGGCAGATCCACCGCGAGCGCATCTCGATACCGTGCGACGTCCTCCACCGCAACGCAACGCGAATGTCCCGCAATCGGCAGCCGCACGATCCGCTGCGCGCGTTCGAGCTCGTCGACGCTCGCCTCGATGCCGGACATCGCGCTCCGTTCGGCGATCTCGGCTGCGTCGAGGTCGCCAATCCGCAGCAGGAGGTCGTGCAGCCCGTCGGCGGTCCGCACCTGGTACCGAGGGTCGAGGTGCTGCAGCTGGCGTTCCACGCTGTCGATCGCCAGCGGATCCAGCAGATCCCGCAGCTCCGCGTCGCCCAGCAGCTCGCGGAGCTGCGCCTGATTGACGGAGAGTGCCTGCGCCCGGCGCTCGGCCAGCGGCGCGTCGCCGTCATAGATGTAGTTGGCGACGTAGCTGAAGAGCAGCGAGGCGGCAAAGGGCGACGGCGACGCGGAATCGACGACGGTCAGTCGGAGCGTTCGCGTCGAGATCCTGCGCAGCGTGTCGGCCAGCGCGGGCACGTCGAAGTCATCACGCAGGATCTCCCGGTACGTTTCGAGCACCGCCGGGAACGATCCAAACCGCGACGCCACGGCCAGCAGATCCGCCGCGCGTTTGCGCTGCTGCCAGAGCGGCATTCTCCGGCCCGGCCGTCGCCTGGGCAGCAGCAGTGCGCGCGCCGCCGTCTCGCGGAACCGGGCCGCGAAGAGGGAGGTGGCGCCGAGCTGCTGAATCACCAGCGTCTCGACGTCGTCGGCGGCCGGCAGCAGCAGCGCCGGATCCGGCGCCGCTTCCAGATCAGGAAACCGCACCACGAACCCGTCGTCGCCCCACATCACTTCGGCATCGATCCCGTTCTCCCGGCGGATCCGCGCCACCGCCGCCATCGCCCAGGGGGCATGGACCCGGCTGCCGAGCGGCGACAGCAGGCAGACCCGCCAGTCGCCAAGCTCGTCGCGGCAGCGCTCGATGACGATGGTCCGATCGTCCGGCACGCCCCCGGCTGCCGACTGGTCGGCAAGATAGCCGAGGAGAATCTCGGCGGCGGCCGCGTCCACGTCGTGGTTGCGCACGAGCCGGTCGACGGCAGCCGCGCGCGGCAGCGCGGTGAGCTCGCGCATCAGGCGACCGATCGCGTACCCGAGCTCGAGCGGGCGTCCGGGCCGGTCGCCGTGCCAGAACGGCATCTTCCCCGGTTCGCCGGGAGCCGGAGAGACGAGCACGCGGTCGTGTGCGATCTCCTCCACGCGCCACGTGGAGGCGCCGAGCGTGAACGTGTCGCCCACGGCGGTCTCGAACACCATCTCCTCGTCGAGCTCGCCGACGCGGGTCGGGCGGGCCGCGCCCGCCAGAAAGACCCCGTAGAGACCGCGATCCGGGATCGTGCCCGCGTTCGCCACGGCCACCCGCCTGGCACCTTCGCGGCCGGTGACAGTCTGGCGGATGCGGTCCCATGTCACCCGGGGGCGGAGCTCGGCAAACTCGTCCGAGGGATATCGGCCCGAGAGCATGTCGAGCACCCCCTCGAACATGCGGCGGCTCACTGTCGTGTACGGCGCTGCGCAGGAGAAGACGCCGAACAGGTCATCGACATCCCACTTGTCCATCGCGGCCGCTGCCACGATCTGCTGGGCGAGGACGTCGAGCGGATTCCGCGGGCAGCGGGTAGCCTCCACGGCGCCGTCGTGCATCGCGCGGGCGATCGCGGCGCAGGCCACCAGATCGCCCCGGAACTTCGGGAAGATGATCCCTTCGCTGAGCGCGCCGGCGCGGTGCCCGGCGCGGCCGATCCGCTGCAGCCCACCGGCCACGGAGGGCGGCGCCTCGATCTGCACGACGAGATCGATGGAGCCCATGTCGATGCCGAGCTCGAGCGATGACGTGGCGACCAGGCCGCGGATGCGGCCGGCCTTGAGCAGCGCCTCGACTTCGCTGCGCGTCTCGCGTGCGAGCGAGCCGTGATGCGCGCGGACGAGCGGCTCGCCCGCCAGCTCGTTCAGGGCGCCCGCCAGCCGCTCGGCCAGCCGCCGGCTGTTCACGAACAGCAGCGTGGAATCGTGCGACCGGATCAGGTCGACCAGCCGCGGATGAATCGACGCCCAGACCGAACGATCCGACGAACGGTCCGAACGGTCCGAACGCACTGCCGCCTCAATCGGCAGCTCGATCTTCAGCGCAATCGGCTTGGCCTCCGACGCGTTCACGATCGTGACCGGCCGGTAGTCGATGCTTCCTGTTCCGGCGCCGAACTCATCGTGCAGGTCCGCCTCGATTGCCGCTGCCGGCCGGCGTGCCGGCACCCGCGCCGCGGTGGACCGCCTGGTGCGCCGCCGCGGCCTGGCGCCCCCGAGAAACCGCGCGACCTCGTCGAGGAGCCGCTGGGTGGCGGAGAGGCCGATCCGCTGG
>MEKU01000043.1:26920-46346 GCA_001767195.1 Acidobacteria bacterium RIFCSPLOWO2_02_FULL_67_21
CGATCGACGCGAGCCGATCCCGGGCGTTCGATGTCAGCAGGAGAAAGAGCGACTCGGGTGTCGTGATGAGGATGTCGGCCGCCTCGCGCTGGAATCGGGCGCGTTCGGCCGTCGGCGTGTCGCCCGTTCGAATGACGACGCGCGAGAGCGAGACCGGCGTGCCCGCCGCCTGCGCCGAGCGGGCGATTCCGGCCAGCGGCGCCTGCAGATTACGGTCGATGTCGGCGGCCAGCGCCTTGAGCGGCGAGATGTACAGCACGCGGCAGCGCGCGTCGCGGGACGGGGGCGGCTCGAACATCAGCCGGTTGAGGCACCACAGAAACGCGGTCAGCGTCTTGCCGCTGCCGGTCGGTGCCAGGATGAGCGTCGAGTCTCCGCGCGATGGCGGGCCACCCGAGCGTCTGCGGCCGCGTCGGCGCCGGAAACGTGTCCGAGAACCACGCGCGGACGGCGGGATGAAACGGATCGAGCGGCCGGCGTCCCACGCACGGATTCTAGTGGAGGCGGCCGCGCGGGCAGTTCCCAACCGGACGACCTGATCCGTATAATCAGGGAACCATGGGTGACGCCGGAGAAGGGCTCGTCGACGCGGAATCACGCCTCGCCGAGCGGATGGAAGAACGCGAAGACGAGAAGAAGAAGGCCCGCCAGATCGCCAAGGGCGGCGATCCCGAACACGCGCGCCAGCTCGAGTCCTGCCGTCTCGCCCGTACCGAGATGCAGCGTCAGCTGGAGGTCACAACCCATCAGATCCGGCGGCAGCAGCTCGGACAGGCGATCGCCGAGCTCGATCGCCGTATTGCGCAGCTCTCCAGAACAGCGTCACCACCGAAGTAGTGCCCGGCTTTAGCCGGGCTGAAGCCCGGCGCTACGTACAGCCAGTTACCGAAAGAGGTCGACGCCGGCGCCGAAGTCGCGCAGGATGGACCTCGCGCGCTCGGTGCCGTCGGCCCGGAGGTGGGCGGGCCAGCCGGCCGGCGGCAGCGGCACGTCCAAGCTCGCCGCCTCGCCAAGCAGCGCCCGCCAGGCGGCGGTCGCATGTGCGACCGTCGCGTGCCGGCCCCACCAGGCCTGACCGGCCGCGCCGACCGACGCCCGCAGCGCAGGGTCGGCCGCCAGCCGCCGCAATGCCAGCATCAGCGAGTGTTCTGCGTCCCGCACGTCGATCGAGATGCCCACGGGCGCCTCCGGAGTGAAGTCGCGCGGCCGCCAGGTCTGCGGGTCGAGCAGGGGCCAGTCGGCCGTCGACCGCGTCTCGAAGACAACGAACGGCCTGCCTGATGCCATGGCGGCGAGCGGCAGCGCCTCGCAGATCGTGTGCGACGGCCATCGCAGCGCGAGGATGACGTCCGCCTCCGCCACCAGCCTTTCGGCCGAGTCCGCGAGGACGAGCGCGATCGGCGTGCCGGCGTCCCGTGCCCGCGCGGCGGCGTTCTGCACCATGTCTGAGGCTGGGGATGCGAGTGCTCCGAACACAAGGGGCCGTCGGTCCGAAAAATCTGGACTGGAGCCGTCAGGCGCAGGCGCCGGCCCCGGGATCGCCGGCGGCACCGGGCGCAGACGCGCCTCCGGATGGATCTCCTGCAGCGTGTCGGCGGCACTTCGACTCAGTACCGCGGTCATGCGTGCGGCAGCGAGCGGGATGCGGAGCATTGGCCAGCTGCCGCGCGGCTCACCTTCCCGTCCGTCCATGAACCACGTCGAGCGCCCCTCGCTGAAGGCGAATTCCTCGACGTAGTCGGTCCGGCGTTGCGCCCGGATGAGCGATCGCGCCCGGCTGTCGTGCAGCGAGAAGGCTCGGAGGAGGAGCAGCCCCGAATAGTGGAGCAGGTACGGCCAGACAAATGCATGATCGGGAGTGTTGTCGAGCTCGAAGACGCAGAGGTCGTATGGATGGCGGAACTGCCGCCAGACGAAATCGTGAGCGGTGGCTCGCGTGAACACGTCGACCGCGTGGTCGCGACCGAGCTCGCCGATGACACCGGCCGTATCGTCGAGTGGATGGGCGGCGACGGGAATGGCGTGGCGAAACCAGGCGAGCTTCATTGCATTGACGTTTCCACGTCGGTTCTATAGCATGAAGTGGTTTGAGAAACTATTCACAAGCGCGGCGGTGCGCCTGTGATCGGCCTCAGCCCTGGGCTGCTGTGGCCGTCCCGATCCGCGTGATCCCCGAGCCCTGAGGCCCGCGAGCAACCCCCGATGGACGGCTGGCTTGGCGTAGTCATCATGATCGTGCTCGGTGTGGGGTTTGCCACCGTCATGATCGGCCTGTCCGTCCTGCTGGGCCCCCGCAATCCGACACCCGAGAAGCTTGCGCCGTACGAGTGCGGGATGCCCGCGGTCGGCGACGCGCGCGAGCGCCACTCGGTGAAGTTCTATCTGGTGGCGATGATCTTCCTGCTCTTCGACATCGAGATCGCCTTCCTGTACCCGTGGGCGGTCGCGCTGCGCGACCTCGGGTGGGCGGGGTTCGTTCAGCTCGTCACCTTTTTTCTGATCCTCTCGGTCGGATACATCTACGTCTGGCGGAAGGGCGTGCTCGACTGGGGCCCCGCTGTCCGCCTCCGGCAGGCCAACCGGAAAGCTGCCTGATGGCCAGCGGCATGGCATCCTCCGCCGGCGGGTACGGCCTCGATCCAGAGCTTCCGCTGCTCACGACCACCGTCGAGAGGCTCGTCCAGTGGGCGCGCCGGTCGGCCATCTGGCCGGCGCAGTTCGGCCTGGCCTGCTGCGCGATCGAGATGATGGCGATGGTCGCGAGCCGGTACGACGTCGCCCGGTTCGGCGCCGAGGTGTTCCGCGGGTCGCCCCGCCAGTCGGATCTGATGATCGTTGCCGGCCGTCTCTCGCGGAAGATGGCGCCGGCCATGCGCCGGGTGTACGACCAGATGCCGGAGCCGAAGTGGGTGATCTCGATGGGCGCCTGCGCGTCGGTCGGCGGCGTCTTCGACAACTACGCGATCGTGCAGGGCGTCGATCAGGTGGTTCCCGTCGACGTGTACGTGCCGGGATGCCCGCCGAGGCCCGAATCGCTCATCTACGGGATCGTGCAGCTTCAGCAGAAGATCGCGCGCTCCCGGGCCTGAGAGGGATAGGCGGGTCAGTCACACCGACAGATGGATTCGACCGCGATCATCGACCAGCTGCGCCCGCTCGTGCCAGGCGTGTCGTACGAGGCGGGCGCAAGCGTCGACTTTCCGACCCTGTATGTGCCGGCAGACCGTCTGGTCGAGACGTGCCGGGCGCTTCGAGACACCCCGTCGTTCCGGTTCAACGCGCTCGTCGAAGTCACGGCCGCCGATTACGTTCCGAAGGACCCGCGCTTCGAGGTGGTGTATCACCTCCTGTCGATTCCGAACCGGCGGCGGCTCCGCCTGAAGGTGCGTGCCGCCGAGCAGACGACGGTTCCCACCGTGCAGGGTGTCTGGCCGTCGGCCGGGTGGCTCGAGCGCGAGGTCTGGGACATGTTCGGCGTCGTCTTCGAAGGCCATCCGGACCTGCGCCGCCTGCTCATGCCCGACGACTGGGAGGGCCACCCGCAACGGAAGGACTATCCGGTCCAGATCCGCAAGCCGGCGCAGACCTACGAGCCGCTCGAAATCAGCGAAGAAGAGTTCAAGGCGAATCTCGAGCGGGATCGCCTGAAGCGGACGGTGCACTGACGTGGCAGAGCTTCGCACCGAGACGATGACCGTGAACATGGGGCCGCAGCACCCGAGCACCCACGGGGTGCTGCGGCTCGTGCTCGAGCTCGACGGCGAGGTCGTCCGCTCGGCCACACCCACGATTGGGTACCTGCATACCGGGATCGAGAAGACGGCCGAACAGAAGAAGTGGCAGCAGGTCGTGCCTCTCGTGGAGCGGATGGACTACCTCGGCGCGCAGTCGAACAGCCTGGCCTACGCGCTCGCCGTCGAGAAGCTCCTCGGCCTCGAGATGCCCCAGCGAGTGAAGGACATTCGCGTCCTCATCGCCGAGCTGCAGCGCATCGCCAGCCACCTGATCTGGCTCGGCACGCATGCCATGGAGATCGGGGCCGTCTCGATGCTGTTCTACGCGATCCGCGAGCGGGAGCTGCTGCTGAACATCAACGAGCTCCTCGCCGGGTTCCGGTTCTTCCCGAGCTACATCCGGGTCGGCGGGCTGCGCGAGGATCTGCCGCGCGGGTTCCATCAGGCCGTACGGGCATTCCTCGACCGGTTTCCCGAAAAGATGGACGAGTTCGAAGGGCTGCTGAGCGAGAACGACATCTTCATGCGCCGCACGCAGGGGGTGGGGGTGCTGTCGCACGAGGATGCGCTGGCGTGGGGGCTGCTCGGGCCGATCGCGCGCGCGTCGGGATCGGACTACGACGTTCGCAGGTACTTTCCGTACAGCGGGTACGAGACCTACGACTTCGCCGTGCCGACCCAGACGGAAGGGGACGTCTACGCGCGATACTGCGTTCGCATGCAGGAGATGCGCGAAAGCCTCACGATCTGCCGCCAGGCTATCGACCGGATTACACTCGCCGGCGCCTGGTCGTGCGAGGACCCGCGGGTCGTGCCCCCGCCGAAGGACAAGGTGTACACGGAGATGGAGGCGCTGATTCAGCACTTCCTGATCTACTCCCAGGGGTTCACCGTGCCGGCCGGCGACGTATACGTGCCGGTGGAGGGGCCTCGTGGCGAGCATGGCGTGTACGTCGTGTCGGACGGGACGAACCGTCCCTGGCGCGTCAAGATGCGCGCGCCCTCGTTGATGGCCATCCAGGCGCTTCCGCGCCTCATCCAGGGCGGATTGATTGCCGACGTCGTCGCCGTCATCGGATCCAATGACGTCGTCATGGGGGACTGCGACCGGTGAGCTTCCACCCCCGCATGGACTACACGCCGGCGCGGTTTCACGCGTCGGCCCGCGCGTTGCCCGAGCCGGGCGAGGCGTTCGCGTATACGCCGGAGAACCAGGCCCGGTTCGACGCCAACGTCACACGCTACCCGCCCGACCAGCGCAAGTCGGCAATCCTCTACGCGGTGTACCTGGCGCAGGGGCAACAGGGGTACCTCACCGGCGCGGCCATGCAGCACGTGGCGCAGCAGATCGGGTGCACGGCCGCCGAAGTCGAGGACGTCGTCTCGTATTACACGATGTTCTTCACGCGGCCGGTCGGCACGTACGTCCTGAACGTCTGCCGGACGCTGTCGTGCGCGCTGCTCGGCGCCGAGCGCGTGACGGAGGAATTGAGCCGCGTGCTGGGCATCCGGCCCGGCGAGACGGATCCCACCGGGACGTTCACGCTCCTCGAAGTCGAGTGTCTCGGCGCCTGCGATCGGGCGCCGGTCGTCATGGTGAACGACGACTGGCACGAGCGTCTCGCGCCGGAGCAGGTCGAGCAGTTTGCCGAGGCGCTGCGGACACGGGGCGTGGCGTCTCTGAGCGGATGCCACCTGAGGAAGGAAGGCGGACCTGACCACCTTCGCCAAGGCTACGGTGGTCCGCCGAAGCCTTCGGCGGAGGCGGAAGGTCCGCCCCTACGACGGTCGTAGAGGCGGGGCTTCAGACCCGCCTGGAGCGTATGGCATACGAACCTGTGCTGACCGCATTCGTGAACGAGCCGCAGGGCTACACGCTCGACTTCTATCTGCAGCGGCAGCGCGGGTACGAGGGGCTGCGCAAAGCGCTGACGCTCAAGCCCGGCGATATCATCGAGCAGGTCAAGGCGTCCGGCCTCCGGGGCCGTGGCGGAGCGGGGTTCCCGACGGGGCTCAAGTGGCAGTTCGTGCTCAAGGACACGCCGAAGCCGAAGTACATCTGCTGCAACGCGGACGAGAGCGAGCCGGGCACCTTCAAGGATCACGTGCTGATGGAGCGCAATCCGCACCTGCTGATCGAAGGATGCGCGATCGCGTCCTATGCCATCGGCGCCAGGGTCGCCTACATCTACATTCGCGGCGAGTTCTATCACGTGCAGGAGGTGCTCGAGGCGGAGATCGAGAAGGCATACACGGCCGGGTATCTCGGGAAGAACATCCTCGGCAGCGGATTCGACTGCGACGTCTTCGTGCACCGCGGCGCCGGTGCCTACGAGGCCGGCGAGGAGACCGCGCTCATCGAGTCGCTCGAAGGCAAGCGCGCGCAGCCGCGCATCAAGCCGCCGTTTCCTGCCGTCGCCGGCCTGTATCAGTGTCCCACGGCGGTGAACAACGTCGAGACGCTCTGCAACGTGCCGCTCATCGTGCTGAACGGCCCCGAGTGGTTCGCGGGCCAGGGGCCGGAGAAGAACGGCGGACCGAAGCTGTTCTGCGTCAGCGGGCACGTGAAGAAGCCGGGCGTGTACGAAGCGTCGATGCACACGACGCTGCGCGAGCTGATTGACGACCACGCCGGCGGCATGATCGACGAGCGGCCGCTCAAAGCCGTGATTCCCGGCGGATCCTCCGTTCCGCTGCTGCTGCCCGACCAGCTCGACATCGCCGTCAGCTTCGACTCCGTCCAGAAGGCCGGGTCGCTGCTCGGTTCGGCCGGCGTGATCGTGATGAACGACACGGTCTGCATGGTCTGGCTGGCCATGAATCTGCTCCATTTCTACCGTCACGAGTCGTGCGGGAAGTGCACGCCGTGCCGCGAAGGGACCGACTGGCTGTTCAAGCTGCTGGGCCGCATCGAGGCCGGAGAAGGGCAGCCGAAGGACCTGGATCTGCTCTTCGGCGTCTCCAGCAACATTGTCGGCAAGACGCTGTGCGCGTTCGGCGACGCGGCCGCGACGCCGGTGCTGTCGACGATGAAGCTGTTCCGTCACGAGTACGAGTCGCATGTACGTGAGGGCCGATGCACGCTGCCGGCCCCGTGGCGCGCGACGATGCCCGTCTTCGCGGGGTCGCATTGAATGGGAGGCGGACCTGAAGGTCCGCCTCTACGACTAGAGGTGAGGACGCAATACCGAGGTGAGGGCGTAGAGGCGGGTCGTTAGACCCGCCTGAACGACATGGATCTCAGATTTCTCGTTCAGCTCGGGATTATCGGCCTGACGTTCTTCATGCTGATCAATGCCTCGGCGCTGCTCGTGTATGCCGAGCGCAAGGTGATGGGCTTCATGCAGCAGCGGTACGGCCCCTATCTGGTCGGGCCGCACGGGCTGCTGCAGCCGCTCGCCGACATTCTCAAGCTCCTGATGAAAGAGGAGCTGCGGCCCAAGGGCGCGGACCGGTGGCTCTTCACGCTGGCACCGGTGCTGGCGGTGACCGCGGCGTTTGCGGCCTTCGCCACCGTGCCGTGGGGCGCCGAGACGACGCTCTTCGGGTTGCTCGACGAGCCGGTCAAGCTGGGGGTGTCCGACGTCAACGTCGGCGTGCTGGTCGTGTTCGCCATCACGTCAATGGGCGTCTACGGGATCGTGCTCGCCGGCTGGTCGTCCAACAGCAAGTACTCGCTGATGGGCGGTCTCCGCGCGTCCGCGCAGATGATCAGCTACGAGCTCTCCTACGCGACGGCGCTGGCTGCCGTGATTCTGCTCGCGGGCTCACTGTCGCTGCGGGAAACGGTCGACGCGCAGGCCGGGTACTGGTTCGGGTTCATCCCGCAGTGGTTCATCTTCCTGCAGCCGCTGGGGTTCATCATTTACGTGATCGCCGGCGTCGCCGAGACCAACCGCGCCCCGTTCGATTTCCCGGAAGCCGAACAGGAGCTCGTCGCCGGCTACAACACCGAGTACAGCTCGGTGCGCTTCGCCCTCTTCCCGCAGGCCGAATACATCAACATGACGACGATGTCGGCGGTGGCGACCGACCTGTATCTGGGCGGCTGGCACGGTCCGTTTCTGCCGCCGGAATACGGATGGATCTGGTTTCTGATGAAGGTGAGCGCGATTCTCTTCGTCTACATCTGGGTGCGATGGACGGTTCCCCGGTACCGATACGACCAGCTGATGCAGTTCGGCTGGAAGTGGCTGTTTCCGGCGGCCGTGATCAACCTCATCATCACGGCAGCCGCGGTGCTCTACTTCAATGTCTGAGGCGCTGGTCTTTTACTTCCTCGCGGGCCTGGCCATCATGGCGTCGGCGCTCGTGATCGGCCAGCGCAATCCGATGTACAGCGTTCTCCTGCTCATCGCGTCGTTCGGCGCGCTGGCGGGCCTCTACATCCAGCTCGACGCGCCCTTTGTCGCGGTGGCGCAGATCATCATCTACGCCGGCGCGATCATGGTGCTCTTTCTGTTCGTCGTCATGCTCCTCAACGCCCCGCAGGAGGACGCCGCGGGGTGGGACCGCTCGCATCCGCTGCGGAGGCCCGGAATGTCCCGCATTGGAGCGCTGCTGGCGCTGCTGCTGGTGGTGCAGCTGGCGTGGGCGGTGCTCAGCATGAGCGGGGTGGAGGCGCCGGCCGGCACCGGCGGCGACGCCGTGAGCTCCGTTCGGGCGCTCGGCCGCACGCTCTTCACCGACTACGTGTTCGCGTTCGAGGCCACGTCGATCCTGATTCTCGTGGCGATGATCGGCGCCGTGATGCTTGCGCGGCGGGAGGGCGACGAGGCGTGATCCCGCTGGGCCACTACCTGATCGTCTCGGCCGTCCTGTTCGCGATTGGGTCGGCGGGCGTCTTTCTGCGGCGCAACCTGATCACGATTCTCCTGTCGGTCGAGATCATGCTCAACGCCGTGAACCTCACGTTTGTCGCGTTCGGCCGCCAGCACGGCACCGTCGACGGCCAGATCGTCGTCTTCTTCGTCATGACCGTCGCCGCGGCCGAGGCGGCCGTCGGGCTGGCGATCGTGATCGCGCTGTACCGGCATCGCGAATCGCTCAACCCGGACGCGTTCACGGCGCTTAGATGGTAATGGGTTTCACAATCGACGTAGTGCCCGGCTTTAGCCGGGCTGAAGCCCGGCACTACGTACGAAACGTGCTGCCTGGGGTGCCTGGAGTGCCTGGAGTGCCGTGCTCGCGCTGATTCCGCTTTTCCCGTTCGCCGGGTTTCTGGTCAACGCGTCGCTCGGGCGCCGGCTGCCGAAGTCCGTCTCCGGCGGGGTGGCGTCGGCGGCGATGGTGGCGGCCTTCGCCGTGGCGGGCACGAGCGTGCTGGCGCTTGCCGGGATGCCTCCCGGGCGCCGCGCCGTGGAGGAGACGGTCTACACCTGGATCGCGTCCGGCGAGTTCGTGCTGGACCTGACGTTCAGGCTCGACCCGCTGTCGGCCGTGATGATCCTGGTGGTGACCGGGATCGGCGCGCTGATTCACGTCTACTCGACGGCCTACATGCACGAGGAGACCGATCCCGAGTACGCGCGCTACTTCTCGTATCTCAACCTGTTCGCCGCCTTCATGCTCGTGCTGGTGCTCGGCGCCAACTTCCTCGTGCTGTTCGTGGGGTGGGAAGGGGTGGGGCTCTGCTCGTACCTGCTGATCGGGTTCTGGTTCCGGAAGAAGTCGGCGGCCGACGCCGGCAAGAAGGCGTTCATCGTCAACCGGATCGGCGACTACGCGTTCGTCCTCGGCATGCTGCTTCTCGTGACCCGGTTCGGCACGCTGGACTTTCAGCGGCTGGCGGCGGTCGTGTCGGCCGTCCCGCCCGAGCAGGGTGTGTGTGGCGCCGTCTCGATGGCGACGCTGCTGCTCTTCATCGGCGCCACCGGCAAGTCGGCGCAGATTCCGCTCTACACCTGGCTTCCCGACGCGATGGAAGGCCCCACCCCGGTCTCCGCGCTGATTCATGCGGCGACGATGGTGACGGCCGGCGTGTACATGATCGGCCGCAATGCGGTGCTGTTCAGCCACGCGCCGGAGACGATGCTGATCGTGGCGGTCGTCGGCGCGGTCACCGCGCTGATGGCGGGCACCATCGGGCTCGTCCAGAACGACATCAAGCGGGTGCTCGCGTACTCCACGGTGTCGCAGCTCGGCCTGATGTTTCTGGCCATGGGGGTCGGCGCGTTCGGCGCCGGTATCTTCCATCTCTACACGCACGCGTTCTTCAAGGCGCTGCTCTTCCTCGGGTCGGGCGCCGTGATCCATGCGCTGCACGGCGAGCAGGACATCCGCCACATGGGAGGGCTCAAGCGCTCCCTCCCGGTCACGTACTGGACGTTCCTGATCGGGTCGCTGGCCATCGCCGGCGTCCCGTTCCTCTCCGGCTTCTTCAGCAAGGACGAGATCCTGTACGAGACGTTCCGCGAAGGCCACCTCCTGCTGTGGGTCGTGGCTGCCGTGACGTCGTTGCTGACCGCCGTCTACATGTTCCGGCTCGTCTTCCTCACGTTCCATGGGGAGAGAAGGGAAGGTGCGACTGGGACACACGCCGGTGCGACTGGCGATCACGATGGTGCGATTCCGCCTGACGTCGGTGCGACCGTGCACCGACCTGGTGCTGACTCGCACCGACAGGATGCAGGTTCGCACCTTCACGACGCCCCGGCCGCGATGGCCGTGGTGCTCGTGGTGCTGGCAGCCGGGTCGGTCCTGGCCGGGTACATCGGCGTGCCGCACGCCATCGGCGGCCACAACCGGCTCGGCGAGTGGCTCGCGCCGTCGTTCCAGGTTGCGGCTGCGGAAGGCGGAGAAGCCCTGGCGCCGGTGGAGCCGGTTGAGGAAGGCGGGGCAGCCGGTGGAGAGGCGGCGCTCGAGTTGTCGCTGATGGGGGTCTCGAGCCTGATCGCGCTGGCCGGCATCGGCCTCGCGGCGTTCATCTGGCTCCGCCGGCGGCAGCTGGCCGATGCGATGGCGAGCCGCTTCCCGGCGCTCTATCGGCTGCTGCTCAACAAGTACTACGTCGACGAGATCTACGACGCCGCCGTCGTCCAGCCGATCCGGATTGGTTCGCAGGAAGGCCTCTGGCGGGGTTTCGACGTGCGGGTGGTCGACGGGGTGGTCAACGGCACGGGTGTCGCCATTGCGGCCGGATCCGCCGTGCTCCGGCGGCTCCAGACCGGATCCGTACGGACCTACGCCGGCTCGATGTTCATCGGCGTGGTCGTCATCCTGGGGTACTACCTGTGGCGTTGAGAACAACTCCCAACTCCCAAGACCCAGCTCCCAACGGTCGTTGTCGAGCTGCTCCTCCGTGGGTGTTGGAAATTGGGCGTTGGGAGTTTACATGCTGTTGACCCTTTCGTGGCTCGTTCCGCTCGGCGGCGCGCTGCTCCTGCTCGCCATCGGCAACGCCGACGGCCGGCGCGACGGCGTCATTCGCGGCGTATCGCTCGCGGTGGCGGTCGCGACGTTTGCGCTGACGCTGGCCGTCTGGGCCGGCTTCGACGGCGCGACCCCGGATTTTCAGTTCGTGGAGCGGCGCCCGTGGATTCCGGCTTTCGGCATCGACTACTCCGTCGGTGTCGACGGGATCAGCCTGCTGCTCGTGGTCCTGACCGGGTTTCTGACCCCGATCGCGCTGCTGTCGTCGTGGGGATCGATCGAGCGCAAGGTGAAGGAGTTCTCGATCTTCATGCTCGCGCTCGAGGCCGCGATGATCGGTGTGTTCATCTCCCTCGACCTCTTCCTGTTCTACGTGTTCTGGGACGCGATGCTCGTTCCGATGTATTTCCTCATCGGTATCTGGGGCTACGACCAGCGCATCTACGCCGCCGTCAAGTTCATGCTCTACACCATGGCGGGCAGCGTGCTGATGCTGGTCGCGATCCTGGGGCTCGCCTTCCTCCACAGCACCGCCACCGGGGCGTACTCGTTCGATCTGCTCAGGCTCTACGCGCTCGATATCGCGCCGGAGACGCAGACCTGGTTCTTCCTGGCGTTCACCGTGGCGTTTGCGATCAAGGTGCCGCTCTTTCCGTTTCACACGTGGCTGCCCGATGCGCACGTGCAGGCGCCGACCGCCGGGTCGGTGATTCTGGCCGGCGTGCTGCTGAAGATGGGGACGTACGGCCTCCTGCGGTTTTCGTTTCCGCTGTTCCCGGAGGCCGCCGCCTATTTCGCGCCGTGGCTGGCCGGGCTGGCGGTCATCGGGATCGTCTACGGCGCGCTGGTGGCGATGGTCCAGCCGGACATGAAGAAGCTGGTGGCGTATTCCTCGGTCAGCCACCTCGGCTTCGTGGTCCTCGGGATCTGCGCGATGAACACCCAGGGCGTCCAGGGCGCGATCTACCAGATGGTGGCGCACGGCGTCAGCACCGGCGGGCTCTTCCTCATGGTCGGCATGCTGTCCGATCGGCGGCACACGCGCCTCATCAGCGAGTTCGGCGGGCTCAAGGCCGTCACGCCGAAGCTGACGGCGGCGTTTCTGATCGTCACCCTGGCGTCGATTGGGCTTCCCGGGTTGAACGGCTTCGTCGGCGAGTTCCTGATCATGCTCGGCGCGTTCCGCTGGGACCCGCGGTTCGTCGTCGTCGCCGGCCTCGGCGTCATTCTGTCGGCCGTGTACATGCTCTGGATGTTCCAGCGGGTGTATTTCGGCCCGATCACGCACGAGGAGAACGCCGGGCTGCGGGATCTCCTGCCTCGGGAATGGGCCGCCGTGGTGCCCATCTGCGCTCTGGCCGTGGTGATGGGTGTGTTCCCGACGCTGTTTCTGAAGCCGATGGAGGCGTCGGTCGAGGCGCTCGTCCAGCGGGTGCAGGCGGCGCGCCCCCTGAGGGTCGACGCCGCAGGCCAAAAGTCACAAGCCATCGGTCGACGGCCGGAGGCGACCTTCTGATCCATGCTTAACGCCTCTTTCGACGCCATCGTCCCGATGCTCTGCGTCACGCTGGCCGCGCTGGCGGTGATGGGGGCCGAGGCGTTTCGATCGAAAGGCGAGAACCTGCCGATCGGCGGGCTCGGGATCGTGGGTCTTCTGGGGGCCGGCGTCGCGACCGTGCTCCTCTGGGACCGCAATGCCACGGGCTTCGGCGTCATCGTGGCCGACAACTTCGCGCTGTTCATCACGGCCGTGCTGCTCGCGGTCGGCGTGCTGACGATCATGTTCTCGTCGCCGGTCATCCAGCGGGACGGCCTGCCGAAGGGCGAGTACTACGCGCTCGTCCTCTTTTCGATCGCCGGCATGATCATGATGGCCTCGGCCAACGATCTGCTGGTGATCTTCATCGCGCTCGAGATTCTCTCGATTGCCGTCTACGTGCTGACCGGAATCCGGCGCGACGATGCCCGGGCGACGGAGGCGTCCTTCAAGTACTTTCTGCTCGGGGCGTTTTCGAGCGCCTTCTTCCTCTACGGCATCGCCTTCACCTACGGGCTGGCGGGCAGCACGCGTCTCGACCGGATCGGGGCGTACCTGGCCGCGCAGTCGATGAGCGCCAACCCGCTCATCCTCGTGGCGCTCGGCCTGCTCCTCGTCGGGTTCGCGTTCAAGATCTCGGCCGTTCCCTTTCACATGTGGACGCCGGATGCCTACGAAGGGGCCCCGGCGGTCGTGACCGGCTTCATGTCGACCGGCGTCAAGGCGGCGGCGTTCGCGGCGTTTGCGCGGGTCTTCCTGTCGGCGTTCGAGCCGTTCAGCGCGGAGTGGGCCCCGATGGTCTGGCTGCTCGCCGCGGCGACGATGATTCTGGGCACCGTCGTGGGCGTCGCGCAGAGCAACCTGAAGCGGATGCTGGCCTACTCGAGCATCGCCCACGGCGGCTATCTGCTCGTCGCCCTGGTCGCGGCCAACGACATCGGCAAGGCCGCGATCCTGTTCTACCTGCTGGCGTACGCCGTGACGAACGTGGCGGCGTTCGGCGTGATCGCGCTGCTCGGCACGCGCGAGGCCGCCAACGACGACCTCCGCGACTATGCCGGACTCTGGCACACGCACCCGGCGCTGGCGGCGCTGATGACCGTCTGCCTGCTCTCGCTCGGCGGGCTGCCTCCGACGGCCGGCTTCATTGGAAAGTGGTACGTCTTCAGCGCGGCGATCAGCGCCGGGTACTACGGGCTCGCCATCATCGGTGTCCTGACCAGCGTGATCTCGGTGTTCTTCTACCTCCGCGTCGTGGTCATGATGTACATGGCGGAGCGTCAGGGGCCGCTCGCCGCGCCGCCCCGCGTCGCGGCCGTCGGCATGGCAGCGCTCGTCGCGTCCATCGCGGCCATTGTTGTCCTTGGAGTGCTTCCAACGACCGTCCTCGACCTTGCGGCCGCGTCGATTGCCACGATATTTTGATCCCGCGTGGCCGAGCCTTCCATCGACATCAGCCGCGAGCTCGAAGTGCTCGAAGCGGAATTGAAGCGGCTCGAAGCCGAGTACAACATGTTCTTTGCGGGCCGGCTGCCGCGTCCGCCGTGGGAAACGCGGGGCCGCGTCGGCGCGCTCGTCAAGCGCCTCGACCGCCAGCACGTCGGCAGCTATGCCGATCGCTTCCGGTTCACCACGCTGCAGACCCGATATTCGACGTTCGTCGATCTCTGGGATCGGGGGCTCCGGGCGCGCGAGGAAGGGCGGCCCGGACCCTTCGCGCAGGCACGGCCCGCGGCGGAGGCGCCGGCGCGGGCTCCGAAGGATCGAATCGTGTACGTGACGACGCTCGCCGATCCGCTGCACGAAATGGACAAGGTGGAAGAGATGTACGAACGGCTGTCGCAGGCGCGCGCCGAAGCCGGTCAGGATGCCGTACCGGTACCGTTCCACAGGTTCGTGGAGCTGATCCGGACGCAGGTCGGGACGTTGAAGAGCGGCGGCAGCTCCGAGGTGGCGTTCCGGGTCTCGATGAAGGACGGAAAGGTCGCCTTCACCGCGCGCGCGCTCCGCGGCGTGCGCAAGTCCGGGGACGAGGAATGACGGCTGGAGACGGAGAGTCGGCGGGACCCCACCGCGCCGACGCGGTGGGGCGCCCAGGTCATGCAGTTCTAGACTTTGCTGACGTTCCCTGCCTGAGGACCTTTCGGACCATCGACGATCTCGAACTCGACCGCCTGGCCTTCGTCAAGGGATCGGAATCCGTTGCCCGTAATCGCCGAGTAGTGCACGAAGACGTCGCTGCCACCCTCTCGTTCGATGAACCCGTAGCCCTTGGCATTGTTGAACCACTTGACCTTGCCTGTAATACGCATCGTTCTTCTTCCCTGATTGCTCGAAACGCGTTCGAGACACAAAAAAAGACCGCGAGTGCTTGCGCGGCCTCGACTGCTACGCCAACCCGTCGACCCGTCCCGGGATCGCCCGGAACCTGCCGACGAGTGAGAGAACGCCCCTTAACGCAGGCCTATCCTAAGCGCGGCCATTATGGGTGTCAAGCCGCCTGCGCGCTTCAGCGCTGCGGCGAGCCTCGCCGCAGCGCGACGCGGAGGCGGGATTGATGCGACGAGCCTTACTGAGCGTCTCGGACAAATCCGGACTCGCCGATTTTGCCAGAGGCCTGATCCAGCGCGGGTTCGAGCTGGTCTCCACCGGCGGCACCGCGCGGGCCCTCCAGGAGGCCGGCCTCGCCGTCACCGGCGTTGCCGAGGTGACCGGATTTCCCGAAATGATGGACGGCCGCGTCAAGACGCTGCACCCGCTGGTGCATGGCGGCATTCTCGCGCGCCGGAGCAGGGCCGACGACGTGGCTGCGGCGGCGGCACACCGGATCGGCCTCATCGACGTCGTCGCCGTCAATCTGTATCCGTTCGTGGCCGCGGCCGCCAACCCCGACACGCCGTTCGACGCGCTGGTCGAGGAGATCGACATCGGCGGCCCGAGCCTCGTGCGCGCCGCGGCCAAGAACTTCGCGGACGTGCTGGTGGTGGTGTCTCCTGCCGATTACGCGTCCGTGCTCGAGCAGCTGGATCGCAGCGCGGGACCCTCGCAGGAGTTCCGGTTCGATCTCGCGCGGAAGGCGTTCGCGCACACGGCCCGCTACGATGCGGCGATTGCCGCCGCGCTGGCGACGGTCACCGCAGGCCCCTCGGGCTTCGCTCGCGAGGCGCCGTCGATGCTGGCGCCGGTGCTTCCGCTCGAGCTCCGAAAGATCCGCGACCTCCGCTACGGTGAAAATCCGCACCAGCCGGCGGCGTTGTACGAAGGATTCGGCGGCCCGTCCGGAGGGCTCGTCGTGCTGCAGGGCAAGGAGCTCTCGTACACGAACCTGCTCGATCTGGACGCCGCCGTACGCATTGTCATGGAGTTCGACGAGCCGGCGGCGGTCGTCATCAAGCACACGAATCCGTGCGGGGCGGCCACCGGCCGTGCCGCCGCCGATGCGTACGTGCGCGCCCGCGACGCCGACAGCCTTGCCGCGTTCGGCGGCATCGTCGGCCTCAACCGGCGAATCGATGCCGAGACGGCCGGCGCCATCGTGTCGACCTTCATCGAAGCGGTGGCCGCGCCGGGCGTCGACGAGGACGCCCGCGCGGTGCTCGCCGGCAAGCCGAACATGCGCGTCGTCATTGCCGGCGGCCGGCCGCAGGCGGGAGCCGCCGAAGGCGCGCTCGAGCTGCGGTCGATCGTCGGAGGGGTGCTCGTGCAGGCGCGCGACGTCGTGCGCGAGGCGCACGCGCCATGGCCGGGGGAGGAGGGGCTCCGGGTGGTGACCCGGCGTCAGCCGACCGGCGAGGAATGGCGCGCGCTTCGATTTGCGTGGCGGATCTGCGCCCACGTCAAGTCGAATACGGTCCTCTTCACCGGCGCCGACCGGACGCTGGCGATTGGCGCCGGCCAGATGAGCCGCGTCGACGCCGTGCGTGTGGCGCGCATGAAGGCGGAAAGCCTTGGCGCGGCCGGATTGCGCGGCTCGGTTGCCGCCTCGGACGCGTTCTTTCCGTTTCGCGACGGGCTCGACGCGGTTGCGGCCGCTGGCGCGACCGCCGTCGTGCAGCCGGGCGGATCAGTGCGTGATCCAGAGGTCATCGCCGCCGCCGACGAGCAGGGCCTGGCCATGGTGTTCACGGGGCGCCGGCATTTCAGGCATTGAAGTGGTGTTTCGTACGTAGTGCCGGGCTTCAGCCCGGCTCAAGCCGGGCACTACGTCGGCGTGGCGCCGAGGGCGCGGAGCAGTTCCGCCGGCGTGAGGACCGCAGGGCCGAATTTGGCGACCACGAGCCCGGCGGCTTCGTTGGCGAGGCAGGCCGCTTCAGCCAGCGTGGCGCCGGCCGCCAGGGCGAGCGCGGCGGTGGCAATGACCGTATCGCCGGCGCCCGTGACGTCCGCCACTTCCCGGGCCGTTGCCGGCACCGAGTCCTCCGCTCCCTCGGCGAGCAGCCAGATCCCCTGATCGCCGCGCGTCATCAGGACGGCGCCGCACGCGGCACGCTCCCGGAATACGCGGGCCGCCAGCCGAGCCTCGTCGTCGGTCCTCACGCGCATGTTGGCGGCGATCTCCGTTTCGTGGTGGTTGGGCGTGATGACCGTTGCGCCGCGGTAGTAGTCGATGTGCGGAATTTTCGGATCGACCAGCACCGGAATCTTCCTGGCGGCGCCGGCGTCGAGAGCCGCCTGCATGATGCGCTCCGTGACGCAGCCCTTCAGATAATCCGAGATGACGATCGCCGAGGCGTCCGTCGCGTGCTGCTGGAGCGCCGCGACGACCCGCTGCTCGACCTCGCCGGCGATCTCCGCGTCCACCTCGTAGTCGACGCGAGCCACCTGCTGGTTCCGTTCGGTGACGATGCGCACCTTGGTCGTGGTGGGGCGCGAGGCATCGCCGACACACGCCGGAGAGATGCCGGCCTCGCGGCAGGCGGCGGCCAGCGTCGCGGCCGCGTCGTCCTGCCCGGCGATGGTGACCAGCGTAGCGCGCGCACCCAGGCTGGTGATGTTGTGCGCGACATTGGCCGCGCCGCCGATCCGGTGGCTTTCGTGGTCGAAGATGATGATCGGGACCGGCGCCTCGGGCGAGATCCGCGTCACGCGTCCGGCAATGAACCTGTCGAGCATCGCGTCGCCGACCACGAGGATGTGTGTGCGGGCCGCGGCTGCGACGATGGCGCGCGCGCGCTCAGGCGCGACTGGGGGCAGCATCGTCTGTGCGCCTCGCCGCAAAAGGCAGCGTGATCAGGACGAGGAACAGCATCAGGAATTCGGAGTCGCCGAAGTTGTACTCGAAGAGCCCGGCGGCGAGCATCGCCGCCACGCCTCCCAGCGCGGCCGCCGACAGCACGCGGCTGGTGCCGGGACGGGAGCCGTTGCGCCGAAACAGGCGGAAGAGGCTCACCGTGAGCGCGCCGACGAACCAGAGCCAGACCGCCAGGGCCGGCAGGCCGCGTTCGGCCGCGATCTGCAGCGGGACGTTGTGCAGGTGCGGGTTCGTGTCATTGACCGCATAGTCGGGCCGGTACTGGTCGTAGACGCGCGGCACCATGTTCGGTCCCACGCCCGTCAACGGATGATCCCGCACCATGAGCGCGCCGATCTCGATCATCGCGAAGCGGTCCTGGTTGGCCGGATCCTGCGCGTTGAAGGTCGAGGTGAGCCGGTTGATGAGGCCCTGCGGCGCCAGCACGAAGAGCGCGGCGAGGATGACCGGCAGCAGCGCGGTCAGCCGGAAATCCTTGAGCACGAACATCAGGCCCACCGCGACACAGCCGCCAATCCAGGCATTGCGCGTGAAGGTCAGCGCCAGCGCGACCACGAGCGCCGGCATCACGAGCGCGGGCCAGATGCGGTCGCGCGAGCCGAACACGAGACGCGCGGCGGCCGTGCAGAGGACGAGCATCAGCAGGCCCGAGTAGGTCATGTAGTGGCTGAGCGTTCCCTGCGGCCGCTGCCCGAGGTTGTCGTAATGCAGGACCCCGTACTGCACGATCCCGAAGATGGCGCTGGCGGCGCCCACGGAAATGATGACGTCGACCACGGTGGCCGCCCGCGGCCCGCGGGCGATGTCGTAGACCGCGGGCACGATGGCGAAGAGGACGAGCTGCTTGCTGTCGATGAAGCTCGCGGCCGGGTCGACGGAGAAGGCAGACGACGCCAGCGTCAGCGCCGCATACGCCAGGAGCGCAGGGAAGAACGGCGGCGCGGACGGGAGCGACCGCTCGCGGATCCGCCGCACCAGCCAGGTGGTCAGCAGCCCGGCGAGCAGTATGTGTGCGAGCGCGATGGAGACCTGCAGCGCGCCGACGAATCCCAGCAGCAGCGCTGCCGTCACCCGTTCGTCCAGGGGCAGGGGACGCGCCTGGGTTACGCTGACCGTCACCGCGCTCATGCGTGCCGAGCCCTCCCTGAGCCGATGTCTTCGCTCCGCGCAGCATGCGCGGCAAGGCCCCGCTCGGCCGCCGCCGCCACCCGTTCCGGGTCGATGCCGGTGAGGCAGCGGAAATCGCCCGGCTCGCACCGCCGCTGCCGGCACGGCCGGCAGGGAAGCGGTCCGGCGTCCAGCGCCTCCGCAAACCAGCGGCGATCCCGCCAGGGCATCGAGCGCTCCGCCAGCGTGGGGCCGAACAGGGCTACGACCGGCGACTGCGTTGTGGCTGCGATATGAAGCGGGCCGCTGTCTCCCCCAATGTACACCGCCGCACGGCTGGCGAGCACGCGGAGCTCCTGCACGTCGAACTGCCCGTGCGCCACGGCCCCGGCGGCGACGCCGCGCCGCCCGACCCGCGCGACGATG
>MEKU01000044.1 GCA_001767195.1 Acidobacteria bacterium RIFCSPLOWO2_02_FULL_67_21
CGGGTTGTCCGCGACGGTGATCGATCCCGCGCCACTCGAAGTTGCCGAAGCGGCGCGTCTCGGCCTCACGACGCTGACGGGACTCGTCGAGCAGCACGACTTCGGCGACGCGAGATTCGACGTCGTCATCCTGTGCCAGACGATCGACCATCTGCTCGACGTGGCGGACACGCTTGCACGGATCCGGAGACTGCTCGCGCCGAAGGGGGTCCTCTTCATCGACATCGCTGATTTTCGTGCGGCCTACCTGAGATGCTGGTCGATTGAAGGTGCGATTAAGATCGACCATCCGTATTATCTGGTCGAGGCGACAATGACGGCGTACCTGCGTCGAGCGGGATTTGAAGTACTCCGATCGGAGTACGAATCGGATCACCTGCACATCGGGTACGTCTGCCGTCCCGTGGAGCCCGAGGCCGGCATCCTGCCAGACGCGGAGTCGGTCCGGGAGCTGCTGCGGGAGGTTCGCCTCGTGCAGAACACGAGCGGGCCGTCGCTTACCCCGTGACGACCGCGGCTGCCCGGCGCTTGCGCCTGAATTCGTGCGTGCCGAACTGGCCGTCCAGCACGGGGGCCTCCGGCGTCGGGTTCTCGAAGGCAAACCGGGCCGCCACTTCGACGGGCGCGAACGTGAGCCCGAGGCTCTCGAGCTGGGCTCGATACATCACGCACGCGATCACATCGTCGCGGCAGCTCTGTTTGACCTTGCCGCGCCAGACGTAGCTCTCATTCGGCAGCGATGACGTCGCCTCGAGCAGCCGTTTCGACCGCAGGCAGAATCCGCTGTTCCCGACGCGGTATTCCGTGCCGGTGTGCCCTGGAGGCCAGGGCGCGCCGATGTAGTCGTATTCCAGCCAGCGGTCGTCCCACGCGGACGCGTTCACGATGTGGCTGTCCGAGTGGATGGTGAGGCAGTGGCTGGTCACAATGTACGCGTGCAGCCGCGCCAGGCAGAATTGGTTGTAGCCCTTCAGCGACGTCGGCGGGATTTCGACCCAGCGCCAGTTCTCCCGCCATGTCCCGCCCGCCGGCGCCACGGGAGAGAACAAGACCACGCGGCCGAACGCCACGAGCGACGCCGCGTGGGCGAGAGACGCTTGAGTCGCTCCGGAATTCATCGTGCCGTCGACCGCCACGAGCGTCACCTGCGGCAGCACGGGCCGCGTATCGGCAGATGGCGCGGCGAGGTCGTTCGCGTGGATCACAGCTGTCCGATCCGAATTGTAGTCAGAATCGTGGAAGGTCCATGCCTGTCCTCGGTCTGATTCCGGCCCGCGAGGGATCGAAGGGTGTGCCTGGGAAGAACACCCGCTTGCTTGGCGGGCGTCCGCTTCTGGACTACACCGCCCGCGCTGCGCTCGAGTCGGGCGTGCTCGATCGTGTGATCCTTTCGACCGAGTCTGCGGCGATTGCGGACTGCGGCCGGCGCGCAGGTCTCGACGTGCCGTTCATGCGCCCGGCCGCGCTGGCCCAGGACGACACGCCGATGCTCCCGGTTGTCGAGCACGCGCTCGGCGAGCTCGAAGGGGCCGGCTGGCACCCGGACGTGGTGGTGCTGCTGCAGCCGACGTCGCCGCTGCGCACGCCGGCGCACATCCGATCGGCGGTGGAGCTGCTGCGCGCCTCGGGCGCCGATTCGGTGGTCGGCGTCGTGCTGCTGCCGCTGCATCTCTCCCCCGACTACGTCATGCGAATCGAGGACGGGCGGCTCCGGCCCTTCCTGCCGGACGGCGCCCGCGTGATTCGCCGTCAGGATGCGCGCCCGGCGTACGTCCGGGACGGAACCGTCTATGCCTTCCGGACCGCCACGCTGCAGCGCTACGGATCGATATACGGCGACGATTGCCGTCCGCTGCTGATCGATCCGGCGGACTCGCTGTCCATCGATACCCCGGCAGACTGGGTTGCGGCCGAACGGGCGCTCGCGGCTCGATGACGTGTCCGACGGGTCCGCGGCTCGATGACGTGCACGCTCGCCGCGGAACCATCCGGCATTCAATGCGCGGGCTGGTGCCCGGGGCTGTCCGCCGCCGTCTGGCCGGTCCGGTCGGACGGTACCGAGGGGCACGGATCCGGAGCCGGCTCGCGGCGCTTGCGGCCGGCGGCCGGCCGATTCTGGCCGGTCCATGGATGGGCGAGGTCGGGTTCGAGATCCTGTACTGGGCGCCGTTTCTGCGCTGGGTGGCGTCGGAGTTCGATATCGCGCCCGAGCGCTTCTGGGTGTTGTCACGAGGCGGCACCAGCTCCTGGTACGGCGCGGCCGCCGGGCGCTACTACGACGTGTTCGACTACCTGTCTCTCGAGGAATTCAGGGCGTGGCACGAGGATCGAATCAGCGAAACCGGTGAGCAGAAGCAGACGCGCATCACCGACCGCGAGCGGCGGCTGCTCGATCGGGTGCTCGAGACGACGGGTGGTGGAACCGACATCCTGCATCCGGGCGTCATGTACGAGCTGATGAACCCCTTCTGGTGGCGCCATCTCGACGAAGGGTGGGTGCGCCGCCATACCGTCTACCGAAGGCTGGAGCGGCCGCCGAAGGTGGAGGGCCTGACGCTGCCGGAGCAGTACGTCGCCGTCAAGTTCTACTTCAACGATTGCTTTCCGCCGACGGACCAGAACCGCGACTTCGTACGCCGGACGATTGCCCGCCTGGCGCAGGAGGGGCCGGTCGTCTCGCTCTCGGCGGGCCACGCCCTCGACGATCACGGTGCGTGCGCGGTGTCGGCCTACGGCGTGCTCGACGTGGCCGACGCCGCTCCGGCGAAGAACCTGCAGGTGCAGAGCGCCATCGTGGCGCATGCCGCCTCGTTCGTGGGCACCTACGGCGGCTTCGCGTATCTCGCCCCGTTCTACGGCGTCCCATCGACGTCGTACTACGGCGATCCCGGCGGCTTCGCGCGATCGCATCTGCAGATGGCGTCGGCCGCGTTCGCCGCGATCGGCTCGCCCGGCCTGCTGGAGGTGCGTCAGACCCCTGACGTGTCCGCATGGAGTTGACATGAGCATCACCGACGTTCTCGTAACAGGCGGCGCCGGCTACATCGGCTCCCATCTGGTGGACGCGCTCGTCGCGCGTGACTACCGTGTGACCGTGCTCGACAACCTGGAGCCGCAGGTGCACCGGTCCGGTACGTGGCCGTCGTACGCGAATCCGCGAGCGACGTACGTCCGCGGCGACGTGCGTGACCGGTCGGTGCTGGAGCCGCTGGTGCTGGCCGCCGGCGCCGTCGTCCATTTCGGCGCGGCGGTCAGCGTCGGCCAGAGCATGTACCAGATCGACCGCTATGTGGACGTCAACACGCGCGGCACCGCGCTGCTGCTCGACATTCTGGTGAATGCGAAGCATCGCGTGCAGAAAGTCGTGGTGGCATCGTCCATCGGCGTCTATGGCGAAGGGGCCTACCGCTGCGCAACGCATGGCGCGGTGGCTCCCACGATTCGACCCGAGGCGCAGCTGGCCGCCCGCGACTGGGAGCAGCGCTGTCCCGTCTGCCACGAGCACGTCGTCTCGATTCCCACGGGCGAGTCCAAGCCGCTCTACCGCGACAACATCTACTCCATGACGAAGTATCACCAGGAGGAGATGGTGCTCCTGATCGGCAAGACCTACGGGATTCCGGCGGTCGCGCCGCGGTTCTTCAACGTCTACGGTCCGCGCCAGAGCCTCAGCAACCCCTATGCGGGCGTCGCGGCGATCTGGTTGAGCCGGCTGCTCAACGGCCGCCAGCCGGTGGTCTTTGAAGACGGCGGCCAGCTTCGCGATTTCGTCTCGATCCACGACGTGGTCGACTGTCTGCTGCTGATGATCGAGAAGAGCGGGGCCGACTTCCTGCCGGTGAACGTCGGCTCCGGCGACACGGTCACCATTCTGGAGATTGCCGCGCTCCTGCGGCGGCTGCTGGGCGTCGACATCGAGCCGCAGGTGACGCAGACCGGGCGGCGATTCGACATCCGCCACAACACGGCCGACATTACGCGCGCGCGGGAGACGCTGGGCTTCGAGCCGAAGGTCTCGCTGGAGCAGGGGTTCTCGGAGCTCATCGAGTGGGCGCGAACGACGCCAGACGTCGCCGAGGACTTTTTCGACCGGGCGCTCGACGAGCTGAGCCGGAAGGGGCTGCTGGTCTCGTGATCCTGGAATTCGAGGCGCTCAAGGAGTATCGCGGCCGCGTCGCCATGGTCGACGGCGCTTTCGACCCGCTGCACCGGGGCCATGTTGAGTATTTCCGCGCGGCCGCCGCGCTCGACGTACCGCTGTTGTGCAACATCGCGTCGGATCGCTACGTCCGGACCAAGCATCCGCCGCTGCTGCCCGAAGACCAGCGCGCCGCCGTCATCGACGCGATCCGGTACATCAGCTACACGCACATCAATCAGTTCGACACCGAAACGGTTCTGCGGGAGCTGCGTCCGCGGTACTACGTCAAGGGGAAGGATTGGAACGGTCGGCTGCCGGCCGGACAGGTCGCCATCTGTGAGGAATACGGCATCGGCATCGTCTATCTGGATACGGTTCTCGATTCCTCGAGCCGGATCCTGGAGCAGTTCGCGCAGCAGAGTCAGTCCCGGATGCCGTAGCCGGTTGACGACGGTAGCTTTCGGCGCGGGAGCGCGCCCAGGAACGCGATGGACATCAACGAATTCGAGACACGGGTGCACGAGCAGAAGCCGGTGGCGTCGGGCCACTACGATCCGGCGTACTTCACCGGCAAGTGGCGCGACGGCGGCAACAACTACTCGCTCGAGACGCGCCGGCAGATTGAGGCGAAGAATCCGTTTCTGATCAAGGAAGTCTTCCAGCCGAAGAAGGTCCTCGATCTGGGCTGCGGCCCCGGCGCGCTGATGCACCTGTTATGGGAGATCGGCGTCGACGTCGAGGGCATCGATTTCGCCGACAGCAGTCCGCGGCTGGCCACGCCGGAAGTCCGCTCGCGCATGACGGTCGGCCAGGTCACCGATCCGACGATCCAGCCGGCCAACGCCTACGACCTCGTGATCTGCCGTGAAGTGCTCGAGCACCTGACCGTCCTGCAGGTCCGGCAGGCGGTCGCCAACATGGTCCGGATGACCTCGAAGTTCATCTACGTGACCACCCGCTTTCATCCCGAGCCGGCCAGTCTGCTGGATTTCACCACCCAGTTCGATGTCGACCCCACGCACATCACGCTGCTGAACAAGGACCTGCTGCGGCTGCTGTTCGTGCTCGAAGGGTGCCGGTCGCGTCCGGACCTCGAGGCGAAGATGGACTGGGGCCGGAAGGGCCGCGTGCTGGTACTGGAGAAGAGCTGAGACGTGCCTGGAACCGACGCGAACGTGATTCCGCTCGTCGACCTGCAGGCGCAATACCGGTCGATCAAGGGCGAAATCGATACCGCCCTGCAGGCCGTCCTCGATCAGGCGCAGTTCGCCCTCGGCCCTGCGGTCGCCCGATTCGAACGCGCGCTCGCCGGCTACTGCGGCACGGCTGAGGCGGTCGGCGTCAACAGCGGGACGAGCGCCCTCCATCTGGCGCTGCTGGCCGCGGGCGTCGGACACGGGGACGAGGTCATCACCGTGCCGTTCACCTTTGTCGCCACGGTCGCCGCCATCGAGTACGCGGGGGCGACGCCGATCTTCGTCGACGTCGACGAGACGTACTACACGATGGACCCGGCGCGGATCGAAGCCGCCATCACGCCCCGCACGCGGGCGATCGTGCCGGTGCATCTGTACGGGCAGTCCGCGGACATGGATCCGATCCTGCAAATTGCCGAGCGCCGCGGGCTCACCGTCATCGAGGATGCCTGTCAGGCGCACGGCGCGGAGGACCGCGGCCGCCGCTGCGGCTCGATCGGCCGGCTCGGATGCTTCAGCTTCTATCCGGGCAAGAACCTGGGTGCCTACGGCGAAGGTGGCGCGGTGGTCACACACGACCGCGCCCTCGCCGAGAAGATCCGGCTGCTGCGCAGCTGGGGCGAGGAGACCCGGTACATCCACAGCCATCGCGGGTTCAACTACCGGATGGACGGGATTCAGGGAGCGGTGCTCGACGTCAAGCTCCGCCACCTGGAGCGCTGGACCGAGGCCCGCCGTGCCCACGCGATGACGTACGAGCGGCACCTCGCAGGCACCGCAGCGGTCCCTCCGCGCGTGCGCGAAGACGCGCGGCCTGTGTACACCGTCTATACCGTTCGAGTGCCGCAGCGGGACGCGCTTCGCGCGGCCCTGGCGAGCGCCGGGGTCCAGACGGCGGTTCATTACCCGGTCCCGCTGCACCTCCAGCCCGCGTACCGCGATCTGGGATACGGCCCCGGCGATTTCCCGGTGTCGGAGCGGCTGGCCGCCGAAGTGCTGTCGCTGCCGATGTTTCCGGAGCTCGAAGACGCGCAGATCGCGCGCATTGCCGGCGTCATTCGCGCGGAGATGCCGGTGAGCGCTTCAGCGCGGGATTCCTAGGGATGGACCCGGTCACGGCCTTCACGAACCTGAGCCGCAAGGCGGCCGTCCGGCTCTTCTCGGCGCACAAGCCGGTCGTCCGCGCGCTGCGGCGCCGCACGCGGGCCGCCGAACGGGACGCCATCACCACGTCGGCGCTCGCCGTGGAAGCCGAGATCGCGCGCGTGGCCGCCTCCGGCGGCCCGATCGTCGCGGGCCCGTGGCTCGGTGAGGTCGGCTACGAGGCGCTGTACTGGCTGCCGTTTCTCCGATGGGTGCAGGATCGCTTCCGCATTCCGTCCGATCGGCTCATTGCCGTCTCCCGGGGCGGCGTCGAGCACTGGTATGAGGGGCTGGCGTCGCGCTATGTCGACCTCTTCGACGTGGTGACGCCGGGCGAGCTTGCGGCGCGCAACGAGGCACGGCAGGCGCGCGAAGAGGGCGGCGGACGGAAGCAGTCGCGGCGCGGCGAGCTGGACGACTGGCTGCTGACGCAGGCGGCGCTCGACGGCGGCGCGGTCCTGCATCCATCGCTGATGTTCCGATTGTTTCGCGACGTGTGGCAGGGCAACCTCGCGCTCGATTTTCTCTTCACGCGCACGCACTTCACCCGTGTCCGGACGCCGCCCAGGCCCTCCTTCGCCGGGCTCCCCGCCGAATACATCGCCGCGAAGTTCTATACCGGCACGGCGCTGCCGCAGACCGGGGAGAACCTCGAGGCGCTCCGATCGGTCGTCCGGAACGTCGCCCGGCGCGTGCCCGTGGTCATGCTGGAGACCGGCATGGCCGTCGACGAGCATCGCGACTACGAGTTCGACGGCATTCCCGGCGTCACCAG
Organism: Acidobacteria bacterium RIFCSPLOWO2_02_FULL_67_21; assembly: GCA_001767195.1. Lineage (GTDB taxonomy): Bacteria > Acidobacteriota > Vicinamibacteria > Vicinamibacterales > UBA2999 > MEKU01. The sequence continues at coordinate 7,256 of MEKU01000044.1, forward strand.
CGCGCGCGAGTGGATGACGCCGCGCACCAACCTCGGCGTGCAGTCCGCGCTCGTCGCGCACGCCCGGTACTTTCTGGGCACGTGTGGAGGCCTCGCCTGGCTCGCGCCCTTCATGGGCGTTCCGGCCGTTGCGGTCTATGACGATGACGCGCTGCTGCGGCCGCATCTGACGATTGCGAGGCTGGCCGGTGAGCGGGTGCGCGCGGCCGAGTTCGCGTCCCTCGATCTGCGGGCGCTCCGGCGCATCGACGCCGGCCAGCTCTGTTGAGAGGCGGGGCCGTGCGATAGAATAGGCGCTTCCTGTGTGTTGCACGCCTTGAGGCCGGGGCCCGGGGTGCGGAGTCTTGAGGCCTGATGATCGACTGTATCGCGGGATATCACCTGAACCCGTGGACGTGCGGCATCGCCAAGTTCAACATGATCCTGGCGCAGCAGCTCGGCCTCCCGGTCGTCGGGATTCAGGCGGACGCCCTTGCCGGATTCACGCGGCCGCTGCTCTCCATCAAGATGTCCGAGTTTGCCGACGCCGACGCGTCGGCGCTTGACGGCTGGGCGCAGGCGCACGCGGGTCGCTTCGAGCTGTTCCTGCACGCGTTCGACGGCACGCCGGTGGAGCGGCGGCTGCTGGCCGCGGCCGGCCGCGTCTCGGTGGGGAACGCCGAGCTCTATCGGACGCTGCGGACGCTGCGCCCCGACGTGCAGGAGTTGTTCTGCCCCGGGACGATCCTGAACCCGCAGCGGTTTCAGCGGACCGAGCTCTCGGTCTTCACCTTCGGCATGGCGCACAAGATCCGGGTTCCGCTGTACCGGCGGCTTCGCGATCTGCTGGACGCGACCGGCCGGTCGTACTCGGTGTACGTCTCCACGGCGCTGCATGAGAACACGAGCTTCGACGGCGAGTTCGTGGTCCGGTTCGAGGAGCTGCAGTCGATCTTCGACCGCCATGTCTACTTCATGGGCTATCTCTCCGACACGGCGGTCTACAACCAGCTGATGGACTGCACGTTTGTCGCGGCGTTCTTCGAAAAGGGGCTGCGCGCCAACAACACCACGGTGAGCGCCGCGATGGAGAGCGGGTGCGCCGTCATCACCAATCTGGACGCCGATTCGCCGGCCGGGCTCGTTCACATGCAGCACCTGATCGACATCGCGACGTGCGACCGGCTGCCGGACGTGGAGCAGACGAAGCGGATCGGGCTGGCGGCGCGCGACATCGCACACAGCCGCTACGGGTGGGACCAGCTGGTCTCGCAGCTGCGGTCGGTCGTGCAACTGTAGGAGCAAGGGGCTTTGGCAGGGACAATCAGAATCGGACAGCACGAGATCGGCGATCGCACGCGGTGCTATGTCATCGCCGAGATCGGCCACAACCACCAGGGCAGCCTGCAGAAGGCGCGCGAGCTCTTTCGCGAGGCCAAGCTCGCCGGGGCGCAGGCCGTCAAGCTGCAGAAGCGGGACAACCGCGGGCTGTACACGCGGGCGGCGTACCAGAAGCCGTACGACAACGAGAACAGCTTCGGGCCCACCTACGGGGAGCACCGCGAATTCCTCGAGTTCGGCCTGAAGGAGTATCAGGAGCTGCAGCGCTACGCCCGGGAGCTCGGGATCGACTTCTTCGCCACCGCGTTCGATGCTGCCAGCGCCGACTTCCTCGAAGGTCTCGACGTGCCGGCGTACAAGATCGCGTCCGGGGACGTCCGGAGCACCCCGCTGCTCGCGCACGTGGCCCGGTTCGGCAAGCCGATCATCCTCTCGACGGGCGGCGCCCTGATCGACGACGTGCAGCGCGCGTACGACACGATCATGCCGATCAATCCGCAGCTGGGCCTGCTGCAGTGCACGGCCGGATATCCGGCGGCCTTCGAGGAGCTGGATCTCCGCGTGGTCGGGCAGTACCGGGAGCGGTTCCCCGGCGCCGTCATCGGCTATTCCGGCCACGACAACGGGATCGCCATGCCGGTCGCTGCCTACGTGCTCGGCGCCCGGATCGTGGAGAAGCATTTCACGCTGAATCGCGCGATGAAAGGGACCGACCACGCGTTCTCGCTCGAGCCGGTCGGGCTGCGCAAGATGATGCGCGACCTCGAACGGACGCACGCCGCGCTCGGCGACGGCGTCAAGAAAATTTACGAGAGCGAGAAGGCGCCGATCGTCAAGATGGGCAAGAGCCTGGTCGTCGCACGGGATCTGCCCTCCGGGCACGTGCTCGGCCGGAGCGACCTGGTGATGAAGTCGCCTGGCGGCGGCATTCCCCCGTATGAGCTCGACAAGGTACTCGGCCGGATGACGCTGAAGCCGCTGTACGAGGATGATTTCCTGTCCTTCGACGTACTCAGCAAGCCGAATCCCGAGCTCGCTCGTTCGTGACTCGATCGCTCTTCAGCCTCGACAACCAGATCGCGATCGTCACCGGCGCATGCGGGAAGCTGGGGCCCGTCTGGGCCGACGCGCTCCTCGAGGCGGGTGCACGCGTCGCCGCCTTCGAGCTTCCAGGCGCGCCGGCCTCGCCCGTGTACGCCGCTTTGGCGAAAGGTGCGGGCGACCGCCTGCGCCGGTTCGACTGCGATGTGACCGACCGCGCGTCTCTCGAGGCGGCGGTGGCGCGGCTGGCAGCCGATGTCGGGGAGCCGACCGTCCTGATCAACAACGCCGGCGTGGACCAGCCGCCCGACGCGGCCGGCCGCCGGTCCCGGATTGGCGAGCTGCCGATCGATCAGTTCCGGCGGATGGTCGAGGTCAATCTGCTGGGGACGTTTCAGGCGACGCAGATCGTCGGCACCCGGATGGCGGCCCAGGGACGGGGATCGATCGTCAACATCGGGTCGCTGTACGCGTCGGTCTCGCCCGATCAGCGGTTCTACGATCATCTGCCCGGCGACCTGCCGTTCCTGAAGTCCCCGGCGTATGGCGCCTCCAAGGCGGCGGTCGTGAACCTGACGAAGTACTTCGCCACGCTGTGGGGGCCGTCGGGTGTCCGTGTGAACACGTTGTCGCCCGGCGGCGTGGCGGGAGGGCAGGACGATCAGTTTCGGACCAAGTACGGAGCGCGGGTGCCGCTGGGCCGCATGGCGCAGCCGGAGGACCTGAAGGGGCCGCTCGTGTTTCTCGCGTCCGCAGCGTCGAGCTACGTGACCGGACACGAGCTGCGCGTCGACGGTGGGTTCACGGCGTGGTGACGCGTGGCTGGGCTGGACTGAGGTGGCGCGCGTGACTGAAGGCAGCAAGCCGGGACGGGCGCGGTGGCTGGTGGAGCGCCTGACCGAGCGCGTCAAGGCGGTCCGGGCGCTGCAGCGGGATGTGCTGAAGCTCCGGCAGCGCATCGACGACCTCGAGACGGCGCAGCGGGAGGTGACGGCCGTCGCCCGACATGCCGACCGCGCCGCCATGCAGGTACGGCTCGTGGCCGTGCTCAACCAGACCCAGCAGAACGACATCGAGCGGCTGGCCGCAGTCCTGGACGAAGCACGCATCGCCGAACACGTTCGGCGCGCCGTCGACGCCGCACGGCTCCTCACCGATCCCTACGAGCACATCGTCATCGAGCGGCTCCTGCCAGACGACGCGTATGAGCTGCTGATCCGCGCGATCCCGCCATCCGAGTTCTTCGACGATCGGGACCGGATCAAGCAGAACCTGACATTCCCGATGGAGTACGGCCCCACGCTGGCGGTCTCGGTGTGGGGCTACATGGACGATGTCATTGCGAAGCGGATCGTCCGGCCCGCGGTGTTCGACAAGTTCCACCAGCCGCTGCAGGCTCACTTCCGCTCCGTCTTCGGCGCGGAGTTCCTCGACCGGGCGAATGCGCTGCCGCAGGCGGCGTCCGGCGGCCGGCTGATGCTGCGCCGGCCCGGCTATCATCTGGACCCGCATCGCGATCCGAAGCGCTCGATGCTGACCTGCCTGATGTATCTCGCGCGCGAAGGCGACAGCGAGGAGCACGGCACGCAGATCTTCCGGGTCCACGACGACGAGGACGCCGACTACAAGCAGACCTACTACCCTGCCAGCGCGGGGCACCAGTGCGAGCTCGTCAAGGTCGTGCCGTTCCGGCCGAACACGATGCTCGTCTTCCTGAACTCACGCGGCGCGCACGGCGCCACGATCCCCGCCGATGCGCCCGCCACGCTCGAGCGGTACACGTACCAGTTCTACGTGGCGCCGCTCAACGAAGCGCTGTCGACGCTGATCAAGTCGCTCCCGCCGGAGCGGCGCGCCAAGTGGAAGAGCAGGGCGCTGGCCCAGCCCGAGTACGCCCGATCGGATGGGCGTGCGCGAGAATAGAACCGTGCCCCGGTATCATGTAGAGACCTTGGGGTCCCTCGGCGCCATTCCCGCGGTCATTCCGAACCAGATCGGCGGCCAGGACGCGCTGGCGGCCGACGGCCGGACGTTCGAGAAGATCGATCCGGCGACCGGCCGGACGCTCTGCCGCGTGGCGCGCTCGACGGCGGCCGATGTCCGGCTGGCGGTGGACGCCGCTAGGAAGGCACAGCCGGCCTGGGCAGCCGCGACGGCCGTCCGCCGCGGCGACATTCTTCGCCAGATTGCGCTCCTGATGCGCGAGCACCGGACCGCCATCGCCGGGTTCGTGGCCAGCGAGACCGGGAAGTCACGGAAAGACGCGCTTGGAGAAACCGACGCGGCCATTGAGATGGGCTTTTTCGTCGCCGGCGAGGGACGGCGCTTCTACGGCCAGACGACGACCAGCGCCGTCGCGAACAAGGCGGCGATGACGGTGCGTCAGCCGCTCGGTGTGGCCGGGCTCATCATTGCCGCCAATACGCCGATCGCCAACGTGGCGTGGAAGGCGTTTCCGGCGCTCCTCTGCGGAAATGCCGCCATCCTCAAGGCGGCCGAGGACACGCCGCTGTCTGCGTGGGCCTTCGGCCTGCTCGCCCGAGAGGCCGGCGTGCCCGACGGCGTGTACACGACGCTGCACGGCTACGGCGAAGAGGCGGGCGCCCCGCTGGTCGAACACCCCGATGTCGCGATCGTCAGCTTCACGGGCTCGTCCGAGGTCGGGCGATGGATCGCCGAGACGACGGGCCGCCGGCTGGCCAAGACGTGTCTGGAGCTTGGCGGCAAGAACCCGCTGATCGTCTGCGACGACGCCGACCTCGCCAATGCCGTCACCTGGACGCTCGGGTCGGCGTTCAGCAACGCCGGGCAGCGCTGCGCGGCCGGCAGCCGGATCATCGTCTTCGAGGCCGTGTACGACCGGTTCAGGCAGATGCTGGTGGAGGCCGTGCGCGGGCTGAAGGTCGGGACCGGCGACACCGACGACTACGGGCCGGTCATCAACGAAGGGCAGATGAAGGGAATGCTGGCGGCGGTCGAGCGCGCGAAGGCCGCGGGCGCCCTCGTCTTGACCGGCGGGGAGCGGCTGACGGGCGAGGCGTACGCGGGCGGCTTCTTCGTCGCGCCGACCGTGCTCGAACATGCGGCGCCGGCCGACGAGATCTCGCGGAGCGAGCTGTTCGGTCCCATCACGTGTCTGTACCGTGTGAAGGACTTCGAGGAGGCGATCGCGCTGGCGAACGACTCGCCGTTCGGCCTGACCGCCGCGATTCATACCCGGAACCTCAACCGTGCGATGGCGTTCGTCGCGCGGATTCAATCGGGCGTCGCCGTGGTCAACGGCGGCACCTACGGGAGCGAGCCCCACATGCCGTTCGGAGGCCTGCGGCAGTCCGGCAACGGCTGGCGCGAGGCCGGAACGCAGGCGCTCGATGTCTACTCGGATCTGAAGACCGTCTATATCAATCACAATCCCGGCCAGGTCTAGTGCCCACAGCGGTCGCGCTCATCCCCGCACGAGAAGGTTCCAAACGGGTTCCAGGCAAGAACATCCGCCGGCTCGGCCTGCATCCGGTGCTGGCCTACACGATTGCGCCTGCGATCGAGAGCGGGATCTTCGAATCGGTCATCGTCTCGACCGACTCGGAGGAGACGGCACGGATTGCGCGGCACTACGGCGCCGAAGTACCGTTTCTGCGGCCCGGCGCGCTGGCGGGCGACACATCGCCCGACATCGAGTGGGTCGACTACACGCTGGGCGAGCTGAAGCGGATGGGCCGGACGTGGGACTGCTTCAGCCTGCTGCGTCCCACGAGCCCCTTCCGCACCGCCGCCACGATTCGGCGCGCGTGGGCGCGCTTCACGTCGCAGACGGGGGTCGACTCGCTCCGCGCCGTGGAGAAGTGCGCGCAGCATCCGGGAAAGATGTGGGTCCTGGACGGCGACCGCATGACGCCGCTGCTTTCGGAGAGTCTTGTCTCGCCAGAGCTGCGACGCAGCGGAGGCGGACCGTGGCACAGCACGCCGTATCAGGCGCTGCCGCCTGTCTACGTGCAGAATGCGTCGCTCGAAATCGCCTGGACGCGGGTTGTTTTCGAGGGGCAGACGATTGCCGGCGACGCGATCGTCCCGTTCCTGACCGAAGGGTACGAGGGGTTCGACATCAACGACCGGCACGACTGGATGGTGGCCCAACGTCTGATTGCCGACGGCGAGACGGTGCTGCCAGAGGTAGCGACGGCGCCGTACGGCGCCGTCGTGTAATTTGCGAATTGATGGATTTACGAATTGACGAATTTCTCATGGGCATGCTGTCATTCAAATTCGTAAATTCGTAAATCCATCAATTCCAGTATCCATCCATGGGTGAACAGCAGCTCGATCAGGTAGCGAGCGACGAAGTCGTCCGTATTCCGGCGGCTGAATTCCGCCGGCTCGTCGACGCCGGACTGCCGGCGCGCGCCACGGCGCAGGCGTTTGCCGCGCTGGCGCGCGTCAATGTCCTGTACATGATCGCGCGCGCCTGGTCGGGGCACATCGGCACCAGCTTCAGCTCGATCGATCTCATGACCTGGATCTTTCTGAACGAGCTGCGCGGCCTCGATCGGGGCCCGGCGGCCTGCGACATCTTCTTTTCGTCGAAGGGCCACGATGCGCCCGCGCTCTATGCGGTGCTGATCGGGCTCGGACTGCTCCCGGAGGACAAGCTCGACCACCTGCGCCGCCTGCACGGCCTGCCGGGACATCCGCATGTGGAGACGCCGTACGTCCAGGCGAATACCGGCTCGCTCGGCATGGGGATCTCCAAGGCCAAGGGCATGGCGCTGGCGAACCGGCTGACCGGCACCGAGCGGCGTATCTTCGTGCTCGCCGGCGACGGCGAGCTGCAGGAGGGGCAGTTCTGGGAATCGCTCCCCTCGGCGGCGCATCGTCATCTGAGCGAAATCACGGTGATCGTCGATCACAACAGGATTCAGTCGGACACCTGGGTGGCGCAGGTCAACGACCTCGGCGATCTCGAGGCGAAACTGCGCGCGTTCGGATGGCACACGGCGAGGTGCAACGGGCACGATTTCGAGTCGATTGAGACGACGCTGCGCGCCCTCGATCGGGTGAACGACCGCCCCAAGGTCGTCATTGCCGATACGGTCAAGGGGCGGGGCGTGTCCTTCATGGAAGGCCCGGCGATGAAGCCGGGCGAGCTCTACGCGTACCACTCGGGAGCGCCGACCGAGGACGAGTATGCGCGGGCCGCCCGGGAAGTTCTGGAGCGGGCGTCAGAGGAGTTCGCGGCGCTCGGGCTCGGCACCCTGATCACGAAGACCGCGCGCCGGCCGGAACGCCGTGAGCCGCGCGCGACCGAGAACCTGCTGGCGGCCTACCGGGATGCGCTCGTCAGGCAGGCGGATCGCCATCCCGGCCTTGTCGTGCTCGATGCCGACCTGGTGAAGGACTGCGGGCTCGTGCCGTTCGCGGAGAAATACCCGGAGCGGTTCGTCGAATGCGGCATCGCCGAGCAGGACATGGTCTCCATGGCGTGCGGCATGGCCCGGCGCGGCGTGCTGCCGGTGGCGCACTCGTTCGCCTGCTTTCTGGCGGCCCGGCCGAACGAACAGATCTACAACCAGTGCAGCGAGGGGTCGAAAGTGCTGTACGTCGGTTCGCTCGCCGGCCTGCTGCCGGGCGGCCCGGGGCATTCGCACCAGTCGGTGCGTGACATTGCCGCCCTCGCGTCGGTGCCGTATCTCCTGATCGCCGAGCCGGCGCTCGAAGCGGAAGTGCACGCGCTCTTTGACTATCTGGTGAACGTGGCCGAGGAGAGCGCCTACCTCCGCCTGGTCTCGGTGAAATGGCCGGTGCCGTTCCAGTACCCCAAGGATCTCGCGATCCATCCGGGGCGAGGCTGGGCCGTGCGCGAGGGTGGCGACCTCGTCGTGTTCGGCTATGGGCCGTGGCTGCTGTCGAACGCGTGGCAGGCGGCGGAGGAGATCGAAGGGACCGCGGGGGTCACCGTCCGGGTGGTCAATCTGCCCTGGCTGAACCGGATCGATCGGGACTGGCTCCGGCAGGTGATCGGACGATCCCGCGCGGTCGTGACGCTCGACAATCATTACGTGCATGGCGGCCAGGGCGACATGATTGCCGGCGCCGTGGCCGAGCTCGGGCTGGAGCCTGCGGTGGCCGTCACGCGGATCGGCGTGACCGAGCTGCCGGAGTGCGGGACCAACGATGAGGTCCTCGCCTATCACGGTCTTGACGTGCCCTCGCTCGCCAGGGTGTTCCGCCTGGCCGCCGAGAGACGCGGGCGGCCCGCCGCGTCACAGCTGGCATGACCGTTCTCTTCTGGGACATCGACGGCACGCTCCTCACCACGCTGCGCGCCGGCATGGTGGCGTGGAACGCTTCAGTCCGGGAGCTGACCGGCCGGGACTTCGACCTGAAGACGGAGCTGCGTTCGGCTGGTCTGACCGACTACCAGATCGCGCTCAAGACATTCGAGACGCTGGACCTCACACCTGATACGGAGACGCTCGATCGCCTGGTCCGGCGGTACGAGGAGCTGCTTCCCGCGAGCCTTCCGCTCAAGAACGGATACGTCCTCCCGAACGTCCGCGAGATCCTCGAGCATCTGCGCGACCGGGCCGACGTCCGCTCGTATCTCCTGACGGGGAACACCCGTGGCGGGGCGCGTGCGAAGCTCACGCACTTCGGGCTCGTGGACTTCTTTGACGAGGGGGCGTTTGCCGAGGACGCCGGGCCGCGTTCGACGATTGCGACGCGCGCGCTGGATCTGGCCCGCCGGGGCGGCTCCGTCGCGGATGATGCGATCTTCGTGATCGGTGATACGCCTCACGATATCGAGTGCGCGCGCGCGATCGGTGCGCGCACGATTGCAGTGGCGACGGGCGGCTACACGCTCGAGGAGCTGCAGGCGCACGATCCGTGGCGCGCCTTTCCCGAGCTGCCGCAGGTCGATCAGTTCGTCTCGCTGCTCGGCGTCCGGCGCTCGAACGAAGGCCGGCCCGCGGCACGGGGATCGGTGTCGGCATGAGGCACGCCATCCGCCGATCCCCCCGCCTGTGGCGTGTCACACGCCTGCTGCGGCGGTGGTACCACGCCCGTTTCGACGCGTACCCGGACTGGCCGGCGGCGCTCGCGAGCGATCCGGCGTCATGGCAGTCGGCGAAGGACACGGCCCAGGGGGGGCCGCGGGTCCTGATGGCCACCGCCATCGGCGCGTATGCGCATGCCATCACGCTCGAGAGCGTGGTGGCCGCCGCGCTGACCTTCAGAGGCGCCGAGGTGCACGCCCTCGTGTGCGACGGCGCCCTGCCGGCGTGCGCCGAGTGCGAGGCCTCGCTGTACCCGAACGTGTCGAAGTTCGTGGCCCACGGCCCGAGCCGCGACCTGTGCCGCGACTGCATGTGGCCGGCCGAGCGCGTCTACGCGCAGCTGGGGCTGAAGGTTCACCGCTACAGCGACTGGCTGACCGCCGACGAGCGCATCGAGGCCCGGCGCATTGCGCGTACCGTGCCGGTCGGAGAGATCGGGACGTTCGTGCTGGACGGCCTCGCGATTGGCGAACAGGCGCACGCCGGCGCGCTGCGATTTTTTGCGACCGGGTCGCTCGAGTCGGAGGCGGCGGCCGAGCCCGTGCTGCGCCGCTACCTGGAGGCCGCGCTCCTCACCACGTTTGCCTCACGCCGGCTTCTGCGGACGATCGGGTTTTCCTCCGCGGTGTTCACGCACGGCATCTACGTGCCCTGGGGGATCACGGGCGAGGTCGCACGGCGTGAGGGCGTGCACGTGGTGACCTGGAACGTCGCGTACCGCAAGCGGCGATTCATCTTCAGCCACGACGATACGTACCACCACACCTTGATGACCGAGTCGCGCGAGCACTGGGAGAACACCGCGCTGTCGGCCACACAGGACCGCGAGCTGACGAAGTACCTGTCGAGCCGCCGCGAGGGGCTGTTCGACTGGATCGTCTTCCACCGGGCGCGGCGGCAGGACCCGGAGGAGATCGGCCGCCGGATCGGCCTCGACCGGGCCAGGCCGGCCATCGGCCTCCTCACCAACGTGACCTGGGATGCGCAGCTGCACTACCCGGCGAACGCCTTTCCCAGCATGGTCGAATGGCTCGTGCAGACCTGCGAGTACTTCGCCACGCGTCCGGACCTGCAGCTGGTCATTCGCGTGCATCCGGCCGAAATCAGCGGCTTTCCGCCGTCGCGCCAGCCGGTACTCCGCGAGCTGCAGAAGCGCCTCCCGCGGCTGGCGCCGAACATTCTCGTCGTGCCGCCGGAAAGCGACATCAGCACGTACGCGCTGATGTCGCTGTGCAACGCGGCCATCATCTACGGCACGAAGATGGGCGTCGAGCTCACGAGCGTGGGGCTCCCCGTCATCGTCGCCGGCGAGGCATGGATCCGGAACAAGGGGCTGACCCGCGATGCGAGCACTGCCGCCGAGTATTTCCGGATTCTGGCCGAGCTGCCGTGCCCGGAGCGCCTCGGGTCGAATCAGCTCGCTCGCGCGCGCCAATACGCCTACCATTTCTTCTTCAACCGCATGATTCCGCTGCCGTTCATCGAGCCGAGGGCCGGCTATCCGATTTACCGGCTCAAGCTGGACCGGATCCAGCAGTTGCTGCCCGGCGCGTCGCCCGGACTCGATACCATCTGCGACGGCATTCTCAGGAGGCGACCGTTTGTCATGCACGCGGCCGATGCCCAGGCCGCTGAGCTGGCGCCCGCGGCGGGTGCCTGAGCGACCGTGCTGCTGATTCTGGCCGCCGTGTTCGGCGTCGCCACGCTGTGCAGCCTGGCGGCCGGCGCCGTCGTGCGCCGGCTCGCGCGGCAGAGCGGCGCCGTCGTGCCGCCAAGGCCCGACCGCTGGCACACCGCACCGACGCCGACGATGGGTGGCATAGCCATCGTCGCCGGAACGCTTGCCGGCCTGGCCGCGGTGGTATTCCGTCCTGACGTCCTTGCTGCTCCGATTGAGTGGCTGCCGGTGCCGCTGGCGGCGCTGGTGATGTTCGGGGTCGGCATTTTCGACGACCAGCTGCAGCTCTCGCCGGTGGCCAAGCTCGTGGCGTCGCTGGCCACGGGCGCGTTCCTCGTGTTTGCGCTTGCCGGCCCCGAAGGCGGCCTGCCGTCGATCTATACGCTGGTGGCGATCGTCTGGTTCGCCGGCATCTGCCACGCCGTCAATCTGCTCGACAACATGGACGGCCTCGCGGCCGGCATCGGCCTGATCGCGGCCGTCTTCCTGGCGGTGCTGCTCGGCGACCACCTGGGTCCGGCGCTCGTCGTGCTGCTGATTGCGCTGGCGGGCGCGCTCCTCGGGTTCCTGTACTGGAACCGCAGCCGGGCGCGTCTCTTCATGGGCGACAGCGGCAGCCTGTTCATCGGCTCGGTGCTTGGCGCGGCGTCGCTCGTTCCCGTCTACAACGCGCCACTCGCGTTCATCAGTCCCGCCGTCATCGTCGTGCTGGTACTCATCGTGCCGCTCTTCGACACCGGTTTCGTACTCGTGCTGCGACGGCTCGCGGGGCGGCACGCCACACGCGGCGGGATCGACCACGTGTCGCACCGGCTCGTGTCGCTCGGCTTTTCGGAACGTAGTGCGGTGCGCATTCTCTACCTGCTCGGAATCGCGGGCGGCGCGACAGCGTGGGTGTTGATCGAGAGCCGGGGCGTGGAACCGATGCTTCCGCTCGTGGCTATTTTCGGCGTGCTGCTGACGCTCATCGGGATCTACCTTGCCCGGGTGCCTGCCTACAACGCGGAGGACTTTGTCGCCCTTCAGAAGTCGTCGTTTGCGCCGTTCCTCAAGGACCTCGCGTTTCGCTGGCACGCCGCTGAAGTGCTGCTGGATCTGATCCTCATCACCGTCTCGTACTATCTGGCGTTTCGGCTTCGCTTCGAAGGCGAGGACCTCGACAATTTCCTCCCGTATTTCACCGCGTCCCTTCCGGTCGTGCTCGGATGCAAGCTCGGGGCGCTCTACGGGTCGGGGCTGTATCAGCGGTCCTGGGTGACGTTCGGCCTTCGCGACGTGGCCACCGCCGTCCGCGGCGTGCTGCTGGGATCGCTGCTGTCGGTGCTGACGGCGGCGTACCTGTATCGACTGGTGGGGTTTTCCCGGGCGGTGTTCGTGCTCGACGCCTTGCTGCTGGGCGTGGCGATCGTCGCGACCCGGGCGTCGTTCCGTGTGATGAACCTGGTGGCCGCCACCCGCAACAAGCGCAGCCGGCGTGTCCTCGTCTACGGCGCCGGCGCGTTCGGCCAGACGCTGGTCCGGGAGATGCGCGCCAATGCCCTGTGGAACATGAATCCGGTCGCCTTCATCGATGACGATCCGATGAAGGCGCGGCGATGGATCATGGGCGTCCCGGTGCGCGGCACGATCGAGGATCTCGAAGCGACGATGCGGCGGTACAGTATCGACGAGGTGGTTCTGAGCAGCCCGTCGATCAACGGCAGCGTGGAGCATCGCATCCGAGAGATCTGCGCCGGCCTGGAGCGTCCCGTCCGGCGTCTCCACATGCAGATTTCCTAAGTCTCCCTTGCTTCGCGTTGGCATCGACGGCCGCGCGTTCGTTTCTCCGGCCGCAGGCATCCGGCGATACGTGGCCGGGCTCGTCCGCGCGCTCCTGGCGCTCGGGGAGCCGCTCGAGGTCGTCGCCCTGGGCGGTCCTGTCGGGGCGCATCTGCCGGCCGGGATCGGGCACGTCGGAGAGCCGTCGCATCCCCCCACCAACCTTGGATGGACGCTGGTCGGGCTGCCGCGCGCCGCACGTGCCGCGCGCGTCGATCTGATCCATGCGCCTGCCTATACGGCGCCCTTCTGGTCCCATGTGCCGGCCGTTCTCACCATCCACGACGTCAGCTACGAGCTGCATCCCGAGTGGTATCCCTACCGCAGCGACTGGATGCGGCGCGCGTTCTACCGGTTGAGTGCGCGTGCGGCCGCGCACATCCTGACGGTCTCCGCGTTCTCGGCATCGGAAATTGCGGTCGCCTATGGCATTCGGCCGGACCGCATCACCGTGACCCCGCTCGGCGTGGACGACGTGTTTACGGCACCTGGTGGCGACCACGCGGCGCTTCCGGCCGGCGTGCGGATGCCGTACGTGCTGCACGTGGGCGACCTGCACGCCCGCCGGAATCTGCCCCTGCTGGTCGACGCGGTGCTTGAGGCCGGGCGCCGCCTCGGCGGATCCCCGGCCCTCGCGCTGGTCCTCGTGGGCGTGGACCGCGGTGTTCGCGCCACGCTCCTCGCCCGGGCGTCGGAGGCCGGCGCAGGCGGCGTCGTCGTGCACCTGAGCAAGCTGAATGACACGGAGTTACGCGCGCTCTTTCGCGGCGCCGCGGCGTTCGTGTATCCATCCTTGTACGAAGGCTTTGGCCTGCCGCTCCTCGAGGCCATGGCAAGCGGTACGCCTGTGATCGGATCCACGGCTGCGTCGATACCCGAAGTGGTCGGCGACGCCGGGCTGCTGGTCGATCCCCGCGACCGGGCCGGCTGGACCGACGCGATTGTGCGGGTCGTGGGCGACCCGGCGTGGAGCCGGCGCCTGCGGGCCTCGGGCCTGCAGCGGGTGTCGCAGTTCACCTGGGCGCGGACCGCATGGCTCACCCTGGAGGTGTACCGGCGTGCCGCCTGACATCTCGGTGGTCGTGGTGACGTGGAATGGGCGGTCGTTCGTCGAGCCGTGCCTGGAGGCGCTCGCGTCCCAGCGTGGCGTGGCGTTCGAAACCATTCTGGTCGACAACGCGTCGAGCGACGGCACCGCGGAGCTGGTTCGGCAGAAGTTCCCGGACGTCCGGCTGATCGTCCTGCCCGAGAATCTCGGCTTTGCCGGCGGTAACAACGCGGGCGTGCGGGCGGCGGCCGGCGAGTTCGTCGCCTTTCTCAACAACGACGCCGTGCCGGACCCCGACTGGCTGCGCGCGCTCCGCAGCGGCATCGACGTCGGGAGCCGCTTTCTGCTCGCGACGTCGCAAATCGTGTACATGCACGATCCCGCGGTCATCGACAGCGCGGGCGACGGTGTGTTCCGCTGGGGCGGCGCGTTCAAGCGGCATCACGGCGCGCCGGCGTCGGCAGCCGGGGGTTCACGCGAAGTCTTCAGCGCATGCGGTGCGGCGTGCCTGATCGCCCGTTCGGTCTTCCAGGAGCTTGGCGGGTTCGACGAAGATTTCTTTGCCTCGCACGAGGATGCGGACCTGTCGTACCGGGCCCGGCTCCGCGGGTACCGGTGCCGGTACGTAGCCGAGGCCCGTGTGCGGCATCATGGGAGCGCGACGCTTGGCCGATCGAGCGTGCAGAGTGTGTTTCACGGGCAGCGCAACGTGGAATGGATGTACCTGAAGAACACCCCTGGATGGCTGCTGGCGCGGACGCTGCCCGGGCACGTGCTGTACAACGCGGCCGGTGCCGTGCACTTTGCCAGGCTTGGGCTGCTCGGCACCTTCCTCAGGGCCAAGGCTGCCGCCTTCGCCGACCTGCCCCGGGTGCTGCAGAAGCGGTCGGACATTCAGCGAACCCGGACCGTGGGCGTGCGCGCGATTGAGGCGCAGCTCGAACGGCGCTGGCTGGGCATCAAGCAGCGCGAAAAGCGGTTCGACGTCAGGCTGGTGCGGAGAACCCGGTGACCATCCCGGACGCGGCGGCGGTGATCGTCAACTTCAATGCGGGGACCGATCTACGCGATGCGCTGCAATCGATTGCGGACGAGTTCGCGGGTCTCGACTGGGAAGCGGTGGTGATCGACAACGCCTCCACGGACGACAGCCCGGCGATCGTAACGGAGTTCGAGCCGCGGGCGCGGCTCGTTCGCAACGGCGCCAACCTCGGGTTTGCGCGGGGCGTGAATCAGGGCCTGGCCCACACCGCCGCGCCGCTCGTCCTGATCATGAATCCCGACTGCCGGCTGCGGCCGGGTGCCTTCGCCGCTCTCAGGCGTGCCCTCGAGGGGACGGATCGATGCGCGGTCGCCGGGCCTCGCATTCTCGATCCGGACGGAGCCGTGCAGGGGAGCGCCAGGGGTGATCCGGACATGCTCACGGGCGTTTTCGGACGAACGACGCTGCTGCGCCGCCTGCTGCCGCGCCTGGCCGTGTCGCGTCGGAACGTCATCGGCGATGCGGACGCGGGAGAGGGCGCGAGCCTGACGGTGGACTGGGTCTCGGGGGCCTGCATGCTGGTGCGCCGGGATGCCGTGGAGTCCGTCGCCGGTCTGGACGAACGGTACTTCTTGTACTGGGAGGATGCCGACCTGTGCCGGCGTCTTCGCGCGCGCGGATATCTCATCCGATACGTGCCGGCGGCGTCCGCGATCCACGGTGTCGGCCGCTCGAGCCGCACCGCGAAAGCGGCCTCAATCCGCGCGTTCCACGACAGCGCGTATCTGTACTATGCGACGCACGTAGCGCCGCGCTCGTGGCCGAAGCGGGCGCTCGCGCGCGCGCTTCTTGCCGCGCGCTGCCGGCTCCGCCTGTTCAGAGCCGAGCGCGCATCTTGGTCCTAATGCCTTTCGGGAATGCCGAAGCTGCAGCCGATCGAGGGCCCGTATGGGAGTCGAGCGAGACGCGAGTTGTTACGCGGCACCGGTCGAAGCCGCGTGGAGCGTTATACAGGGCTGTATATCCTCTTGGCTGTACGGATTCACACCCGGTCATTAAGTGGCGATGGGTGAAGGACCTGCGGCGAATTGCGGGCCGTTGGGGGACGGCGCTACACTGCGACGGCCGCTGGATCGCTGGATTACGTAGTTCTGCCTACTACTTGTTGGGCAGCTTGAATCCCTACAGGTCAAGTACCAGACGCAGGCCGTTTTCCAGGTCTTTCAATGGCTGACCTCGGAGCCGGCCGGCCCGTTCGATCAGGAAGTCGCGGTCGAGGGTCACGAGCTGGGATACGTTCGCGACCGAATCCCTCGAAAGCCCCGAGGCTTTTGCGGAAATGAGGACATTCCCGGGGGCGTCCAGCAGGCGCAGATTCGTCATAAGAACGACGACGATGACGGTGCGGAGGCGGCTGCGATTGAACGCGTCGCTTTGCACGATGACGACAGGCCGCCGGTAGCCGGGCTCGGAGCCGTCGGGTTCCCCGAGGTCGGCCCACCACACCTCGCCGCGCTCGATTACCACGAGTCGCGGGGCAGTGACCGCGCCTGTGCGCGCCGAAGCGGCCGATCCGGGCGGCTCTCTGCTGTGGCGTAGACCGCATCGAGGCGGGCGGTGACTTTGCGGCTCTGATGTTTAGCGACGTAGTCGGCCAACGCGGTGGCGTACAGTCGACTGCGAGAAACGCCCAGGCGCTTCCCGAGAGTTTCGGCGGAGTCGAACAGTTCGTCTGGAATGGACAACGCAATTTTCATACCCTAGTATTACCACGGTATGGGCACAGCGGCAAGCAGCCCAACGAGCGGCTGTGCCCGTCGGCGGCCGCGCCGTTCGCCTTTCCTTCAGTCCAGAATCTCACCCGCCAGCCTCGACACCTCCTCGCCGATCGCCAGGCAGGCCGTAAGTCCGGGCGATTCGATGCCCGCCGCCTGAACGAGCCGCGGGCACTCGGGATCCCGCGCGACCAGAAAATCCGCGAACGCGTCGCCTGGAGGGTGGAGCTTCGGGCGTATGCCGCTTCCGCCCAGGCGCAGGTCCTCCATCTGCAGCATGGGCAGCAGCACGCGCGCGGGCGCCAGAAACGCGCCCAGCGGCAGGCGATCGGTCTCGTAGTCGTCCTTGCGCTCCTGAAATCGCGCGGTCGGCCCGAGCGTCACGTTTCCGTGCATCGTCTTCGTGAGATGGACCCCCAGCGAATGCCCCGACGCGTCCGGGACCGGGTACACCAGCGCGTTGACCAGCGACCGTCTGGACGGCACGAGTTCGGCGTATTCACCGCGGCACGGATGGATCCGAAAGGACGTGCCGCCGATCGTGGCCGACACGTCGTCGGCGTACAGCCCGGCCGCATTGACGACGGCGCGCGCGAGAATTGTCTCGGCCGGAGTCCGCACCTCGATGCCGGTGCCGCGATCGTCGGCGCCGACGAGCGGTGACGCCGGCAGGATCGCGACGTCATGCTGGCGGCAGAGTCTCGCGAGCGCGCCGACCAGCGCCTCGGCTTCGACGATCCCCGTCTCGGGCGAGTACAGGGCGGCGTCGCCGCTGATGTGCGGCTCGCGCGCTCGAATAAACGGGCGGTCGACGAGGCGCAGTCCGCTGACGCCGTTGGCGTTGCCGCGCGCCAGCAGCGACTCGAGGGTGGCGATGTCGTCCTGGTGCTGCGCGACGATGAGCTTGCCGCAGCGGCTGTGGGGAACACCGTGCGCCGTGCAGAACTCGTAGAGCCGCCGCGCACCGTCGACGCAGTATCTCGCCTTCAGCGTTCCGGGCGGATAGTAGATTCCGGCATGAATGACCTGGCTGTTGTGGGTGCTCGTCGCCGTGCCCGCACGCGGCTCCCGCTCGAGGATGCAGACGCTGTGGCCCCTTCGCGCAATCGCCAGAGCGGCCGAAAGCCCGACCACCCC
>MEKU01000045.1:0-6052 GCA_001767195.1 Acidobacteria bacterium RIFCSPLOWO2_02_FULL_67_21
CGGCCGCCTTCGTGACCGCGATGAAGCGGCTCGGCGCGCAGAACCTGGCGGAGGAGCGGCCGTCGCGGCTGGTGGAGGTGCTGTTCTATTCGCATCCGCCGATGGCCGCACGCGTCGAGGCCGCCCAGACCTGGGCCGCCCATCGTCTGTAACCACCTCGTACGTAGTGTCCGGCTTCAGCCGAGCCAAGCACTCATGACACACATCACTCTTCGCCAACCTGCTCGGGCGCTGGGGCGTGAGCCGGCTCTCGTGGCGTTGGTTCGTGGTGCTGTCGCTGCTGGGAAGCATGGCGTTCGCGCTGCCGGTCGTGTTGCTGTTGGGACGCCGCCGGTCCGACGGCACGTAACCACGAACTTTTCGCGCGGCTGGCCTCACATGTCCGGCCCGCCACAATCGGAACGCTTGATGGAGCGCGTTCGTCATGCCATTCGGGTCCGCCACTACAGCCGACGCACGGAGGAGGCCTACGTCACCTGGATTCGACGGTACATTGTCTTTCACCGCAAGCGTCACCCATCCGACCTGAGTGCGCCGGACGTAGCCAGCTTCCTGACGCATCTGGCAGTGGAGCGGCGCGTGAGCGCATCGACGCAGAATCAGGCGCTCAGCGCCGTGCTCTTCCTCTATCGAAGCGTTCTCGAATTACCGATTGGCCGAATCGATGGTGTCGTACGGGCATCGACGCCGGTGCGACTGCCTGTTGTGCTGACGCGAACAGAGGTATCCGCGGTCCTTTCACGCTTGGCGGGGACGCCCCGTCTCGTTGTGATGTTGCTGTATGGGGCTGGACTTCGTCTTCAGGAGGCGCTGGCGCTTCGCGTGAAGGACATCGACTTCGAGAGGCATCAGATCACGGTCCGGCAAGGGAAAGGGCGGAAGGATCGGATGACGATGATGCCGGCATCGGCGCATGCAGCGCTGGTCGAACATGTCGGTCGCGTGCGCACACAGCACGAGCGGGATTGCCAGAACGGCTTCGGACGGGTTCCGTTGCCGGACGCGTTGGATCGGAAGTATTCGAATGCGAGCGTCGAGTGGCCGTGGCAGTTCGTGTTTCCGGCGGGCCGGATCTGCCGGGATCCGCGTTGGGGTCCGCCGTGCCGGTTTCACTTGCATGAATCGGCGATTCAGCGGGCGGTGACGGAGGCTGTGCGCCGCGCAGGCATTTCGAAGCGGGTGAGCTGCCACACATTCAGGCACTCGTTTGCGACGCACCTGCTGGAGGACGGCTACGACATTCGGACGGTGCAGGAGCTGCTGGGCCATGCCGATGTCAGCACGACGATGATCTACACGCATGTGCTGAACCGCGGCGTTTTAGGTGTGCGAAGCCCGGCGGATCGCCTGTAGCGCGCAATGGGCTGCAGCCGCCGCAGTCTAATACGGCGTCGCGTTCGCATCTCGCCTTTCTCCAAGGTCTTGCTTTTCCAGGGCGATAACCGCACTTCCCGCGCTTCATGCTTCGGGGCGTTTGCTGCGGGCGATGCACGATATGACCGCGCGCCGCCGGGCCGCTGGCTCGCAGGTAATGGCGGCGTCCTGGCGCTGCGGATGCGCGTGCTAGAATCCGCGCATTCAGTGGGTTCGACCGGTTCTCCCAACAACTGCTCGTCGTGTATGGCTGCGACCGGCGCCAGGAGAAGCGGTCTACTTAACGAATAGTTATGCCCCTACACGAAGGAAGCTTCTTGCTTTCAAGTGTTTGAGAGCATCGAGGACTTCAGGCACGAGGGGTTCAAGCGCTTCGAGCCGGTTGCTCTCGGCCACGAGGACGACGACGGCGAGTGGTAACGTCGCCAGGTTCTGCTGAAACTCGATGTTCTGGTCTGCCGTCAGGACAACATCGAACGTCGTGGCGGCTTGGCGCAACAACGCGCCGTTGCCGAGGCTGGCCCAGCCTTCCGTGGCGACGATCGAGACGTCGTGCCCAATGAGCAACTGGCTCAACGGGCGCGGCAGAGATTCATCGAGCAGGATGCGCACGGGAAGCCAGCAAGTCCCCGGCAATTTCCAGGGCCGCCACGGCTTGTTCCCGCGTTACCGATGGAAAGTGGTCGAGGAATCGCTCGAGCGGGTCGCCGGCGGCGAGGTAATCAACGAGGTTCTTGAGGGGCACGCGCGTACCCGCAAAAACGGGGGTTCCACCCAGCACGTCGGGGTCGCATCGGACAACCGATTCCAAGGTGGGTGTAGACAGGGCACACCTTCTGTCCCATGCTACCTCCAATCGAGATACGGTGTATAACCACGCGCTGGAGCCGACAGCGCGAACCTGTTGACGGGAGAGTTCGCGCTGCGGCTCAGCGCGGTCGTTAGACAGCTGACCGGCTTCCGGGTATTCTTCGAGCGAGTTTATGGACTGGCACGAACACATCACGGTCAACCCAGCTGTGCTCCATGGCAAGGCTTGCATTCGCGGCACGCGGATTCCCGTGGCCGTGGTGCTGGCCAATCTGGCGGATGGGCTGTCGGTCGACGAGATCATCCGGAGCTATCCCTCACTGACCGCGGAGGACATTCAGGCGGCTTTGGCCTATGCAGCCGACCTGGCGCAAGAGCGGGTCCTGCCCCTCCCTGCGTAGCATCCGAGAATGCGCGCGAAGCTCGATGAGAACGTGCCCGTCGAGGCCGCCGAGCTCCTTCGTACCGCTGGTTGGATCTGCGACACCGTTCACGACGAAGGACTCGCTGGCGCGGACGATCCGACGCTCGGGGCGGCGTGTCAAGCTGAGGCGCGCGTGCTCTTCACGCTCGACCTCGATTTCGCCGACATCCGGGCATATCCGCCGAGCGAGTATGTCGGCATCGTGGTGTTTCGACCGGCAGAGCCCAGCCGACGACAAGTGCTTCAGCTGGTCGTCCGGGTTCTTCCGGTCTTGGCCGCGGAATGGGCCGAACATCAACTCTGGATCGTGGAGCCGGGGCGTGTGCGCGTGCGGGGCGCAAACGAACCAGCTGTCTAGGCATAACATGCGCTGCCCCAGACGGCCGCGCGCAGCGTCAGAAGCGACTTTCGCGAGGGGAAGGTACCTGTAGCTTTCATCTCGTATCATGGAGAGAGCCGCTGTCCTGCACGGCTGACCGCAGATGGGTCAACACCTTCACGTTGCGCGGATCTTCACCATCACCTTGTTTCTGTGCACAAGTGTCAGCCTTGGCTGCGCGGATCATCCCACTCAGCCGAGTCAGCTCCCGCTCAGCCAGTCCTTCGAGTTGCGCCCCTGGACCTCAGCGACTCTGCGGGACGGACTGAAGGTCACGTTCGACGGTGTGAGGTCTGATTCGCGGTGTCCGATGGACGCGCTTTGCGTCTGGGCGGGTGACGCCATCATTACGGTCTGGTTGTCGCAACCAGTCGGCATCCAGGCTGAGCGCGAGTTGCATACCCAGCCCAGCGGATCGGAAGCATCGTATCTCGCATACTTGATCAAGCTTGTGGCGCTCGCCCCGTATCCACGATCGGATCGGCAGATTCGGCCGGACGATTACGTGGCGACTCTCACTGTCGAAGCGCGGTGACACGAGTCTGGCGCGCAAGCTGACTGACACGGGTTGCAGCCGGCGCCGACCCGTGCCATCGTGAACCGCCGCGGCTGAAACGCGGACGTTAACGGACCAAGCGGCGTGCGACACGGCGTGTGATTGGTCAAGCAAGACTCCGAGCACACTCCGCGGTAGGATGCATTCGAGGTCGTTCATCATGATCATGGCGAAGCACTGGACCGTGTCCGCGGTCGTCCTGTCCGTCGGCCTGCTCGGTATCGGCGTCAGCGCCCAGGGCCAGTCTCAGGGTCGGGGACGCAGCGGCGGTGGGTCTGACGGCTCGGCGTCGGTTGTCGTCGTCTTTCGCAGCAGCGATCGCGCGACGTTTCATGACTACTTCGTGACCCACAAGATCATCGCGCAGTCCCTGCCGCCAGGCATCGCCAGGAACGTGGCCCGAGGCAAGCCCTTGCCTCCGGGGATTGCGAAGCGTGCGCTGCCGCCAGACCTGCTGGCCATCGGGCCCAGGGTGGACAGGGATGTCTCGTTCGCCATCGTCGGTGACGTCGTGGTGGCCACGAAGGGCGGCATGGTGATCGATGTCCTTTCTGGCGTCTTCAGGTAGGGTCGAGGCGGAAGGAGAAGCGATACGACGAAGTCGTTGAAAACGGTTGAGGCGCCAACAGTCGGGCAATGGCGGGCCTGGTTGGCCAAACACCATGATTCAGCATCCGAGGTGTGGCTGATATTTCAGAAACGTCACACTGGCCAACCGGCGATCGCGTATGAAGAGGCCGTCGATGAGGCCCTCTGTTTCGGCTGGATCGACAGTCTTATCCGGCGTCTGGATGATGCGCGATACGCTCGGAAGTTCACGCCTCGCAAACCCGGCAGCCGATGGTCGACCGCGAATCGTCAACGATATGCGCGGCTACAGGCGGGCGGGAGGCTGAGACCGGCTGGGCTGAAGCTCAAACCCACGGACCGCAGCGGCGACGCACCACGCCCGTCGATTGCGAGAGTTCCTCCATACATTCAAGACGCGCTCAAAAGGCGTCCGGCGGCGCGGAACCACTTCGAGAGTCTTGCACCATCGTACCGCCGCGCCTACATCGGCTGGATTGATTCGGCCAAGCAGCAGACAACGAAGATGAGGCGGCTGCAGGAGGCGATTGAGCTGTTGGCGGCGGGTAAGAAGCTTGGATTGAAATGACGGGCCGCCCAGCAGGAGTTTCCAGCCGTCGGCGCCTTCGGGTCTTGGACTGCGACGACCTTGCCGCGTGATGCCATCGTCACCCGGTGCAGCTGGGCGCGGACGCCCCTCGGCATCGCCTATCACGACACCGAGTGGGGCGTTCCGGTTCATGACGACCGTGTCCTGTTCGAGTTCCTGACGCTCGAAGGCGCCCAGGCGGGCCTGAGCTGGGAAACGATCCTCAAGAAGCGCGAGAACTACCGCGAGGCGTTCCTCGACTTCGACCCGGAGCGCGTGGCGCGCTTCACGCCGACACGGATCGAGCGCCTGCTTCGGAATCCTGGCATCGTGCGCAACCGCCTCAAAGTCAAGAGTACCGTCAGCAACGCGAAAGCGTTCCTCGA
Source organism: Acidobacteria bacterium RIFCSPLOWO2_02_FULL_67_21 (assembly GCA_001767195.1). Lineage (GTDB taxonomy): Bacteria > Acidobacteriota > Vicinamibacteria > Vicinamibacterales > UBA2999 > MEKU01. The sequence goes on from MEKU01000045.1 coordinate 5,086, forward strand.
GGTCCAGCGCGAGTTCGGCAGCTTCGATGCCTACGTGTGGGGCTTCGGCGGCGGCGTCCCTCGAGTGAACCGATGGCGGACCCTCGCGCAGGTGCCTCCGCGGACGCCCGAGTCGGACGCCATAAGCCGAGATCTCGTGCGCCGGGGCTTCAGGTTCGTCGGCTCGACGATCTGCTACGCCTTCATGCAGGCGGTCGGCCTCGTCAACGACCATACGGTCGACTGTTTCCGCCACAAAAACGTCGCGCGCGGTTCGAGAGACAGGTAAGCCGCCGGGTCGGCGGCAATCCAATGTGGCACAATGTGCGCGTTCAAGGGCCGTCACGATCTTCGCGGGTTTTTTCAACACGTACCCCCCGAAGGTCATGCTCCCATAGCGTGCAAAGGAGCACTCGATATGCGCACGACGGTGTTGCTCGTCTTCGCCGGCTGCCTGCTGGCCGGCTCCGGCAGGGCCCACGCCCAAACGTGGCAGCCGCCTGCTGATAATCAGCGCTGCCCGTCCAGGTGGGGGGCCGCCGATGAGCGCGGCGCCGCCAATCACATGAAGCCGGAGACGGTGCTGCGCGCCATCAGGCTGATACGCACGGGTCAGGTGTTCGAGCTGGGACGCGAGCTGTCGATGTCGATGCCGATCCAGGCGACGCGCACGTTCCAGCTGCACACCAAACGCACCGCCGAGCCGCAGGGGTCGAATCGGCGCGGCGGCAACGAGGAGATCGTGGTCGCCGAGATCGGCCAGGTCGGCACGCAGTTCGACGGCTTTGCGCACCAGACCATCGGCGACAGCATGTACAACTGCATCAAGGTCGCCGACGTCTCCACGCGCAACGGCTTCACGAAGCTCGGCATCCAGAACATCGGCGCGCTCATCACGCGAGGCGTGCTCATCGACGTCGCCGGCTTCAAGGGCGTGGAGATGCTGCCCGATACGTACGAAGTGACGATGGCGGATCTGCAGCAGGCG
>MEKU01000045.1:6062-7517 GCA_001767195.1 Acidobacteria bacterium RIFCSPLOWO2_02_FULL_67_21
AGCAGCTGACCCTGCAGCCAGGCGACGCGGTCCTCGTCCACACGGGCTGGGGGCGGCTCTGGGGCAAGGAGAACGGCCGTTACATGAAGGTGAATCCCGGCCTCGGCGCCACGGCCGCCGAATGGCTCGCACGGCAGGACGTCATGCTGATTGGCGCCGACACGGCGCCGATCAATGTCACGCCCAGCTCCGATCCGCAGCTATCGAATCCGGTGCACCAGATCGCCCTGGTGGTCAACGGTATCTTTCTGCTGGAGAACCTCAGGCTCGACGAGCTGGCGGCGCAGCGGGTCTATGAGTTCGCGCTGATGGTCCAGCCGCTGAAGATTCTGGGCGGCACAGGGTCTACTGTGGCGCCTGTCGCGATCCGTTAAAGGGAGGTCGATATGAAACGGGATGTAACGGCATTGGCCGCGTGCGCGGCTCTCGCGGTTGCGGTGCTGACCGGTCAGTCGCAGAACCCGCCGGCCCAGGGAACGCCTACCGCCGACCCGTATGCGAACAATCCAAATGCGGGCGCCACGGAATTCCCGCTGGCCGCACCGGCAGGGCGCGACAGCAACGCGCGGACGGTCCCGCCGGCCGGAGCGGTGAACCAGGGCCCGTTCGACCCGGCTGCCTGGAAGTACGGCCCGGCCTTCAATCCGCCTCCGGGCACGCAGGTCTGGAATCCGGTGAAGCTCAAGATGATGCAGGGCGGCAAGGTGACCGGTGGCACGGTGTTCAGCGCCACCGACCCCGCCACGTACTGCGCCATGGCCAACGCCGGCTACGACTTCATCTGGACCGAGATGCAGCACAGCCAGCGCGACTGGGAGGAGGCCGCGCGGATGTGGCGGACGTGCCCCCATGCGAGGGCCGTTCCCGGAGCGCGCGTGGCCTACACCGACGAGCGCGAGATTCAGCACGCGCTCGATGCCGGCGCGCTCGTGCTGGTGGTGCCCACGGTGGACACGGTCGCGGAAGCGATCGAGGCGCGGAACTGGGCGTACTTCCCGCCGCTCGGACGACGCAGCGCCGGCGGCGGCCAGGCGTTCGACGCCGCCGTGTGGGGCGGCGTGCCGGGTAGCTACCGCAACACGGTGAACGACAACCTGGTCCTCATCCTCATGATCGAGACGCTGGAAGGCGTGAAGAACGTGGAGGAGATTGCGAAGGTGCCCGGCGTCACGGCCGTCTTCGCCGCCAGCGGCGATCTCGGCAACTTCTCAGGGTATCGGCAGGGGACGCCCGATTACGAGCGCGCGATCAACATCGTGCACGATGCCGCGCTGAAAGCGGGCGCGAGGCTGTGCGGACCGCTGGCGTGGCGCGATCGGCCCGACTTCACCTGCTTCCAGGCGGGCAGCGAGCTGGCCGCCATCGCGCGCGGGGTGGCGGCCGAGCTCGGGCCGCTCACGCATACGCAGGGGAAGCCGTCGGCCGGACCGTTTGCGTCGCGTCCGTGAAAAATGG
>MEKU01000046.1:0-23598 GCA_001767195.1 Acidobacteria bacterium RIFCSPLOWO2_02_FULL_67_21
CGACGGCGAACCGGCACTACGCGCACGTGGACTGCCCGGGGCACGCCGACTACATCAAGAACATGATCACGGGCGCGGCGCAGATGGACGGGGCCATTCTGGTGGTGTCGGCGACCGACGGGCCGATGCCGCAGACGCGGGAGCACGTGCTGCTGGCGCGGCAGGTGAACGTGCCGCACCTCGTGGTGGCGCTCAACAAGGTGGATGCGGTGGACGACGCGGAGCTCCTGGACCTGGTGGAGCTGGAAGTGCGGGAGCTGCTGACGAGCTACGGGTTCAAGGGGGACGACATTCCGGTGGTGCGCGTGAGCGCGCTCAAGGCGCTGCAGGGCGATGCGGAGGGGGTGGCGGGCATCCTGAAGCTGATGGAAGCGCTCGATGCCTCGATTCCGATTCCGGAGCGCGAGGTTGACAAGCCGTTCATGATGCCGATCGAAGACGTGTTCTCGATCTCGGGGCGCGGGACGGTGGTGACGGGCCGGATCGAGCGCGGCAAGGTGAAGGTCGGCGAGGAAGTCGAGATTGTCGGGTTCAAGCCCACCGAGAAGAAGGTGGTGACGGGCGTGGAGATGTTCCGCAAGCTCCTGGACGAAGGCGTGGCGGGGGACAACGTCGGGGTGCTGCTGCGCGGCGTGGAGAAGACCGACGTGGAGCGGGGGCAGGTGCTGGCCAAGCCGGGATCGATCAAGGGGCACACGAAGTTCAAGGGCGAGGTCTACATCCTGTCGAAGGAAGAGGGGGGGCGGCACACGCCGTTCTTCAACGGGTACCGGCCGCAGTTCTACATCCGGACGACGGACGTGACGGGCGTGCTGAAGCTGCCCGAGGGCGTCGAGATGGTGATGCCGGGGGACAACACGCCGATCACGGGCGAGCTGATTACGCCGGTGGCGATCGAGAAGGGCAGCCGGTTCGCGATTCGCGAGGGCGGCCGGACGGTCGGTGCGGGCACCATCACGGAGATTATCGAGTAACTCCCAACTCCCAAGACGCCAACTCCCAGGAGCTTGGGAGTTGGAAGTTGGGCGTTGGGGTTTGACGGGATTCAACCAATGGCCATGTTCAGCGACAAGATCCGGATCCGTTTGAAGGCGTACGACGCGCGGATTCTCGACCAGTCGACCGGTGAGATCGTCGAGACGGCGAAGCGGACGGGCGCGCAGCTGGCGGGTCCGATCCCGCTGCCGACCTCGAAAAACAAGTGGACGGTCCTCCGGTCGCCGCACGTCGACAAGAAGTCGCGCGAGCAGTTCGAGATCCGGACCCACAAGCGCCTGATCGACATCTTCGAACCGACGTCGCAGACGGTCGATGCGCTCATGAAGCTCGACCTGCCCGCCGGCGTCGATGTGGAGATCAAGGCGTTCGGGAAGGAACACGGCAAGTAGAGGCGGACCTTCAGGTCCGCCTGACAGGATTAGGCGATGGTGACAGGACTCATCGGCAAGAAGGTCGGGATGACGCAGCTGTTCGATGCGGACGGCACCGTGCATCCCGCGACGGTGCTCAAGGCGGGCCCCTGTGTGGTGGCTCAGGTCAAGACCGTCGATCGTGACGGGTACGAAGCCGTGCAGCTCGGACTGGTCGACGGCCGGAAGAGCCGGGAGAACAAGCCGACCGAGGGGCACTTCAAGAAGGCGGGCGTGCCGCCGACGCGCATCCGCCGGGAAGTGACGCTCAAGGCGGGCGCCGATCCGGTGAAGGCCGGCGACCAGGTGAGCGTCTCGATTTTCGCCGACGGGGACCGCGTGGACGTGATCGGCACGAGCCGCGGCCGCGGGTTTCAGGGCGTCGTCAAGCGGCACCACTTCCGCGGCGGCCGTGCGACGCACGGGTCGATGTTCCATCGTGCGCCCGGATCGATCGGGGCCTCGTCGTACCCCTCGCGCGTGGTGAAGGGGATGCGCATGGCCGGCCATATGGGTGATGCGCGCACCACCGTCCGCAACCTGAAGGTCATCCGCGTGGATGCCGACAACCACCTGCTGCTCGTGGAGGGCGCCGTGCCGGGCGGCCCGAACAGCGTGGTCGTCATCCGCAAGGCGATCGCGGCCAAGCCCATCCGCGTGGCGCAGGCGGAGCCGGTGAAGAAGAAGGGCAAGAAGTAAGGCCTCAGGGCCCAGGGCTCTGGCCTCAGGAAGAGATCATGACTGTTGATGTCGTGAACCAGCAGAACGAAAAGGTCGGCTCGCTCGACCTGCGGGACGATGTGTTCGGCGGGCGGATCAAGGTCGACCTGATCCATGAATCGGTCGTTCGCGCCAATGCGGCGGAGCGCCGCGGCACGCACGCCACCAAGACCCGGGGGCTCGTCAGCGGCAGCGGGAAGAAGCCGTGGCGGCAGAAGGGCACCGGCCGGGCGCGCGTCGGCGAGATCCGGAATCCGCTGTGGCGGAAGGGCGGCACCGTCTTCGGCCCGCAGCCGCGCAGCTATGCCTATCAGCTGCCGCGGAAGGTGGAGAAGGGCGCGCTGAAGGCCGCGCTCGCCCAGAAGCTGCGCGATCAGCAGGTCATCGTCGTCGACGCGCTCAGCGTCGGCGAGATCAAGACCAAGGCGGCGGTAGAGATGCTGCGCCGGCTCGGCGTGGACGGCAGGGCGCTGCTCGTGGACGTCAAGCCCGAGGACAAGCTCACGCTCTCGGTACGCAACATCGAGGGCGTGCGGGTCCTGCCGAGCAACCGCGTGAGCGCGCGCGACGTGATCAACACGCGGCGCGTGGTGCTGACGAAGGCCGCGCTGGAGAAGCTGCAGGAAGCGCTGGGATCGTTATGAAGCTCACAGACGTGATCCGGCGCCCGATCATCACCGAGAAGACGACGGTCCTCCGCGAGGAGGGGCGGACGCTGGTGTTCGAGGTGGCGAAGGACGCCAACAAGCTGGCCATCAAGCGGGCCGTCGAGACGCTGCTCGGGTCGAAAGTCGAGAGCGTGCGGACCTCGGTCGCCCACGGCAAGGTCAAGCGCCAGGGCCGGTACGCCGGCCGGCGCGCGGACTGGAAGAAGGCGTACGTGAAGCTGCGGGAAGGCGAGAAGCTTCCCGAGTTCCTGCAGGGCGCCTAGAAGGGTCATCGAGATATGCCCATACGCAAGTACAACCCGACATCGCCGGGCACGCGGTTCCGCACGGTGCAGACGTTCGATGAGATCACGACGAGCGAGCCGTATCGGCCGCTCACCGAGACGCTGCACCGGTCCGGCGGCCGCAACAACCGCGGGGAGCTGACGTCGTGGTGGCGCGGCGGCGGGCACAAGCGGCTGTACCGGATCATCGATTTCAAGCGGGACAAGAAGGACATTCCTGGAAAGATCGCCACGGTCGAGTACGACCCGAACCGATCGGCGCGGATCGCGCTCGTCACGTACGCCGACGGCGAGAAGCGGTACATCCTGCAGCCGCTGGGCATCAAGGTCGGCGACACGGTGATTGCCGGCGACCACGTGGACATCCTGCCGGGCAACTGCCTGCCGCTCAAGAACATCCCGCTCGGCACCATGATCCACAACGTGGAGCTGCGTCCGGGCAAGGGAGGACAGCTGGCACGCAGCGCCGGGTCGTCGGTGCAGCTCGTCGCCCGTGAGGGCGAATATGCCTCGGTGAAGCTGCCGTCGGGCGAGATTCGGAAGATCAACATCGAGTGTGTCGCCACGATCGGGCAGGTCGGCAATCTCGACCACGAGAACGTGTCGATCGGGAAGGCCGGCCGCAGCCGGTGGCTGGGCAAGCGGCCGCACGTGCGCGGCGTGGCGATGAACCCGGTCGACCACCCGCTCGGCGGCGGTGAAGGCAAGACCTCCGGCGGGCGCCACCCGGTGTCCCCGTGGGGCCAGCCGACCAAGGGATTCAAGACGCGCCGGCGCAAGGACACCGATCGGTTCATCGTCCAGCGGAGAACCAAGTAGGCCGGGTCCTGTGGACCCGGCATGAGAGCCATATGAGTCGTTCACTGAAGAAGGGGCCGTTCATCGATACGTCGCTGCTCGAGAAGATCGAGGCGATGAACCGCGTCAATGAGAAGAAGGTCGTCAAGACCTGGTCGCGCCGGTCGACGGTGATTCCCGAGATGGTCGGCCACACCCTTGCCGTGCACAACGGGAAGAAGTTCATCCCGGTGTACGTGACCGAGAACATGGTGGGTCACAAGCTCGGCGAGTTCGCGCCGACCCGCGCGTTCAAGGGGCACACGACGAAGACGGAGAAGGCGGCGGCGACCGCGGCGGCGGCGCCGGCCGGTGCCGGCGCGGGGGCCGGCGGTGGCGCCGCGGCGGGCGGCGGCGCCGGCACAGGAGCGAAGGCATGATTCAGGCGCAGGCCACCGCACGCGGCATTCGCACCTCCGCGCAGAAGGCCGGGCTCGTCTGCGCCCTCATTCGCGGCAAGGGCGTCAATCACGCGCTGGCGACGCTGCAGTTCACCCGGAAGACGATCGCGCGCGAGCTCGCGAAGGTGCTGCGGTCGGCGGTCGCCAACGCGCAGCAGAAGGAAGGGTTCAGCGGCGACGTCGAGCGGCTCTATGTGGAGGCGTGCTATGCCGACCAGGGGCCGTCAATGAAGCGCGTCCGCCCGGCGCCGATGGGGCGCGCGTTTCGCGTCACCAAGCGGACGGCACACCTGACCGTGCGCGTGGCGGAGCGTCCGCTGAAGATCGCGCGCGTGGCCGACGAGGGCGATGCGGCGGCGAAGCCGGCGCGTGCGCGGAAGCCGGCCAGGAAGGCCGCTGCGGCTCGGGCGTGAGGAATGGCACACGAAGGCCACGTCGTGACCTTCGCGATCGTCGTGGATTTCGTGGTTAAGGATTAGGAGACAACGTGGGCCAGAAGGTTCACCCGTACGGATTCCGTCTCGGCTTCAACAAGACGTGGCGCTCGCGGTGGTACTCGGATCGGGACTACGCGAAGCTGCTCCACGAGGACCTCGCGCTGCGGAAGGACCTGAAGACGCGGTTTTCCCATGCCGGGGTCTCCCGGATCGAGACCGAGCGCGCGGCGAACAAGCTGAAGATCGACATCTACACCTCGCGGCCGGGCATCATCATCGGCCGCAAGGGAACCGAAGTCGACAAGCTGAAGCAGGAGATCCAGAAGCGCACGAGCCGCGAGGTCTTCATCAACATTCAGGAGATCCAGAAGCCGGAGCTCGAGGCGCAGCTCATTGCCGAGTCGGTCGCGGTGCAGCTCGAAAAGCGCGTCGCGTTCCGGCGGGCGATGCGGAAGGCCGTGGAATCGGCGCTCCGCTTCGGCGCGCGCGGGATCAAGGTGCGGGTGTCGGGCCGGCTGAACGGCGCGGAAATCGCGCGCTCCGAGTGGTACCTCCACGGGCAGCTCCCGCTGCAGACGTTGCGCGCGGACATCGACTACGGGTTCGCGGAGGCGAGTACGACGTACGGCCAGATCGGCGTCAAGGTGTGGCTGTACAAGGGCGAGCGGCTGGTGCCGCGGACGGGACGCGACGAGGAGTACCGGGATCGATCGCCGCGCCGGCCGTCACCAAGACCGTAACCACGAAGGCCACGATGTTCGCGACGGGCACGAGTATGAAAAGGGCGTCTCGCGAGCGTCGAGATCTTCGTGAACGCCGTGGTTAAGGAATTGTCATCATGTTGATGCCGAAGAAGGTCAAGTACAGGAAGCAGCAGCGGGGACGCATGGCCGGCAAGGCCTGGCGCGGGTCGGACGTCTCGTTCGGCGATTACGGGCTCAAGGCCATGGAGCCGTGCTGGCTGACCGACCGGCAGATCGAAGCCGCGCGGGTGGCGATGACCCGCTTCATCAAGCGCGGCGGGAAGATCTGGGTGCGCGTGTTTCCCGACAAGCCGATCACCAAGAAGCCGCAGGAAACGCGCATGGGCAAGGGCAAGGGCGCGCCCGAGCAGTGGGTCTGCGTGATCCGGCCGGGCCGGATCATGTTCGAGATGGAAGGCGTCACCGAGAAGGAAGCCCGGCGCGCCATGCAGCTGGCGGCGGCGAAGCTGCCGATCAAGACGAAGTTTGCCGCCCGCTTCGGCCAGGAGGCGGCGTCATGAAGCCGGCCGAGATCCGTGAGCTGACCCTCGACGACCTGCGCGCCCGCGTGCAGGAGCTCGGCGACCAGATCTTCCGGCTTCGCATTCAGAAGTCGATGGGCCAGCTCGAGGCGCCGGCCAAGGTCCGCCAGGTCCGCCGCGATCTGGCGCGCATCAGGACGATTCTGCGGGAAAAGGAACAGTAGGCATGAGCGTCAAGTCACAGCTGACGGGCACCGTCGTCAGCGACAAGATGGACCGGACCGTGGTGGTCGCCGTCGAGCGCCAGGTGCGGCACGCCCTGTACGGCAAGAGCCAGCGCAAGACGTCGACGTTCATGGCGCACAACGAGCACAACGAGGCGCACGTGGGCGATACGGTCGCCATCGCCGAGTCGCGTCCGCTCAGCCGCCGCAAGCGCTGGGTCGTCACGCGGGTCGTCGCCAAGGCGCCGAAGGTCTGAGGAGGGCACCATGATTCAAATGCGCTCCATCCTGGACGTGGCCGATAACTCCGGCGCGCGGAAGATCGCCGTGATCAACCCGATCGGCGGGTCGGCGGGCCGCTACGCCCGGCTCGGCGACATCGTCACCGCCTCGGTGAAGGAGGCGACGCCGGACGGGACCGTGAAGAAGGGGCAGGTCGTCAAGGCGGTGATCGTCCGCACGGCCAAGGAACAGCGGCGCCGTGACGGCAGCTATATCCGGTTCGACCGCAATGCCGCGGTGCTGGTCAACGACCAGCACGAGCCGATCGGCACCCGCGTGTTCGGGCCGGTCGCGCGTGAGCTCCGCGAACGGCGCTTCATGAAGATCATTTCGCTCGCGCCGGAGGTGTTGTAGGCCCTATGGCAATACTGCAGACACCGATTCGCCGCAACGACACCGTCGTCGTCACGGCGGGCAGGGATCGGGGGAAGCGCGGGCGCGTGCTCAAGGTGCTTCCCGAGAAGAACCGCCTGATCGTCGAAGGCGTCAACATGATCAAGCGGCACACGCGGCCGAATCCGCAGCGCAACATCAAGGGCGGGATCGTCGAGCGCGAGGCGTCGCTGCATGCGAGCAACGTGCAGCTCGTGTGCCCCGAGTGCGGCAAGATGACGCGCATCGGCCGGCGCCTGCTCAACGACGGCCGGAAGGTGCGCGTCTGCCGCAAGTGTGAAGGAGTGGTCGACAAATGAGCCGGCTCAAGGAGCGGTATCAGAAGGAAGTCGCGCCGGCCCTCAAGAAGGAGTTCGCGTACCCGAATGTGATGGCGATTCCCCGGCTCGAGAAGATCGTCATCAACATGGGGCTCGGCGAGGCGACGCAGAACGCGAAGGTGACCGAGACCGGCGCCGACGAGCTCGGGCGGATCACCGGGCAGAAAGCCGTCGTCCGGCGGGCGACGAAGTCCATCGCCCAGTTCAAGTTGCGGAAGGGGATGCCGATCGGCGCGATGGTGACACTGCGCGGCGAGCGGATGTACGAGTTCCTCGACCGCCTGATCAGCATTGCGCTGCCGCGCGTCCGCGACTTCCGGGGCGTGTCCCCGAAGGGGTTTGACGGCCGCGGCAACTACACGCTCGGGCTGCGCGACCAGCTGATCTTTCCCGAGATCGACTACATGAAGGCCGACAAGACGCGCGGCATGAATGTCTCGATGGTCACGACCGCCCGGACGGATGAAGAGGCGCGCAAGCTCCTTCAGCTGATGGGCATGCCTTTCAGGACGAACTGACAGATGGCAACCACTGCAAAGATGGCGAAAGAGCGCAAGACGCCCAAGTACCGGATTCGTCTGCGCAACCGGTGCAAGCTCTGCGGACGGCCGCGGGCGTTCATGCGGAAGTTTTCGATGTGCCGCCTTTGCTTCCGCAAGCTGGCGCTCGAAGGCGACGTGACCGGAGTGATCAAGAGCTCCTGGTAAATCCCAAACCCCAAACCCCAAGACCCAATTGGGATTTGGTCGTTGGGATTTGGGATGTGAAACGAGAACACAGAGATGACCGATCCGATTTCCGACATGCTGACCCGTATTCGCAACGGCGTGTCCGCCAAGCACACGCGTGTGGACGTGCCGGCGAGTAAGCTGAAGGTCGAGATTGCGCGGATTCTGCAGGACGAAGGCTACATCCAGGGGTACACCCTGGTGGAGGCACCGTCCGAGCGCCCCGGCCGCCAGCCGCGTCAGCTGATTCGTGTGTTTCTGAAGTACGGCCCGCGCGGGGAGAAGGTGATCAGCGGCATCGAGCGCATCAGCCGGCCGGGCCGCCGCGTCTATCTCGGCGTCGAGGACGTGCCGGCCGTGCTCGGAGGCCTGGGAACGAGCATCCTCACGACCTCGCGCGGCGTGATGACCGGCCGCGCCGCGCGCAAGGCGGGCGTCGGCGGCGAGGTGCTCTGTAACGTCTGGTAAGGCGGGTTCAACGATGTCTCGAATTGGGAAGAAACCGATCGCGATTCCGAAGGGCGTGACCGTCACGATCGCGCCCGACGCGGTGGAGATTCAGGGGCCGAAGGGCACGCTGCGCCAGGTGCTCCCGCCGGGAATCGTCTTCGCGCAGGAGAACGGCAGCCTGGTGGCCAGGCTGCAGCGCGAGGACCCCGGGCTGGGCAAGTTCCACGGGCTGGCGCGCAGCCTGGTCGCCAATGCGGTGGCCGGTGTCGCCGAGGGTTTCAAGCGGGAGCTCGACATCGTCGGCATCGGGTACCGCGCCGAGCTCAAAGGCAAGCAGGTCCATTTCGCCCTCGGCTACTCGCACCCGGTCGTCTTCGAGATCCCCAACGGGATCGACATCGCGATCGAGAAGCAGACGCACATCACGGTCACGGGCCCGGACCGCCAGCTGGTCGGCCAGGTGGCCGCGAACATCCGCCGGCTGCGGAAGCCCGATCCGTACAAGCAGAAGGGCGTGCGGTACACGGGCGAAGTGCTGAAGAAGAAGGTCGGCAAGACCGGAGCCTGACGATGAAGATCAAGACGAAAGAAGATCGCCGCGACCGCATCAAGTACCGCATCCGCAAGCGGGTGCGCGGGACCGAGGCCCGCCCGCGGCTGACCGTCTACCGCAGCGTCGCGCACGTGTACGTGCAGGTGGTCGACGACATGACCGGACGCACCATCGCGTCGGCATCGAGCCTCGAGCCGAAGACCTCGGCCGCGTTCCCCACGCAGGCCCGGGGCGGCAACATCGCCGGCGCGCAGGCGATCGGCAAGACGATCGCGCAGCGGCTGCTCGAGAAGGGCGTCACGCGGGTGGTGTTCGACCGCAACGGGTTTCTCTATCACGGACGCGTGAAGGCGGTCGCCGACGCCGCGCGCGAAGCCGGTCTGGAGTTTTAGTGGGATGGGCGCACAGCCGAAGCAAGGGCCTGAATCCCGGATGCTGAGCGAAGCTCGGCGCGCCGCGACAACGGCGCGGCGCGAAGAGACGCTCGGAAGGAAGGTCCAGTAAATGGCGATGATGAACCGGATGCGCGAGAAGATCGACCCCGCGCAGCTCGATATCAAGGATACGGTCGTGTCGATCAACCGCGTCACCAAGGTCGTCAAGGGCGGCAAGAACCTGAGTTTCAGCGCCCTCGTCGTCGTCGGCGACGGCCGCGGCGTCGTGGGGTTTGGCGTCGGGAAAGCGAAGGAAGTGCCGTCGGCGATCAAAAAGGGAATTGAGGCGGCGAAGAAGAACCTGATTCGCGTGCCGCTCAAGGGCACGACGATTCCCCACCAGGTGGTCGGCAAGTTCGGCGCCGGCAGCGTGCTGCTGAAGCCGGCGCCCGAGGGAACGGGGCTCATTGCGGGCGGCGCGGTGCGCGCGGTCGTGGAATCGGCGGGGATTCAGAACGTGCTCACGAAATCGCTCGGGTCTGCCAATCCCCATAACGTCGTGCGCGCGACGTTCTCGGGGCTGATGGGCCTCAAGGATCCAGCGCAGGTGGCGCGGTTCCGCGGCAAGGAAGAGGCCGAGCTGGTTGGCGCCTGAGCCGCCCCCATCACAAGGCACAGGTCACAATGGCGAAGAAGACGGCAAAGGCGCAGACGGCGAAGACGCTGAAGGTCACGCTCGTGCGGAGCACGATCGGCTTCAACGAGACCCAGGCGAAGACGGTCGAGGGGATGGGGTTGCGGCGGATCCGCCACACCGTCGAGCTGCCCGACACGCCTGCCACGCGCGGGATGATTCACAAGGTGCGCCACCTCGTCACGGTGCAGGAGTAGAGGCGGACCTTCAGGTCCGCCTGAGAGAAAAACGATGGATCTCAGTAATCTGAAACCGGCGGAGCGGTCGAAGTTCTCCCGGAAGCGCGTCGGCCGCGGCCACGGGTCGGGCACGGGTGCGCAGGCGGGCCGCGGCCACAAGGGCGCGAAATCGCGCTCCGGCTTCAAGTTCAAGCGTGGCTTCGAGGGCGGCCAGATGCCGCTCCATCGCCGGGTGCCGAAGCGCGGCTTCCATAACGAGTTTAGGACCGAGTACGCCGTGGTGAACCTCGACGCGCTGGCGGAGCGCTTCGATGCGGGCACCGTGGTGACACCGGAGCTGCTCCGTGAAATGGGCCTCGTTCGAAGCAAACGTCAGCCGATCAAGGTGCTGGCGCGCGGCGACATCAGCAAGAAGCTCACGGTGCGGGCACACAAGTTCAGCGGGAAGGCCGCAGAGAAGATCGCGGCGGCCGGCGGCGCGGCGGAAGCGATCGGGCAGTAGTCAGTCGTAGAGGCGGACCTTGAGGTCCGCCTGTGAACATAGAGAACGATGGATAACGCGCTCAAGAACCTGTTCGCCGTTGCCGATCTGCGCAACCGCGTGCTCTTCACGCTGGCGATCCTCGGGGTGTACCGCGTCGGGGGCGTCATTCCCACGCCGGGGGTCAACACCGAAGCGCTGGCGCTTCTGGCCGAGCAGACGCGCAACACGATGTTCGGGCTGTACAACATGTTTTCGGGCAACAACCTCGCGCAGATGACCGTCTTCGCACTGGGCGTCATGCCGTACATCAGCGCGTCGATCATTCTGCAGCTCCTGACGGTCGTCTGGCCGACCCTTGAGCGGATCTCGAAGGAAGGCGAGCTGGGGCGACGCAAGATCACCCAGTACACGCGGTATCTGACGCTCGGCCTCGCCATCGTGCAGTCGCTCGGCATCGCCTTCTTCCTCGAGCGGCAGACGCAGGTGGCCGGCGGTCTTCCGCTCGTCTTCGACCCGGGCTGGGGCTTCCGTTTCATGTGCGTGCTCACGATGACGACGGGCACGATGTTCGTCATGTGGCTGGGCGAGCAGATCACCGAGCGGGGGATCGGCAACGGCATGTCGCTGCTGATTTTCGCCGGCATCGTGGTTGGGCTGCCGTCGGCGGTCCTGACGACCCTCGATCAGATGCGCACGGGGCAGATGAGCCTTCTGCGAGTCCTGTTCCTGCTGGTCATGATGGTGGTGGTCGTCGGCGCGATCATCTTCGTCGAGCGGGGACACCGGCGCATCACGGTGCAGTACGCGAAACGGGTGGTCGGGCGGCGCCAGTATGGCGGCGCCAGCACGCACATCCCGCTCAAGGTGAATACGGGCGGCGTCATTCCCGTGATCTTTGCGTCGTCGATTCTGGCGTTTCCGGCCACGGTGGCGATGATGTTCGAGAGCGGGACGTGGGGCCGCGCCGTCGCCGATCAGCTCGCCTACGGCATGCCGCTCTACAATCTGCTGTACGTCGTCGGCATCGTCTTCTTCTGCTACTTCTACACGGCGATCATCTTCAATCCCGATGATGTCGCCGAGAACATGCGGAAGTACGGCGGGTTCATTCCCGGCATCAGGCCCGGCAAGCGTACGGCGGAGCACATCGACACGATCCTCGCTCGGCTCACGCTGGTCGGCGCGCTGTACCTGGCGTGCGTGGCGCTGCTGCCGGAGTTCCTGCTGACCGGGTTCCGGGTGGCGCCGATCCCATTCATCGGCGAGCAGCTCGACGCGATGCTGCCGTCGTGGATCACCCAGGGCGCCGGGGTCACGTTCTATTTCGGGGGCACGTCGCTCCTGATCGTGGTCGGCGTGGCCATGGACACCGTCAACCAGGTGGAGTCGCAGCTCATCATGCGCCACTATGACGGGTTCATGAAGAAGACGCGCATTCGCGGCCGGAGAGGATAGGCGCGTCGAATGCCGCTGAACCTCATCATGCTCGGGGCGCCAGGCGCGGGGAAGGGCACGCAGGCGGAGCGGGTCGCACGGCAGCACGGAGTGCCGAAGATCTCGACCGGAGACATGCTGCGCGACGGCATCCGCCAGGGGCTGCCGCTGGCCCTGGTGGCCAAGGCGAAGATGGATCGCGGCGAGCTCGTGGACGACGACACGATGATCGGGATCGTGCGGGAGCGGCTCTCGCGGCCGGATGCGGTCAACGGGTTCGTGCTCGACGGGTTTCCACGGACGGTGGCGCAGGGACGCGCGCTCGACGGGCTGATGTCGGAGCGCGGCAGCGGGCCGCTGATGGTCATCGACATCGTCGTGCCCGAGGACGAGATCGTCCGGCGGCTGGCCGTCCGGCGGATCTGTTCGAAGTGCGGGACCAACGCGGATCCGGCCGACGCGGAGCCGACCTGCCGCACGTGCGGCGGGACGCTCGTGCACCGGAGTGACGACGACGAGCGCGTCGTGCGGGAGCGGCTCCGGGTATACGAGGGGCAGACGAAGCCGCTCGTGGACTACTACCGGAGCCGTCCGACATTCGGGACCGTGAATGGGGCGCAGTCCCCGGACCGCGTCGCCGAAGAGCTCGAGGCGACCATCGCGGATGCGGCGCGGGCGGCGGCGGGCGCCTCGCTCGGGGCTCGAGGGTAGCCATGATTGTCTGCCGCTCGCATGCCGAGATCGAGAAGCTGCGCCGGGTCAACCAGGTCGTCGCGCGGATTCTGTTCGAGCTGCGGGGGATGGCGGTGCCGGGCGCCACGACGAAGGAGATCGATGCGGCCGCCGAACGCCTCGTGCGGGAGGCGGGCGCGGAGCCGGCGTTCAAGGGGTACCACGGATACCCGGCAACGGTCTGCGCCTCGGTGAACGAACAGGTGGTGCACGGGATCCCCTCGCCACGCCGGCTGGTCGAGGGCGACGTGCTCTCGCTCGACATGGGCGCGCGGCTGGACGGCTTCTTCGGCGATTGCGCGGTGACGGTGCCGGTCGGCCCCATCGTCCCGCAGGCGCAGACGCTGCTGCGCGTCACCGAGGAGGCGCTGTTTCAGGGCATCGAGGCGGTGAAGCCGGGCAGCCGGGTATCGGACATCGGAGCGGCGGTGCAGCAGCACGTCGAGGCGAGCGGCTTTTCGGTGGTGCGTGAGTTCGTCGGGCATGGGATCGGCACGGCCCTTCATGAGGAGCCGCAGATCGCCAATTACGGGCCTGGCGGGCGGGGGCCCCGGCTGGCCGAGGGCATGGTGCTGGCCATCGAGCCGATGGTGAACGCAGGCGGTGCGGGAGTGAAGGTCCTCGCCGACGGATGGACGGCGGTGACCCGCGACGGGAGCCTGTCGGCCCACTTCGAGCACACGGTGGTGGTGACGCCGGACGGCTGCGAGATCCTCACGCGGCTCGACGTGGATCGCGGCGCGAAGACGGACGTGGGGCGAGCCACGGCACCCCATCGCGCAGGCGCGATGGGGACCCCGCAGGGCGGCTCGCCTGCGCGGGCCTGACCCGCCTTCGCCAGGGCGGCGGCGGGCGGGGCGGTGGATGGAGGAGCGGCAGGTCGAGGGCGTCGTGGAAGCGCAGTTGCCGAGCGGGCTGTATCGGGTGGAGATCGCCGGCAGCCGTGTCACGGCGCACGTCGGCGGCGGAGCCGGGCGGAATTTCATCCGGGTGCTTGTCGGCGACCGGGTGGTGGTGGAGTTGACGGCGCGCGACCTGACACGCGGGCGCATTGTGAGAAAGCTGTAGACGTATGAAAGTCAGAGCATCGGTCAAGCGGATTTGTGACAAGTGCAAGATCGTGCGCCGCCGGGGCGTGGTACGCGTGATCTGCACCAACAGCAAACACAAGCAGAGGCAGGGGTAAGGCGATGGCGCGTATTGCCGGTATCGACCTTCCGCGGACCAAGCGGATCGAGATCGGGCTCACCTATATCTACGGCATCGGCCGGAAACGGTCCAATGACATCCTCGTCAATGCCGGCGTGAGCCCCGACGTCCGCGTCAAGGATTTGTCGGAAGAGGACGTTCGAAAGATCAGCCGCGTGCTCGAAGAGCAGGCCGGCGTCGAGGGAGACCTCCGCAAGGAGATCTCGATGAACATCAAGCGGCTGATGGAGATCGGCTGCTACCGTGGCCTGCGGCACCGCCGGAACCTGCCCGTCCGGGGGCAGCGCACGCGCACGAACGCCCGGACGCGCAAGGGCCCGCGCAAGGGCGCGATTGCGAAGAAGAAGACCGTTTAGGGGTACGTAGGGCGGGTTCCACGGCGAGGAGCGATGGGTCGAGCCGTGGACCCGCCGGAGTCAACGAATGGCAAAAACTGACGCAACGGCGCCTGCCGGCGCCGAGAAGAAGGGCGAAGGCGGCCCCAAGAAGCCGCGCAAGACGTTCAAGAAGCGCGGTGAGAAGCGCGTGGTGCACCACGGCTACGTGCACATCCACGCGTCCTTCAACAACACGCACGTCACGATCACCGATACCGAGGGGAACGTGATCGCGTGGTCGAGCGCCGGCGGCATCGGGTTCAAGGGCTCGCGCAAGGGCACGCCGTTCGCCGCGACGCAGGCCGCCATGGCGGCCGGCAACGCCGCCAAGAACTTCGGGCTGCGATCGGCGGATGTGCGGGTCAAGGGGCCCGGCTCGGGCCGGGAATCGGCGATTCGCGCGCTCCAGACCGTCGGCATCGAGGTCAAGTCGATCCGCGACGTGACGCCGATTCCGCACAACGGCTGCCGCCCCACGAAGAGGAGAAGAGTCTGATTCATGGCTAGATACATTGGACCCGTCTGCCGCCTCTGCCGCCGCGAGGGGATGAAGCTCTTCCTCAAGGGCGAGCGGTGCTACACCGAGAAGTGCGGGATCGAGAAGCGCAACTTCGCGCCCGGGCAGCACGGCAAGACGCGCAAGTCGAAGCTGGTCGGCTACGGCGTGCAGCTGCGCGAGAAACAGAAGGTCAAGCGCATCTACGGCGTCCTGGAGGACCAGTTCCGCCGCTACTTCGAGCAGGCCGAGCGGACGCGCGGGATCACGGGCGAGACGCTGCTCCAGCTGCTCGAGCGCCGGCTCGACAACGTCGCCTACCGCCTCGGATTCGCGACGTCACGACCGCAGGCGCGGCAGCTCGTGCGGCACGGCCACTTCACCGTGAACGGCCGCAAGGTCGACATTCCGTCGTACTCGGTGAAGCCCGGCGACGTGGTTGCCATCCGCGAGCGCAGCCGGAAGAACGCGATCATCGCGCACGCGCTCGAAGAGGTGAAGGGGCGCGGCGTCCCGGAGTGGCTCCAGTTCGACGCCGAAGCGCTGTCGGCGAAGGTCAGCGCCGTTCCGACCCGCGAGCAGATCAACCTGCCCGTGCAGGAGCAGCTGATCGTGGAGCTCTACAGCAAGTAGGCAGTAGGCAGTAGGCAGTCCACTGCGAACTGCCAGCTGCCTACTGCCTACTGAATCGCACCCGTCGGCCCGCAGCTTACGGACCTGCAGCGGGAGGCCGGCGGGACAACACGTGCAGGTCTGGAGGCCGGGGCTGCCGGCCCGTTAGCGAAAGGACATACCGATGCTCTGGAAAGGCTTTCAGCGTCCCAAGCGGCTCGATTTCGAGCGCGACACGATTACGGATCGATTCGGCCGGTTCTACGCCCAGCCGTTCGAGCGCGGCTTCGGCACGACGATCGGCAACGCGCTGCGGCGCGTGCTGCTGTCGTCGATCGAGGGCGCGGCGATCACGGCCGTCAAGATCGACGGCGTGCTGCACGAGTTCTCGCCGATTCCCGGTGTGGTCGAGGACGCGACCGACATCATCCTGAACCTCAAGCAGATTCCGCTCAAGCTCCACACCGACACGACCAAGACGCTCTATCTGCGCGTCGACAAGCCGGGCGCCGTGCGGGCGAAGGACATCGACGCCGACGCCGACGTGGAGATCCTCGAGCCCGAGGCCCACATTGCCACGGTGTCCGACGGCGGCAAGCTCCATATGGAGCTGCGGATGAAACGTGGCCGCGGCTACGTGTCGGCCGACAAGAACTTCGACGAGGATCTCGGCATCGGATGGATTCCGATCGACGCGGTGCATTCGCCGGTCAAGAAGGTCAATTATCTGGTCGAAGCGGCGCGGCTCGGCCAGACGACCGACTATGACAAGCTGACGATCGACGTCTGGACGAACGGCTCGGTCACGGCGCGTGACGCCGTGTCGCTCGCCGCGAAGCTGATTCGCGATCACCTCAATATCTTCATCAACCTCGAGGACGCCGACGAGGAGATGCAGGAGGCCCAGGCGGATCAGCACCGCGCGGTCGTCACCAACGAGAACCTGGATAAGAGCGTCGAGGAGCTCGAGCTGTCCGTGCGGTCGTACAACTGCCTGAAGAACGCGAATATCCGGACGATCCGCGAGCTCGTGCAGAAGACCGAGGCCGAGATGCTCCGCACCAAGAACTTCGGCCGGAAGTCGCTCAACGAGATCAAGGAAATCCTGCACGGGATGGGGCTGAGTCTCGGCATGCGCCTCGATCAGCCGGTCCAGGTGCATCAGGAGTAGGCAGGGCCCATGAGACACAACGTCGCACATCGGAAGCTCGGCCGCGTGACCGAGCATCGCCTGGCCCTCCTGCGGAACCAGGCGATCGCGCTGCTGCGGCACGAGCGCATCGAGACCACGGTGCCGAAGGCCAAGGAGCTGCGTCCATTCGTCGAGCGCCTCATCACGATCGCCAAGCGCGGGGTGGCATCCGGCGACGCGAACGGCAAAGCGCTGCACGCGCGGCGTATGGTGCTGGCCGAGCTGCCCGACCGGGCGGTCGTCGGAAAGCTGTTCGACACGATCGCACCGAGATTCGCCGAACGGGCAGGTGGCTACACACGGATTCTCCGCGTCGGCTTCCGGCGTGGTGATGCGGCGGAAGTGGCGCAGATCGAGCTCGTCGGCAGCGAGTACAACCCGAAGGCGGGCCAGGAGAAGAGCGCCGAAAGGGAGGCCTCCAGGGCGAAGTCCAAGGGGGTCGGCGATCGGCTCAAGGCGGCAGCCCAGCGGATCCGCGGCAGGAAGGACGAAGGCGGCTCCAAGGGGCAGGCCGGCGGACAGACCCGCGGCGCGACGCGGAAGAGCACGACGCCGCGCAAGGCGGGCGGCTCGTAGGATCGGTCCGCGGTCCAGTCCCGGAACGGGCCGGCTCCCCAGCCGGCCCGTGTTGCGTACGGGCTCCCGCCTGCGCGCAACTCCGGTAGTCAACTGCGTGGGCGCTCGGCTCACGCCACGCGTTCCCTGCACAGCAACCCTCCGGCGCTCTGGGACTTCGGCAGACGGAACGCCCGGGTCTCAGCAGGCCGTCCGGTTGCTCCCCCCGATATCCCGCTCGGACATCGAGCGCGAATCCCATGCGCCGCTCCCGGTGGCAGACACGTACGGTTATCGCATCACTGCTTGGCGTCACGATGCTGGCGCCGCGCGGAGACATGGCGTCGCGCGGAGACATGGCGCAGCGCGGAGACATGGCGCAGCGCGCGGGGGCCGCGATTTCGGCGATCGCGCCTGTCGAGGTGCTGGCGTCTGGCGGATTCGCCGGGCTGGCCGGCATCGCCGCCGAGGCCAGCGGAGCTGTTCTCGTCGTAGACGCCGCCCGCGGCACGCTGACGAGAATCGACCCGTCCGGTCGTCGATCGATACTCGCCGCGCGCCTGCACCGGCCTGTGGGGGTCGCGGCCGCGGTGGACGGACGGATCTTCCTGATCGAGGCCGCCGGTCACCGGCTGGTGCGGCTCGAGGAGGGCAGCGTTGTGGAGGCCGTGGGCTCCGACCTCAAGCAGCCTGCGGCGCTGACGGCGGCACCTGACGGCGGCCTCTGGATCGCGGCGAGACACCCGAACGGCCCGGACGATCTCATAGCGCGCGTGGACGACTCCGGTGTGCTGACGCCGGTGGCTGATGGCTTCCGCGGCATCCGAAGCCTTGTCGCCGACGCTGAGGTTGTGTATGCGGCGACGGCTGCCGCCATCACACAGGTGTCCGTGCGCCCCGATGGCAGTGCCGGACCGCCGCGACGTGTGCTGGCCCCTGTCTTCAAGACGGTCTTCGGGCTCGGCATCGATGCTGCCGGCAGCCTGTTTGCCAGTGGAACCGTGGCCACCAATGGCGTCGAGTCAGGCGTGATTGTCAAGCGGCAGCAGACCGGAGAGATGACGTATCTGGCCACAGGGCTGACGGCGCTCGCGCTGGCGTTCGCGCCCAGCGGCGATCTGCTGGCGATCGATCGCCACGACTCACGCGTACTTCGGTTTCGAGCTCCGGCGCCTCCGGACGTGTTGGTCCCGGAGTTCACCAACGCCACCACGCTTTCGGTGACCGGACGTGCCGGTGCCGGCGATCTCGTACAGGTGTTTCTGAACGGGGACCGGCGCTGGCCGCCGATCGCGGAAGCAGCTGCCGACGCCGCCACCGGTGACTTCTCGCTTACCGTACGGGTCGCGGAAGATGCCGCGACCGAGATGGGCTTTGCGGCCACCGGCGCGGCCGGCACAGGGCTGATGGGCGGTGTCCGAGGCGTACGCGTCGTGCACGACGGACGGCTTCCCGATGTTCGCATCCTGGCGCCTGCGCCGGGTACACATGCCCGTGATCGCGTTTCCGTCCTGGCCGCCGCGGCCGACGACGGCAGCGGCGTGGCGTCAATCGCTGTTGCGATCGACGATCGTGTGATTGCCCGTGATGGAGATGGCTCGGCGGCCTCACAGATAGCCACCGCCGGTCTCGTCGAGACACGGGACTTGCCTGAAGGGTTCCATGCGCTCGGCGTCACGGCCACGGACCGCGCAGGCAACCTCCGGTCGGTGGCTCAGCTGCTCGTCGTGGATCGGACCCCGCCCGAGACCAGCATCCTTGCGGGTCCTGATCCGGCGAATCGCGCGGGCACGGTGACCTTTGCCGTCGATGGCGTCGACGCCTTGGCGTCGTCGCTCGAGTTCTCGTGGCGCCTGGACGATGGGCCCTGGTCGGCGTATACGACTTCCAGGACGGTGACCGTCGAGGGAACGCCCAGCGGCACCTACCGGTTCGAGGTCCGGGCGCGCGATCTGGCCGGCAACGAGGACCCGTCGCCCGCCGGCCAGGTCGTCTCCGCTGCGCCGGTCGGCGTTCGCATCGTCGAGCCGGCGTCAGGGGCGGCCATTGCGGGCGGCACCTTGTGGGTCCGCGGCACAGTGACCGGGCCCGAACCCGTGTCCGTCGCCGTGCCGGTGCCGGTGGAGCTTCGGGCGGTTTACCCTTTCGAGACGATCGCCGGCGCGGCGATCGCGGGCACGTTTGCGTTGGAAATACCGATGATCCCGGGGCTGACGGCCATTTCGGTCACAGCCACCGATGCACAGGGGAACACGGCGACAGCGACGATTGAGGTGACTCCGCTGGGCCAGGAATCGCCTGGCGGAAGCGTGGTCCTGTCACCCGATGCGGGGTTCGCGCCGCACACCGTCCGGATCGGCCTTCAGGGGCTGCCGCCAGGCTCGTACGGCGTCGATCTCGAGAGCGACGGCGTGGACGAATATGTCGGCGGCGATGTGGACGGGCGTGCGTTGGTCTACGCGGTGCCGGGTGTGTACGTCGCGTCGGTCCGGGGCATGCGAAACGGCCAGCCGTACGCATGGCGGGCGCCGGTGCAGGTCTTCGACCGTGTCGATCTCGAGCGTCAGCTCCGTGCGATGTGGGACGGTTTCAGGCAGGCGCTGCGGGATGCCGGCGTGGACCGTGCGGTCGGCTTCGTCCATGGCAGCCGGCGTGCCACGTGGCAGCAGTACTTCCGCCAGATTCCGCCGGCGGCGCTGGCAGCCGCTGACACGGTCTTCACCGACATTGCGCTGCTCGAAGTCTCGGCCGGGCGCATCGAGTGCGAGATGATGCGCGACGTCGGCGGGCTCATGTACTCGTATCCGGTGTCGTTTGTTCCCGATGCCGATGGGCAGTGGAGGCTATGGCAGTTCTGACGCGCGCATCGCTGTGCCTGGTCGCGCTGCTGGTGATGGCGGGATGCCGGACCGGCCCCGAGCAGTGGGGCTCGTTCCGCGGCCGCGTGGTCGATGCGGAGACGGAAAAGCCGATTGCGGGCGCGCACGTGATGGTGATGTGGGTCCGTGAACGCCCGGCGCTACACCTGACGGAGTCGTTCTTCGACGCGCAGGAGACAGTGACGGATCTCGATGGCCGGTTCGAGATCCCGAGGCAGAGGCGGATTCTCACCGCATGGGTCACGGGCCCGGCCGTCAGTGTCTTCGCGCCAGGCTATCTGATGCTCGAGCCGAAGGTCACGCCGCCGGGCGGCCTGGCGTACGTCGATCCGACCGTCGTTCGCATGCGGCCACTCACGACGCTGGAGGAGCGCTGCAGGTTCAGACCTCGCGAGCCCTTTGGTCCGACGACCGCCGTGCCGCGATACCTGACTGCAGTGCAAGCGTACAACTTGAGGCTCGAATGTTTCGGGCTGCTGGGGACTTGAGAGATGGCGCGCGGTCACATGTATATCGTTGCTGCCCTGACTCTTACATTAGGGGCATCGCTACACTCGCTCGGCATCTCCACGCACAGTCTAGTGAATGGGCGAGCCGCTCAGTCAGCGTCTTTTCAAGAGCAGCTTCATCGACTTGGATTCGTAGACGACGTCGCAACCATTGTCGAAAGCAGCGACAGTGAACGCAGGTCGATTCTGGGCTGGATTGAACTGGGCGGTGAGCGCGAGGACAACCGAGTCCGGTATCTTCGCCATTTTCACGACCCACTCAGGCCCTGGGATCAGGCGGGTCTTGACCTCGGAGTGATCCGGTTCAGTTCGTCTGTGCGCTGGATGCAGGACCCGGACCAGGGTGCGTTTCCTGTTGATCCGGCAGATATCGGCGACCTGCTGAACGGCGGGCGCTGGGCGTGGCGCGATGCGCGCCGGCTTTACTACCAGGCACTGACCGAGAACGATCCAGTGCGGCGCGACGAGCACTGGGCCGATTTGTTTCGGGGGCTTGGACAGATCATGCACCTGGTCGTGGACGCCTCGGTCCCCGAGCATGCGCGGAACGACATGCACCCGCTCGGCGCCTTGAAGCTGGAGAACGCCTACGAGCGCTGGGTGGCGGCGCAGCACGGCGGCGGCGCCGCAGCGGTCGCGCGCTTCGTCACGACGTACCTGTCGGCACCGATTGATTTCAACCACGACATTCTCGATCTCCTCCCGCCGCCCGGTGAGACCGTCGCCACCGTGCCGGTCGCGCGGCTGATCGACGCCGACCGGTACGACGGCTCGAACCCCGCCGTCACCGTGGGAGCGACCCCGCGCGCGGCGGTATCCGCCGGTCTGGCGGAGATCGCCAACGCGAACTTCTTCAGCGAGGACACGCTCGGCGACCGGTACCCGTCGCCCACGGCCGCCAATCTGATCGAGGTGAGTCTGCCGACGCCGTTCGGGCGCGTGCGCCGCTACTTTTCACGCCCGGCCGGTCTGGGGCTGCTGCCGGCCAATCCCGTGCGGGCGGAATGCGTCACCGAGAAGTGGCTTCTCGCCATCCTCGTGCGGCCATCGCCCTATCCGTGCGTCGATGGCGCCGTCTGGGGCCAGGTGGCCACCCACATGTTGCCCAGGGCCGTCGGCTACGCACGCGGGGCCCTCGACTACTTCTTTCGCGGCTCGATGGCGGTGACGAGAATCGAATGGACGCGGAGCGCCGTCGAGATCACCGTCAAGAACACGGGGCCGGATGTGATGGAGGGCGTGTTCGAGATCCATGCCCGGCGTCATCCGTCGACGCCGCAGGAGCGCCGCGTCAAGCTCGCCACGATCGGCGCGGGCGGGTCCGTTCGACTTGAGCCTGGACAGGAGTGGGTCGACACCATCGTGATCCCGCCTGACGCCGCCCCCACCGCCTCCCAGGTCCTCGTCTTCAAGGGGCGCCTCGGTTTGGAACAGGATGCCGTCGCAGCGCAGGTCTTCACGGTGCCATACGTCGAGGTCCGCCAGACCTCCTATGAGGCCGGCGTGACCACGACATGCGGCGCAACGCTCTCGTCTGTGACGCCGCCGCCGTACCGGCCGGGCGAGACGACGCGAACCCGCCAGGACGTCATCCGGTGCGAGTGGCCCGTCACGACACACCACATTCGAGGTGCGCTGGTCACCAACAGCCCGCTCGATCCCGTGACCGGCCACGTCCAGCCGGTCATCGATCGGATCGAGGCCCGATGGCTCTCCGGCCGCGCCGCCGGACCGGCGCCGCTCGTCATCGACGGCACGCCGGTCCCGGGCGTGTGGCAGCGCATCGGCGGCGAAGCCGACCCCACCTCATTCGAGATCCTGGATCCGGCCGGCCGCGACAAGGCGTTCCTGACGCTGCTCGTCTCGTACTCAGCCGGTCCCACCCGCGGGTCGGTCGAGGCCACGCTGGCCACCATCGAGAGCGGCGTGTCGGTGCACAGCAAGTCCAGATGGATCCACCTGCCTGCTCCGTCCACTCCTCGCTATCTGGTGACATCCGGTCGAGGGGTGTCCGGTTCTGTGTCCTACAACTGGTCGTCCAGAGACAGGATGACGACGCCGCTCTTCGAGGCTGTCGCCATCGGCGGGCTTGCACCAGGCGCGGACGCGCGCACCTATTATGTGTTTGGAAGTCTGCGGGTGGGCGAGGGGACGTGGTCGAGCGTGTGGCTCTACGACAACTCGGTGGTCGACGATTTCGAGGAATTCACGGATCACGAGGACGCCGACGGCTGGTACGACGCGATCGAGCTGCTCGGCCCGCACCCGGGCGGCCCGTTCTTTCCCTGGACGGCGGAGGTCCGGCGCGTCTACCAGACCAGAGAGCGCGACTTCCTGCGGGCGTTCGTGGCGTCGAATCCGGACGTTTACACGATCCGGCTCGCCGGCCGCGTGGGCTAGGCCTCCTCGACGACCTCCTGGCCGCGCTCCGCCTTGGCCGCGGCGATGATCTTGGACTGCAGGTGCTGGGGCACCTCCTCGTAGTGCGAGTACTCCATGTGATAGGAGCCGCGCCCGCCCGTGGCTGAGGTGAGATGCTGCTCGTAGGAGAGCATTTCCGACATCGGTACCTGGGCGCGGATGACCGTCATGGACCCTCGGGTATCCATACCCGCGATGCGGCCGCGCCGGCCGTTCAGATCGCCCATCAGGTCGCCTGCGAAATCGCTCGGCGCGTAGACCTCCACTTTCATGATCGGCTCGAGGATGGTCGGCCGCGCGCGCGTCATTGCGTCCTTGAACGCCAGCGTCCCGGCCATCTTGAACGACAGCTCGTTGGAATCCACCTGGTGGTACGACCCGTCGAAGACGGTGGCCTTGAAGTCGACCATGGGATAGCCGGCGAGGAAGCCGCGCATCCGCGCGTCCTGGATCCCCTTCTCGACGGCCGGCACGAACTGCCGGGGGATGGCGCCGCCGAAGATGTCGTCCTCGAACTGGA
>MEKU01000046.1:23682-70536 GCA_001767195.1 Acidobacteria bacterium RIFCSPLOWO2_02_FULL_67_21
CGTGGGCCTCGGTCGCCGCCATGATCGTTTCGCGGTACGGAATCCGCGGCGGCTTGAGGATCACCTCGACGCCGAACCGGCGTTTCAGCTTGGCCACCGTCACCTCGATGTGCATCTGTCCCTGGCCGGACAGCAGCAGCTCGTGCGTCTGCGGATCGCGCGAGTACCCGATCGTGGGGTCCTCTTCCTGCAGGCGGTGCATGGCGGTGCTGATCTTCTCCTCGTCGCCACGGCTCTTGGGCTCGATCGCGTAGGAGAGCACCGGCTCAGGAAACTGGATCTCGGCGAACCGGATCCCGCTGGTCTTTTCGGCGAGTACGTCGTTGGTCCGGGTGTCCTTCAGCTTCGCGACCGCGCCAAGGTCGCCGGCCTTCAGCTCCGACACGTGCGTCTGCGTCTTGCCCTGGAGCGCGAGCAGGTGGCCGAGCCGCTCGGGTGCGTCGCTCCTCAGGTTGTGGACGGTCGAATCGGATTTCAAGGCGCCCGAGACGACGCGCAGCATCGTAATCCGGCCCGCAAACGGATCCGCAATCGTCTTCCAGACGAAGGCCGAATAGGGCGCCGCGTCGGACGCCGTGAGGGTCGTATCCGCTCCGTCCTTCGTCAGCGCGGAGAATTCGCGCTCCGCCGGCGACGGCACGCAGGTCACCACCGCATCCAGGAGCGGCTGAATGCCGATCATATGCAGCCCCGACGTGCAGACGAGCGGGAACAGGCGTCCGCCGACGGTGGCGGTACGCAATCCCGCGACGAGCTGCTCCTGGGTCAACGTGCCCTCCTCGAAGAACGTTTCCATGAGTGTCTCGTC
Source organism: Acidobacteria bacterium RIFCSPLOWO2_02_FULL_67_21 (assembly GCA_001767195.1). Lineage (GTDB taxonomy): Bacteria > Acidobacteriota > Vicinamibacteria > Vicinamibacterales > UBA2999 > MEKU01. The sequence goes on from MEKU01000046.1 coordinate 24,491, forward strand.
CGCTTCGGCCACCATCTCAATCAGCTGCTCACGCGCCTGCGCCGCCCGCTCGGCCAGCGCCGCGGGAATGTCGACTTCCTTCATCGCGCCGCTGCTGTCGGCCGCGAACGTGAGCGCCTTCATGCCGATCAGGTCGACGACACCGGTGAAGCCGCGCTCCTCTCCAAGCGGCAGCTGGATGGGGACGATTTCGCGGGCGCAGTCGCGGCGCAGCGCTTCCAGCGTGCGATCCAGGCTGGCGCGGTCGCGCTCGAGCCGGTTGACCGCCACGACCCGCGGCAGACCGAGCGACGCGGCTTCGGCCCAGAGCTTCTCGGTCTGCACCTCGACGCCCGCGACGGCATCGACCGTCAGGATGGCCGCTTCGACGACGCGCAGGGCGGACCGGGCATCGGTCAGGAAGTTGGCAAAGCCGGGAGTGTCGATGATGTTGACCTTGGTCTGCCGCCATTCGGCGTAGGCGAGGCTGCAGGCCAGGGTGTGCTTGCGGGCGATCGATTCTTCGTCGAAATCCGTGACGGTCGAGCCGTCGTCGACCTTGCCGAGCCGGGTGACGGCGCCGGCGGAAAAGAGCATCGCCGACACGAGCTGTGTCTTGCCGCATCCGCCATGGCCCACGACGGCGACATTGCGGATGCTGGCTGCGTCATACACCTTCATACGGGGTCTCCCTCCTGGCCGCCGACCGGCAGGTCGATGATGATGGGGACCGGCGCGGGCCTCGCCCGGCGCGCGCGGGCCGGGGACCGGGCCGATTCCCCGGCAGTCGTCAGGGCATCATAGTCACCGTCCGGAAGCGCCGCAAGGCGGCCATAAGGACGGACACGTGTCATACATTTCTGTATACACGATCCACCATTCAGACATAGTTGTCTCAGTGCCACCGCCGGCCGGCGCGCAGGGCGGGAGCGCCGGGGGCCACCCCGCGACCGTCCTCTCTGATGCGCGGTCCGCAGGCCTCGTGGGCGTTCGACCGATCGCTTCATTAATGTTTGATCTTCTGATTGATCAGACATATTTGTCGTATGAGTGAAGTGCGCGCACTCTGCGGATTCCCCGATTTTCCGGCGCAAATCCGTCGATCCGCCCGCCCGGGCGCCCAGCGCGAGGTGGCGCTCATCTTGCTCCCGACGTGGGCGCCGCTCACGACGGCCGTGAGCCGCGTTTCCACGATCAACCGACCCCCGGTCCGTTTCTGTGTGGCGCGCCCGTGAACGACGGGCGCTCGCACGTGCACACCAGCCGCATGGGACCGGGGATGTCCGCTTGGAGGTGACATGCGCCGACGAACTGTAAGTGTCCTCGCCCTCGCCGTGCTGCTGATGGCCACGCCCGTGTTTGCCCAGGGGACCGAGCCCGACCCGATGAAAGTCGCGCTGGATACCGTGTGGGTTCTGTTGACCGCGTTTCTCGTGTTCTGGATGAATGCCGGGTTCGCGTGCCTCGAGGCGGGTCTGTGCCGTGCCAAGAACGCCGTCAACATTCTGGCGAAGAACTTCGTCGTGTTCTCGGTGGCGTCGCTGGCCTTCTGGCTCTTGGGCTTCGCGATGATGTTCGGCGATGGCAACGCCTTCGTGGGGACGAGCGGCTGGGCGTTGACGGGCGCCGACAACAGCCCTGCGATGAACGATGCCTACAGCGGCGTCTACAGCGCGATCAGCTGGACCGGCGTACCGCTGGAGGCGAAGTTCTTCTTCCAACTCGTCTTCGCCGCCACCGCCGCGACCATCGTCAGCGGCGTGGTCGCCGAGCGGATCAAGTTCCTCTCGTTCATCGTCTTCTCGTTCATCCTCGTGGCCGTCATCTATCCCATCGGCGGCCACTGGGCGTGGGGCGGCGGCTGGCTGAGCGGGATGGGCTTCGTGGACTTCGCGGGATCGACGGTCGTGCACAGCGCCGGCGGTTGGGCCGCGCTCGCCGGCGTCCTGCTCCTCGGGCCGCGCATCGGCAAGTACATGGCGGACGGGTCGGTGCGTGCGATTCCGGGTCACAACATGGGCCTGGCGACCCTCGGCACGCTGATCCTGTGGCTCGGCTGGTTCGGCTTCAATCCAGGCAGCACCATGGCCGCCGACGCCGACGCCATCGCGAAGATCGCGCTGAACACGACGATGGCCGCGGCGGCTGGCGCGCTGGCGGCGACGGCCGTGGCCTGGGTCGCGCTCACCAAGCCCGACCTGAGCATGATTCTCAACGGCACGCTGGCCGGTCTGGTGGCGATCACCGCGCCCTGCGCCAACGTGAACCTGCCGAGCGCGGTGCTCATCGGCGGCATCGCCGGCGTGCTGGTGGTCTACTCGGTCCTCTTCTTCGACAAGGTCAAGGTGGACGATCCGGTCGGCGCGCTCAGCGTCCACCTGGTCAACGGCGTCTGGGGCACGCTGGCGGTGGGGCTCTTTGCCACCGAGGGCGGCCTGTTCTTCGGCGGCGGCGCCAGCATGCTGCTCACACAGCTCATCGGGGTGGCCGGCTTCGGGGCAATGGCCTTCACGCTGAGCCTGGTCGCCTGGTTCGTGCTGAAGGTCACCCTGGGCATTCGGGTGAGCGCGGCGGAAGAGGCGGAGGGCCTCGATATGGGCGAGCACGGGATGGATGCGTATCCCGGCTTCGTGCCCACGCAGGACGCGCGGGCGGAAATCATCTAAGTGCGGCATGTGCGGCGGCGCAGAGGCGCCGCCGCGTTCCCATCATCCTCAGGAGGACCGAAAGATGTTCTTGACTCGTGCAGCGCGTTACGGATTCCCGGCACTCGTGACCCTTCTCCTCGTGGCGGTGACGGCGGCGCCGGCGATGGCGCAGGAGGCCCCGGCCAGCTCGCCCGTCGTGGCGGTCAGCGGCGGGATCGATTTCGTGAACACCTACATGTTCCGTGGCATCCGGCAGAACAGCAGCGGCCTGGCGACCTGGCCGTACTTCGACCTCGGGGTGGCCGCGTTCGAAGGCGAGGGCGCGCTGAAGAAGGTCAGCTTCAATCTGGGATCGTGGAACAGCGCGCATTCCGATCCCGGCGGCTGGTACGAGTCCGACGTGTACGGCACGCTCGGCCTCGCATTCGGGGGCGGCGTCAGCCTGGGCACGACCTACACGTCGTATACCAGCCCGGACGACCGCTTTACGCACGTGAAGGAGCTGGCCGTCAAGCTGGCCGTTGACGACAGCGCCTATCTCGGCGCCGGGGCGCTCAAGCCGTACGCGCTGTTTGCGTTCGAGATGGGGGCCGAGCCGGGCAAGTACCAGGCCGACGGCGGCAGCAAGGCAGGCCGGTACCTCGAGCTGGGCGTGGCGCCCGGCGTGAGCGGCGCCAGGGCGTCGCTCGCCGTTCCCGTCAAGCTGGGGCTGAGCGTCGGCAACTACTACGAGCTCGACGGCGTCGACAGCACGTTCGGGTTCTTCAGCGCGGCGGGGATTGTGACCGTTCCGCTCGGCTCGCATTGGAACGTCCATGGCGGCGCCGAAGTCCAGGCGCTCGGCGACGCGACAAAGGCGCTCAACGGCGGCGACGGCGAGAGAGTCGTCGGCTCGATTGGGCTCGGATTCGCCTACTGACGCGGATCGCACGTTGATGTGGCGCGAACCCTGTTGGGTTCGCGTGGAGGTGCGGATGTCACGGACTCGCTCGGCATGGAACTGGGGAGCAGGGATAGCTGTTGCGTCGATTCTCCTGGCGTTCGTCGCGGCTCCGGCCGCGGCGCAGGAGCCGCCGGATCCGAATCCCGGCAGCCTGACGCTGACGGCGAGCATGGACTTTCTGAATGCGTACATGTTCCGCGGAATCCGCCAGGACGACACGGAAGTCATCATGTGGCCGGCGGCGGACCTGGGGATTGCCGTCTATTCGGGCGACGGAGGGGTGAAGAGCGTTGGCGTGAACGTCGGCACCTGGAACAGCCTGCACACGGGCGCGGCGGGCAGCGACGGCCCGAGCGGCAAGCTGTGGTACGAGGGCGACTTCTACGCGACGCTCGGACTCGGGTTGGGCGGCGGGGTTGGCGTGTCGACGACGTATACCGCCTACACCAGCCCGAACAACCTGTTCAGCACGGTCAAGGAGATCGCGTTCAAGCTGGGCGTGGACGACTCGGTCTACCTCGGGGCCGCTGCGCTCAAGCCGTATGCGCTGCTCGCGCGGGAGCTCGACACGGCACCGGGCCTCGGCCAGGCGGACGCCGGGCTGAACGCGGGGACATATCTGGAGTTCGGCGTGGCGCCAGGCTGGGCCGGGGAGGCGGCCAGTCTGGCGTTTCCGCTGAAGGTGGGGCTCAGCGCCGGCGATTATTACGAACTTGCCGGCGCTGACCACACATTCGGGTACTTCAGCGTCGCCGGGATCGCGACGGTGCCGCTCGGAGGGACCACCAGCTTCGGCGCGTGGAATCTTCATGGCGGCGTCGAATTTCAGGCGCTCGGCGAGACCACGGAGGCGATCAACGGCGACGGCCACAAAGTGATCGGCTCAATCGGGATTGGACTCGCCTACTGAGCGGCGCCCGTCTGGAGGCGGGGGATCGCCGCGTGTGGAAGGTATCCCACTGCGGGGCGCCCCCGCCTCCCGCCGGACCGGCCGCCCGAGGCACCGACGTATGATTGGGGCGGCTTCACGGAGAGATGCACCGGACATGTCGCTGACCGGGCCTGACGCCGGTTCGACGCTCAGGGCCGCCCTGGAAGCCGCTCGCGAAGACCTGCGTCAGGAGATCGCCCGCGGCGACGGGGGCCGGGCCGCCCTCCAGGCGCATGCGACGCGCGTCGACGAGCTGCTCCAGCAGCTGTATGTCGAGGCGGGCGTTCCCGATCGGCCGGTTGCCATCATCGCGCTCGGCGGCTACGGCCGCCGGCACCTGTCGCTCCATTCGGATATCGACCTGCTCGTGCTGTTCGGCGGCCGCATCGGGCCGTCGGAAGAGCGGTTCCTCCGCTCGTTCCTGCACCCGCTCTGGGATCTCGGGGTGGTGGTGGGCCATCAGGTCCGCGAGCTCGACGAATTCGCCGACCTCGAGACCGACAACCCCGAGTTCCTGCTCGCGCTCCTCGATGCCCGGCTCGTGGCCGGCGCCGCCGCCCTGTTCGATCGCCTCCAGGCGATGTTCCATCAGCCGACGACCCATGCCTACATCCTGCGCTCGCTGCTGGAGCTCGTGGAAGAACGGCACGCGCGGTTCAACGACACGCTGTATCAGCTGGAGCCTGACGTGAAGGAAGCGCCCGGCGCGCTCCGCGACGTCATGGCGGCGCGCACGATCGCGATGCTGACCGATCCGGTCCTGCTGCGGCGGGGCCCGGCGGATCCCGGCCGGTTCGAGGACGCGGAGGACTTGCTCCTTCGCGTGCGCTCCGTGCTGCATCTGGAAAGCGGGCGGAACCACAACGTGCTGAGTCACGAGCTGCAGGAGCACACCGCCGCGGTGCTTGGCTACGCGGGCGCGGAGCCGCGCCAGCGCGTCGAGCGGCTGATGAGCGACTATTTCCGCCATGCGCGCACGGTCGGCCGGACGCTCGAATGGGTGCGCCGCGCCGCGCCCGTGCCGGTCGGTCCGAATCTCGGGCTCTCACGCGACGGCATCCGCTTTCTCGACCCCGTACGCGCCGCCGCGGCGCCGGCGTCCTGGATCGGCGCCTTCCAGGCCGCCCTCGAGGCGAACACCGAGGTGACCGACGAGGCGCTCTCGTGCATTCAGCAGCACGCGGAGCGCTACCGGCCCGACGACTTCACGCCGGAACCGCGCGACCGGGCCGCGCTCCTGCGCCTCTTCAGGCCGCGCCCGGGGCTGTACGCGCGGCTGTCCCAGATGCACGACTGCGGGCTGCTCGGCCGCATCTTTCCCGAGTTCGATGCGGTCGCGTGGCGGGTGGTGCGTGACTTCTACCACAAGTACACCGTCGACGAGCACACGCTGCTCACCATCCGGAATCTCGAGCGGCTCGTCCAGACGGATGCGCCCGAGCGTCAGCGCTTCAAGGCCGTCGCCGCGAGCCTGCCGTCGCTGGAGCTCCTGGTGCTCGCGCTGCTGCTGCACGACGTCGGCAAGTGGCGCGACGACGAGCATGCGCCCGAGAGCGTGCGCATGGCGGCCGAGGCGCTCGATCGGCTGCAGGTGCCGCCGGAGGCGCGCGAGACGGTGCTCTTTCTGATCCGCCATCACCTCCAGATGTCGATGGTCGCCTTCCGCCGCGACACCGAGGACCCGGAGGTCGTCCGCGAGTTCGCGCGTCTGCTCGGGACCGAGGATCGGCTGAAGCTGCTCTGCCTGATGACGCTGGCCGACATCGAGGCCGTCAGCCCCGAAACGCTCACGCCGTGGAAAGAGGAGCTCATCTGGCGGCTGTACGTCGACACGTACAACCATCTCACCCAGCGGTACGGCGATGAGCTGATCGGCCGCAACGCGGCCGGACTCGGCGAATTGCTCACCTGGCGCCCCCACGACCTGTCCGAGGCGGAGATCATCGGCTTCGTCGAGGGGCTGCCGCAGCGATACCTCCAGCTGTTCTCCCGCGACGCGATCTACCGCCACGTCCGGCTCGCGCGCGACATTGGCCCCGACGAGGTGCACCTCTCGCTCGAGCAGACAGACGGCGTCTGGACGCTCGCCGTCGTGACGCTCGACAAGCCGTTTCTCTTTTCCAACATCTGCGGCGTGCTCTCGTCGTTCGGCATGAATATTCTGCGCGGCCAGGCGCTCACCAACTCGAACGGTCTCGTGCTCGACGTGTTCCAGTTCATCGACGATGAGCGGTTTCTCGCGATGAACCCGGACGCGCATGGCCAGGTGCTGCACGTGCTCCAGGATGTCGTGTCGGGCCACGCCGACGTGACAACGCGGCTCCGGGGACGCGAGCGGAGCGTCCTGCAGTGGCGGGGCGCGCCGCGCGTAGCGCCGGTCGTGCGCGCCGACAATACGGCCTCGGGCCGCTACACGATCCTCGACATCGTGGCCGGCAACGCGCTCGGCCTGCTGTATCGAATCAGCCGGGTCATCTCGCAGCATGGCTGCGACGTCGACCTCGTGCTCATCTCCACGGAAGGGGAGAAGGCGATCGACGTGTTCCACATCACCAAGGCGGGGATCAAACTGGACGAGGCGGAGCAGCGCGCGCTGACCTCCGACCTGCAAGGCACATTGGAGGGCACGCTATGAAGCTGATCAAGAGTATCGTCCGTCCGAACAAGGTGGACGAGGTCAAGGACGCGCTGGCCAGGCTGAACATTGCCGGTATGACCGTCACGGAAGTGCGCGGCCACGGCAAGCAGAAGGGACACACCGCGATCTATCGCGGCAAGGAGTACAACGTCAGCCTGCTGCCGAAGATGGAGGTCGAGGTCGTCGTGGCCGACGCGCTGGCCGATGAGGCGATCAAGGCCATCGTCGACGCCGCCCGCACGGGAGAAATCGGGGATGGGCGCGTGTTCGTGTTCCCGGTCCTCGAGAGCTACCGTATCCGCACCGGCGAGAGGGAAGTCTAGGGGACGGCTTGTGTAATATACGCCTGGCCATTCCGTCCGTATTCCGGCGCGGCCAGGACGCCGCACACGGCATTTCATCACACTGAGGTGATGCATGAATCAAGCTGACACAGCATGGATGTTGATCTCGACCGCGCTGGTGCTGTTGATGACCCCGGCGCTGGCGTTCTTCTACGGCGGGCTGGTGCGCTCCAAGAACGCGCTGAACACGATGATGATGAGTTTCATCTCGCTCGGGTTCGTCGGCGTGCTCTGGGCGCTGATCGGATACTCGCTGGCGCTGTCGGCGGGGAATAACTGGATCGGCGACCTCTCCCTCGGCTTCCTGAACGGCGTCGGGCTCGACGCCGCGGGTGCGATCGTGCCGATCACGATCCCGCACGCCCTGTACATGGCGTTCCAGGCGACGTTCTGCATCATCACCGCGGCGCTCATTTCCGGCGCGATTGTCGAGCGCATGCGCTTCTCCGCCTACCTCACGTTCATCTCGTTGTGGTCGGTCGTCGTATATGCGCCGCTGGCGCACTGGGTATGGGGCGGGGGCTGGCTGGCCGACATGGGCGCGTGGGATTTCGCCGGCGGCACCGTCGTGCATGTGAACGCCGGAGCGGCGGCGTTCGTGGCGGCGTTCGTCGTCGGCAAGCGGTCCGAGTACCGCGCGTCGACGCTGCTTCCGCACAGCGTGCCGCTTGTGCTGCTCGGCTCCGGGCTGCTCTGGTTCGGGTGGTTCGGCTTCAACGCCGGCAGCGCGCTCGCCGCCAGTCCCATCGCGGGCCTGGCCTTTGTGACCACGATGCTGGCGCCCGCGGCCACCCTCGTGGTCTGGACGTTCCTCGACCTGTGGCGGTCGGGCAAGCCCACGGCCGTGGGTGCCGCGACGGCCATCGTCGTCGGGCTTGTGGCGATTACGCCGGCCGCCGGCTTCATCAGCCCGCTCAACGCGATCTTCCTCGGCGCCATCGCCGCGGTCCCCAGCTATTTCGCGTTGATCATCCGCGCCAAGACGTCCCTGGACGATTCGCTGGACGTGGTCGCGGCCCATGGCGTGGGCGGCACCGTGGGCGCGCTCCTGACCGGCGTGTTCGCCGAGCGCAGCGTCAACGGCGTGTTCGACGGCCTCATCGCCGGCAATCCGGGGCAGGTCCTGATCCAGGGCGCGGCGGTGCTCACGGCGATTGTCTACAGCGGCGTCATGAGCTTTATCCTGTTGAAGGCCATCAGTATCGTGCTTCCGCTGCGCGCCACCGCCGACGACGAGAGTGTCGGGCTCGACATCACGCAGCACGGGGAAGAAGCGTACATGCACGTTGGCGGCGCATCGGCGCGCACTCACCTGTAGCAGCCGGCGCTGATACCGGCATGGTCTGGAGGGACTCGTATGAAGCTGATCAAGAGCATCGTCCGCCCCAATAAGGTCGACGATGTCAAGGATGCACTGGCCACGCTGAACATCTCGGGCATGACGGTCACGGAGGTGCGCGGCCACGGCAAGCAGAAGGGCCATACCGCCATCTACCGCGGCAAGGAATACAACGTCAGCCTGCTTCCGAAGATGGAGATCGAGATTGTCGTCGCCGACAACCTCGTGGAGGAGGCGATCAAGGCGATCGTGCAGGCGGCGCGAACCGGCGAGATTGGCGACGGTCGGGTCTTCGTCTTCCCGGTGCTCGAAAGCTACCGGATCAGGACGGGCGAGAGGGAGAGCTGACGGGCCATCGGATCACGACAGGGCGTCGCCGCTGAGCGCCATCGCGGCCGCCAGCGCGGCGGCCAGCAGGAGGTACAGGCCCAGAAGCGTCAGGGCGATGCCGCGTGCGGGGCGGCGGTACAGGACCGAGACGCCGATCGCCAGGACGAGGATCCACCAGACGACGAAGAGATCGACGATTCCGAACAGGCGCGCGAGCGGCGACGCTTCATCCAGCGTCGTGACGAGCATCCCGAGCGTGAGCGGACTGGCCAGGGTCTCGCGCCCGTAGGCGAGGACGACCGCGACGATCTGGCGGAGCATCAGAACGACGCCGGCATGCGCGACGACCGCGAGCACGTGCCGGAATCCGGCATTCCCCGGTGACCCGAAGGCCGCGCGGATAGCGGCGGCCACGCCCAGCGCAAGGACAGGCCCCATCGCCAGCGAGCTGGCCAGGGCGTATGCCGCGCCCTGGTCGCTCGCCGCCGCGAGGGCGGCGTAAGTGGCGTCGTCGACCCGCTGGCCGAACGCGACGGCCGTCCGCTCCCATTGATCGAGCAGCGCCAGGCGGCCCACCTCTGTCTCGAACACGGCGGCCGCCGTCGCCGCGGTGACGGCACACGTCAGGGTCAGCACGCCGGCCCAGCGTGGCGCCGCCGCGACCGCCTCGAAGGTGCGGCGCGGCGAGCGGACGACGCCGAGCATCCTGGCGGCCAGCGATTCCCCGATCGTCACTCGACCTCCTGAAAAATGGGGTCGGGAGTCATTTTTCGAGGACACTGTGCCGATCCGATCCCGAGTGTCCTCGAAAAACGACCTCCGACCCCTTACGATAGCGCGATGGGGTCCGATCGCTTCACGGTGTGCCTGACCGCGGCCGTCCTGTGGCTGACGGGAGCGCCGGCGACCGCCGGCGCACAGGTGGCGGAATCGGTGGGCACCCGCGCCCTCGGGATGGGAGGCGCGTTTGTCGCGGTGGCGTCCGACAGCAGCGCGACGTGGTGGAATCCCGCCGGCCTGGCTGCGGGGCCTTTCCTCGACATGGCGCTGGCGCGGGCGAAGGTCGAAACGGGGGAGGGAACGGCCGCCTGGCGGCATACGACCTCCTGGTTTGCGCTGGCGACGCCGCCCGTCGGCATTTCGTATTACCGCTTTCGCATCACAGACATACAGCCATCCGGGCCTACAGCCGCAGGGGGCGGAGACCGAGAAGATAGAGCGGCGGGAGTGCCGGTCCGTTCGTTGTCGGCAAGCCATCTGGGTGTAACGCTGGTCCAGACACTGATTGCCGGAGTACATGCGGGCGCGACCCTCAAGTACGTGCGAGGGACGGTCCATGCGGGGCGCAGCGGCGCGGGGATGAGCACGACCTCGGATCTCCTGGATGCGGGCGAGGCGCTGCAGGACGGCGACGCCGACAGCCGGTTCGATGTCGATGCTGGGCTTCTGGCAGTGGCGGGCCCGGTGCGGCTCGGGGCCCGGATCCGCAACGCGCTCCAGCCGGCATTTGAGGGGATGCGCCTGCCGCGGCAGACGCGTGTGGGCGTGGCGTTCGATCCGGAGGCGCTGACCGGCGTGCCGCTGACGGTGGCGCTTGATGCCGATGTCGTCACCTACGAGACCGCGTCCGGGCCGCGGCGGGTGGTTGCGGCCGGCGCCGAGCAATGGTTCCTGGCACGGCGGCTCGGCGTGCGTGCCGGCGGGCGCTTCAATACGACCGGCGCCCGCGAGCGGAGCGCCACCGCCGGCGCCAGCGTTGCCGTGCGGTCCGGGCTCTATGTCGAGGGGCACGCCGTCCGCGGCGGCTCGGCCGACGAACGCGGCTGGGGCATTGCCGCCCGTGTGTCGTTTTAATCTGCGATGGCCGTCCGAATAGGCGAACTGCTTCTCAAGGAGAAGCGCATCACCGTCGAGCAGCTCCAGGAGGCGCTGAATCATCAGCGCCAGCACGGGGGGAAGCTCGGGTTGAACCTGGTGAAGCTCGGGTTCGTCAAGGACTCGGATATCACGGCGCTCCTGAGCAAACAGTACGGCGTGCCGTCCGTCTCGCTCGCCGATTTTTCCGTCGACCCGTCGGTCGTCAAGCTCGTGCCGCCGGAAACTGCCCGGAAGTACCAGATTGTGCCGCTGGCCCGCGCGGGCGCCACGCTCACGATCGCGATGACCGATCCGACCAACGTCTTCGCGATGGACGACATCCGCTTCATGACCGGCTACAACGTGGAGCCGGTCGTGGCGTCGGAGATCGCGGTGCTGGAGGCGATCCAGCGGTACTACGGCAAGGCGTCCGGCAACGGCGCTGCTCCGACGAGCGCGCTGGAGCTGGCGAGCCAGGCGCTCGAACAGCTGCCGGCCACCGCGGAGGCCGAGAACGTCGAGGTGCTCGACGATCTCGAGGAGATCAGCCCCGAGATGCTCGCCAGGCAGGGCGAGGAGGCGCCGATCATCAAGCTGGTGAACGTGCTGCTGATGTCGGCGATTCAAAAGGGCGCCAGCGACATTCACATCGAGCCGTACGAGAAGGAAGTGCGGGTTCGATACCGGATCGACGGGCTGCTCTACAACATCATGTCGCCGCCCATGAAGTTCCGCGACGCGATCACGTCGCGGATCAAGATCATGGCGAAGCTCGATATCTCGGAGAAGCGGCTGCCGCAGGACGGCCGCATCAAGATCCGGTTTCAGGACAACGGCCTGCCGAAGGACATCGACTTCCGCGTGTCCTGTCTGCCGACGCTGTTTGGCGAGAAGATCGTCATGCGTCTGCTCGACAAGGACAAGCTGATGCTCGACATGACGAAGCTCGGGTTCGAGAGCGAGCCGCTCGCGAGGTTCGAGGCGGCCATTCTGAAGCCGTGGGGCATGGTGCTGGTCACCGGGCCGACCGGATCCGGCAAGACGAACACGCTCTATTCGTCCATCTCCCGCATCAACACGACCGAGACCAACATCATGACGGCGGAGGACCCGGTCGAGTTCAACCTGACCGGCATCAATCAGGTACAGGTCCGCGAGACCATCGGGCTCACGTTCGCGGCGGCGCTCCGCAGCTTCCTGCGGCAGGACCCCAACATCATCCTGGTCGGCGAGATCCGCGACTTCGAGACCGCCGAGATTGCGATCAAGGCGGCCCTCACGGGCCACCTGGTGCTCTCCACGCTGCACACCAACGACGCGCCGAGCACCGTGAACCGGCTGATGAACATGGGGATCGAGCCGTTTCTGGTGGCCAGCTCGCTCAACCTGATCTGCGCGCAGCGGCTGGTGCGGCGGATCTGCAAGCACTGCGTCGAGCCGTGCCCCACGCCGGTGCCGGCGCTGGTGCAGGCTGGCTTCTCGTCGGAAGACGCGCAGACCGTCGTCCCCCAGCGCGGCAAAGGCTGCGACAAGTGCAACAGTACGGGATTCAAGGGGCGCGTCGGTCTCTACGAGGTCATGGAAGTGACCGACGAGCTCCGCGAGCTGATTCTGGTCGGCGCGTCGGCGCTCGAGCTGCGGCGCAAGGCGATGGAGGACGGGATGATCACGCTGCGCCAGAGCGGGCTGCGCAAGGTGAAGGACGGCGTGACCACGATCGATGAGGTCGTACGGGAGACGATGAAATAAATCCCAAATCCCAAACTCCAAATCCCAAGACGCACCCAGGGCATTTTGGGATTTGGGATCTGGGATTTGTCGAGAGGGCATAGATGACATTACCCGAGCTGCTGCAGAAAGTCGTGGAACTGGACGGATCGGACCTGCATCTGGCGACGCGGACGCCGCCGCAGATCCGCGTGCACGGCCACCTCGAGCGGCTCGACGGGCCGGATCTGACGCCGGCCGACACCAAGCAGCTGGCCTACAGCGTGCTGACCGACGCGCAGAAGAAGCGCTTCGAGGAGACCCTCGAGCTCGATTTCTCCTTCGGCATCCAGGGGGTCGGACGGTTCCGCTGCAACCTGTTCCACCAGCGCGGCGCCGTGGGTGCGGTGTACCGGCTGATCCCCGAGCGCATCCGCTCGTTCCAGGAGCTCGGCCTGCCGGCGGTGCTGGCGACCCTGGCGGAGAAGCCGCGCGGCCTCATCCTCGTCACCGGCCCGACCGGGAGCGGCAAGTCGACCACGCTGGCCGCGATGGTCGACAAGATCAACAAGGAGCGGCACGACCACATCCTGACGATCGAGGACCCGATCGAATTCGTCCACCAGCATCAGAACTGCCTCGTCAACCAGCGCGAGGTGCACTCCGACACCCAGAATTTCGGCAACGCGCTTCGCGCGGCGCTCCGCGAAGATCCCGACATCGTGCTGATTGGCGAGATGCGCGACCTCGAAACGGTGGAATCGGCGCTGCGCATCGCCGAGACCGGCCATCTGACGTTCGGCACGCTGCACACCAATTCCGCGTCGCAGACGATCAACCGCATCATCGACATCTTTCCGGCGCACCAGCAGAGCCAGATCCGGACGCAGCTGTCGCTCGTCCTCGAAGGGGTCGTCTGCCAGGCGCTCTGTCCCAAAATCGGGGGCGGCCGGGTCGTGTCGCTCGAGATCCTGATCCCGACGCCGGCCATCCGGAACCTCATTCGCGAGGACAAGGTGCATCAGATCTACTCCTCGATGCAGACGGGGCAGGAGAAGTACGGGATGCAGACGGCGAATCAGTCGCTCGCCACGCTCCATCAGCGGAAGCTGATTACGCTCGAGACGGCGATGGAGAAGTCCTCGAACCGCGAGGAGCTGCAGGACATGATCAACCGCGGGACCGGGGTCGTGGCAGGCGCGGGGCTCGGGCGCCCCGGCACCCCACCAGTACGCCCCGGGATGGGACGGTAGGGTATGGCGACTTTCGCATACAGCGGGCGGGCGCGCGGCGGGCAGGTCGTGAACGGCGAGTTCATGGCCGACACCATCGATGCCGCCGTCGCGGCCCTTCGGCGCGAGCAGATCCTGGTCACGAAGATCAATCCCGTGAAGGACAAGCGGGCGGAGGCGCGCCGCAAGGTCGGGACCCGGTCGGTGAAGGCCAAGGACCTGGCCGTCTTCACGCGGCAGTTCTCCGTGATGATCGGCGCGGGCCTGCCGCTCGTGCAGTGCCTGGAGATCCTCGGCACCCAGGCCGAGGACAAGAAGTTCGGCGAGGTGATCCTGGCGACGCGCGCCGACGTCGAGGCGGGCGCGTCGCTGGCCGACGCGATGAAGAAGCACCCCAAGGTGTTCGACTCGCTCTTCACCAACATGATTGCCGCCGGCGAGGCGGGCGGCATCCTCGACGCGATCCTCAAGCGCCTGGCCACCTACATTGAGAAGAACGTCAAGCTGAAGAGCCAGGTCAAGTCGGCGATGGTCTATCCGGTGGCGGTCATCGTGATCGCGACGGTTGTCGTGGCCGCGATCCTGTGGAAGGTGATTCCCACCTTCGCCTCGCTCTTTGCGGGGCTCGGCGCCGACCTTCCGCTGCCGACCCGGATCGTGATTGCGCTCAGCGATTTCCTCGTGGCGTACATGCCGGTCATTATCGGCACCATCGTGGCCATCTCCTTCGCCCTCCGCGCGTACTACCGGACCGTGGGCGGCCGCATGATGATCGACCGGCTGGTCCTGAAGATGCCGGTGCTCGGAATGCTCATGCGGAAGATTGCGGTGGCCCGCTTCTGCCGGACGCTGTCGACGCTGCTCGCGTCGGGCGTGTCGATTCTCGAGGCGCTCGACATCACGGCGCGGACGGCCGGCAACGCGGTCGTCGAGCAGGCGCTCTTCGCCACGCGCAAGAGCATCGAGGGAGGCGACACGGTGGCCGGGCCGCTACGCCAGACCGACGTCTTCCCGCCGATGGTCGTGCAGATGATCGGCGTGGGCGAGGCGACGGGCGCGCTCGACACGATGCTCGCCAAGATCGCCGACTTCTACGAGGACGAGGTCGACGTCGCGGTGGCGGGGCTGCTCACGCTGCTCGAGCCGCTGATGATTTCGCTGCTCGGCGGCGTCGTCGGCGGCATCGTGATCGCGATGTATCTGCCGATCTTCAGCCTGATCAGCCAGCTGACGGGGGGCTAGTACGAATCTCCGTGCGCGCGTGGCCGCGCTCATTGCCGTCCGCCTGGTGGTCAGCACACTGCTGCTCGGCTCGGCGACGCTCATCGAGCTGAACCGGCCCGGCGCGCTGCCGGTCGACCCGTTCTTTCTGCTGATCGGCGTGACCTACGCCGTCAGCATCGTCTACATCTGGACGCTGCGGGTCATCGAGCGGTTTCCCTGGCTGGCCGATCTGCAGCTGGCCGTCGATGTCCTCCTGGTCACCGGGTTCATCGGCCTGACCGGCGGGATCGTCAGCTACTTCTCGTCGCTGTACTTCCTGCCCATCATCGCCGCGAGCACGCTCAGCTTCCGGCGTGGCGCGCTGTACATCGCCCTGCTCAGCGCGCTGCTGTACATCGGGCTGGTCACGGCACAGTACGTTGGCGCACTTCCCGACTGGCTGGGCGGTAGCTCGCTCCCGTTGCCGCTGGGACGGTTCGCCCAGTACACGCTGGCCATCAATATTTTCGGCTTTGTTGCCGTCGCGCTCCTCTCAGGGTCGCTGGCGGAGCGCCTGCGGTCGGCCGACGTCCGCCTCGAGCACG
This sequence comes from Acidobacteria bacterium RIFCSPLOWO2_02_FULL_67_21, assembly GCA_001767195.1. Classification (GTDB taxonomy): domain Bacteria; phylum Acidobacteriota; class Vicinamibacteria; order Vicinamibacterales; family UBA2999; genus MEKU01. The sequence continues at coordinate 40,247 of MEKU01000046.1, forward strand.
CCTCCCACGAGATCGCCGACCTCCGCGCGTTCAACGAGTACGTGATCGACGGTCTCCTGAGCGGCCTGATCACCACCGACGCCCAGGGCCGCATCCTGACGTTCAACCGCGCCGCGGCCTCGATCACCGGCATTCCGCCCGAGCAGGCGGCCGGCCAGGACGCCGGCGAGGTCCTGCAGCTGCCCGACACGTTCCGGGCGCGGCTGGCCACGCTCGTGCAGACGCGCAGCCTCCGCCTCGAGTTCGAGTACCGGACCGGCGACGGCCGGACGCTGGACATCGGTCTGATGGTGACGATGATTGCGCTGCCCAACGGCCGCAGCGGGTATCTCTTCACCTTTCAGGACGTCACCGAGCTGCGGCGACTCGAGCGCAACGCGCGCCTGCAGCAGCGGCTTGCCGCGGTCGGAGAGATGGCGGCCGGCATCGCCCATGAGATCCGCAACCCGCTCGCGGCGATGTCAGGGTCGATGCAGGTGCTGCGGCAGGAGCTGCCGCTCAGCGACGAGCAGCGGCAGCTCATGGACATCGTGCTGCGCGAGTCGGATCGCCTCAACGACACCATCCGATCGTTTCTGGCCTACGCGCGGCCGCAGAAGTTTTCCGTGGCGCGGCTCGACCTGCGGACGGTCGTGCAGGATGCGGCGGTGCTGCTGCGCAACAGTTCCGAGGCGCACGCGGACCATGTGGTCGATATGGACGTCCCTGCCGAGCCGGTCTGGTACGAGGCGGACGAGAATCAGATCCGGCAGATCGTCTGGAACATCGCGAGCAACGGCCTGCGTGCCATGCCCCACGGCGGCCGGCTCGTGCTCTCGGTGGAGCTGGATGCGGCGCACGCGCAGGACGAGGTCGTGCTCGGCGTCCGGGATCAGGGCCACGGCATTCCCGCCGAGGAGCTCGACAACATCTTTCAGCCGTTCCGCAGCTCGTTTGACCGCGGCACCGGCCTGGGGCTCGCCATCGTGCACCGGATCGTCACCGACTACGGTGGCGTGATTCAGGTGTCCTCGACGGTGGGCGTCGGCACGACTGTCCGCGTGCGGCTGCCGATCCGGACGCTGCCGGCGGTCGAGCCGGCCGCGGCTCCGGGCAGCCGCAGCGAGGGAGGGGCCGCGTGAGCGCGCCGAAACCCGGGACGATCGGCGAGCCGCCGCAGGCGCCGGTATCGGCCGCCAGGCCGCGCATTCTCATCGTGGACGACGAGCCCTCGATGCGCGAGATGCTGGGCATCGTCATGCGCCGCGACGGCTATGACGTCGTCGTAGCGGGGAGCGGGAAGGATGGGATCGCGCGGCTCGAGGCGGAGTCATTCGACCTGCTGCTGTCGGACATCCGGATGCCCGACCTCGGCGGCGTCGACGTGCTGCGCGCCGCCAAGACGATCAACCGCGATCTCGTCGTGTTCATGATGACCGCCTTCGCATCGACGGAGACGGCCGTGGAGGCGATGCGGCTGGGCGCGGTCGACTACCTGATCAAGCCGTTCAGCATGGACGAGCTGCGGCTCAAGGTCCGCCGGCAGCTCGACGCCCGCCGGCTCCGCGAGGAGAATCTCCTGCTCAAGCGCGCGCTCAAGACGCGCCACGAGTTCTCGAGCATCCTCGGCCGCAGCGATGCGATGCAGCAGGTGTTCACCACGATTCAGACCATCGCCGTCACGAGCAGCACCGTGATGATCACCGGCGAGTCAGGGACGGGCAAGGAGCTCGTGGCGCGCGCGATTCATTTCAACTCGCTGCGCCGCGACCGGCCGTTCGTGGCGTTGAATTGCGGCGCGGTGCCGGAGACGCTGCTCGAGTCCGAGCTCTTCGGCCACATGCGCGGCGCCTTTACCGGCGCCCACGCGAACAGGAAGGGGCTGATCGAGGCCGCAGAGGGAGGGACGATCTTTCTCGACGAGATCACCGAGATGCCGCCCTCGATGCAGGTGAAGCTGCTGCGCGTGCTGCAGGAGCGCCGGTTCAGGCGGCTCGGCGGCACTGAAGAGGTGCTGGCGAACGTCCGCGTGATTGCCGCGACGAACCAGGATCTTCCGGTGAGCGTTACGGAGGGACGGTTCCGCGAGGACCTCTTCTATCGGCTCAACGTGCTCTCGATCCGGCTGCCGGCCCTGCGCGAGCGCGTCGAGGACATTCCGCTCCTGGCGGAACACTTCCTTCAGCAGTTCACCGCGCAGATGGGCAAGCGCGTACGCACGATTTCCGCCGACGCGCTCCGGCTCCTGCAGGAGCATCCCTGGCGCGGCAACGTGCGGGAGCTGCAGAACGCCATCGAGCGCGCGGTCGCCCTCGAGCAGACCGAGGCGATTCTCCCTGAGAGCCTGCCAGACGACGTCCGCCGAGGCGGCGCGCCCGGCGCGAAGGGATCGGGCGGGCGGCCGCTGCCCGAATTGGGCGAGGGGTTCGATCTGGAGAAGCGCGGCGAGGAGTTCTACCGGCACTACATCACGCTCGCGCTCGAACGCGCCGGAGGCGTGCAGGTCAAGGCCGCCGAGCTCCTGGGAATGAGCTTCCGATCGTTCCGGTACTACGTGAAGAAGTTCAAGCTACGCTGACATTAATTGGCGCGCAGGCCTGACAAAATTTGTCAGTTTCGGCCTCCTCCAACGGCGCGCTCAAAATCGTCGAGTTCGTAAGTCACTGTAAAGTCACAGCTTACAGCCATCTCTGGACCTCGTCTATTGCGGCACGCCGGTTGCGGTAGGGCGGGCGCCAGGCGAGAGCCGGGCGGAATCCAGTTAGACGGAGTTGGCAGTTGACGGTTGGAGCGATACGCCAACTGTCACCTTCTGTGAGGAGCGAGCGACCAATGAAGACAATGAACGACAACAAGGGCTTTACGCTGATCGAGCTGCTGATCGTCGTGGCGATCATCGGCATCATCGCGGCGATCGCGGTGCCGGGCCTGCTGCGTGCGCGCATGTCGGGCAACGAGGCATCGGCGATTGGTTCGACACGGACCATCACCAGCGCCGAGGCGACGTTTGCATCGAGCTGTGGCGGAGGCGGCTATGATGTCACCGCTGCCGCCGCCGGGTTATCAACGCCTCCGATCGCTGGCAGCCCCGCCTTCATTCCGGCTGATTTGACGGCCGCGTTTGCCGGAACGCCGAAGAGCGGTTACGACTTCGTCCTTGCCGATGGCCCTGCTGGTACGCAGGTGCTCGCCGCCGACATATGCGGGGGCGCTGCGGGGGCGACCTCGACCCAGTTCTTTGCGACCGCCGCGCCGAATGTTCCAGGCACAACCGGCACGAGGTATTTCGGGACCGATGAATCGGGCCAGATTCGTCAGGATACTCAGGCGCCCATTGCCGCCATCGGGGACGGCCAGGCGCTTCAGTAAGCACCGAAGGCCACAGGGCTTAGGATTCAGGCCCCAGGCTGCAGGATCACTCAGGGCTCTCGAGGCCTGAGCCCTGGGGCCTGGGGCCTGTTTTTGTTGTAGGATGCGTCAGAAACAGCCATGAAGACATACGCCCGCGCGCTCATCATCCTCCTGGCGGCGCTTGCCCTTGGCGCATCGGTCGCCTCGCTCTACGTGCACTACCGGCTGGTCGCGGATCCCTCGTATACGAGCTTCTGCGACGTCAGCGAAACCGTGAGCTGCGAGGCGGTGATGACGAGCCGCTACGGCTATCTCTTTGGCATCCCGGTCGCGGCCGGCGGCGCGATCTGGGGGGCGCTCGTGCTGCTGCTGGGGGTGTTTGGGATGAAGCCGGCCCCGGGCCCGGCTAAAGCCGGGCACTACGATCAGGGGTCTGCCAAGGCTGCGGCGGACAAGAAAGCCGGGCACTACGAACAGGCTCGTTCCAAGGCGCCGGCGGACAAGAGCACGGTCGACGACCGGCCGGGCCGGGTCGCCGCTTACATCTTCGTCCTCTCGACGATCGGGCTGGCAGCGGTGCTGTACCTCGGGTACGCGTCGTTCTTCGTGCTGGGGCAGATGTGCCCGCTCTGCCTGGCGATGTATGTGGCGGTGATCGGCCTGTTTCTGGTCTCGGGCGCCGCGGCCTCCGACCTCGGCGGGGTCGCCGGCCGCGTGGGCCCGGATCTCGGGCGGATGACGGCGAGCGGCGCGGGCCTGACCGTGGCGCTCGTCTGGGCTGCCGCGTCGATCGGCCTGCTGGTCTGGTTCCCCGGTGAGCAGTCGGTGTCGGCAAGCGCCCCGATGGCGGAAGCGGTCGCCGCCCCGACCGAAACGCTGGGTGCCGACGAGATCGCCCAGTTCGAAGCATGGCTGGCATCGCAGCCGCGCGTGGACCTTGCGATTCCGTCGAACGGCGCCCGTGTCGTGGTCGCGAAATTCAACGACTACCAGTGTCCCGCCTGCCGCCAGGCCTACATCGCCTACAAGGCGATCCAGCAGAAATACGAGACGCAGCATCCGGGCCAGGTGCTCTTCGCCAACGTGGACTATCCGCTCGAATCCGAGTGCAACAGCGGCGGGATCCACAGCGCCGCCTGCGAGGCGGCCGTCGCCGTGCGGCTCGCGCGCACCCGCAACCGCGGTCCCGAAATGGAAGCCTGGCTGTTCGACAATCAGGACACGCTGACGCGCGATCGGGTGAAGGAAGGGCTCGCCGAGATTGCCCAGGTCACCGACTTCGATGCGCAGTATTCCACCGTGCTCGAGTTGGTCCGCGCCGACGCGCAGCTCGGGCAGAAGCTGAACATCACGGGTACGCCGACGTTCTTCATCAACGGGATCCGGATCGCGTCGACGCTGCGTCCCGCGTATTTCGATGCGGCGATCGAGTACGAGCTCAAAAGGACGTCACAAGGTTCCTGAGGGGCCTGGGGCCTGAGGCCCGGGGCCTTCCTGTCATGGCCGCTATCCGCACGGAAGCGCTCACCAAGCATTACCGCGTCGGCTTCTGGCGTCCGCGTCCCTACGTGGCGCTGGAGGGGCTGACGCTCTCGGTTTCCGAGGGGGAAGTCTTCGGGTGTCTCGGGCCCAACGGCGCCGGCAAGACCACCACGCTCAAGCTGCTCATGCAGCTGATCTATCCGACCTCCGGCTCAGCGGAGATTCTCGGACAGCCCGTGGGGGACGTGAGGATGAAGCGTCGCATCGGCTACCTGCCGGAGAATCCGTACTTCTACGACTATCTGACGGCGGAGGAGCTCCTCCAGTATTTTGCGGGCCTCTTCGGCTACGCGCCCGCCGAGCGCCGGCGCCGGGCCGCCGCGCTCCTCGATCAGGTCGGGATCGGCGCCGAGCGCCGGATGCAGCTGCGCACGTTCTCCAAAGGTATGCTGCAGCGCGTCGGCATTGCGCAGGCGCTCATCAACGACCCGGAAGTCGTGTTCTTCGATGAGCCGATGTCGGGGCTGGACCCGCTGGGGCGGCGCGAGATCCGCCAGGTCATCCTGCAGCTGCGCGAGCGCGGCTGCACCGTCTTCTTCAGCTCGCATGTACTCTCGGATGCCGAAGCGCTGTGCAGCCGGGTGGCCATCCTCGCGTCGGGCCGCCTGGCGGGCGTGGGTCGGCTCACGGATCTGGTGGCGTTTCAGGCGCGCGGCTGGGAGCTGGTCGTGGGCGGCCTGGATGATGCGGCCCTGGCGCACGCGAAGATGACGCAGCTGGTCGTACGGGACACACCGCTTGGGGACCGCCGCTACGCGCTGGAGGTGCCGCTGTCGGTGTCCCCCGAGCGCGCCATCGCGGAGCTCACGGGCCGCGGCGCGAGTCTTGTGTCGATCAACCCGCTGCGCGAGACGCTCGAGGATTATTTCGTCCGGCAGGTCGCCGCCGCGCCCCACGAGCGGGGGTTGGGGACGGGAACCTGACGGGCCCGGCTGAAGCCGGGCACTACGTACGATCTGTGTACGTAGTGCTTGGCTTTAGCCAAGCCAAAGTACGATCTGTGTACGTAGTGCTTGGCTTTAGCCAAGCCAAAGTACGAGCTGTGTACGTAGTGCTTGGCTTCAGCCAAGCCAAAGTACGAGCTGTGTACGTAGTGCTTGGCTTTAGCCAAGCCGAAGTATACGTAGTGTCCGGCTTTAACCGGACCGGCATTCAGATATGCGCGTCATAGGACACGTCGCCGTCAACGTCTTCAAGGAGTCGGTGCGCGACAAGGTGCTGTACAGCCTCGTCGCGTTTGCGGCGCTCCTCATCGGCGTCGCATACCTGATCGGCCAGCTCACGGCCGGGCAGGACGTCAAGATCATCAAGGATCTCGGGCTGGCTGCGATTGCCACGTTCGGGCTGCTGATTGCGGTGTTCATCGGCATCGGCCTCGTCTGGAAGGAAGTGGATCGGCGCAGCATCTACAGCCTGCTCTCGAAGCCGATCCGCCGCCACGAGTTCATCCTCGGCAAGTACGCCGGCCTGTCGCTCACGCTGATCGTGAACGTGGCGATCATGACCCTCGCGTTCTATGCGGTGCTGGCCTACATGAACACGCAGTTCTCCGAGGCGTCCCGCTCGGTGTGGCCCGCTCCGGCCACCGATCCGGGCATGCTGCGCGCGATCGGCCTGATCGTCGTCGAGCTGCTGCTCGTGACCGCCATCGCGCTGTTCTTCTCGACCTTCTCGAGCCCGCTGCTCTCGGCGGGCCTGACGTTCGGGCTGTGGGTGATCGGCCACTTCAACGCCGACCTGCGGAATTTCGAGGCGGTGGTGGAGTCGAAGACCGCCGCATACCTGGCCCGGGGGCTGTACTACGTGCTGCCGAACTTCGCGGCCTTTGACATCAAGACGCAGGTCGTCAACGCCCTGCCGGTGGCGCCGTCGTACCTGGCTGCGACGACGGCCTATGGCCTCGTGTACATCTCGTTTCTTCTCGTCGGGGCCGTCGTCATCTTCTCCAGAAGGGACTTCAAATGAGCGGGCGGCCCGGCTGTCCGGGCGTGGCGCTTGCCGTCATGGCGACCCTGATGGCGGCCGTCATCGGCCTCCAGGCCGTGCACGAGCGTGGCGGCGGCCCTCCCGCGTCCGACGCTCCGGAGTTCCTGTACGTGCGGTCGCCGGAGGCGATGCGGCGGCTGGCCCTGTCCTACCAGTCGCTGGTTGCCGACCTGTACTGGATCCGCGCGGTGCAGCATTACGGCGGCACCCGCCTCTCAGCGAATCCCGACAAACGCTACGAGCTGTTGTACCCGCTGCTGGATCTGACAACCACGCTCGAGCCGCGGTTCAACGTCGCCTATCTGTTCGGGTCGCTCTTCCTGGCCGAGTCGCCGCCCGGCGGCCCCGGCCGGCCGGATTTGGCGATCGCGCTGCTCGATCGAGGCCTGCGGGCGCAGCCATCCAAGTGGGAATTCGCACAGGCCATCGGGTTCGTGCACTACTGGTGGCGCCACGACTACGAGCAGGCGGCCGAGTGGTTTACCCGCGCGGCGAAGTTCCCGAACGCACCGTTCTGGCTCACCACGCTGGCGGCCACGACGCTGGCGGAGGGGGGCAGCCGCGGGTCGTCGCGAATCCTGTGGGAGCAGTTCGCGCGCAGCGCGGAAACAGAGGCGCTGCGCAACGAGGCCGTCCGGCGCCTCCAGCAGCTCGACGCGATGGATCAGATGGACCGCCTCCGCCAGATGGTCGACGCGTACCGGCAGCGGGGCGGTGCGCTGCCCTCAGGCTGGATCGACCTCGTGCGCGCAGGCTACCTGCGTGCACTGCCGGCAGACCCTGCCGGCACGCCGTACGTGCTCCAGGACGGCGCCGTGATGCTGGGTCGCGGCTCGCGGCTCTTTCCGCTGCCGATTGAGCCCCAGCGGCTCGTCCACTAGTGGACAGTCTCAACTGATGCACTACCATTCGCGACAGCCTTTCGACAGCGAATCTGCTGGCCGCGACATCGGAGCGGCCAGTCCCGATTTGGGAAAGACGTACCACTAGATGCCACCCTCGCTCCTGCTCGGCTTCGCGGCAGCAGGGTTCATCGTGGGCAGCTTCCTCAACGTCTGCATTCACCGGCTGCCGCGGCGCGAATCGGTGGTGTGGCCGGGGTCCCGCTGCGCCTCGTGCGGCCGGACGCTGGCGTGGTACGAGAACATCCCGGTTGCCAGCTGGCTCGTGCTGCGGGCGCGCTGCCGCACGTGCGGGGCGCCGATCTCGCCGATCTATCCGCTCGTCGAGACCGCGACCGCCGTGGTGTTTGCGGGCGGCCTCGCCGTCTACGGCCCGACGCCGCTGCTGGCCGTCCGGTTGATGTTCGCCTCGGCGCTCATCGTGCTGTTCGTCATCGACCTGCAGCACCGTATCCTGCCGAACGCGATCACGCTGCCGGGAGCCGCCCTCGGGTTCCTCGCCAGCTGGTTCCTGCCGCCCGGATGGTTCTCGTCGCTTGTCGGCATCGCGGCCGGCGCGGGTATTCCGCTGGCGATTGCCGAGGCCTATCGCCGCGTTCGCGGCCAGGAAGGGCTGGGCATGGGCGACGTGAAGATGCTGGCCATGGTCGGCGCATTTCTCGGCTGGCCTCTCATGATTCTCACACTGGTGATCGCCTCCTTTGCCGGCTCGATCGCCGGCCTTACGCTCCTCGCCTCGGGGAAGGGCACGATGCAGGCGGCGTTGCCGTTCGGGACGTTTCTCGCGCTCGGGGCGCTCGTCGCGGCGGTGGCCGGCAGGCCGATCCTGGCCTGGTATCTTTCGTTTTATTGAGGCGGGTCCGAAAGGACCCGCCCTGCGCATGACTCAGTCCGCCTGCTACCCATGACTCAGTCCGCCTACGTCCTGCTCGGCCTCACCGCCATGGTCGCGGCGCTCGTGGCCGTGCTGACGTTTGCCGTGCTGAAGTTCGTCGCGGGCGCACGGCAGGCCCGCAGGCACCTGCGGGCCGATGGCGGCCCCGAAGGGGACTTCGTGTCTTCGGCCCTCGAGGAGGCGATCGCGCGGCTGAAGCAGCAGGAGGCGGCGATGTCGGCGCGAGCGGTCGCCTCGGAGCGTCTCAGCAGCCAGATCGTCGAAAGCCTCACGGCGGGTCTGCTAGTCGTGGGCGGCACGGGCCGGGTCGAGATCCTCAACCCGGCGGCGCACCGCCTGCTTCGCGTGGGCGCCGCCGAACCGGGCGCCGACTATCGCGACCTGCTCAAAGCCGCGCCGGCGCTCAGGGAGGTAATGGAGGAATGCCTGGCCACCAGGCAACCGATCGTCCGCCGATCGGTGCAGATGGACACTCCCGACGGCCCCGTGCATTTCGGCGTGAGCGTGTCGCCGCTTGGCGATGCCCGCGACCCCGCAGCCATCTGCCTTTTCTCGGATCTCACGAACGTCATCGAGCTCGAGGAGCAGCTGCGGCTGAAGGAGACGCTCGCACGGCTCGGCGAGCTGACCGCCGGGCTGGCGCACGAGTTCAGAAACGGGCTGGCCACGATCCACGGATACAGCCGGCTGCTGGCGCCCGAGGGGCTGCCGGCCGCGTACCGTCCGTATGTCCTGGCCATCCGACAGGAGACCGAGACGCTCGGCCAGGTCGTGACGAACTTCCTCAACTTCGCGCGTCCGGAGAAGCCCCTGCTCGCGCCGGTGGCGCTGGAGCCCCTGATCCGGCGCGCGACCGACGAGCTGCGACACGAGCTTCCCGCGGCGGCCACGATCGACATCAGCGGCGAGTTCGGCCGGATCCTGGGCGACGAGGTCCTGCTGCGGCAGATGTTCGGCAACCTGCTGCGCAACGCGGTGGAGGCGTGCGAGACGGCGGGGATCCGGCCGCAGGTCGTCATCGAGGGGAGGGTTGACCAGGGGCGCCGGACCTGCCGAATCACCGTATCGGACAACGGTCCCGGAATTCCCGAAGGGGACCGCGCGCGGGTGTTTCAGCCGTTCTTTACGACGCGATCACGAGGAACGGGACTGGGTCTTTCGGTGGTGCAGAAGATCGTGGTCATGCACAACGGGCGCGTCGCCATCGGCGCCTCGCCGGCCGGCGGCGCCTGCGTCGACGTGAGCTTTCCGGCCGCGTAACTAGTCGGTCCACTCCCGCGGCACGCCGTCGCCCGCGGCCCGGCCGAGATGCATCGAGAGCTCCTCGCCGAGCATCCGGGCATCGTGCCGGCGCTTCGCGAGCGTCTTTTCGAGGAGGAGGCGATCCCTCGCAGAGGCCGCGGTCTGGGGTCCGTCCTGAAGTCTTGTCAAATGCGCCTCCGCGGCCGTGATATCAGCCACGGTCTTGCTGATGCGGGCGCGCAGGCCGCCAATCAGGCTGCGCCACTGCGCCTCGTCGGGCTTGTTCGCCGGGGCCTCCCAGACGACGTTCGCCGTTCCCGCTGCCGGGTTCTCGATGATTCTGGGGCGACGCGTGCTGTCGCCGGCCGGCGGCGTGGCCGTGTCAGCTGCGGCCGTATCAGCGGGGGGCGCCGGCGCCGGCGCGGCGACAGGCTCCGCGGCGACACTGGTGGCGGCGACAGTCGTTGGCGCCGGGGCCGGCAGATCGTCGTTCGTGTAGGTCCGCGCGGCCTTCTGCTGAGCGCGCTCCGCGCTCCGCTGTGCCATGTCACCGAGCGACTGCGCATCGACGCTCGCGCTGGACGCAAGGACTGCCAGCACGAACGCGCTCGTCCAGAGGGACCGGCACACACGCATCACCGCACCTCCCGCCAGCCCGTCACGGTGTACAGGTTGGAGCCCAGCCCGCCGTTGTACGTGATTGCGACGCTGCCGCTGATCGAGTTGGTGTGCACGAGCGTCTCGACGTCCTCGGCGTTCTCGACCACGATCTGACCGAAGAGCGAGGGGCTGCCGCTGAAATTGATCTGCTCGTGAACCAGGATCTGCCCCTGCGCCGACAGCGGGTCGGTGCTGTCGAGGCCGCCGGAGATCTCCAGATCGCCCCCCGCCACGAACAGGAGCTGGTTGGTCTCGGGCGCGATATCGGGGCTGCCGCTGATATCGATCGACTTTTCCGCGATGAGGGTGACGTTCCACGGATCCGGGGTCTTGCCGGAGAAGCTGCCGGGGCTGCCCGAAATGGTGGCGTTGCCTTCGACGTAGTACGTGCCGTCCACCGCCGAGTTGCTGTTCATCGTCCACGTCTGACTCCCCGCCGACCATTCCCAGGAGTTGCAGGACGTCTCGGCCGACCACGTGCACAGGACCGTGCCGGCGCCGTCCGTCATCGTGCCGTCCGACGTCAGGATGAAGTCGGCATGCTGCAGGTAATCCTCGGGATCCACGGTCGGGAGCGGCACTTCCGGCGCACCTTCGATGGCTGCGAGCGAGCCGGTGTACTCGCCGGACGTGCTGATAGTGCCCGAGATGGAGGCGGATCCGCCGGAGATCACCATGTCTCCGTTGGAATGGACGTCCCCGTTGGTGCCGTCGATGTCGACGCTCCCTGAGATGTCCAGGTCGCCGTTGGTGACGAGCGCCCCCAGATCGTACGGACCGATCACCGCCTCCAGCGTGACGGTCGTGCTGTCTTTGGCCCGTCCGATGGCCCGGACGATGAGCTTCAGGTTGTTGTCGGTGGTTGCCACGTTGTCTTCGTCGTTGGTGGCATCGCCGTCGCCGTTCAGGATCGTCGCGTCGGCACCGCGAGCCGGATCGTCCTCGTCCATGACGGCCACTTCGTATTCAGCGGTCGAATCGGACGCCGCGTTGAGATCGATGGGGGTGCCGAGGTCGATGTCGAGGACGCTGAGGTCGGCGAGCAGCGCGTCGAGACCTGGTTCGACGGCGCCCGGATCGATCGAGCGGATGTGGTCGACGACGACCTGGACCGCATGATTGAGCCCCGCCTCGGCGGCGGTGCGGGCCTGCGCCGCCGACGCGTGGTTGCGGGCGACGAGCGTCTCGGTGCGTCCGCTCACGCCGAGCGCGGCGGCCAGCGCCGACATCATCATCAGCAGGAGCAGCACGCCGATGAGCGCGGAGCCACGCTCGCTGCGGGCGGTCGATGAAGCGTGCGGCATCGTCTGCATGGCTACCGCGTGCGCAGCCGGACTTCGGTGGTGAGCGCATACGCGGCGGCTTCGCCGGCCTGGATCGACGTGCGAGCCTGCGACCGGGCGGTGATGGCCACCTGGACGTACGCCACGAGGTCGGGATCGGTCGTGGCCACGCGCGCCGAATTCAGGTACGTGAAGGTCAGGCCGCCGATGACCGGCTCGGTCATCGTGACCGGATCGTCGTCGGCATTGTTGTCCTGCCGCGTGATCACGAGCTCATCCGGATCGTAGGCGATCGTGACGTCCTCGCCTGCTCCGTTAACCGGGTCGCCGCATGCCCCGGGTTGGCCGCCCAGCAGTCCGTCCGGCGGGTTGATATCGGCATGAATCTGCACGTCATCATCATCGCCGTCGCCGTCGGGATCGAGGGTAATGGCGCTGAACGCCGCCGACGCGCACGTCGACACGGAGATGCCGTACGGGTTCGTGCCCGCGTTCCGGAGCGCCTGAGAAATCCAGTCGAGGGCGAACCGGACTTCCTCCTCGGCGGTCGTGTCGTCGAGCTGGGTGCTGTACGAGCGCTGGATCTGCGACGCGAGCGCGACAGTGCCGCCGAGGACGGCGGCCGTAATCGCCATCGCGATGAGGAACTCGACGAGCGTGAAGCCGCGGGTGTCTTTCACCATTGGCGGATGATCGTGCTCAGCTCGACCTGTCGTCCGAACTGCCGCGCGCGGCGGTTCTCAACCCGCACGGTGAGCACGCGCGTGTCGAGGACCGGACCGTCATCGACCTCCCAGCGCACCGTGATGCCCTCGACCGGCTCCTCGAAGTAGTTGGCCACATCGTTGACGAGGCTGCCGCCGACCGCCACGGAAGGCGCCGTGTTGAAGTTGAGCTTCATCAGCTCGTCGATCTTCTCTTCGGCGAGCCGCGTGCCCCGTGCCGCCTCGCGCGCGCCGAGGTGCATCTGCGTCGTGACGCCCAGCAGCGCGGCAATGGACAGCATGCCGGTCGTCAGGATCAGCGTGCAGATCAGGACCTCGACGAGCGTGAAGCCGTCCTGGCGTCTTCTAGAAGCGGTTTCATAACCGACGTAGTGCCCGGCTTTAGCCGGGCTGAAGCCCGGCACTACGTACGGAATTGGGCGCCCGTGGTCGGTTATGAAACCGGTTCTACTCAAGCTGCACCCGCCCGCTCGTGGATACCGTGACCGTTCTGTCGTACGCCGCGTTGCCATCCGTCACGATGATGGTGCACGGGCAGGCGCCTGCCGTCGGCCTCCCGTCGGTTTCAAACGGAATGTCCACGGTGCCCGCGTCAAAACTCACGCCGGCCGTCAGCGTCTGCACGTTTCCGACAGCCACATTGGTCGTGTCGTCGAAGACCTGATACGTCCCGGCGCCGGTGTCGAATCGGAGTTCCAGAAGGCGATTCCTGGCCACCGCCTGGAAGCGGGCCGCGCGAACCGTGCTGCCCACCTGCTGCCCGGCGGAGATGACGCTGTAACGGTCGATGCCGGCTTTGACCGTCGGTGCGGTGATCCCCGCGAGAATGCCGATGAGGGCCACCACGATCAGGATTTCAATGAGCGTGAAGCCTTCGGCCTGGCCGCGCATGTACCCCCGATCAACAAGATGCGTTCCCGTGCTAAGTGATTGACTGGAAAGAATTTTAGGGAATTTTGCTCGCTGCATGTGGCATTTTGCGACATCCCGATTACGAATATGGCGGGCCGGCTTTGCGGCCCGGCTGACGACGCTTCAGGGGCCCGGACGACGATCCTGCATCGGCAACCGGGGAGGGAGGAGGCAGATTCTGCCCGGGCATCTCTCGCCCAAGCCTCTAAGTTCTTATCGGTCAACAGGTCACAGGAGTCCATGCCCAGGGCATGCCCGTTGCCCTGACAGCGGGCATCATGGCTGGTTCAAGTGACCGCCCTCGGCCCCGGCTGACCGGCGTACCTGGATTCTCGCTCGTAGAGGTTCTTGTGGCCAGCGCGCTCCTGGTGACGGGCGTAGCTGCGCTCGTACAGCTCTTTGCGATCGCCACTCGTGCCACCAGCGACGCCCGCGACACCACGATCGCCGCCGTGCTGGCGGAGCAGAAGATGGAGGAGCTGCGCTCGGCGGCGTTTGCAGCAGCTCCGCCGGGTGAATCCGAGGAGCATCTCACCGGGTTTGTCCGCCGGTCGAGGATCGAACCGCTTCCGCTGGATCCGCAGGACGCGGTCGTGATCACGGTCGAGGTGTTCCGGCCGGGCCGACAGCTTCCCGCGAGCCGTCTGATCACCGTCAAGGCTCGAAACGTCCCATGATCCTGCGGCGCTGGAGATCCGAGGCGGGCGTCACAATGACAGAGGCGCTGGTGGCGAGCCTCATTTCCCTCACTGTCACCGCGGCCGTCCTGGCGCTCGTACATCCCGCGCGAGGCATCTTTCAGGCGCAGCCGGAGATGGCCGAGATGCACCAGCGGCTCCGGGTGGCCGTCGACTCGATCGCCCGGGATCTCCTCATGGCCGGGGCGGGCCGGCCAGCCGGTGCGGCGGCGGTGATGCCCTATCGCGTAGGCGCCCGCGAAAGCGACATCGATGCCGGCGTGACCTTTCGTCCGGATGCGGTGAGTGTCCGCTATGTGCCCTGGGAGACCGAGGACATCGTCTCGCGTACCTACTACCTTCAGAGCGACCCTGAGTCCGACACGTTTCAGCTGATGCAGTACGACGGCGCCGTCACCGACCTTCCGCTCGTCGATCACGTGGTCGGCCTGGCATTCACGTACATGGATGCCGGCGGCGTTTCGCTCGACCCGGCCGTATTCCAGGACGGCCCATGGGAAGCGGACCCGGAGACGGGCAGTCCCTTTGATGAGGATCTGCGGAGGATTGGCCGGGTGCGCGTGATGGTGCGGTTGCGCGCGGCGCTCGCGTCGATGCGCGGCGCGTCGGGCGCGCTGTTCACGCGCGGAGGCACGTCGACGTCGGCCGAGCGATTCATTCCAGATCTGCCGGTGGAGTTCGACGTCACGCTTCGAAATCGGAATGCGGGCGGGTAAGCGCCGATGACGCTCGTCACCGCACTGATGTCGACGGCGCTGCTGGCGGCGCTCGGCTCCGCGATGGTCGTCGGGACGGTCAGCGAAACGATGATTGCGGCGGCGTTCCGCCACGGGATCGAGACGTTCTATGCCGCAGAGGGTGCCGCGGCCGCGGTCGCCCAGGAGCTCGCCGGCGTTCCCGACTGGCAGCGGATTGCCGATGGCGACGAGGTGTCGCGCTTCGTGGACGGAGCCGCGACCGGCATCCGTCGGATTGGCGCCGTGACGCTCGATCTGGCGCAGGCCACCATTGAGGTGAACGCCCTGGCGGGAGCGGCCGCACCGTGCCGGCTCTACGCATACGGCCGTCTGGGCGACCTGGTGCCCGGCGCTCGAGAGTCGTCGATCTACCTCGCCGTCTGGGTGGCTGAATATGCCGATCCCGAGGCCGAGAACGAGCCGCCGGCACTCGTCCTGATCGGCCGGGCCTATGGACCGACCGGCAGCCGCCGCACGGTGGCAATGACGCTGTCCCGCCCCACCGATTCCGGTGATCCCGATGGCATCCGGATACTGTCGTGGCACGAGCTCCGCTGACGATCCGGCAGCCTTGACGCGGGCATCCGTGAGCCTGACAATCGTAGTGACCCTCAGGCCATACGACTGCACATGTATTCACAGGTCGCGTTCCGGGCCGTTGCCGCACTCATCCTCGCCGCGAGCGCCGCGCAGGCGCAGTCGCTCGCCGATGTGGCGCGGCAGGAGGCGGAGCGGCGCAAGGCCGTCACCTCATCCGGCAAGGTGTACACGAACGACACGCTCAGGGCCGAGCCTCCGCCTTCTACGCCACCCCCCGTGGCGCCGGCCGCACCGCCCGCGGCAGAGCCCGCGCCGGCGGCTGCGCCGCCTGGTGCGCCTGCTTCACCGGCTCCCGCCGGCGGCGCTCCCGCGACGCCACCCGCGCCACAGACAGAAGCGGACTGGCGGACGCGCGTGGCGACCGCCCGCGATGCGCTGGCGCGCGCGCAGACGTTTGCAGAGGCGCTGCAGAGCCGCATCAACGCGCTCACGACCGATTTCGTCAACCGCGATGATCCGTCCCAGCGCGACGTGATCGCCACCGAGCGTCAGAAGGCGCTTGCCGAGCTGGAGCGCGTCAAGCAGGAGATCGGCCAGCAGCAGAAGGCGATCGCCGCCATCCAGGACGAGGCCCGCCGCGCGGGTGTCCCTGCCGGGTGGGTCCGATAAGGTCAGTCTGTCCTCTTTCCCCGTCCTCCTGGTCGAAGACAAAGATTCGCTGCGGACGATGCTGCGCCTTGCCCTGGAGGCGCAGGGGCACGTCGTCATCGAAGCGCGCGACGAGCCGGAGGCCGTCGAGCATCTGCGCCGGTCGCGCCCGGCCGTCGTCCTCACCGACCTGAAGCTGCCGTCCGGGAGCGGCCTGGGCGTGCTGCGCGCAGCCAAGGAGCTCGACCCCGAGCTGCAGGTGGTCGTCATGACGGCGTACGGCAGCATCCACGACGCGGTGACCGCCATGAAGGAAGGCGCCATGGACTTTCTGGCCAAGCCCGTCGAGCCGGACCACCTCGTGCTCATGGTCGAACGCGCCATCGCGCAGCGGCGGATGCTCTCGGAATACCTCCTCCTCAAAGAGGAGCTGGCCGAGCGCCGCGGCGCGCCGCGGATCATCGGAGAGGACGGGCAGCTCCGGCAGGTACTGCAGCAGCTGCACCGGGCCGCGGCGACGGATGCGACGGTGCTGCTGGAGGGCGAGAGCGGCACGGGGAAGGAGCTCTTCGCGCGGGCGCTGCACGCGCTCAGCCCCCGTGCCGAAGGGCCGTTTGTCGCGATCAACTGCGCGGCCATTCCCGAGACGCTGCTCGAGACCGAGCTCTTCGGCCACGAGAAGGGGGCGTTCACCGGCGCCACCACCCGCAAGCAGGGCCGGTTCGAGATGGCGCATCGTGGAACGCTCTTCCTCGACGAAATCGGCGATCTCCCCATCGGGCTCCAGGCGAAGATTCTGCGCGCGCTGGAGCAGCGGCAGTTCGAACGGGTCGGCGGCACGACGCTGCTGCACGTCGACACGCGGGTGGTGGCCGCCACCAACAAGCATCTGAAGTCCGCCGTGGCCGCCCGCCAGTTCCGCGAGGATCTCTACTTCCGGCTTTCGGTGTTTCCCATCACGGTGCCACCGCTGCGCGCCCGCACCGGCGACATCCCGATCCTGGCTCGCCACTTCGTGGAGCGCTTCTGCCGCGACCTGCGCAAGCCGACACTCAAGCTGTCAGCGGCGGCGCTCGAGGAGCTGGCGGCGTACCGCTGGCCCGGGAACGTGCGCGAGCTGCAGAACTGCATCGAGCGGGCGGTGATTCTGTCGGACGGGGACGTCATCCAGCCGCGGCACCTGAATCTGTCGTTCCGGGTGCCGGGAGGGGGGGAGGCGGCCGGCGCGCAGACGCCGCCGGATCCATGGAGCGGGATCGATCTGTCGGGCACGCTTGCCGACGCGCTCCGGCGCGTCACCGAGGAAGTGGAGCGGCGGAAGGTGCGGCAGGCGCTCACGGACGCGGCCGGCGATCGCGCGCGCGCCGCGGAGGCCCTGCAGGTCAGCTACAAGGCGCTCGTCCAGAAGCTGCGCGACTACGGCATCGCCGAGTCCGGTTAGGCTCGGCTCAAGCCGAGCACTACGTACTCGGCTCAAGCCGAGGGCACGACGTACGGTGCTGAGCTCGGCTAAAGCCGAGCACTACGTACGGTACTGAGCACTACGTACGGTACGTAGTGCCGGGCTTTAGCCCGGCCCCTTCCTCTTCTGCAGTCCCAGGCGCTCGAGCACGGCCTGGAGCTCTTCTTCCGTGACGTCATCGATCGTCAGCGTCGCGCCGATCTGGATCGGAATCACGACGTGCAGCTTGCCGTGGACCACCTTCTTGTCGCGCCGGACGACCTCGAGGATCTCGGCGACCGGGAGGTCGACGATCGGCGGCAGCGGGCCGAGCTGGGCGAGGAGCCTCGAGAGCGCCTGCCGCTCGCGATCCGCCAGCGCGCCCCGGGCGACGGCCAGGTCGGCGGCCGCGAGCATGCCGTAGGCGATCGCCTCGCCGTGGCGGAACCGCCGGTACCTGGTGACCGCTTCCAGCGCGTGGCCCACCGTGTGTCCGAAGTTCAGGATGCGGCGCAGCCCGCTCTCGCGCTCGTCCTTCGACACCACCTCCGCCTTGATGCGGCACGACTCGACAATGGCCGGCAGCAGCACGCCCGGATCGCGCGCGAAGATCGCCGTCGACTCGCGGGCGACGCGCTCGAACAGGTCGCGGCTGGCGATGACGCCGTATTTGACGACCTCGTACAGGCCCGAGCGGAATTCGCGGCGCGGCAGCGTCGCCAGCAGCCCCGGGTCGATGAGGACCGCCTCCGGCTGATGGAAGGCGCCGATCAGGTTCTTGCCGAGCGCATGGTTCACGCCGACCTTGCCGCCGATCGAGCTGTCGACCTGCGCGAGCAGCGTCGTCGGCACGTGCGCGAGCGCGATGCCGCGGAGGAATGTCGCCGCCGCAAACCCGGCGGTGTCGCCGACCACGCCGCCGCCGACCGACACGATCGCGCTCCCGCGATCCGCGCCTGCGCGGATCAGCCCGTCGTAGATCCGCGAGACCGTCTGCAGGTTCTTGAAGCGCTCGCCGTCGGGGATCAGGATCGGCTCGACGCCGCCGAGCGCCCGTCCGATCCGCTCCCCGTGAAACCGCCAGATGACGGGTGTCGAGATGACGAAGCGGCGCGCACCGAGGTGATGCGCATCGAAGATCTCGCCCGCGCGGTCCGCGAGACCGTCGCCGATCAGGATCGAGGAGACGTGCGCGCCGGTCCTGACATCGACCCGAACCGCGTCCTTGAGGAGATCAGAGGGCACGAAAGCATTGATAGGATAGCACCGTGCATCTGGACGCCGAGTTCCTCGTCATCGGCAGCGGCATCGCCGGTCTGCGGGCCGCGTTCTCGCTTGCCGAACGAGGCGACGTCATCATGCTCACCAAGGCGGATCCACGCGAGAGCAATACCGGGTACGCGCAGGGCGGAATTGCCGCGGCGATCGGTCCGGACGACTCGCCGGCGCTGCACGCGCGCGACACCATGGCGGCCGGCGACGGCCTCTGCGCGGCGGAGGCGGTCGACGTGCTCGTGCGCGAAGGCCCGCGCTACGTCCGCGAGCTGATCGAATGGGGCGCCGCGTTCGACCGCGAGGCGTCAGGGCAGCCGGCGCTTGGCCGCGAAGCGGCGCACAGCGTCCGGCGCGTGCTGCACGCGAAGGACGCCACCGGGCGCGAGATCGCCCGGCTGCTCGGGTCGCGCGTGAGCGGCCGGCCGCGCGTCCGCGTGATGGACGACGCGATGGCCGTCGATCTGACGGTCGACAGCGGGACCTGCTCCGGCGCGACATTCGTGACGGCCGCGGGCGTGCAGGGCGCCGTCACCGCGCGGCAGACCCTGCTGGCCACGGGGGGCGCCGGTCAGGTGTTTCGTGACACCACGAACCCGGCGGGCGCGACCGGCGACGGGATTGCCATTGCCGCTCGTGCCGGCGCCCGCGTCATGGACCTCGAGTTCGTGCAGTTCCATCCCACCGTGCTCAATGTGGAGGGCGCGCCCCGCTTTCTGCTGTCGGAGGCGCTGCGCGGCGAGGGCGGACGGCTGATCAACGACGCCGGCGAGGCGTTCATGGAGCGGTACGAGCCGGCCGGCGACCTCGCGTCGCGCGACCTGGTGGCGCGCGCGATGTTCCGCGAGGTCCAGCGGACCGGCGCGCCCGTCTACCTCACGATGGCGCACCTCGACGCCGGGTTCGTCCGCACCCGGTTTCCGACGATTTCGCGCGCGTGCGCGAACGCCGGCCTCGATCTGGCGCGGGACCGCATTCCGGTGAGCCCGGCGGCGCACTATCTGATGGGCGGCGTGACCACCGACCTCGACGGCCGGACGTCGCTGCCGGGGCTCTTTGCGGCCGGCGAGGTGGCGTGCACCGGCGTCCACGGGGCGAACCGCCTGGCCAGCAACTCGCTCCTCGAAGGCCTCGTGTTCGGCGCGCGTGCGTCGGCCGCCATGCAGGGCGCCCCGAAGGCGGCCCGGCTCGCCGGCATCGATGTGGACGACGCCGCCTGGCCGGCTCGGGGCACCGAGTCAACCCCGTCGGCATCCGACGTGCGCGATCTCATGTGGCGCGCCGTCGGGCTCGTGCGCGCGCGCGGGCCGCTGCACGAAGCGGTCGAGCGTCTCGCAGCATGGGTCGGCGCCGTGGCCGCGGCCCGGCAGACCGGGGCGTGCGACCCCGAGCTGCGCCGCCTCGCCAACCTGGCCACGGTCGGCTGGCTGATCGCCCGCGCCGCACTCCGGCGCGAAGAAAGCCGCGGCGCGCACTTCCGGTCCGATTTTCCGTCGCGCGACGATCTACACTGGAAGAAACATATCGCCGATCGCATCAGGCCGGCCTGAAGGCCGGCCTCTACATGCTTCATTCTTCCGTAGAGGCGGACCTTCAGGTCCGCCCACATGCACATGTCTACAGAACAGATCCCCGACCTTCCCACTGAAATCACGCCGCAGTCCCAGGATTTCGGCCGCTGGTACATCGACGTCGTCCGGCGCGCGGAGCTGGCCGACTACTCGCCCGTCAAGGGCTGCATGGTGATCCGTCCGTACGGGTACGCGATGTGGGAGCTGATCCAGCAGGGGCTCGACCGCCGGTTCAAGGCGACCGGCCACGTCAACGCGTACTTCCCGCTGTTCATTCCCGAGAGCCTCCTGATGCGCGAGGCCGCGCACGTCGAAGGGTTTGCGCCGCAGGTCGCCTGGGTGACGCACGGCGGCAACGAGAAGCTCGAGGAGCGGCTGGTCGTCCGGCCCACGTCGGAAACGATCATCGGGACGATGTACGCCAAGTGGGTCCAGTCGTGGCGCGACCTTCCGATCCTGATCAATCAGTGGGCGAACGTGGTGCGGTGGGAGAAGGTCACGCGCCTCTTTCTGCGCACGACCGAGTTTCTCTGGCAGGAGGGGCATACCGCTCACGAGACCGCGGAGGAGGCGCAGGAAGAGACGCTGCGCATGCTCGCGGTCTACAAGGACTTCGCGGAGCAGGAGCTGGCGATCCCGGTCGTGGACGGGCAGAAGACCGACAGCGAGAAGTTCGCGGGCGCCGAGCGCACCTACTCGATCGAGGCGCTCATGCGCGACGGACGCGCGCTGCAGGCGGGCACGTCGCACAACCTCGGCCAGAACTTCTCGAAGAGCTACGACATCAAGTTTCAGGCGCGCGACAAGTCGGTACAGTACGTCCACACGACCTCGTGGGGCGTGTCCACCCGTCTCATCGGCGGCGTCATCATGGTGCACGGCGACGAGGGCGGGCTGATTCTGCCGCCGAGGATCGCGCCGTATCAGGTGGTCATCGTGCCGATTCCGAGAGGCAACTGGCGCGAGACCGTCCTCCCCAGGGCGCAGGCGATCCGCGACGAGCTCGTCGCGCGGGGCATGCGTGTCTTTCTGGACGACCGCGAGTCGCAGACGCCCGGCTGGAAGTTCAACGAGTGGGAGATGCGCGGGGTGCCGCTGCGCCTCGAGATCGGCCCCAAGGATCTCGAAAAGTCGCAGGTCGTGCTGGCGCGGCGCGACACCCGCGAGAAGTCGTTCGTCCCGATGGACGGCCTCGCGGGCCGCGTGGAGGAGCTCCTGGCCGCCATTCAGCGCGCCCTGTACGAGCGGGCGCTGGCGTTCCGGGAAGAGCACACGTCGACGACCGACAGCTACGAGGAGTTCAAGGCCATCATGGAAGGACGGCCGGGCTTCGTGATTGCGCCCTGGTGCGGGCCGGCCGCGTGCGAGGCGGCCATCAAGGCCGAAACGCAGGCGACGATCCGGAACATTCCGTTTTCGAGCGCGCCGGCGGCCGGCAAGCACTGCCTCAAGTGCGGCGGCGCCGCCACGGCGCACGCCTGGTTCGCCAAATCGTACTGACGCCGACAACGCCCAACTCCCAAGACGCCAATTCCCAACCCCTTGGAAGTTGGGAGTTGGACATCGGGCGTTATGTCTCGGTCTTCCTCTTCCTGCCCACGAGCCAGGCCAGCCCGATGCTGAAGATGTAGAGGAGCACCAGCGGCCCTGCCATCGCGACCAGCGACACGCCTCCGCCGTCGGGTGTGACCACGGCGGAGATGATGATGATGAGCAGGACGGCGTACTTGAAGTTGCGGACCATGAAGCCCGCCGTCAGCACGCCCATCCGGGCGAGGAACAGCACCAGCGTCGGCATCTGGAACACCACGCCGAATGCCAGCAGCAGCCGCAGGTAGATGGCGAATGCCGGCTCGATGCGCGGCATGAACGTCAGGATCTCGGTGGTGAAGCTCGCGAAGAACCGCCAGGTGAGCGGGAAGACCACGTAGTGCGAGAACGCGGCGCCGCCCACGAAGCAGAGCGACGACATCAGCACGAACGGAATCGCCCACTTCTTCTCGTGCGAGTACAGCCCGGGGGCGACGAAGAGCCAGACCTGGGCCATCACCGCGGGCGACGCGAGGCACAGCCCCGCGATCAGCGCGATCTTGATGTACAGCATGAACGCCTCGGCCGGGTCCGTGTACACCATCGTCGCGCCGGGCGGCAGCATCTGCTGCAGCGGCCGCATGATGAAGTCGAAGAGGCGATCGATGAAGACGAAGGCGATGACGAAGCCGGTCAGGACCGCGATCAGCGCGTAGACGATGCGGCGGCGGAGCTCGTCCAGGTGGTCCAGGAACGACATCCGGGCGCCGTCGTCAACGGCGTCGGCGTCCGGCGCGTAATCCCCGTCCCGGACCCCGTCGAGGTCATCGTCGGGCGACGGGGCCGGAGTCTTGTGGGGAAAGGGGACGAGCGCCACCTCAGGCGACGGGGCCGGTTCCGGTTGTACGGGTGACGGTATCCTCAGCCGGCGGAGCAGGGGTCACCGGCGGCGGCGTGGCCGACGGCGGCGTCGCCGCGGCGGCGACCGCGGAGTCCTGTTCGGCTTTAATCGCGTCGCGCTGGTCGTGCTGCTCTTCGATGCGGATTTCCTCTTCGAGCGTGCTGCGGAGCTCGTTCGACGCCTTCTTGAACTCCCCGATGCTCCGGCCGAGCGACCGGCCGAGCTCGGGCAGCTTTCGCGGTCCGAAAATGATGAGCGCGATCACCAGGATGATGATCAGCTCCGGCATGCCGATCGACCCAAACATAAAGGCTCCAGTCAGGCCACAGACCCCGGGGCGGAAGGGCCCCGGGTCGTCTTCGGCGAATTCCCCGCAAGTGCTTCATTGGATTATAGAAATCCGATCTGGACGGGGTCAAGGTAACCGTTTATAGTTTTGACAGATATGCGCAGCTACCGGTCGGCCTCCGCGGCCGCCTTTACGGTCGTTTTCTGTGCCTTCCTCGGCGGTATGTACGGCCGGAGCGCCCTGGTCGCGCAGGACCAGATTCCCGACCAATACAAGGTTTTCACCTCTGCGCTCGGCGCCATCGAGGGCACCTACGTCGGCGAGGTCGAGTCGGACCGCCTCGTCTACAGCGCGATCGCCGGCATGCTGCAGACGCTGGATCCGCATTCGAGCTTCATGGATCCGCGCAGCTACGCCCAGATGCGCGAGCGGCAGGAGGGCCGGTACTACGGCCTCGGCATCTCGATTCAGGTCGTCGACGGCGGGATTACCGTCTTCTCGATCTTCGAAGGGTCGCCGGCCTACCAGAAGGGGCTGCGGCGCGGCGACGTCATCGCCCAGATCGAGGGGAAGGACACCAAGGGGTGGACGAGCGATGCGGCGGTCCGTCAGCTCCGCGGCGCGCGCGGCACGCCGGTCCATGTCGGCATCCGGCGCGCCGGCTACGACAAGCTGATCGAGCTCGACGTGATCCGCGACGAGATTCACATCCCGACGGTGCGCGCCGCGTTCATGATCGATCCCACGACGGGGTACATCCTCCTGTCTGATTTCGGCGAGAACACCGACCAGGAGCTCGGGCGCGCGCTCCGCGATCTGACCAGTGCCGGCATGCGCCGGCTCGTGTTCGACCTGCGGAACAACCCCGGCGGCGCGCTGGATCAGGCCATCCGCGTGTCCAACCGCTTCCTGCCGCGCGGCGATCTGATCGTCTACACGCGCGGCCGTGTGCCGAACTCCGATCAGGACTACCGCGCCTCGCAGCAGAGCGAGTTCACGCGTCTGCCGATGATCGCGCTCGTCAACCGGAACAGCGCGAGCGCGTCGGAGATCGTCTCGGGCGCGCTGCAGGACCACGATCGCGCCCTGATCGTGGGCGAGACGACGTTCGGCAAGGCGCTGGTGCAGTCGGTCTACCGCGTCAGCGGCGGCGCCGGCGTGGCGGTAACGACCGCGCGCTACTACACGCCGAGCGGCCGCCTCATCCAGCGGCCGTGGGACGGCTCGTTCGACGAGTACCTGACCTATACGCTGCGCGAGCAGGATCCGGCCCGGGTGCACAGGGCCGAGGACCTGAAGTTCACCGACGCCGGCCGCCGCGTCTACAGCGGCGGCGGTGTCGAGCCGGATCGCCGGCTCGACGGCCCGACCGAGGGCTTCAACCCGACCCGCTTCGGGCGCACGCTGTTTGCGCGCAACCTGTTCGACACCTTTGCCCAGCGCTTCTCGCGCGCGGGGGACCGGCGGATCACGGCGAGCCCGAACGGGCCGCTTCGCGAGTTGACGCCGGAGTTCCAGGTGACCGACGCCGTCCTCGCGGAGTTCAAGGACCACGTGCAGGAGTCCAGGCTCAAGATCGACGAAGAGGCGTGGAAGCAGGACGAGCGGTTCATTCGGGCGATGATCCGCTTCGAGATCGATCTCGATCTGTTCGGCGCCGAAGCCGCCCGGCGGAACCTTGCACGGCAGGACCCGCAGCTGCAGCATGCGATCACGCTCTTCCCGGAGGCGGAAGCGTTGATGCGGCTCGGGGATTCGGCTGTGAAACGAGCGGCGCGCTAAGACACCATACCCCACCCTTTTGGGCTCCCAGCCCAAAATATTGTGGTGTCAGTTTGGCCTTGCCACTAGGGCTTGGCCTGTTTAGACTCTCGGTTGTATTTCCAAATGCGTTTAGAACGTCTCGAGATCCACGGATTCAAGTCGTTCTCCGACCGTGCGGAGCTGGCCTTCGACCACGGCGTCACGGCAATCGTGGGGCCGAACGGCTGCGGCAAGAGCAACGTGGCCGACGCGATCAGCTGGGTGCTCGGCGAGCAGAGCGCCAAGAGCCTCCGCGGCGATCGGATGGAGGACGTGATCTTCAGCGGCAGCGACGCGCGCAAGCCCGGCGCGACGGCCGAAGTCCGGCTGCGGCTGACGGGCCTCCCGATGCCGCCGAACGCGGCCGACGGCGAGCTGGTTGAATTCGCGGCCGTCAGCCATGCCAACGGCAACGGCCACGGGAATGGCAACGGCCATGCCCCCGCCAACGGCAACGGCAATGGCAACGGCCACGGCCATCATGACGTGGCCGCCCTGTTCACGCGCGACATCGAGGTCACCCGTCGCCTGTACCGCTCGGGCGAGAGCGAGTATCTGATCGACGGCGAGGTCTGCCGGCTTCGGGACATCCACGAGCTGCTGATGGACACGGGCCTGGGCGCCAAGGCCTACGCGATCATCGAGCAGGGCAAGATCGGCATGATCCTCAGCTCGCGGCCGACCGACCGCCGCCAGCTGATCGAGGAAGCCGCCGGGATCACGAAATATCGCTCCCGCCGGCGCGCGGCGGAGTTCAAGCTCGAGGCGGCGCAGCAGAACCTCACCCGCATCGACGATGTGGTGTTCGAAGTGGAGAAGCAGCGGAGCGCGCTCAAGCGCCAGGCGGCCAAGGCGCGCCGCTACCGGCGGCTCCGCGACGAGCTCCGCCGGTGGGAGAAGGTGCTGGTGGCGCGCCGCTACCGCGAGCTGGCGGGGGCGATTGAATCAGCGCGGGCGCGGCTGGCGGAGGCGCGCGAGCGCGAGACCGCGGCGTCCGGGCGCGTGGCCGAGGTCGAAGCGGACCTGGCGCGCCTGCGGATCGAGCAGGCCGAAGCCGACAGCCGGGTGGCGCGCGTGCGCGAGGACGCCCACGCGCGCGAGCTCGACATCCAGCGCCGGCAGCAGCAGCAGGGACTGAACCGGCAGCAGGCCGACATGCTGGACGCGCGCGGCCTCGAGCTCGGGACGGAGCTCGACGATCTCGAGGCGCGGCGCGAGCCGGCCCGGCAGGCGATTGGGGAGCGGCGCGACGCGGTCGCGGCGGCGGAGCGGTCGCGCGATGAGGCCGCGGAGGCGCTGGCGGCGGCCACCGGGGCGCTCGGGACGGCGCAGCAGCAGATCGAGGGGCTCGAGTCCGACGTCGAAGCCGCACGCAGCGGCGTCTTTGCGGCGCTCAATTCCGCGACCGCGCTGCGGCATGCCATGGAGCACGCCGCCGCGCAGCGCGATCGCGTGGCCGCGACGCTCGGCAAGCTGGAGGTCGAACAGGCGGACCTGCTGCGTGAAGCGGACACGGTGCAGGGAGACCGGACGGCGGCGCATGCGGCGCTCGATCGCGTCCGCGGGACGATCGAGGAGATCAGGCTGCAGACCGCCATGCGCGAGTCCGAGCTGATGGCGGCGCGCCAGGAGCTCGACGCGCACCTGCGGCTGGTCCGCGACCGCGACCAGGAGTTGACGCGCGCCGAGGCGCGCCTCGCATCGCTCGTGGAGCTCGAGGCGTCGCGCGCCGAATTCGGCGACGCCGCACGGATGGTGCTCGTGCAGGCGAACGGGCGCGTGAACCAGCAGGGGGCGGTGGCCGATTACGTCGACGTCGACCGCCGGTACGAACGGGCCGTCGAGGCCTGCCTTGGAGACCTGCTCCAGCACGTCATCGTCGAGCGGCACGAACAGGCGGCTGCGGGGCTCGCGCTCGTCCGGGAGCAGGACGCCGGCCGCTGCGGGTTTGTCGTGATCGATTCGGAAGGCGGACCTGCCCGCCTCCGCCAAGGCTTCGGCGAGGCGCGCCCGGCTCTCGACGATCGTAGAGGCGGGCCTTCCCGCTTCCGCCAATGGTTCGGCGAGGCTCGCCAAAGCGCCGAAGGCGCGACGGCGGCAGGCCCGCCTGCCGGGGTCATCCCGATTGCCAGCGTGCTCCGCGTGACCGGCGCGTACGCCGCCACGATCCAGCAGGTCCTGCCCGAGGCGTATGTCGCCGAGAGCTTCGAACAGGCCGTGTCGATGTCTCGGCGGACCTCCGCCCCTGTGGCCACGCTCGAGGGAGACGTGCTGCGCGGGCCGCACGTCGTTTCGGGCGGGGCGCGCGTCGAGTCGCGCGGCATTCTGGCCACCAAGGGCGAGATCAAGGAGCTCCGGGAGCGCATCGCCACCGATCGGGCCGAGCTGGCGCGGTTGACGGAACAGACTGCGGTGCTCGACGCCGCCATCGCCGAGGGCATGAGCGCCGTCGGCGCGCTCACGGTTGAGCACCACCGGCAGGAGATGGCGATCGTCGCCCACGATGCGCAGCTTGCGCGGACGACCGATGAGACCGCCCGGCTCGCCCGCAAGGGTGAGGTGATTGCGTTCGAGCGCCGGCAGGCTGACGAGGAGCGCGCATCGCTCGAGGCGAGGTATGCAGAGGCCGAGACCTCGGTTGCACGGCTGCTGGAGGACCAGCGCCGGGCTGAAGCGGAGCTGACGGCAGCGCAGGGGCGTCTGATGACCGCGCGTGAGACCGTCGACGCGCTGGGCGCCAGCGCCGCGGAGGCGCGCGCCGCGCATGCGGCGATGATCGAGCGCGCCTCGGCGCTCGCCATCGAGGTGATCAGGCTCGAAGAGGCCGCCCGCGACATCGAACAGCGTATTTCGACGCGCGTGGCCGAAATCGAGCAGGCACGCGGCCGCCGCGAGGCGCTGCTCCGCGCGATCGAGGACGACGCTCGCGCAATGGACGGCGACATTCGCGCGCTCGAGTCGGCGCGCGAAGACGTTCGCGCAGCTGACGGGACGGCCGCGGAGGCCCGTAGCCACGTCGAGGCTCAGGACGCGGTCATCCGCGAGGCGCGGCGCGTGCTCGAGGAGATCCGCGGCCAGGCGGGCAGCCTGGAGGTGGCGCGCGCCACGGCGGAGAGCGATCTCGGCCATCTGGCGCAGCTGTGCGCCGAGACCGTGCAGGCCAGTCTGGACGAGGTGCTCGCCGACGTGCAGCAGATGGAGCAGGCCGGCGAGACGACGCCTGACGCCGCGGCGATTACCGCCGAGGAGCCCGATCCCGATGCCGACGAGGGCGAGGGAGTGAACGTAGTGCCGATAAACGTAGCGCCGGGCTTCAGCCCGGCCTCCGACGATCCGACCGTAGTGCCCGGCTTTAGCCGGGCCGTGCCGGCCGAGAGCCGGACCGGCTCGATGACCGCCGAAGAGGCGATCGCGGCGCTCAAGGGCAAGATCGACCGGCTCGGCCCCGTCAACATGATGGCGATCGAGCAGTTCGACGAACTGGAGACGCGCCACACCTTCCTGACCACGCAGCGCAAGGACCTGGTCGACTCCATCGCGCAGACCTCCGAAGCCATCAAGCGCATCGATGAGACCTCGAGGGTGCGCTTCAACGAGGCCTTCACGGCGATCCAGCACAACTTCCAGCAGACGTTCCAGACGCTGTTCGGCGGGGGCCATGCCGGGCTGACGCTGCTCGACGAGAACGATCTCCTCGAAAGCGGCATCGACATCGTCGCCTCGCCGCCCGGCAAGCGGCTGCAGAACGTGCAGCTCCTCTCCGGAGGCGAGAAGGCGCTCACGGCGATCGCGCTGATGTTCGCGATCTTCCGCTACAAGCCGAGCCCCTTCTGTCTGCTCGACGAGATCGACGCGCCGCTCGACGACGCCAACGTCGGCCGGTTCGTGGAGATGCTCGAAGGGATGCTGGACAGGACGCAGTTCATCCTGATCACGCACAACCGCCGGACGATGGAGATTGCGAACCGGCTGTACGGGGTCACGATGGAAGAGCCGGGCGTGTCGAAGCTCATCTCGGTGCAGTTGAATTAAATGGGGTCGACCTCCGACCCCATTTAATGAACGAAGACAAGTCCGCCCGCTACCATCGGCTTCGACGCCGCGTCTCGGTGGCGAGCACCGGAGCGGCGGCGCTCCTGCTGGCGGTCCTCATCCTGACCGGCGGCTCCATCGCCCTGCGCGATACGGCCGCCCGGCTTGGCGGCGGATCTTTTCCGCTCACCATTGTCGTGTACGTCCTCCTGCTGGCGCTCCTCAGCGAGCTGGCGCAGCTGCCGTTTGCGTTCTATCAGGGAGTGACGCTGGAGCGCCGGTACGGCCTCTCCACCCAGACTACCGGGCGGTGGTGGGTCGACAGGCTGAAGGCAGATGGTCTGGGGCTGCTGTTTGCGGTTGCGGGCGCGGTCATTCTGTACGCCTGGCTGCGCTGGACGCCCGGCCTGTGGTGGCTCCTCGCGGCGATCTGCTTCTGGCTGATGCTCGTCCTGATGGCGCAGCTTGCGCCGGTGCTGCTTCTGCCGCTGTTCTATACGTTCAAGCCGCTCGACCGCCCGGCGCTTGCCGCGCGTCTCGTGGCGCTGGCCGAGCGTGCCGGGGCACGGGTCCTAGGCGTGTTTGAATGGCAGTTGAGCGACCGGACGCGGAAGGCGAATGCGGCGCTGACCGGCGTCGGGCGGACCCGCCGGATTCTGCTCTCCGATACGCTGCTGGCGGAGCATTCCGACGACGAGATCGAAGTGATCCTCGCGCACGAGCTCGCGCATCACGTCCACCATGACATCTGGAAGGGGATGGCGCTCGAGGGAGTCCTGCTCGTGGCGGGGTTTTCTCTGGCCGATCGAGTGCTGAGTGCGGCAGCGGGGCAGTCGGGATTTGGCGCCAAGGACGACGTGGCGATGCTGCCGCTGCTGCTGCTGGCTGGAGGAGCGGTGTCGCTGGGGCTGCTGCCGGTCGTCAACGCCCTGTCACGCGCGCACGAGCGGCGGGCGGACCGCTACGCGCTGGAGATGACGAAGAACTCCGCGGCGTTTGTGACGGCCATGAAGCGGCTTGGCGCGCAGAACCTGGCGGAGGAGCGGCCGTCGCGGCTCGTAGAGCTGCTGTTCTATTCGCATCCGCCCATGGCCACCCGCGTCGAGGCGGCCCAGGCCTGGGCCGGCAACCACCCATGACACACATCACCTACTCCCCTCGCGAACGCTTCTGGTTGTGGACTCTTGCGGCCTTCGGACTGGTCTTCGGCAACGGCGCGTTCGTCTACGGCCTCCTGTTCGAACTGAATGCGCTGGCGGAGGCGATGGCCAATCCGCTCGCCGCCGCCTTCATTGTCGAGGCGCTCGTGCTGACGGGCGCCTTCGCCTACCTGCTCGGGCGCTGGGGCGTG
>MEKU01000047.1:0-9655 GCA_001767195.1 Acidobacteria bacterium RIFCSPLOWO2_02_FULL_67_21
GCGGCGCACACGGCGACCGGCTCGGCGACGGGCGTGAACGGGGAAACCCTGGCCGGGCTCGATCTGAGCGGGACGACGCACACGGCCGCCGGTCTCTACGGCACCGACGCCTGGACCTTCACCGACGTCACCGGCAACTACGAGAATGCCACGGGCACCGTGAGCGACCAGATTGACAAAGCACAGCCCGTGATCACGGCGACAGGTGGGACCTTCACGTATGACGGTCAGGCGCACGAAGGCACCGGAACGGCTACGGGCGTTGGCGTTCCTCCTGAGTCGCTCGGACTGGTGACGGTGACGTACAACGGAGCCTCAACGGCACCCGTCAACGCGGGCAGCTACGAAGTGATCGCCAGCTTTGCCGGCGACGACAACTATCTGGACGCGAACAGCGAGCCCGCAACCGTGACGATTGCGGCGCGTCCCATCACCGTCACGGCGGACGCCAGGACCAAGACGTATGGCGACACCGATCCGGCGCTGACCTACACGATCACCACCGGCGCGCTCGTCGGCGAAGAGACATTCGCCGGGTCGCTCGCCAGGGCCGCCGGGGAAGACGTCGGCATGTATGCCATCCAGCAGGGCACTCTCGAGCTGTCGAGCAACTACGCCTTGACGTTCGTCGGCGCGAACCTCGAGATCACGGCGCGGCCGATTTCGGTTGCCGCCGATCCGAAGAGCAAGCTCTATGGCGCGCCGGATCCGGCACTGACGTACGCGATTACGACGGGCTCACTCGCTTTCAGTGATGCGTTTACGGGCAGCCTGACGCGTGACAGCGGAGAGGACGTGGGCACGCATCCGATCCACCAGGGCACGCTGGCGTTGAATCCGAACTACGCGCTGACATTCACCAGCGCAGACCTGACGATCGGGCTCCGAACGACGAGCGTGGCCGTGACCTTCGACGATCCCGACGGCATCGTCGACGAGGGCAGCACTGTGCAGGTGACGTTCACGGTGACAGACACATCAGAGACCAGCACCGTCGATGTCAGGCCGAATGGAGCTATTTCGCTGACACAAGCCGTCCGGTTCGCCACGGGCAGCGGGCCGCTTCTGCCCAATCCGGCAGTCTGCACGCTCGCGCCGACCGGCACTCCCGGCCAGGCCGCCTGCAGCATCACGGTCCGTGCGGTCGACAATCCCGACGCGACGATCGCGGTGTCGTTCGCGGGCGACGCCAGACATGAGGGCAGCCAGGGCAGCGCCACGCTTGTCGTCAACAACGTCGCACCGGCCATTGCCACACTGACCGGCCCCGTCGGGCCGCTGGCGCTCGGATCCATAGCAACGATAGCGGCCGACTTTACGGATCCAGGGTCGGTGGATACGCACACGTGCACGTTCACCTGGGACGACGGACAGACAACGACCGTGACGGCGTCCGGCACGGGCGATGGATCGTGCAGCGCGCCGCACACGTACACGGCGCCCGGGGTCTACACGGTCGGCCTCGAAGTCGTCGATAAGGACACCGGCAAGACAAGCCGGCCGTACGAGTTCGTCGTGATCTTCGACGCATCCGGTGGGTTCGTGACGGGCGGCGGCTGGATCAATTCGCCCCTGAACGCGTATGTGTACGACCTGGCGCTGACCGGCAGGGCGAATTTCGGATTCGTGTCCAAGTATCAGAAGGGCGCCAACGTGCCGTCCGGGCAGACAGAGTTCCAGTTCAAGGCGGGCAACCTGAACTTCCACAGCTCGGTCTATGAGTGGCTGGTCGTGGCTGGGGCCAAGGCGCAGCACAAGGGTTCCGGCACGATCAACGGATCGGGCGACTACGCCTTCATTCTGACCGCCACGGATGGGCAGCAGGGCGGAGGCGGCGGCGTCGACAAGATCCGGATGAAGATCTGGGACAAGGCAACCGGCACCGTCGTCTACGACAACAAGCGCGGCGAGTCAGACGACATCGACAAGACCGATCCCCAGGCGATCTCGGGCGGCAGCATCGTCATTCACAACCAGTAGGCGGGAGCACGTGAGGACCGCGCCCGTCGTCTGGTCGATCGCCGTAGGGACAGCGTTGCTCAGCGCTGTCCCTACGGCACAGCAGGGGAGCGGTCAGACCGGCCGGCCGGCCGTGCGCGGGGCCGCGCGCCACGACACAAGCCGGCCGCTCCGCTCGTTGCCGCAGTTCCCTCCTCGTGCTGCCGGCGCGGTGCTTCAGCGAAAGCTTCTGCCCAATCGAATCGGCAGCCGCAGTGCCGCCGGAGATGGCGCGCTGCAGGCGGAGGGGCCGGCGCTGGTGGCGGCGCCTGCAGCGGCCGTGAATTTCGAGGGGCTCGGGAATGTGAACCTCGTGCTGCCACCCGACCCGACGGGCGACATCGGACCGAACCACTACGTGCAGATGGTGAATCTCTCGTTGGCCATCTGGGACAGGGCGGGGCAGCAGATCTACGGTCCCGCTGACAGCAGCACCCTCTGGCAGGGTTTCGGCGGCGCGTGCGCCGCGTCCAACGATGGCGATCCGATTGTTCTGTACGATCAGCTTGCCGATCGGTGGCTGCTCAGCCAGTTCGCGCTGCCGAACTACCCCAAAGGCCCCTTCTATCAGTGCATCGCGATCTCTCAAACCGGCGATCCGACCGGCGCGTACCATCGGTACGAGTTCCTCATCAGCGAGAACAAGCTGAACGACTATCCGAAGTTCGGCGTGTGGCCCGACGGATACTATCTGGCCGTCAACCAGTTCACCTGTCCGGGTTTCTGCAGCTGGGCAGGGCAGGGCGTCGTCGCCTTCGAGCGCGATCGCATGCTTGCCGGCCAGGCTGCGCGGATGGTCCTGTTCGATCTCCACGAGGAGGACCCGTACCTTGGCGGAATGCTGCCGTCGGATCTCGACGGCCCGACGCCGCCTCCCACAGGCGCTCCCAACAGATTCTGCGCCATCGACGATCATGCCTGGGGTTACTCGGGCGATCAACTCCAGTGCTGGAATTTCGCGGTGAACTGGTCGAACGCGACGCTGTCGTCGTTCACGTTCGACTCCGCGTACCCCACGGCAGCGTTCGATTCGGACCTCTGCCTGTACGCCCGCAACTGCATCCCGCAACCGGAGACGGCCGCGAGCGTCGACGCGCTCTCCGATCGCCTCATGTACCGCCTGCAGTACCGGAACTTCGGAACGCACGAGACGCTGGTGGCAAACCATACGGTGGATGCCACGGGGCTCGACCGAGCCGGCATCCGGTGGTACGAGCTGCGGAACTATGGCAGCGGCTGGGGGATTCATCAGCAGGGCACCTACGCTCCCGACGGCAATCACCGCTGGATGGGCAGCATCGCGATGAACGGGGCGGGCGACATCGCGCTCGGGTTCTCCCTGTCGAGCGCCGGGGTCTATCCGTCGGTCCGCGCGACCGGCCGGCTGGCGGGGGACGCGCCCGGCATCATGACGACGGGGGAATTGGCCATTGCGGCAGGGCAGGGGCACCAGACGCACAGCTCCGGCCGGTGGGGCGACTACAGCACGATGTCGGTGGATCCGGTAGACGACTGCACCTTCTGGTACACGCAGGAGTACTACGGGACGAAGGGTGAGGCCCCGTGGCAGACGAGGATCGGCGCCTTCCGGCTCAGGGACTGCGGCTCGG
This sequence comes from Acidobacteria bacterium RIFCSPLOWO2_02_FULL_67_21, assembly GCA_001767195.1. Classification (GTDB taxonomy): domain Bacteria; phylum Acidobacteriota; class Vicinamibacteria; order Vicinamibacterales; family UBA2999; genus MEKU01. The sequence continues at coordinate 3,609 of MEKU01000047.1, forward strand.
CAGGCCCTCCGCCCCCCGGCGAACCGGACTCGACGCATGTCGGGGATCTCGACCGCGCATCGTCCAGCCAGCGGAATGTCTGGACGGCGGTCGTGACGATTACGGTCCATGACGCGCATCACGCGCCCGTTGGCGGCGCGACGGTCACCGGTGCCTGGAGCCAGGGGGCTTCCGGTAACGGATCGTGTGTAACGTCGGACGCCGGATCCTGCACCGTCACGAAGGCGGGGCTCCGGAAAAATCTCAAGAGCGCGACCTTCTCGGTGACCGGCGTGGCATCGGGGTCCGTGGCGTATGGCTCGGCGGCCAACCACGATCCCGACGGCGACAGCAGCGGCACGACTATTACTGCGCTGAAGCCGTAAGAGGATGTGTCGCCGCGGATCAGCCGCGCCGCGTCTTGACCGACAGAACGTATTCGGCCGGCGTCTCGACGCGGATCCCGTGCCGCAGGGCGCTGATGAAGTGGCGCCGATTATCGGTGACGACCACCGCCGCCCCGGCGGCTCGTGCGATGTCAGCGATATGCGCGTCGTAAATGCGCCCGCCAGCGGTCTTGTCCTGCGCGGCAGCTCTCAGCATGGCAAGCCGATCGGCCGCGGGCAGGTCGTGCACGCTCAACCGGGCAAAGACCTCGCTTTCGAGCAACCGGCAGGCGTCGGCCGGTGAGAGCCGGTATTCCGGCGGCAGCCGGGTGGACACCGAGAAGAACTCCAGGCAGCAGTGCCATGCCGTCGCCGCGCCGGTGATCTGGCGCTCGGCGATCGCGTGCATGAGCGACTGCGCCGGTGCGCTCTGCGGGCCGAAGTCGACCAAGCCGGCCAGCAGGACGCTCGTGTCGAAGAAGGCGGCTACGGCCACCGGCTTCGTTCCTCCTCGATCAGCGCGCCGACGTCGATGTCGGGCCGGGCAGCCGGCGGGGCCGAGGGGCGTGCTACGAGGCGCCGGCCGATCTTGACCAGTCGTGGCCCCATCGCGACACGCTCGAGGCGAAGCACCGAATCCTCCAGCGTGACCTCGATCTCGGTGCCTGCCGCCAGCCCCACCCGGTCGCGCAGGGCGGCGGGGATGACCACCCGGCCTGCCTTGTCGATGGTAGTTCTCATGCCATTACATTACCACCGAGGCTGGTAACCCTGCTGGCTCCGCCGGCGCTCGCTAACTCACCGGCGCCGCGATGGTCTGCCAGCCGTCCCGCGGCGTCCAGGAGCGGATCTCCAGGTCGCCGCCAGAGATGGCGAACCGATGCGGCGGGGCCGCGTTGCCGAGTCTGCTCCAGGCCGCCGGAAGCGTCACGAGGAGAATCGCCGTCGCGACGACGGCCCAGATCCAGCGCCGTGAGCGGGCGGGTGGAGCCGGGAGGCGGGTGTTCGACGAGCATTACCAGGCGAACTGGGTCGTAAGCTGCAGCAGCCGCGGGAAACCTGCCGCCTCACGAATCTGGCCGAACGAGGCGTCGCCGAACGCGACGCTTGGCCCGCGCAGGTCGGCGAAGTTGAAGACGTTGATGATCTCGGCGCGCACGGAGACAGTTCGGGCCCCCAGACGCTGAGACTTCTGAATCGCGAGGTCCCAGAGTCGCCGCACGGGCGTACGCACGCGGCCGTCGGCTCGCGGCGCGTTGCCGAAGGTGAACGCCGGCGCCTGCGTCCACGCGGCCGGGTTCAGCCAGCGGATGCACCCGCACTGCGGGTCGTAGGCATCCTCGGGATCGTCCGTGAGCTGCGGATCGACGCCGGGCACGATGTTCGGCCGCTGAGCGCTGCCGAGCAGGTTCGAATTATTCGGACTCTGGCCAACCGTGACCGGGAACCCCGCCTGATAGCTGCCGGCGGCACTGACCATCCACCCGCCCGCGATCGCATCCACGAGCCCGCCTCGATTGAGCCACCGCCGGCCGGCCCCGAACGGCAGCTCCATGGTGGCGCTCACATTCAGTCGATGGGGAGTGTCGAGGACCGAGAGGCCGTACTCCGCGTCCACGTCGTAGTTGTTCAGAATCCCCGAGCCGCCCGCGAAGAAGTTGCTCTCCGAATACTGGTTGTCCAGCGTCCGGCTCCACGTGTAATTGGTCTGCAGGGCCCAGCCGCCGCTCAGACGGCGCTCTCCCGTGACGATGAGCGCGTCGTACCGCGATTTGGAGAGGTTCGGCCGCCTGATCGTGACCGTGTCGAACTGCGGGTACGGCCGCAGGAGCTGACCGCGGGGGATCGTGGGAGCGGCCAGCAACCCGACGCCGAGCGGCGTGCCGAAGAACGGATTCGGCACAGGCTCCTGCAGCGCCGTGCCGAGCGCCAGGTACTTCGGGTCGAGCTGGTTGAGATTGAGCCCATAGCCGCCGATGCCGCTCGATAGATCGACGCCACGCGCACCCACATAGCCCACGCCGAGCGCCAGCTGTCCAGGAAGGTCGCGCTGCAGATCGAAGGAGTAGCGGTGCAGGTAGCCCAGGCGGCTCTCCGGGTCGACGAAGCTGACACTGCCGCCGACACCGGTGAGCCGGCCCGCCGAGTTTCCGGTCGGCTGATTGATCCCGGCAGGGAAGGGATTCGTCAGCGAGCAGCCGCTGCACGGCACAAAGGGCTGGGCGTCGGTGGCAATGTAGCTCGTCCCGATGTTGTAGCCGGTCGTGGCCGTTCCCCCTTCGTCCGCACTGATGCCCTGTGACGGTGCCCAGAAGAGCCCATAGCCGCCCCGGACCGAGGTGCGCTCGTCCAGGACGAACACCGCACCCACGCGGGGGGCGAACTGCCACGGGTTCGGGCTGCCCTGCCGGGTTGGGGCGCCGTCCACGCCGGCATAGCGGACGCCGCCGGTCAGGACAAGTGGTGTGCCGTCAGGACGCAGGCCGCCCACCTGGAACGGAAACGGGTCGTCGTACCCCCAGTCCGTAATGAACCGGTCTTCGCGCTCGTGGAGCCCCTGCTCGAACTCGTAGCGCAGTCCCAGATTGAGCGTCAGTCTGGATGTCAGGCGGAAGTCATCCTGGGCGAACGCGCTCCAGTAGTGCAGATACGCGTCGATCGGCGAGCTGACCGAGATGCCTCCGCTTGTGGGCTGGCCGAGCAGAAAGGTGGCAAATCCGTCCCCGGTCCCGGCGCCCGGTGCATTCGGGTCTGGACCGAAGGTGAAGTCCCTGCCGAAATTGAACCCGCCCATGCCGCCGATGTTGTGAAAGCGCACGCCGAGCCGGCGATAGTCGCCCCCGATCTTCCAGGTCTGCCGGCCCCGGAGCGTTGCCATGCTGGCGCTGGCGCTGTGGGAGTAGTAGGTCGCTCTGTCCTGGAAGCGATCGCCCAGGAAGGAGCCGCCGCGCCCGTAGTCGGTGACGCCGATGTTCGGGAACTTCTTCAGCGGAACACCCGAAAGAAACGCCGGATCAAAACCCAGGGCCGACGGATCGAACGGTGCGGGCCGGTTGTCGTCGCTGAGCTGACTGGAGCCGTACCGGAACGCGAGCGTCGTGCGCGAACCTGGCGTCCACACCGTGTTGATCGCAAGAAGCCGGGCACCTCGGACGAACGCGCCTCCGCCGGGATCGGCAGGGTTGTCAAACAGCGATCCCCCACCGTAAAACGAGGCATCCGGCTCCATCGACTCATACCAGGCGTAGAGCCCCGTCGTCGTCACCTGATCTCCCCATCGATGTGTCACCTTGCCGGTCAACTGATCGGCGCGGTCGACGATCTGGGCCACCGCGGGCCGCGACTTCCCGCTGGTCGGCAGCGGCACGTGCTCGAGCAGCGCCCGCGCAATCGGGTGAAGGCGATCTGCCGGAATGCGATTGCCGGGAAACGGGTCTCGAATGAAACGGCCGGGGCGCGCCGGATCCGGCCGTGTCGTCAGCGGGTCGTAAATCGTGACTCCCGAGCCCGAAAAGTCCCCGCGCCGCTCCGCGTCGGTTGGAAGCGTCAGCACGGTGTTTCGCGCGCTCGACGTCCGATAGCCTTCCGTGCTGGCCCAGACGAAGGTGCGGCCGCTCCGGATCGGACCGCCGATGCCGCCGCCGTACAGGTGGTAGTACGTGTCGGGGTTCGGGATGTCGTTCTTCTCTGCAAAGTACAGGCGGCCCAGCGTGCCGGCGGGCCGATTCTGATACAGAGCGGAGCCCCGCCACTCGTTGGTGCCCGAACGCGCGACGACGTTGAAGACGCCGCCCGACGTGCGGCCGACCTCGGCATCGTAGGCGCTCAACTGGACGCTCATCTCCTCGATCGACTGAAAGCTCGGGATGAGCGTCGCGCGGTTCACGATGTCGACGATCGGGACGCCGTCGACGACATATGTGTTGTTGCGCCGCGGCCCGCCGCCCATCGAGATGAGCGACGAGTTCGACTGATCCTGCTGGCGAACGAACTGGGCATCGCCGGTGGCGAGCACGGTGGGGGTCAGCGCCGCCGAGATGAACACGTTGCGCCCGGCCGAAGGGAGTCGCTCGAGCAGGGTCGAGGTGAGGAGCGTCCCGACGGAGGCGGAGGACGCCTCCACGACCGAGACCGGCGCCTCCACGACCACGAGCTCGGAGACTCCTCCAAGCTCGAGAATCACGTCGATGGTGAGAAACGACTGCGCGGCGAGGTGCACCCCCCTGCGCTCGAAGGTCTTGAACCCTGGCGCGTTCGCCCGCAGCCGGTAGTCGCCCGGCAGGAGGTTCGGGAACGCGTACTCGCCGGAGGCATTGCTCGCGGTGTGCCGGGTGAGGCCTGTGCGCTCGTCGGTGAGCTGGATGGTGGCCTCGGACGGCGCGCCCGACGGGTCCGTAATGCGCCCTCGCACCGCGCCCTGAAAGCTCTGACCGAAGACCGGAGCGGCTATCGCGCTGATGAGAAAGAGGGTAGTGCCCAGGCGCAAGCTCATCTGCAGGGCGTCATCGTATCCGGAACCGTCGGGAAAAGAAAAAGGCGGGTCGCGATCGACCCGCCCGTCGTCTCGTGTAGCGGCGGGCCTTGAGGCCCGCCGAGGACGGGCTAAAGCCCGGCCTCTACGTCCGAACGCTTACATGCCCGGCGCGAAGCAGTACAGCAGGCCGGCGCCGCCGGTCCCCACGAGGTTGGGCTGGCTGCAGCCCTTGCTCGCATGAACCGAATTCCACGACGCGTTGGCGCCGCCCAGTCGATCGTGATGGCCAAGCATGACCGAGCCCGTGCCGTTACTCGAGTAGTTGTTGCACGTGCGGTCTTCGCCAGCGGGGAACGCCCGGCCGTCCGGCTGCGATCCGGTCAGGATGTCGTGCTGGTTCGGCATGTCGCCGACCCCGTTGACAGGGCTCCCCTTCTCGTTGGCCGCTGACACCTTATTGATCCGGTTACCCATCCGTGCTTGTTCGATCGTATCCCCGTGCAGCTCGGCGGCATTGGCCGCAACCTGCTGACCGCGCGCGTTGAACCACGGGCCGTTGCCGATACGATCGCGCGCGTTGACGGCGCCAGGACCCTGCGTGCTCAGGTAGGCCACCCACTTGGCGTCCCCCCGGCCCGCCGCGGCGGCGAGCTGCTGGCAGTGGGCGTCGGCGCCGGCGAGGCCGCCGTAGTTGGCGCCGTCACCCTTTCCAACGCTGGTCACAAAGAACGACATTGGTTGAGGCTTCTGCTGCGCGAGCGCGAGGTAGGAGCCCAAAGTCATGACCAGCGCCAGCGCGGCAAGAACCACTCGCATGTATCTCATAGCGTGTCCTCTCCACCTAGGTGGAAGCAAAATCCGTTGATCCCGGTAAGTCGGTGACGCGAATCTTACTCGACGTGCCGGATTGCGGTAAAGGCGGGAGTTTAACATCAGGCGGGTCTGAAGACCCGCCTCTACGGCGGTCAAAGCGGGCTGGCACACGCTTTGTGGGCATACGCCCTCATGAAGGTCGCCCATACCGTCGTGCGGGTCCACCGACGGCCTGGCGCTCGCTTCGGGCGTGCAAACGCCGATCGCGCCGACTGGTACCGGCGGCGCAGGCCGGGACGACGGAAACGACACGGCCTACCTGCCGACGCGTCCCGGTTTCGTCGCGCCGTATAAGGCAAAGTAATGGGTCGTAGAGGCCGGGCTTCAGCCCGGTC
>MEKU01000047.1:9667-11207 GCA_001767195.1 Acidobacteria bacterium RIFCSPLOWO2_02_FULL_67_21
TGTCAGGCGTATCGCGGCAGCTCAAAGAGCGGGCGCACGGCCGCTTCGCGGGGGTCTCCCTGGTAGTACACACGGTGAAGCAACAGCCCTGAGGCGGGCGCGGTCAGCCGCGCCGGCGCAGCCGATTGGGTGGTCAGCATGGCCAGCGCCGCCTCGCCGGCGAGCCTTCCGCGTCCCACCTCCACGAGCACGCCGACCACGCGACGCACCATCTTCCAGAGAAAGTGCGATCCTTCGACGTGGACGAGGATCAGGTCGCCCTCCTCGTGGATCCCGAGGGCGTCAACCAGCACCCGTGTCGACTTGTTGGCCGGGTCGTCGTCGGAGAAGGACTGGAAGTCGTGCATCCCGGTGAATCCGGCTGCCGCGCGGCGCATGCGCTCGATGTTCAGGTCGTCTTTCACCCACCAGACGTACGCCTTGGCAAACGCCGTCCGGCGGCGTGCGATCTGGTAGACGTAGCTTCGCGCAACCGCGTCGTGCCGGGCGTGGAAGCGATGCGGGACCCGCTCGACGCGAAGCACGTTGATGTCGGCCGGCAGGGCATCGTTGATCCGGCCGCGCAGCGTGTCGGGCGGCATCGTGGTTGCGATGTCGAGATGCGCGACCTGCGCGATCGCATGGACCCCTGCATCCGTCCGTCCGGCCCCGTAGAGTTCAAAGCCATCGTCGCCGGCCGCCTCGCCGATGGCCCGCTCGAGCTCACCCTGCACCGTGCGGGCGTTCTTCTGAATCTGCCAGCCGCTGTATCGCGTGCCGGCGTATTCAATGGTCAGCTTGAATCTCATAAGCTTGGCCCGGCTGAAGCCGGGCGCTACGTACGGTTCATCACCGGCATCAACTCTGCACCGGCAGGGAAGCCGTGCCCCAGGTTGCCACACAGATGAGCCGGATGACACGCCGGATGCCGGTCGGGGCGGAACCGCAGCCAGACGGCGGCACGTCGTTCCGCGTCTGGGCGCCCCGGCCGCGGGAGCTGCAGCTGGTGATGGAGGCTGAAAGCCGCCGGGACATTCCGCTCACGCGCGATGAGGCTGGATATTGTGAAGCCGTTGTGGAGGGTGCCGGACCGGGCAGCCGGTACTGGGATCGGCTCGACGGCGAGCTCCGGCCGGATCCCGCGTCGCGCTTCCAGCCCGACGGTCCGTTCGGGCCCTCCGAGATTGCCGATCCCGCATCGTACCGGTGGCGGGACGTGATGCTGGTCCTCAACGAGGACGCTGGATTGATCGCGTGGGCCGACCCATCACTGGATATCACCTCCGAAGTGCTCAAACGAATCCAGTCCTAACTGCATGGGTTGTGAAAGGCACGATGACCATTCACTTTGGAATTTGGGGTTTTGGCTTTGGGATTTATCGTCCCCTCATCTGTGCGAGCGCTTCTCCCAGCAGCCTGATCTCCTCTCCGTACTTCGCCCAGTCTCCATTCCGCTGGGCTTCGACGGCGCGGTCGTAATGCCCGCGCGCACGAGCCGCAAGCGCGGCGAGCTCGGAACCGCCGCCTGGTGCCGCCGGCCCGGCGGCCGCGGGCCCGGGCG
>MEKU01000047.1:11218-35209 GCA_001767195.1 Acidobacteria bacterium RIFCSPLOWO2_02_FULL_67_21
ACTCTTCTCCGACCGGACCTCCGAAGAGCCGAGCCAGCCCGGCCTCGAGCGTCTCCTCCATGACGATCTGGTTCTGGTAGGCGACGATCACGCGGGTGAGCTCCGGGATGCGTCCTCCGGAGGCCCGGAGGTAGAGCGGCCGCACGTAGATGAGCGACTCCTCGATCGGAATCACCATCAGCGTGCCCCAGATGACCTGCGAGCCCTGCTGGTTCCAGAGCGTGATTTGCGGCGAAATCACCTGGTCCTGGCTGATGCGCGCGACCACCTGCCGCGGGCCGAAGATCACCTTCTGCTTCGGGAACTGGAAGACGCGCAACGTGCCGTAATGCTCCCCGTCGCTTCGCGCCGCCAGCCACGCCGCAAGGTTGTCCCGGCCGCGCGGCGTGAAGGGGAGCATCTGGATGAACTCCGGTTCGGCTTCACCCGGCAGCCGCATGATGGTGTAGTACGGCTCCATCGCCCCGGCGTCGCCGACGTCGTCAATGATGGGGATCTCCCACTGGTCCTCGCGGTTGTAGAACACCGGGGGCTGCGTCATGTGATAGGTCGCGAAGACCGAGGCCTGGATGGCAAAGATGTCCTCCGGATAGCGAATGTGCGCGCGGAGGGCCGGCGGCATCTCCTCGAGCGGCGCGAAGAGCCCCGGAAAGATCCGTGCGTACGTCGCCGCGATCGGGTCGTTCGCATCCGCGAGGTACAGCGTCGTCGTCCCGTGATACGCATCGATGACGATCTTCACGGCGTTGCGGATGTAGTTGACGCCGCGCCCGCCGGCCGGGGTGGAGTACGGGTAGCGCGAGCTCGTCGTGTAGGCGTCGTGCATCCAGTACAAGCGGCCGTCGGCGACGACAAGATAGGGGTCCTGGTCGAAGGCGAGAAAGGGCGCCAGTGCCTGCGAGCGTTCGCGAATGTTGCGCAGGAACAGGATCCGGCTGTCCTCGTCAATCTCGTTGCTGAGCAGGATCTGATACGCCCCAAACCGGAGCGCGAAGATCAGCCTCCGCCAGAGCGATCCGATCGCCAGCCCTCCTCGCCCCTCATACTCCGAGAACACGTTGTCCTCACCGCGCGGATAGTGAAACTCGCGCGTGCGCGTCCGCACGATGGAGTAGTCGTTGGACAGCTCACCGTAATAGAGGCTCGGCTCCTCGATCGGGAGCTCAGGAATCGTCTCGAGCGGAAGGTTGCCGACGTAGAGCACCGGCAGCCCTTCTTCGGTCACCTGATTCACGGGCCCGAGCGTCAGGCCGTAGCCGTGCGTGAACGTGAGCCGGTCGTTCACCCAGGTACGGTTGGGGAGATTCGCGGTGTTCAATTCCCGCGGCGACAGCATGATCTGCCGCAGCTTGCCCCCAAGACGGTACCTGTCGTTGTCGACGCCGACGAAGTCGTAGTAGGTGCGGATCACCTGGAGCTGCCCGAACGTGTCGAGCAGCGGCTGGTGATCCCAGAGCCGGACGTTCTCGATCGTCGAGGCGTTCTTCTTGAGGTCCTCGAGGCCGAGCAGCGCGTCGCCGGTCAGTTCCTGGCCCTCGACACCATCGAGCGCGAACGCCCGCCGCGTCGCATCGATGTTGTGCTGGATGTACTCGGACTCGCGCGTCTGCTCGTTGGGGCTGACGACGAAGCGCTGCAGCATCGTGCTGTAGATCTCGCCGCCCGCCGCCACGAGGAGGTAGAGACCGACCGCGACCGGGAGCGGCCAGTTGCGCGGGGTGAAGGCCTGCACGCCCGCGAGCCCCGCGCCGATGGCCGCGACGGCGGCCAGCAGCAGCGCGGCGGTCATCCGCCCGTGTACGTCGGAGTAGCCCGGCCCGTGGATCAGATTGGATGGCTGCACCAGCCGCTCGGCCTGCCCGAGCCATGCGCCGAAGGCCAGGAGCAGGAGAAACGCGGCGGCGAGCAGCGAGAGGTGCCGTCTCGCAGCCGGCGTCATCCAGGCCATGGCGCCGAACCGCGAGCTCAGGCTGCCGGACGCGAAGTACAGCGCGCCAGCACCCAGGCCCGCGAGCAGGACGAGGCTCTGCGCCAGCCGGCGCACGAACTGAAAGAAGGGCAGCGAGAAGACGTAGAAGCCCGCATCGCGTCCGAGGATCGGGTCAGCCTGACCGAACGGCACGGCGTATTGCCACGTGAGCCAGAGCTCCCACTGCGACGAGGCGTAGAGCGCCACGACGATGGCGAGCACCACGGCGAGGGCCGACGCGAGCAGGCGAAGCTGCGCGCGCCCGGGCAGCGGCACCTCAATCCCTTCGCGTGTCGTGAAGACGGGCCGCAGGTCTCCCATGGAGGCGAGCGCAATCCCCAGGTTCGCGGTCAACCAGACCGCGGCCGCGGCGAACGTAATCGTAAAGAGCATGGCCTGGGCGCGGAGCATCGTCAGGAAGACGGACCGATACTCGACCTCGCCAAACCAGAGCCAGTCCGTATAGAGCCGGACCGCGGACGGGCCGGCGAAGAAGACCAACGCGAACAGGCTGAGAACGAACAGGCGGAGGGGGCGTTGCAGCATGATTAGGTGCTTCCATATTGTTCAGACGCCGCCTGCAGGTCCGAACGGACCTCCCCGGCAAGCGCAGCAGGTGTGACCACGCGGGCGAAGGGCCCCCAGCTGAGGATCCAGCTTCGCAAGGCCCAATCGTGACACACGTCCATCGAGAGCACCAGCGTCCCGTCGCCGCCCTCACGCAGCTGCTGGGAGGCGTGCCAGACGCGGGCTCTGACGTAGGGCGCCACGCGGGCCGCAAACTCGATTTCGACGCGTGCCGGCGGCCCGGTGTTCACGCCCAGCGAATTCGCAAAGACATCGTCCCGGATGTCGCGCTCGGGTGTGAACGTCTGCTTCTCGAGCGAGACCGCCGCGATCCGGTCGGTCGCAAACGTCCGGATATTGCCATAGGCGGGCACGAACGCGAGCAGGTACAGGCCGCCGTTGGCGAACGCCAGCCGATACGGGTGGATCACGTAGTCCTTGACCCGGCCGCTCGACACCGAGTGATACCGCATCGACGCCACCCGGTGATGGAGCGTGGCCTCGAGAAGGCGGCCGACCAGGTCGGCGGCGGCCTCGCCGGTTCGGGGCCGCGGGCCGGGCTTGGTCGTGAGCACCGCCGGCAGCTGGTCGAGGAACTGCCGCATGCGCGGCGTGAGCATCTTCTCGAGCCGGGTAAAGGCCAGGCCGAGGTCCCGTTGAAAGGGGGTGCCGGCCACGGTCGCCAGCAGACTCCGGCTGAGATAGAGCGCGCAGAGCTCGGGGACCGTAAAGCCGGTCTCCAGCCCCTTCAGGATCTGTCCGTCGAGGCGCCACCGCACGCGGCCGTCGTCATCCCGCTCGTCGAAGAGCGGAAACCCGGCCTCCTGCAGCGCCGCAAGGTCGCGGCGGATCGTCCGCGTCGTGACGCGCATGTCGTCCGCCAGCGCCGCGATGGCGACGCCATGGCGTGATGACTCGAGCGCGTGGAGGATCTTCCACTGCCGGATGACCTCCTGGTTGCGGGGCACCAGGCGATACTAGCTCCGTTCCTTCAGTTTCCTCAGAATGCGCCTGTTGCGGCGATCCGGAGTGCCGGCGGCCCGCGACGCGGCACGGTAGACGCGCTCCAGCCGCCGCATCTCCGCTTCCTCCGGCGTCGGTTTCGGCGTCACGTCGTCGTAGAGCGCGCGCGCTTCCGACTTCCTGACATGCTGATCGATGAGGAGACCGACGATGAGGTCCTGATGGCGGCCGAAGGGACGGCCGATGCGGATGCGATCGCCTTCACGGAGGATACGGTGGGGGCGGGCGGTCTGCCCGTTGACTTCGACCTTGCCGCCGTCGCAGGCGCGCTTCGCCTCGGAGCGGGTCTTGAACAGGCAGGCGATGTCGAGCCAGACGTCCAGGCGTATTGTGTCCGCCACACCTCAGATGAGGATTTCGATCGTGCCCTTCGTCTTGAGCGTCTCGACGAACGTCTCCATCCGCTCCTCGCGGTTGCGGCCCTGCAGGAACTGTTCGACCTGCTCCCGCACTTCGGCGAGTGGAATGGTCCGGGCCGGCTGCTTGTCGTCCACCTTGATGATGTGAAAGCCGTACTGTGTTTCCACGAGATCGCTCATTTGCGCCGGCGCAAGAGCGAAGGCCGCCTCCTCGAAAGCGCCGACCATCTGCCCGCGCTCGAAGTAGCCGAGATCCCCGCCGGCCTGGGCGGTGCCGGGGTCCTCGGAGTGCTCCCGCGCGAGCGCCGCGAAGTCCTGCCCGCCCTTCACGTCCTTGAGGATCCCCGCGGCTTTGGCGCGGGCCGGCTCTCTGGCCCCCGCGTCGGCATTCTGCGGCACCCGGATGAGAATGTGGCTGGCGCGCACGCGCTCACCCTGCGCAAACTCCGAGGGGTGGCTCGTATAGAACTCCTCGACCTGCTGCGGCGTCACCGGCGCGCCGGCGGCCTCGGCGTCGAGCATCCGGTCCACCTGCATGCCGTGGCGGACGCTCGTGCGCAGGCCGTCGAGGGTGAGCTTGCGCTGGCCGAGGGCCTGCTGAAACGCATCGTCGGACTGAAACTGCGAGCGAATCTCGGTCAGCCGCGCGTCAAGATCCGCCTCGGGAACGGCAATGTTGCGCGTCGCGCTCTCCTGAACGAGGAGGCGGAACGCGATGAGCTGGTCCAGGACGCTGCGAAGCACCCGGTCGCGCTGCTCGGCCGGCACCGGCTGCCCGACGCGCGCCTGCATCTGGGCGAGCGCCGACTCGAGGTCCGTCCGGCTGATCGCGTCGCCGTTGATCCGCGCGACCACGTCCGGCAGTTCGGCCGAGACCGGCTTGACCTCCGCCAGCGGCGGCGGCTCGGTCTGAGGCAGCGGGCCGCGTGGACGCGCCGACGCCGTCGCAGGCGCCAGCAGCGAAAAAACCACGAGCAGGCGAAGCATTCGAGTCACGGGCGCTCCTTGACTGACTAGCTGGTAGCTGGTAGGCGGTAGCTCGTAGCCGTAAACAGGAAGTCTACCAGCTACTGACTACCGACTACCACCGACCGGCTACCATCTACCATCTACCGGCTGCCAGCTCGTAAAGCCCTCAACCCCGCCTGCCAGTTCAAACACAACCGTCACAGGCGAAGACGTCGGCGCGGCGACGTCGCCGACCGTGAACGTCCCTTGGCACGCCATCCGCCTCTGTCGGCGCCGTGGCCTGGCCCTCGGTCGAATACGTGCGGCGCGATCCCGCACGGAGCGTCCTGCAGCAGATCGTGCGCGAGCACTTCGAGACGTTCCGGGCGGAGGCCGCCCATCTGCGCGACGGCGAGGGCCTGCCGCGGTTCGTCGAGGAGGAGTTTCACGCGGTCCTGCGGTGTGGATCGCCTGGTGGCCTTTTCCTGCAAAGGGAGAGGGTTCTGTCCCAGTTGCGGCGGGCGCCGGATGACCGAGCGGGCGGCGCATCTGGTGGACCACGTGTTCCCCGATGTGCCGGTGCGCCAGTGGGTGTTGAGCCTGCCCCCAAGGTCCGGTATCTGTTGGCCTGGCACCACGATTTGTGCAAGGCCCTCGTGGGCGTGCTGCTCCGAGAGAGAGATCGCCACCTGCGAGACCGGGCTCGCGCGCGGGATTTCGTTGACCCGCGCGGCGGCGCCGTGGCGGATGTTCTTGCGGCGATCGAGCCGGGTGTGACGCGCCTGCTCGCGCGGCGGGACTTCGGCGACAGCGATGACGGCGATCGGTCGGACACATTCGCCGAGGCGACACCGGTGCTGGCCGGGCTGGCTGCGGCTTCGGTCCAGGGCCTGGTCGCGCTCGGTCACGTGCCGGGGAGGCGCCCCGGGCGGCTCGGCGACGCGCCGGAGGACGTGACCGAGCCGGGGCCGGGCGCGTGTCATGCGCAGTGGCAGGGCTTCGACCTGCACGCCGGTCTCGTGGTGCCGGCCGGCCAGCGCGACCGGCTCGAGCGCGTGTGTCGCTACACGTTGCGCCCCCCCTGTGACCGACGAGCGGCTCCGCCTCGGGGCCGACGGCCGCGTCGTATTGGCACTCCGCCACCCGTGGGCGGACGGCACGACGGACGTCGTGTTCGAGCCGACCACGTTCCTGGAGCTATTGGCGGTGCTCGTGCCGCGGCCCCGGGTCAACCTGGTCCTGTACCACGGCGTGCTGGCGCCGCGGGCGGCGTGGCGCGGCGAAGTGGTGCGTCGGCAGAGTGATGGAGTCGATGACGGCTCTGACGTCGTCGGCGTTGGGCGGGGCGTCCCCGATCCATACGCGGTCATCTGGCTCATATAGAATCTGGCGCAGGCCTTCGAAAGTCGGGTCCGCCTTGATCCAGCAGTAGCGTTGCTTCGCGGGGTTGAACAGGTTGGCGATCGAATGCGCGTCGGAGCCATGCACGACTGGCTTGTGGCCGCGCAGGTGCGCGAACTCCTTGGGACGAATGCCACCGCGTCCCAGCCATGCTTCGCGTTCCGCCGGGTTACCGGAGAAGACGATGTGGGCGAAGCGATAGATTTCTCGCCGAGTCGTGACGTATCCGCTGTCAGTGAGTCCAGCCGCACCGTCCTCTGAGCCTGCCTGCACCGCGACGAGGGCGTTGTTTCGGAGCCATTCCTCCGTCTCGAACCATACACGAAAGACGTCGAGATCGATTTTGAATTGATTGACGCCCTCGGCATAGGCAGCCTCGGCTCCCGTTCGAAGGTGTGGCTTCGCGATCAGGCCGAGCCGAACGAGGCCGTTCCTGGTGCACGAGATGTCAGTGTCGTTCCGCTTGATCTTGAGCCGGGTCAAGGCTTCGTCGATTCGCTCGACGCGATCGGTGTCGTCGGGCGAGACCAGCAGGTGCAGGTTGATGCCCTTACTGTCTCTCGTCTCGGGCGATACGCGAAACTCGATATTCGGGAACGCGAACACGATGTTCTCCATGCGGCCCGCATCGCGATGGCCCTTGAAGGTCTTGTAGGTGTTGATACTGGCGTAGTCGGTCACACCCATGACTGCGATCGACGCGTCCGCGCCCTCAACCGCATCGAGATACTCGTCCCAATCGCCAAACTGGTCTTCGCGCGCGGTCCCGGGCGCGTGAACGTGCGGATCCCATCGCCGCCACTCCGAGCCCCGCCCATAGGGGGTGACCATTCGCCCTGCCTCCGGCGTTAAGAGGTTAGTTTCGCGAGACGAACGAGATGCCTATTCTAGATGAGCTGTGCGATGCGGGCCGCTGATGGGGCAGGAGCGCGCCCGGCCAGGCGAGCCGGATCATCATCGTCGTTCGCAGCAATTCGAGGGTACCAGTATTTGCGGATTTGCGGGTGTTCTCCCTCAGGCAGGTATGACCGGCACGACAACCAGTGGGGTTAACAGGTAACGTGTTACGACGCTGTGGTTCCCGAGCAGGAACATGTTCCTCTACGGGGATCCCGCGGACGTGTCACCGTGCATTCGCTGCGCAGCCGCGTCCGTTGTCTTCGGTTCAAGGCGCGGGCGGGACGAGCGGCTCAAGCGACTCGACGAGCTTCGGGAGATCCCCGGTAACCACCTGCCACACGATGTCCTCGTCCACGCCGAGGTAGTCGTGCACGACCTTGTGCCGCATCCCGATGATATTCTCCCAGGGGACCTCGGGATGGGTCACGGTGATCTCGCGTGACACCTGGCGGGCGGCCTCGCCGATCACTTGGACGAGATGAATGAGGGCGAGACGAAGGTTCTCGTCAGCGTCGTACGTCTCGCGGGGCAGATCCCGGACCTTGGCCACCGCCTTCCTCGCCATGTCGAGCATGTGCCCGACGTAGACGAGGTCACGCGGCGACATAGAGCGGTTCGGCCTCCCGCAGGACCTGTTCCCGGATGCGCATGTTCAGGAACTTGGGGGTGACCAGGTCCACCCGACGGCCCTGCAGCAGCCCGGACAACTCGCGCTCAATGCTGACGAAATTGAGGCCCGGAACGTGACCTGGCTGAAACTCCACCAGTACATCGACGTCGCTGTCCGGGCCGAAGTCGTCGCGGAGTGCCGACCCGAACAGCGCCAGCCGCGCGATACGGTGCCGCTGGCAGAACGCCCTGACGGCGCCGCGGTCGATGACCAGGTGCGGGCTCATGACGTCGTCTATGATACCGCCGTCAACGGCATGTGCCGCGGGTGCTGAACGCAGGCTCTTCGAGCCACCGACCTGGCGGGCGTCGCACGTCCCTGGACCATGACAGCTGCGCGCGGCGTCCCGATCGCAGGAACGCCGTCTCTGCGGGCCGAATAACACGAGAACTCGCCAAGATGCAGCCGTCCCCCTACGCCACATCCTGAAGCATGCGGAATGCCGCGGCATGCTGTGAGCGACGGACCAGGGAGGCCGTCGCCCATGCCACATGCCAAACCCCTCACGCGCAAGAAGACGCCGAAACGTGTGCTCGCCCTGCCCGACCTGAAGCACGCGAAGTCGACGGTCCTCAGCAGCCTGACCTCGCGAAGCGGTCAGCGCACCTACGATCACGCGATTCGCGAGTTCGTCGCGTGGTACTGCTCGGAGCCACGTCTCGCGTTCAACCGCACCGTCGTTCTTCGCTATCGAATTCACCTCGAGCAGCGGCAGTATGCACCGGCCACCATCAACTTGCGGCTCGCGGCCATTCGCCGGGTCGCCTACGAGGCGGCGGACGCGGGTCTCCTGAGCCCCGAACTGGCCGCGGGCATCCGGCGCGTGAAGGGCGTTCGGCGTCTCGGGGTCCGGCTCGGGAACTGGTTGACGCCCGAGCAGGGCCGGCGGCTGCTGGAACACCCGCAGTCAGCCACGCCGCGCGAGCTGCGCGACCATGCGATGCTCGCCATGCTCATCGGCTGTGGCTTGCGTCGAGGCGAACTGCTGGCGCTCACGCTGGAGTCGGTCCAGCAGCGAGAAGAACACCGGGTCATTGCTGACCTGGTCGGTAAGGGCAGTCATGTCCGGACCGTGCCGATCCCGCGGTGGGTCAAATCCGCGGTCGACGCGTGGACAGCGGCCGCCGCCATCACCGAGGGCCCGGTGTTCCGCGCCATCAACAAGGCCGGGCGGATCTGGGGTGACGGGATGTCGCCGAAGGTGCTCTGGGATGTCGTTCGCGTGGCGGCGGCGCATGCCGGCATCGAGAAGCTGGCACCGCACGACCTTCGCCGCACCTGTGCGCGACTGTGTCACCTGGCGGGTGGCGAACTCGAGCAGATCCAGTTCCTCCTGGGCCACGTCTCGGTCCAGACGACGGAGCGGTACCTCGGATGCAAACAGAAGCTCCGGTGCGCCGTAAACGATCGGCTCGGCATCGAACCGGATGCCGCCTTGTGACGTCGGCCAGTCAAGGGCGGACGGCCGAACCGTCCGCCCTTGACGACTACAGGAGAGTAATCCCCGAAGCTGCGTTCTTCGCTGATCTGGGAGCGCCCATCGATGGACGGGTCGAGCGCCGCCGTTGTGACGATGGCCGGCGCTCGACTCTGCGTATGGTCGGTTTGCTCACTGCTTTGGCGGCACGAACTCGAAGCCGTACGTCGGCGCGAGCGCCATCATCTTCTGTATCTCGCTATACGGCGTTTCAGCCGGTGGCGGCAACGTCATCGACGGCGCCGGCACACTGCACTCTTGAAAGAAGCCTTCAGCGCCGGCGGGCGCGACCATGACGAGAATCCGCACCTGCTCGGAGTCGATCGTAAACGAGTGCGCGACGTCGCGCGGAGCGAAGACCATGGTGCCTGCCATGGCCTTGATCGTCTTGTCGCCCACAGACAACGTCATCTCACCTTCGACCACATAGAACGTTTCGTCTTCCCGATGGTGAATGTGCCTGGGCGGCACGTTGCCCTTGCGGGTCACCTGTTCCATCAACGCGAATTGCCCCCTCGTGTCTTCGCCATTGGCGAGGAATGTCAACAGCCAGCCGCTGTACCAGACTGATCGCTCGAGGGACTGGCGCCCTCTGCCAAATGTGACGATTTCCCCGACCCCTGTTTTCATTGCGGTTTCGGTCACCATCATTCGCTCCTCTTCTCGGCGGGGTTGCGCGGCCAGCCTGCTGAACGCTTCGCCCTTCTCAATCAGGCCTGCGACACGTGAGTTCGACGCGTTCTTGCTCATTGCTTTCCTGGCGATCGCCGATGACAGGAGACTACCGTTCTTGGAGCGGCGAGACTTCGGGCGGATTATCCATTTTCGTGATCTTCAAAGAATGGGTAGTTCTACCCAAGGAGGTGATGCTGGTACGCCCAGGCGGTCGCCGCGGCACGAGTGGGTACATCCAATTTCACGAAGATGTTGCTCACGTGCCGATCGACCGTCTTCTCGCTCAGGAAGAGCGCGTCGGCGATGGCCTTGTTCGTCTTGCCGGATGCGACCAGCAACAGCACTCCGAGTTCCCGCGCGCTCAAGCCGTGGGGAGATGTCGGACGGGTGCCGGCGGGCGCAGGTGCCGCCATGGCCTCGATCGCCGCTACATCTGGAGCAGCGCCCAGCTGCACGAACACTTTTTTGGCAGCGTCGACTTCGAGCACCGCGCCGTCGGTGTCGCCGAGAGCCTGGAAAGCCCGAGCCATGACGAGACGGATGCGCGCGCTCAGGTACGGTGCCCCGGCGCGTTGCCACGCGTCCCGAGCGTGCCGCAGTGGATCGATGGCGCTGCGGGCGTCGCCTTCCGCCAGCGCCAGGGCTCCCTTCGCGTGCTGCGCCATGGCGGTCAGCAACTCCATCCCAAAGCGTTCCGCCAGCGCGCTCAGTTCGCTGGACGCTCGGCGCGCCTCGCCGAGATCGGAGGCGGCCAACATGATCTCCACGTGCGCTGGCAGGAAGCGCGTGCGCTTGAGCGGATCGCTCGTCTCCGACAACACACGCCGTGACGCAGCGGCGGCGACGTCGACCCGACCCTGGGCGACGCGGAGCAACGCCAGCCCCGGATGCGGATCTCGGCCACGCTCGCTGGCCCGGCCATAAGCCTGTTCGGCTTCGGTCAGCTCGCCCCGGAGACGATAGATCTCGCCTTCCTGGTAGGCCGCATGGCCTGCGTCACCGCCTCGCGCGTGTGACAATCGGATCGAAGCGCGGCGGGCCTCCTCGAACGCCTCGGTCCACGCGCCGCCGAGCTGCATTATTTCCGAGCGATGAACCAGACAGGTGGCCGCGAATGGCACGAGTGCGCGGCTGCGCCTCGCACCAGCTGCTGAGCGCCATCGTCCATTCGCGCGCGCGATCCAGCGCATGGGTGTGTTGGCAGGCGGCGATCGCGTCGCAGTAGATCAAGCCCGTGACGACCGGAGAAAGCTCGCCGCCTGTCGCCGCCACCATCGCCTCGTCCAGGCATCGAAGGCCATCGGAGAGCCGGCCTTGTCGGATCATCGCGCGGCCTTGGAAATCCCTGCCGAGCGCGCAGTCGTCGCTTCCGCTGCGGCAGTCCGGGCCGCTGCGTGATCGCCTGCGGCTGTAAAACGGAATATGCGGAGCAGCCTCAGATAGCCGCACTCGGCGCAGTCCTGTCCGTTGGGATCGACCAGACGCTCGGTCCGCCCCTGCCAGCCGCTTGCCCGAGCCGTCTGACCCAGGGTCATCGTGCGCAATGCCAGCCAGAACGCGGCTGTGGGGGCGAATTCAGGGCTCCGGATCGTATAACAGCCCGTGGCAGAAGTCCTGATTCCGAGTGAGCTAACGAACAGCGTGGTCGGTGACGTGAACCGCCTGCGGATCGCCGTGATGTGTCGACGCGACGACGAGATCGCGGTCAGCCGGCGTCGGATGACGCCCATGAGTACCTATAACGTCACGATGACGGCTGCCACACGGCCCTGCAGCCCGCGCGGCGTGCCGATCCCGATCGGGTGACGCATGACGAGTCCGAGATTGAATCCACCGGCGTGAATCAGGAGACGCTTCAGGATATTCGTGTGGCCGCGCAGGTGCGTACGACGCATGCCGCCCGTGTCATAGAGATGCGCAAAGGAGCGTTCGATCCGTTCGCCGCGTTGCCGCATCAGGCGGCGTCCCCGTCGTCCCCGAATCCGGCGACGATTGCCATACACGGGCGCCTGGGCCTCGGGCGCCTCCGACCAATCGCGTCGCCCCCGGTCCGGCTCCGCAATGTAGGAGCGGATGCCCACGGCGTCGAGGTCGACCATCGTCTGATTACTGTGCTAGCCCTTGTCGGCGCTGATCTCTTCCAGCGGCTGCGGCTCCGCGAGGTCGGCCTGCGCGTCTTCGATCTGATCCGCCGCCGCGGGCGCCGTTTCGACGATCGTCGTCGTGTCGCCGTGGTCGGCGCCCTGCAGCGTGACCGCGACGATGGCGCCGGTCTCCAGGTCCACCGCATGCTCGGCTTTGTGGGCCAGATGCGTGCGGCCATCCTTCATCTTCGCGACCTTCGCATCGGGGTCCCACGGATGCTTCCAGTCCTTGTTGGACGTCTTCTTCTTGCGCTTGCGATCCAACCGCGCCAAATCCTCACGCGTCGGCGTCTCGATACCCGAGGCCTTCGCGAGGCCGGTCAAAAACTCCTGATACGTTTCCTCCGTGTCCCGTCGCACGATGCTGCGCATGGCGGCGTTCGCTTCCAGCGTCGTCGCATCGATCGCGACGGTCTTCCCCTTCAGGAGCCCGGCGTCGACCAGTCGTTGCTGCACCCAGGTGAACACGGCCCGATGCGTCTCCACGTCGATCGGGCGTCGCGTCCGCGAAATCGTCGAGTGGTCAGGCGGCGCCTCATTGAGCGGGAGCCGCACGAAGCTGCGGACGGCCAACGAATCGGCGGCCCGCCACGCAATGCCGCGCTCCGAGTCGATCCCTTCGAAATAGCCGAGGAGCAACAGCCGGAAATACCGGCCCGGCGCCAGCCCCGGCCGCCCCATGACGCGCGCGTAAAACCGGTGACATTGACCTTCCACAAACCGGTCGAAGCCGTGCGCGTCCAACATCGCGTTCAATCGGGTGTAGAACGGATGTCCCGGCGACGCCGGCAGGTCAGACGCCGCGATCCACAACGGTGGTTGGTCGGTCTTTCGCGTGCCCATCGACATGCGCAGCAGTGTAGTACGAGGGATCGATCGTGTCGATCCCTAATTCAGACTTTCACCACGGGCTGATAAGGGGCCTTCCGTCAACGTCGGGAATCCTCTAATATCACCTATGAATATCGGCTATCGTCCGTCGTGGTGGTCGAGGCTCCGCAGCCATTCGTCGCTCATTTTGGGCAGGGCGGGTTCGCTCGCGCGCATGACGAACGTTCAACGCCCCTGCCAAGGTCGCCCGCCTCGCCGAAGCGCGGCAGCGCGGAGGCGGGTTATACTTTCTGCTTCCGCCATCGCGACTGCCGTGCCGAGGTAGCTCAGTTGGTAGAGCACGTGACTGAAAATCACGGTGTCGGCGGTTCAATTCCGTCCCTCGGCACCATTTTTACTAATAAATTAGCGATCCTGGGATCGGGGCTACACTTCGGGGTAACACTGGGGTAACAACGAAGCGGATATAGCCGCCGGCGTATGCATAGGCACGTCGTGATTGGCCTATGCGACCAAGAGCTTCGCGCGGCGCCGCATCGAGCGATGCTCCTTGACGACGATTTTGACGTCGCTGCCGAGGAGGACGAGAAAGCGAACCAGGCGATCGAGAGAGAAGCCGGACAACTTGCCGCGACGCAGTGCGGAAACCTTCGGCTGCTCGACGTCGAGAATGTCTGCAGTCTGCGCCTGCGTGAGATGGCGGCGCTCGATAATCTGCGTGAAATTCTGGAAATCTCACGTTCATGTCCGTATTCATTGAGTATTGTGAATATCGGCTCCCTTCGATCCGTCTCCAGAAGTCGCCAAGAGTCTCAGTAAATCTCGCGACGAATCGCGAGTGGTGGGCGGCACCTCGTAACCGTCATGATGCCGAGAAGACCTCCGTTGGGACGGTTGGGCTATTCGCAGTGTGTCAGAAATTGAGCTATACTTCTGACACTGAGTCTATTGATGAAACCTCTATCGACACGGATCCTGGAAGAAGTGGCCGAGCTGCCAGAAGGTGCGCCGCTGTACGCGAAGGCGCTCCTCCACCTGGGGAGCCGTGTCGCGATTGACCAGGCGCTGTCTCGTCTTGTTCGCCGGGGGGGGCTCCTGCGGGCGGGTCGAGGGCTCTATGTGCGTCCGGTCGAGACGCGGTTTGGAATGCGCGCGCCCAGCGTGCCGGCGGTGCTCGACGCCCTGACGGCGACGACTGGCGAGACGATCACTGCTCATGGTGCGGCCGCGGCCAACTCGTTGGGGCTCACCACTCAAGTCCCGGTCCGTACGGTCTATCTCACCTCGGGACCGACCAGACGTCTGCACTTCGGTGCCCAGACCGTCGAACTCCAACACGCGCCTCGATGGCAACTCTCGCTGGCTGGACGACCGGCAGGAGAGGCAATTCGTGCGCTGGCGTGGCTGGGGCGAGGGCAGAGCCGTGCGATGACCAGCAAACTCGGAAAGGCGCTCTCGGCTCAGACGCTCAAGGAGCTGTCGGCGGCGCGGGGACGACTGCCGACATGGATGGCGCAGCAGATCAGCACGCTGGTCCAGCATGGCTGACGATTTCTTCGCGCTTTCGCCGACGGATCGGCAGATGCGCTGGACGTGGCCGCGGCGCGGTCCGGTCGCGGCGTTCCGACAATCTTGCAATAACCCAAGGCGTTAGGTATAATCGTGCCTACGGTTCTTCGCGAAGAGGGGTTCGAGGTGAGGATCTACACCTTCGATCATCCTCCGCCACATGTGCATGTCGCGAAGGCTGGCGCGGTCGTGCGGATCGATCTCGCGACGCATATGGCCACCGAGATCGTTGGAGCGATTTCCGATGGGGATGTGAAACGGGCTGAACGGCTGGTCGCCCGGCATACCAAGCATCTGAAGGAAGAATGGACGACGATTCATGGCAGCGACTGACGTTACGTCGAAGGATCGTGAACGCTACGCACGGGCACGTGCACGAGGAGAGGCGCGCGCGCAGGATCCGTCCGCTGTGGTGGGGGCGCGCTACGACCCCGACGAGGATCTCATTGACCTGAAGTTTGGTGGAGGCGGGTCAATGGCAATTCCGCGGAAAGCTGTTCCCGGGTTGCAGCGGGCGTCCGCGTCAAACATGGAGGCGATCGTGGTTTCTCCGGCTGGAGACGCGTTGTCGTGGCCTTCGCTGGATGTGGACGTCTACGTTCCGGGCCTGGTCGAGCGCGCGTTCGGCAGTCGTTTGTTCGCTGCAGCGACGGGGCGGCGCGGCGGGCAGAGGCGATCGAAAGCAAAGGCGGCGGCGGCAAAGGCCAATGGCGTCAAGGGCGGTCGTCCGCGCAAGCGCCTATCGGCATAGCAGCCCCGCTGGCCTGTCGTCCGGAGAGGGTCCACTCCGAAATCGTTACCCGGTGGTCACTCCACACCCTTAGAATTATTAGGAATGGCTTTCGATTGACCGTCATGGTCAGTCGAAGGCCTTTTTTATTGGTCGTTCTGGTTGCGAGGGCGGGGAATGACATTACGGTCCTTCGAGAGCATTGATGGTCTGCTCGACCTTCCCAGATAGCTCGCAGAAATCGCTTTCGCCAAACGTCGTAGGCATCAGCCGGTGAGGTTACTGAGCTGCAGGGCGAGCGACTCCAAGCTCTCTGACTTGTAGAAGACGTATGCCGAATCGCGGGCAATCGTCGCTGCTTCGTCCGGGGTCAGGGATGCCCCCGTGAGGATCAACACCGGAAAGCCGTGGAGATTCTTGTCTAAACGAATGAATTCCAACAGTTCCAAGCCAGGGCGCCTGGGCATCCGCACACATCGAGCACGACGGCGTCGATGATGCTGCATTCGAGCACCGAGATCGCTTAACCAACGCTCCCTGCGGTCTGGACGGAATAGCCCTTCTCCTCCAAGAAATGCCGGAGGAGTTTCTGCACTGCGACTTCATCATCAACGACCAACACGGTACGAGCCTGACGGCGATCTCTCCTGGACCGTGTTCCAGCCGTGGCGAACATCGAGCGCGATCGATGCGTGATTCGCAAGCCGCGATCAACCGCGGCGACGAGCGCGTCGGTCGTGACAGGTTTCCTCAGCACACCGTCAAAATCGGTTACACGAAGGTCGCGCGTGTCGGTGCCAGTGACCACGATGATCGGAATATGGCGAGTCTCCGCGCGAGAGGCGAGTTCGCGCTGGACGTCGTGTCCCGCGAGGCGTGGAAGCGCCAGATCGAGCACGATCAGGCTCGGGATGCGACCGTCGACATACCTCAGAGCGTCGATACCGTCTTCAACAGCGACTACCGCGTATCCAGCGGCTATGAGCGTGGCCCGATACAACTCGCGCAGGGCATGATCATCTTCGACGACCAGGAGGGTCGCCTTCCGAGACGACGGGAACACGAACAGATGGTAAAGGAATTCGTTCCGTCCCAAAAGCTGAGCGGTTCATGAGCTTCACAACTCAACCATTTATTCGATTGTCGTGGCGGCCGGGCGTATGCGACCGCTGCCAACTCGTCTCGCGGTCAGAGCCTTCCTATGAGGTGCGAGAACACTCGCGCATCTGACGTGCGCTCCGTCCCACTGCTCAATGTCGCCGGCCGATGGTGGGAATGCGGTCGTCGTTCCTGGCTTTGCGATCACGACCAACTAGATCGAGGACCGAAGAGCCCGGAGGCCCTCAGCGATATTCGACGGGCCGCTACTTCGGCCGCTCGTCTCGTTCGAATTCGACGAGTCGACCTTGCTCGACCCGAACCTGCATGGGATAAACGTCCGCGGCGGATGTCCCCTTCGCCATGTACATCATCGTGTCCGCTCGAGCGAGCAGCGCCTCAGCGAGCTGTCTGGCGATAGGCTGACGCTCACGAGCCGCATCGAGCCTCAAGCAGACGACGCCGACATCGACGGTCACCCGGCGCGAGGCCAGACGGGCATCTTCAGTTGACCAGTCATGACATTCGACCGCCGTTCGAAACCGTTCAGCCACCAGCCGGGCGGTCTCGGCATGATCGAGGTCAGGGATGAGAAAGCAGAATTCGTCGCCGCCAAAGCGCGCATGCAGCTCCCGACCGTCCCGTATCTCCGGAGCGTCACGTGCGAGGAGATCGCCCGACCGGACCTGCTCGCGCAATAGCTGGGCCACCCGCCCGATGATACGGTCGCCGACAGCATGACCGAGTGTGTCGTTGTACGATTTGAACGAGGTGATGTCCACTAGGCCCACGGCGCACCAGGGACCTCGCTGCTCGAGTGCTAGGAACGTCTCCAGCTGATCGAGGAACCGCGGAGAGTTCATCAGCTGCGTCTTGGGATCGCGGTGCACCTGGTCGGTGAGATCGGTGACCAGGAACTCAAAATATCGTGCGATTGTGCTGACGGTGGCGTCGCGCGCCGAAAGCTCGGTGCGCAGTCGATTCACGCGTGTGGCGGAGCCTGCGCACACTGCTCGAATGGCCTCTTCCTTCGATTGTTTCCACAGACGTTCGTGTCCCAGCACGACGTTGTCGAGTGCCTCCAGCAACGCGTGCTCGTCGGATGGCCGCAGGTCCAGCCGCTCACGCACCCACTGCTGCAGGTCTGACCGTGTGTGGGGCCTGATGCCCGGCTTCACTTGATGATCACATTCGCAGCGGCTCGGCCAGTAGGGCACCCGGCCTCTGCGAGCACGGTGGTCAGCAGGACTCGAGTGGCGTTGTCGTCGTCGACAATTAGCACTTTGTACGGCATCGCCCTCTGGGTACCCCGCCGGGCCGAGAGCGCAATAGGTGTGCCCGACGCACACATTGCGGTACACGGGATGTTCCCGCACGGCCAGATGGCCGACGGCACAGATCGCCATTACAGATTTGAAAGCGCTGAGTCCGTTCTGTCCGTGCGCATGGCAGTGCCCGACCGCTTCTCGGCGCGTGCGCCCCTCAAGCCTGTTGACTGGCGCAGCTCTTGCTCCAAGGCGGCCAGGAGGGATTTTGAATGCGTTTCCTACTCGCAGCCATCGGGGTGTGTATCGTAGGCGCGATGGCGTGTGGCGGTTCCAGCTCGCCCACCGGCCCTTCGGGCGCAGGCGCCACGTTCAATCTGATGCTGAAGGATAGCCCATTCAGCGATGCCAAGTCCGTGTTCGTCACCTTCTCGGAAGTCACCGCGCACCGCGATACGGAGAGTGACTTCACAAAGCTGCCGTTTGCTGGAGACGCGACCGCGCGCACATGTGACCTGAAGAAGCTGGAAACCGCGCAACACATCTTGGGAATCGGGACGCTGCCTGCCGGCCATTACACGCAGGTGCGGTTAGTCGTAGCCAGCGCAACGATCTATTTCGACAACGCGGCCACCGGCGACGCGTGCGCGCCGACCATTGCCGCGCCTGCCGGTCGAAGCGCCCCCCTCGACATTCCATCTGGCGAAGTCAGACTCAATCGCCAGTTCGAGGTGCCCGCGAGCGGCGCCACTACGATGTTGCTGGACTTCGATGGTGATCGATCGATTCGGGAGACTGGGAACGGCCGCTACATGATGTCTCCGGTGATTAGCATCGTTAGTGTGCAATAGCTGAGGACCAGCGTCAGAAGGCGCACGGCCTGCCGCAGGCGAGCAGGTAGCTCGGCGCCGACCCGCCCAGAAACGTCCAGCGCGACGTGAGCGTTGTCCCGGGCGCGAAGCCGGCCAGGCGGAACCAGACGTGGATCGGGTTGACGTCCGGTGTGAACGTGTCGGTGATGTCCACGGCCGCACCGTTGCGCACGTCCCGCGCCGTGACGATGTTCGAGATCCGGCCGGTGACCGCCTCCTCGCCGAAGGGGATCGCCGGAGCCACCTGGCCGACCGCACCTGCTGATGCCGACGGCGCGATCGGTGGCGGACCTGGTGGCCGTGCGACCGGTGACGGGGCCGGCGGCGGCGCGGCGACAGCGGGCGGCGGCGGGGCAAGCCCGGTCGTCGTCGTGGTTGACCCCGGCGCGATGGCCACCGGGTTACCGCCCATCATCGGGGCGACGTTCCACACATAGCGATAGGCCTGCCCCGGATCGGTCTTCACTTCGTATCCGCCGCCCGCCGGGCCGTTGTTCGCCGCATAGTCATGGCTGTAGAAGAGCAACCAGCGTCCGGTGTTCGGCTCGCGGTACGGATAGTTGCGACCGTCGGCATAGCGCATCGGCGACATCTTGTTGAGGACCGGGTCCGTGACGCGATGGCCGTTCACCGCCACTTCGAGGACGTAGTTGCCGCCGGCCGGTTTCTCGTAGAGGAGACGCGCCTCGATCGGCAGGATTCCGCCATCAAGTTGGAGCGGGCCCGACCACTCCTGCCCTGGCTGCAGCACGATGCTGCCGCGGATGCGCGGGCGTGATGCGGCGGCAAAACGATCGGCGCTGACCCGCGCCGGCTGCGACACGCCGATGCCGGGCCATACCAGCGCCGCATCGCCGCGGCTCACCGTGCGCGATTGGCCCGTTGCGGTCTCACGGACCTGCACCTGTCCGCTCACCACGAGGACCGCCGCAGCACCGTTGGGCGCCAGATCGACGACGACGCGTGCAGTGCCGCCGTCGGCGGTGACGAGCGCAGCCGGCAGCTCCAGGCGGATATCAGGCTCAGCCGCGGCGATACGCGTGGGCGACCACGCAACCTGCATGATCCGCGGCGCTCCGAGAGCTGGAGGGCTCTGCCGTGGGTCGTTCGGGTCGAACCGGATGAAGTCTCCACCGCCGTTGCACGTGCCTCTGACGCTGCCGTGCTCGGACGAAATCCGTTGAATCTGAGCCTGCGTGGGCGCGGCGGTCGCGGCGGGCATCAGGTCAACGTCGCGTCCGACAGGGATCGATAGCGAGGCGTTCGGCAGGTAGTGCCGCACGACTGTGTTCCCGAACCAGACGAACTGTTTTTCCGAGTCCGGCTCTCCTCGCGTCATCTGCGAGATGGTCTCGTCGACACTTAGGCCGCTCCGCACAGTGGCCAGCGCCGTTTGCAGCCACGCCCTGTCGTCCAGAACAGCGAAGCCGCGCTGGATGCGGTCCGCCAGGAATCCCGGCACCCCTCGCTGCCGCCCGGTGTTGTCGAACACGCTCCACGCCGGACCACCGGTGATAGCGCAGGCATCGTGCCCGAGGATCTGCGGCTTCACCCGGTCGAATGTCGGCACGTCGCGCCACGGGTCGCTCGGCTCGCTGCCCGGTGCCGGCGGCGGCAGAGTGGCTGCCACCGCCGCTCCGGCTGCCGTCAGGCACTTGTCGGCGGCTTGCAGGTACGCCGGGCGTCGTTTTTCCACCTCCGCTCGCCAGCCGTTAATCGTTCCTATCGTCCCGATCGCTGTGCTGGCGGGAGGGCGGGGCCGCATAGGCGGCATTCCGTCAACCAAGGGCGCGAAAACCCCGTTTATCGTGCGCGACCCAAGTAGTTCCGCGGACGCCCGCCTCATCCCGTCCTCGTCCGATCTCCCCCCGTGCTCCAGTCTCATTCCCCTTGTTGAAGGCGCGTCACGACGGATCGTCGCCGTGTTCGGACGGGCTGATCTCGCAGCGGCAGACCGGCTCACGCCGGCGTGCCAGGCAAGCCTGATCACGTCCGCTGCGGAGAGATCAGGCCTCGACGCTCCGTCGCTCCGCTCGTGTCCACCGGTGTCCCCGTTGGGTTCCTGCTTCGCCGTGAAGGAACCGCAACACGGACACACGGAGGACACGCCGATGACAACGGGAACGATGAGACTTCGGGAGCTGACGATTCGATATACGGTCAAGAAGGACGGAGCAGGGAAGCCGGTGTCGGTGGGCCGCCGCGTCGGCACGCCGGCAGAGTGCGCGGCTGCCTTCAGTGTCGTCCTCCAAGACGAGCCGTCGGAGGTGTTCGCCATCCTCTGTCTCTCGACCAAGCACCGCGTGATTGCGTATCACGAGGTGAGCCGCGGAACGCTCGATTCCACACTGGTCCATCCGCGCTATGTTCTTCCCAACATAAGCGCGGGTGGACGGATTGCGCGATGACCGCGCCGCCAACCACGCCTGCGAGGTTTGGTGGTGGTCCCCTTGCTGCCAGGTCCATTCCCATCGTGGCCAGAGGCCGGCTGGCTCTCAGGTTGAGGACGTGGCAGTTCTGGCATCCGATACGGGGACCGATTTTTCGAACCCGAACGAGCCGATTCAGATACAGGGGTCGCTGGATGTCTGGGTGATACCCGGCCAGCCAGGAGGGCTCGTGCTCTCGCAGGCGAGTGGGAGCACGGCGATTACTGGAACAGCGCTCAATCCCACGATTCCGCTTCCGCCGGGCACGACCCTCACGGTTGTGACCAATTCGATTACAGGGTCGGTCGTTGGCAGCACCGTAACGCTGACCCATGCGCATGTTGGGGTCGTGAGGACGATTACCGAGGGCGTGACCATCACCGCCACCGGAACCGGCAACACCCGCTATTCGTTCCAGGCAACCAGTACGACGATGTCCGGCACGGGGACTACCACAGTGACGACCGTCACCACGTGCTCCGGCAGCGAGTTTTGTCCTCCTTCGACCACCAGCACCACCACCAACACCGTCAGTGTGACAGTCACGAAACAATGAGGACGGGACGATTCGGTGATAATCGGAACTATGCGAAGGCGGTGGCTGGGGCTGGCCGTTCTGCTGTGCTTGGCGTTGTCACACGCTCCAGTCGCGCACGGCCATGCGCAGAATTCCAGCAACACCGATCGCTTTGCGGCACAGCGCGCGGCGATGGTCGCCGACCAGATCGAAGCGCGCGGCGTCACCGATCGACGCGTGCTGGACGTGATGCGCAGCGTACCGCGGCATCTGTTCGTCCCTGAGCCTCTGCGGTCGCGGGCCTACGACGATCGCCCGTTGCCGATCGGGGAAGGGCAGACGATCTCGCAGCCCTTCATCGTGGCGTTCATGACGGAGGCGCTCGGTGTGAGCGCCCGGCGCAGGGTGTTGGAAATCGGAACCGGGAGCGGCTACCAGGCTGCCGTGCTCAGCCGTCTGGCGAAGGAGGTGTACACGATTGAGATCGTGCCGGCCCTCGCGCGCCGGGCCGCGGATACCCTCAAGTCCCTCGGGCATTCGAACGTCCACGTGCGCGAAGGCGACGGGTATGCGGGATGGCCCGAACATGCGCCGTTCGATCGAATCATGGTCACCGCGGCGCCGGAGCGGATTCCGCCGCCGCTCCTCGAACAGCTCGCGCCGGGTGGGCGCATGATGATCCCGGTCGGCGGCGCCGAACAGTGGCTGACCGTCGTGGAAAAGACGCCGAACGGCGTCGTCGAGCGGCGGACGATTCCGGTGCGATTCGTGCCGTTTACGCGGGGACAGTAACCGCTTCCGGCTCCCGCAGCAGCCCGAGCTCCTTGCGCACGCGGTCTTCGATGATCTGCCGGATGTCCGGGTTCTCGCGAAGGAACTGCTTCGAGTTTTCGCGCCCCTGCCCGAGCCGCTCGCCGGCGAAGGCAAACCACGCGCCGCTCTTCTCGACAATACGCTTGTCGACCGCCAGGTCGAGGAGGTCGCCCTCGCGGGACACCCCTTCGCCGTACATGATGTCGAACTCCGCTTCGCGGAAAGGCGGCGCCAGCTTGTTCTTCACGACCTTGACGCGTGTCCGGCCGCCGATGATCTGGTCGCCATCCTTGATGCTGGCGATGCGGCGGATGTCGATACGCACCGAGGCGTAGAACTTGAGCGCCCGGCCGCCGGTGGTCGTTTCGGGGTTGCCGAACATGACGCCGATCTTCTCGCGGAGCTGGTTGATGAAGATCAGCGTCGTCTTCGACTTCGAGACGACGCCGGTGAGCTTGCGGAGCGCCTGCGACATCAGGCGGGCCTGCAGGCCCATCTGCGCGTCACCCATCTCGCCCTCGATTTCGGCCTTCGGGACGAGCGCCGCCACTGAATCGACGACCACGACGTCCACACCCCCCGAGCGGATCAGCACCTCGACGATCTCGAGCGCCTGCTCGCCGTTGTCGGGCTGCGAGACGAGGAGGTTCTCCAGGTCGACGCCGAGCTTCTGGGCGTATTTCGCGTCGAGCGCATGCTCCGCGTCGACAAAGGCCGCCATGCCCCCGCCCTTCTGCGCTTCGGCAATGACCTGCAGCGCCAGCGTCGTCTTGCCCGACGACTCAGGGCCGTAGATCTCGACGACCCGTCCGCGCGGCATCCCGCCGATCCCGAGCGCGTAATCGATACTGATCGAGCCGGTCGGGATGACCTCGACCGGGGCGATGGCGCCACGCTGGCCGAGCCGCATGATCGAGCCCTTGCCGAACTGTTTTTCGATCTGGCCGACGGCGATGTCGAGCGCCCTGGTCCGTTCCTTCTGATCGTCGAGTGCCATGCGATCTCCTTCTGGTTTTCTAAGGATGGGGCGAGTATGTGACAGAGAAGGTCACGGCCGGGGTTGATCCTAGGAGCGTGCCTGACGAAAGTCAAGCGAAAATCTGTGCATGGCAGTCACCGTTCGCTATTGTTAGCAACAAGTTACGCGGCTGGTGGACTTTCGCCTCGCCATGCCCCATCGCAGATTCTGCCAGGCCCCGAGCGTCCACCGAACGCAGTTTCTGCCGCCACACGGCGGGTCTAAAGACCCGCCTCTACGACGCCCTCGCAGTCGCCTCGTAGAGGCGGACCTTCAGGTCCGCCTGTCCTTAGACCCTTTCCACCGCCAAGGCCACGCCGTTTCCTCCGCCCAGACAGAGCGTGGCAACGCCGCGCCGGAGGTTGCGCTGCCGGAGCGCGTAGAGCAGCGTGGTCAGGATGCGCGCGCCGCTCGCGCCGATGGGATGTCCCAGCGCAACGGCGCCGCCATTCACGTTCACCTTCTGCAGATCGGCGCCGAGCTCCCGGAGTACGGCAACCGCCTGCACGGAGAACGCCTCGTTGAGCTCCAGGAGATCGACGGTCTCCATGGTCCAGCCGACTTTCTCGAGCAGCCGCCGCACGGCCTCCACGGGCGTCAGAAGGAGGTACTTGGGAGGGAGACCGCTCGTTGCTTGGCCGACGATACGCGCGATCGGCGGGACGTTGAGCTGTGCCGCGCGGCGGGCTGACATGACAACAAGCGCCGCGGCGCCA
>MEKU01000047.1:35218-42438 GCA_001767195.1 Acidobacteria bacterium RIFCSPLOWO2_02_FULL_67_21
TTCTTGAATGCTGGGCGCAGCGCGGCCAGCGTTGCGACGGTGGTATCGGGGCGGACGGATTCGTCGCGATCGAGGATCTCGCCTGCAGGGCGGGTCCCGGTCAACCCGGTCGGGCCGGACCCGCCGGAACCGGAACCCGCTCTACTAGGAATAGGGACCGGCACCATTTCGTCTCTGAAGCGGCCGGCCTTCTGTGCGTCGGCGGCGCGCCGATGGCTTTCGGCGGCGAACTCGTCCTGTTCGGTACGGCCGATGTGGTACTCCGTGGCGACCACCTCGCCAGCCGTCCCCATGTGGCACTGCTCGAAGGAGCACCACAGGCCGTCGACGATCGTCGAATCGAGCAGCTGATGGTGGCCCATGCGAAGGCCGTCGCGGCCGCCCGGGAGCAGGTACGGCGCGTTGCTCATCGACTCCATGCCGCCGGCCACCGCGATCTCGATGTCGCCCGTGGCGATGCCCTGCGCCGCCAGCATGACCGCTTTCAGCCCGGAGCCGCAGACCTTGTTGATCGTGAGCGCCGCCACATGGTCGGCGAGGCCGCCGCGGAGCGCCGCCTGCCGGGCCGGCGCCTGACCGACGCCGGCAGACACGACGTTGCCCATGATGCACTCGTCGACGCTGGCGGGATCGATCCCGGCGCGCGCCACTGCCTCCTTGACGACCATGGCGCCAAGCTCGGTGGCGGAGAGATGTTTCAGGCTGCCCAGGAACTTGCCGGTGGGCGTCCGGACAGCCGAGACGATGACCGCTTCCTGCATCATTCGATTGTACTGAGGTCAGCCGACGGGCGCTTCGTGTTGTTCCAGAGAGCGGGCGTGCAAACCACTTTCGATCTCCTCGTTGCTCGCCTCGGCACCACTGGCCCGCCGATGCCCGTCGCGCAGACTGCGCACGGTGAGCGGGAGGGCCGGTTCTCGCCCGATGTCCGTTGGATCGCCTACGACTCCACCGAGACCGGCCGCCGTGAGGTCTGGATTCAGCCGTTTCCGCCAACCGGCGCGCGATGGCAGATATCGAGGGCCGGGGGCGTCAGCCCGCAGTGGCGATCCGACGGGAACGAGCTCTTTTATGTTGCGGGCAACGGCCGAATGATGGCCGTCCCCATCGAGGCCGGCAGCGGTTTCTGGTCTCTGCTCCGCCTGCGCTCGAGAACGCGGCTCCTATCACCGTTGCGGTGAACTGGACCGCACAACTCGCGAAATAGAAAATATTGCGCGGCGGCGGGGCGGTCAGGGTGACGCTCGTCGACGGTCTGGAGCCTTCGGACGAGCGCAAGAGCCGCGCGGTGGAGCTGCGGTTTTTCGGCGGGCTCAACGGGGAGGAGACAGCGGCCGTGCTGAACGTGTCAGTCGATACGGTGATGCGCGACTGGAAGCTGGCGAAGGCGTGGCTGCTGCGCGAGCTGCGAGGGGGGCCGCCGCGTGCGGGCGGCGCGTAAGATGGTGTCCGCGGCTACTCTCGGTCAACTTCTTCGTTGATCTTCTGTGTCCGACGATGGCATCGTCATGGTCTTTCAGACCGGGGACATGAGAAAGCTACTTGGGCGTGCGACCAATCTTCCGATTACGATTCCTCCGGAGGGATTGCGGGATTCTATCCTGCAAGAGGAGCGGCTTCAGCGAGATCTGGCGCGGGATGAAGAGCTGCAACGTAATCGGTCGGATCTCTGGCGATCGCTCGAGGCCGCCAGGCGCGCCGCGAATCATGCGGACAAGGCCGTAAACGCGCGGCTTCGTGCGCTGGGTTTGAAGCCGATACGTCCGCGGATGTCGCTTTCGCAGCGTCGGCAGGAACTGCGACGCCTGCACGAGCGGAATGTGGCAGCTATTGCCGCGCTTCGCGGAAGATTGGCCAAATCTCCGTCAGCATCGCGCGGCACGCGATCCGCTCGCAGTCGGTCCAGGAGGGCCGATGGCTGAGACCGACGACCGGATGGGACGCTTCGAGCATCGCCTCGACGCCATGGACGGGCACCTGCGCGTACTGACCAACGACGTGGGCGTGCTGACAGACGACGTGCACGTGCTGAAGCTGGACGTGCAGCGGCTTCACGTCCTGTACGAGCATCACGACACGCAGATCCGACGGATCACGGAAGTCCAGGCGCATCATGGCAGGCAGCTCGAGGAGCACGGCAAGCTGCTTCGCGAGATCAAGGAGGAACTGGCGCCGCTCGCCGACTTGCGGGACTTCGTACGACGAGTCGTCGAGAATCACGAGAACCGCATCGTCGTGCTGGAACAGCACACCGGCCTGCAGTAACCGAAGGTTCGAGACGGCGATCTACTGCATTTCCACGGAAATAAATCGGATCAGGCTCGCGCCGAGCGAGGTATTCAAGCGGTGTCGGATCTCGGCCGCCGATCGTTCGATCTCGCGGCACCACGCCGCGTCCTTCCCGCGCACGTGGAGCACGCCGTCGCGCAAGTCGACTGTCGTTGCCCGGGCCGTGGCCGGCCCGACTGCAAGGCGCCAGGCAAAGGCGACCTTTTCGGGAGTCAGCGGCGCGTTCCGCAGCAGGCCCGCAAGTGCGGTCGGCAGCACGTCGTGAATCGGAATCACGTCCGGCGAGGATAGCATTGACAGCGTGCAGTTGGTCCTCGCCTCCGCCTCCCCGCGCCGCGCTGAGCTCTTGCGCGCGGCCAGCATTTCTTTCGAAGTGATGCCGGCCGAAATCGATGAATCGCTCCTGTTGGGGGAGACTCCCGAAGCGCACGTGCGACGGCTGGCCGAAGCGAAGGCGCGCGCCGTGATCCCACGAGCGGGGGAGCGGCCGGTGCTCGCCGCCGATACGGTGGTCGTGGTGGATGGTGAGGTTCTGGGGAAGCCCGTGGACGCTGACGATGCGGCCCGGATGCTGCGCCTCTTGTCCGGACGCGCCCATGAGGTGATGACGGCCGTGTGCCTCGCCGGCCCGTCTAAAGCCGGGCACTACGTACTAATAGGCCCGGCTAAAGCCGGGCACTACGTACTAATAGGTCCGGCTGAAGCCGGGCGCTACGTACAGACCGAGGTGGCAGTGACGACCCAGACCGAGGTGGCGGTGACGACCGTCGAGTTTGCGCCCCTGACCGAAGCCGAAATCGCCTGGTACATCGGCAGCGGCGAGTCGGCCGACAAGGCGGGCGCGTATGCGATCCAGGGCCTGGCGTCCCGGTTCGTGACCCTGATTGAGGGGTCCTACGCCAACGTGGTCGGCCTGCCCGTCGCGCTCGTGTACGACCTGTGCAAAAGGATGGGAATACTGATATCCTGAGAATCGCCTCAGAAGCGAAAGCCCTTATTTATGAGCCACAAAGCCGCCAAGATCGGGTTGACCGGACTGGTCCTCACCGTTGCGTTTGGGGCGCTGCTCTACTCGACGCTCGGCGAGAGTGCGCAGTACTACAAGTACGTGAATGAGGTCATAGCCCAGCCGGAGCCGTGGTACGGCAAGCCGATGCAGGTCCACGGCTATGCCCGCGACATCCGCCGGAAGCGTGATTCCCTGGAGTACAGCTTCGAGATCCACCGCGAAGGGAAGGCGATGCGCGCCACGTACACCGGCATCGTGCCCGACACGTTCCAGAACGAGTCAGAGGTCGTGCTGCAGGGGACACTCTCGCCTGACGGCTTTCACGCCACCGGCATGACGGCGAAGTGCCCGTCGAAGTATGAGCCCCAGGCCGGCGGGGCAGCGGGACCGACAGATAGCGGCGCTTACTAGCCGGAGGCACCGATGGCGTCCCTCGGGTACTACCTCCTCCTCACGGCCTTCGTCGTCTGCGCGTATGCGGTTGCCGCGTCGGTCGCCGGCGCGCGCCGCCGATCGCGGCCGCTGATTGAAAGCGGCATCGGCGCGTTCTATCTGGTCGCCGCCGTGATGACGGCCGCTTCCTCCATCATCATTTACGCCTTCGTCACCGGCGACTATTCGATCAGGTACGTCGCCCGCTATTCCGATTCCGTCCAGCCGCTCTTCTACAAGATCACGTCGTACTGGGGCGGGCTCGACGGCTCGATCATGTTCTGGGTGTTCCTGCTGTCGCTCTTCGGGAGCGCGGCCGTCTATGTGAACAGGGAGCGCCACCGCGAGCTCATTCCGTACGTGGTGGCGGTCATCTCGGTCGTGCAGATGTTCTTCCTGTTCCTGATGATCATCCACAACAACCCGTTCCAGACGTACCTCACCGAGAACCCGGTGGACGGCGAAGGGTTGAATCCGCTGCTGCAGAACTTCTACATGGTGATTCACCCGCCGACCATGTACACCGGGTTCGTCGGGCTGACGATCCCGTTTGCCTTCGGCATGGCGGCGCTCATCACCGGCTACCTGGACGACTCCTGGCTGCGCGCCGTCCGCCGCTGGACGATGATCTCGTGGCTCTTCCTCTCGGTCGGCCTCGGCCTCGGCATGATCTGGGCGTACGAGGAGCTTGGCTGGGGTGGCTACTGGGGCTGGGATCCGGTCGAGAACGCGGGGCTGCTGCCGTGGTTCACGGCCACCGCGTTCCTGCATTCGGTCATGGTCCAGGAGCGGCGGGGCATGCTGCGCGTCTGGAACGTGACGCTCGTCATTCTCACGTTCTTCCTCACGATCTTCGGCACCTTCATGACGCGGTCGGGCGTGGTGCAGTCGGTGCACGCGTTCGGCGAAGACCCTGAGCTCGCGCGGATGTTCACGATCTTCATGGTCGGGATCCTCACGTTCAGTTTCGGGTGGGTGATCTACCGGTTGCCGCTGCTGCGGGCGCGCAACGAGCTCGATTCCTGGATGTCGCGCGAGGCGGCATTCCTCGCGAACAACTGGATCCTGCTCTTCTCCGCGTTCTTCGTGCTGTTCGCCACAATGTTCCCGACGCTGAGCGAAGCGGTCACCGGCGAGCGCCTGACCGTCGGCCCGCCGTTCTTCAACAAGTGGATGCTGCCGATCGGGCTGATGCTGCTCCTGCTCACGGGCGTCGGTCCGCTGCTCGCGTGGCGGAAGTCAACGCTCGTGAACCTTCGCGATCAGTTTCTCGTGCCGACCGCCACCGGCGTGCTGGTGGGGGGGGTCGTCCTCGCGCTGGGCGTTCGCGTCTGGACGTCCGGACTCTGTTTTGCCTTCGCCGGATTCGTGGTCGGAACGATCGCGCAGGAGTTCTGGCGCGGCGCTCGCGTGCGGCAGACCGCGACGGGCACCGATGTCTTCACGGCGCTGATCGGCCTGGTGGGGCGCAATAAGCGCCGCTACGGCGGCTACATCGTCCACGTGGCCATCGTGCTGATGTTCCTGGGGTTCGCCGGTGAGGGGTTCAAGCAGGACGAACAGGTGCTGCTCAGGCCGGGCCAGCAGGCGCAGGTCGGCGACTTCACCGTCCGCCTCGATGCGGTCCGCGTGACCGATGACGGCCAGAAGCAGATGATCACCGGGCACACGACGGTGTTCCGCAACGGCGAGGAGATCGGCCGGATGTTCCCGGCCAAGTGGTACTTCCGCAGGCACGAGCAGGAGCCGACGACGGAAGTCGCCATCCGGCGGTCGTTCTCGGAGGATGTCTATCTCGTCATGCCGGCGTTCAACCTGGAAGAGCAGAGCGCCAGTATGGAAATTGTCATCAATCCGCTCGTGAACTGGGTCTGGATCGGATTCGGCCTGCTGGCGCTCGGCACCGGCATCGCGCTGCTGCCCGAGACGGTGTTTGCGTTCGCGGCCGCCCGCCTGCCGGCCAATGCGGTCACCACCTCGCTCCTGCTGCTGTCGCTGGTGTTGTGGCCGGCAGCGGTGATCGCCCAGACCGGCGAGACCGTGGCGCCGACGCAGCGGAGCGCGCTGCAGCGGCAGCTCGAGGGCGAGATCATGTGCACCTGCGGGTGCCAGTCGCCGATGGGAAGCTGCCCGATGCGGCCGAATTGCGGCCATTACGATACACAGGCCGCCAAGCTGAGCGCGCATCTCGCGGAGGGGATGGGCCGCGACGCCATCGTGGCCGCCTTCGTCGAGGAGTACGGCAGCCAGGCGGTGCTGGCCGCGCCGATCGATCGGGGATTCAACAGGCTGGCGTGGCTCTTCCCGTATCTTGCGGCGCTGGCGGGGCTCATCGCCATCGTCGTGACGGCGCGGCGGTGGTCGAGCCACGCAACGCCGGCACTGGCAGGGGATGCCGGACTGGATCCGGAACTCACCGCCCGTCTGGATGATGAGCTCAGAAACCTCGACTGATTCCTCTGCACACGTCCGGCTGAAGCCGGGCACTACGTCGGACACGTCGGACGCGCTGCAACCCTGGCAGCTGTTCACGCTGGCGGGTCTCATCGGCGCCACCGTTGTCGTCTTTGTGTCCCGTGGGCAGACTCCGGCCGGCATCATTCTCCTGAGCCTCACGATCTTTGCGGCGGCCGTTCTGGGCCTCGCCGTGTGGCGCACGCTCGCCCCGCTGGCGGGAGGCGAGCGGCCGTCCGGCGCGCAGATCCTCGGGGGACGGACGCGAGCGGCGCTGGAGCGCGAGAAGGCGCTGGTGCTGCGGGCGATCAAGGATCTCGAGTTCGACCGGGCGATGGGGAAGATGTCGGAAAAGGATTTCTCCGAGATCAGCCAGCGGCTGCGCCTGCGCGCGGCCGGGCTGATCCGGCAGCTCGATGCCGGCACCGGCTACCGCGATCAGATCGAACGGGAGCTGGCCCAGCGTATCGGTTCGGAGCCTGACCCTTCGACAGGCTCAGGGTCGCCCCGAGCGGAGTCGAGGGGTGACAAGGCTCGCCCCACCACCGCGACGTGCGCGTCGTGCTCGACGAGCAACGACGTCGACGCGAAGTTCTGCAAGCATTGTGGTGCGGCTCTGGAGGATTGAAATGAGCCCTGTTAAATCCCGAATCCCAAATCCCAAATCCCAATGCGCCCGATGTCTTCCTTTGGGTTTTGGGTTTTGGGTTTTGGGATTTGTCGTCTGCGCCTCCGGCATCGCTCTCGCTCAGGTGGGGATGCCAGATCCTGCCTTGATGCACGGCCGCGCCATTCCCGCGGGCGACCTGCCGAACGGCACGGTCACCGTCAGGGTCGTGCGCGAGGCGATCGGCAACAACATCGTCGGGCAGGACGTGCGTGTCACCGCCGGCAGCGCCCAGCAGACGGCGAAGACCGACGCTCAGGGCCGTGCAGAGTTCAAGGGCCTGCCGTCGGGCGCCGAGGCACGCGCGCAGGCGAACGTCGACGGCGAGGCGCTGATCTCGGAGCCCTTTACCGTGCCGGCGAGCGGCGG
>MEKU01000047.1:42448-64445 GCA_001767195.1 Acidobacteria bacterium RIFCSPLOWO2_02_FULL_67_21
CGGAGCCGCCCGTGCGGGGGGCGGTCGTCTTCGGTCCGAACTCGCGCGTCGTCATGGAGTTTAGGGATGATGCGCTTCGGGTGTTCTACCTGCTGGACGTCGTCAACAGCGCGCGCGGTCGAGTGGACATCGGCGGTCCCCTGATCATCGACCTGCCGACGGGGGCTGGAGGGGCCGGCCTCCTCGAAGGCACGACGCCGACGGCCAGCGTTTCGGGAGACCGGGTAACGGTGACCGGGCCGTTCGCTCCGGGCGTCACCTCAGTGCAGGTGGGATTTCAGCTTCGGTACGAGCGTCCCGACATCACGCTGCGGCAGACCTGGCCGGCGGCGATGGAGCAACTGACGGTCGGGATCGAGAAGGTTGGCAACGTTTCGATCTCGTCGCCGCAGTTCTCCACAGTCGGCGAAGTGGGTGCCGACGCCGGAACGCCGTTTCTGCTCGCGAGCGGGCCGGCGATGGCCGCGGGGGCCACGCTGACGATCGAACTGTCGAACCTGCCCGTGCACAGCCCGGTGCCGCGGTACGTCGCGCTGAGCCTTGCGGCTGCGATTGTGGCGTTTGGCGTCTGGCTTGCGATCGGCGGCCGCACAACAGACGAGAGCGAGCGGAAGCGTCTGGCGCAGCGCCGCGAGAAGCTGCTGTCGGAGCTTGCCGGCCTGGAGAAGCGGCGGGGCCGGCGCGGTGTGGCGCTGGCCCCGGCCGAAGAGGCCCGGCGCCAGAAGATCGTCGCGGATCTCGAGCAGATCTACGGGGAGCTGGACGACAGCGCAGGCCCGCAGGGAGGCGGCAGGGACGTCGCCGCGTGATCCCCGCCCAATTCGACGAGCTGAGAGTCGACGACGTGTCCCGGCATTTTGGACGCCGGCGCGCGCTGTCACGCATCACCTTCCAGGCGCCACGGGGCGCGATGCTCGGTCTGCTCGGCCCGAACGGAGCGGGCAAGTCCACGATGCTGGCGCTCCTGGCCACGCTGCTCCGGCCGAGCGCCGGCGCGATCCGCTACGGCGACCGCGAGGCCGCCGCATACGGCCCGTCGCTGCGTGCGGCCATCGGTGTGCTCGGCCATGACCTCTTTCTCTATCCCGAGCTGACCGCACGCGAAAACCTCGAGTTCTTTGCCGGCCTCTATGGCGTCGCCAGCCCGCGTGACGCTGCCGCGGCCGCCCTGCAGACGGCCGGCCTGACCGAACGAGCGGACGATCCGGTGTCCAGCTTCTCGCGGGGCATGCGCCAGCGCCTGGCGCTCGAGCGGGCGCTGATCCACACCCCCCGGCTCGTGCTGCTCGACGAGCCGTTCACCGGACTGGACGACTCTTCGGCGGCGGCCCTGTCGCGACGCCTTCGCGGGCTTCGCGACGCCGGCATGATCACCGTGCTCGCGACCCACGATCTCGACCTGGCGGAAGGGCTTTTCGACCGCGCCGTGTTTCTCCGTGACGGGCGGATGACGGCCACCGTGGATCGGCCGGAGGCGCTTCGGGCGATGTACCGCGACATCATGTCGAGGAGTACGTAGTGTCCGGCTTCAGCCGGACCGTCTGGCTCGTGCTGCGAAAGGACTTCACGGTCGAGGTCCGCAGCCTCGAGATCGCGTACACGATGCTGTTCTTCGCGGTGTCATGCGTGCTGATCTTTGCGTTTGCGCTGGTGCAGGAGGGACGGGCGCCGGAAGGCGGGGCCGCTGGAATTCTCTGGATTGCGGTGGCGTTTGCAGGAACGCTGGCGCTCGGCCGGACATTCGAGCGGGAGCGCCAATCCGAGACCTTGCGGGCGCTGCTGCTCGCGCCGGCCGCCCGCCCGGCCGTGTACGTCGGCAAGCTGCTTGGCATTGTCGCGCTGCTGCTGGCCGCGGAGATGCTGCTCGTGCCGCTCGTCGCGCTGTTGTTCCAGGCGCCGCTCCTGGCGCACCC
This sequence comes from Acidobacteria bacterium RIFCSPLOWO2_02_FULL_67_21, assembly GCA_001767195.1. Taxonomy (GTDB): domain Bacteria; phylum Acidobacteriota; class Vicinamibacteria; order Vicinamibacterales; family UBA2999; genus MEKU01. The sequence goes on from MEKU01000047.1 coordinate 44,362, forward strand.
GGTCTGGCTGGCGCTGATCCTGGTGACGGGGACGATCGGCTTCGCAGCCGTCGGAACGCTCTTCGCGGCGATGCTGGTCCGGGCCCGCAGCCGGGACGTGCTCCTGCCCGTGCTGTTGTATCCGATTACCGTTCCGGTCATCATTGCGGGTGTTCGCGCCACCGCGGCGCTGCTGCAGCCGGAGATGGACGCGGCTGTCATTCGATTCTGGCTGGCGCTGCTCGTCACGTTCGACGTGGTGTTCGTCACCCTCTCGCTGTGGACGTTCGAGCCGTTGATGACCGATTAGAACCGGTTTCATAATCGTAGTGGCCGGCTTTAGCCGGCCCTGAAGTCCGCCTGAAGGCGGACGCGACGTCGGTTATGAAACCGGCGTGAGGCACTCATGAAGAAGTGGTTCATGCCGGCTGTGATCGTGTGCGGGTTGATGTTCGCCATCGCGCCGGTGCTCATTGCCGGCGCGCCGTACGAGTCGACCATGGGGCTCGTGCAGAAGATCTTCTACGTGCACCTGCCCTCGGCGTGGACCTTCCTGCTGGCGGCCATCATCTGCGGCGTCGCGAGCGTCCGGTACCTCTTTGGCGGGGCCGCGCGGCAGGACCGGCTCGCCTGGGCGGCCGCGGAGCTGGTCGTGCTCTTCGGGGCGATTACGCTCGTGACCGGTCCGCTCTGGGCGCGGAAGGCCTGGGGTGTCTGGTGGCAGTGGGACGTGCGTCTGACCGCCAGCCTGATGGGCTGGATGGTGGCCGTCGCGTATCTGATGCTGCGCCGGTACGGCGGACCGGGCTCGGACAAGCTCGCCGCCGGACTCGCGCTCTTCGGCATGGCCAATGTGCCGTTCATCTACATTTCCGTGAACTACTGGCGCACGATTCACCCCACGACGAACGTGGTGCCGACGCTGCCGACCTCCTTCGGCGTGCCGCTCTGGTTCAGCGCGGTCTCGTTCCTGCTGCTGTTCGTCCTTCTGCTGCGCGTGCGGGTGCGGCTCGAGGAGCAGCGCGCGAAGCTCGACGCGATGTACCTCTCGATGGATGCATAGGACGATGATCAGACTGGCCCTGCTTGTCGTGATGTTCGCCCCGATCCTCGGTGTGCGTGGGGCGGGTGCCGCCGGAGACTCGGTCGCATCGACTTTCGTACGTGGGGCGGGTCCCGCCGGAGACTTAATCGCATCGACCGGCGGACCCGCCGTCATGCTCGCGCAGCAGCCCCCGCCCCAGCAGCAGGACGAGTTCATTCCGATCGATGAGCTGCCGGCGCAGGATCAGCTGCCCGCGGCGCCACTGCTGGTCGCCGCGTATTCCTTCGTCGTGCTGGCGCTGTTTGCCTACGTCGTCTCGGTCGGGCGCCGCCTGGGACGCGTGCAGCAGGAAATGGAGCGGCTGGAGTCGGACCTGAAACGCGGCGGCCGTACGTAAAGATGCCCAACGCCGCCCATTTCATCTACATTCCCGGCATTCTCATCCTCGGGGTCGTGATTGGGTGGATTCTCGGGTCCCGGGCGGCCGCCGATGCCTACGCCATGCAGCTGCGGCGACAGCAGCAGTCAAATCCCAAATCCCAAATCCCAAATCCCAATCGGACGTCTCCCGGCGCCTGAAGTCCGAAGCCCGAAGCCTACCGCCCGATCGCCAGTCGCTGCGCAAGAACCGGGGGCAGTCCGGCGGCCACGATCTTGGCCTGAGCCGCTGCCACGTCATAGGGCACGCGCCGCAGCGCGACGTGGTGCGCCTCGCCGTCCACGATGCCGTAGGCGGCGTCGGGATTGCCGTCGCGCGGCTGTCCGACGGCGCCGCAGTTCACCAGGTACCGCGACCGGGGGTCCAGATCGAGCTCGAGGGTGGTGTCTGTGGACGTGCCGAGGAATTGCAGCCGCGGATCGCGAACGCCGCCATTTCCGGCGCCGAGCCGGAATGCGGCTGGCACGTGAGTGTGGCCGAACAGGCACAGCGGGCGCGCGGCGGCACTGAGGGCGCCGAACGCATCGGTGGCGTCGAACACATACGCATCCTCGTCGAACGGCGTTCCGTGGCAGATCTCGATGGCCTGATCGACCGGGCGAGGCCCCTTCGGCAGAGCGGCCAGCCAGGCATGGTTGTCGGCGGTCAGAGTGGAGGCCGTCCAGCCGACGGCGTCGCGCGCCACCTGATTGAAATCGTCCGCGTCGGCCAGCCTGGCAGCGACCTTGTCGTGGTTGCCGCGCACGATCGCGGCCACGGGCAGGCTGCGGACGCGGTCGATCACGGCGTTCGGGTCGGCGCCGTACCCGACCAGGTCGCCGAGCACGAGCGCGGCATCGAACGCGCCGGCCGCGTCGAGCACGGCCTCGAGCGCTTCGAGATTGGCGTGAATGTCGCTGAGAACGAGATAGTGCATTGACGAATTTACGAATCTACGGATTTACGCATTCATTTTCGGCATTCACGGAATTCATCAATCCGTAAATTCGTAAATCCATGTTTAGTACCCGATCCAGTCGAGCAACTGCTCCACAATCTCGTCGACCGGCCTGGTCGCGTCGATGCGCACGTGGGCCTCTGCATAGGTGGCCCGCCGCCGCAGATAGAGCTGTTCGAGCTGGCCGCGGTCCGCGGCGAGCGGCCGCCGGCCGTCGGCCGGCACGCGTTCGATAATGCGATCGAGCGGCGCGTCGAGCCAGGCGACCGCCCCGTCCGCCAGCATGAGCGCCCGGTTGTCGGGGTCGGCAAAGGTGCCGCCCCCGGTCGCGACGATGACGTTGCGGTCGGGGAGCAGCTCGCGCAGCACCTGACGCTCCACGCGCCGGAAATAGGGCTCGCCGTCCTGAGCAAAGATGGCCGAGACGGTCCGCCTCTCGAGCGCCTCGATTCGGACGTCGATGTCCTCGGTGCGCCATCCGACGCGGCGGCTGAGGGCGGCGGCGACCGTCGTCTTGCCTGCGCCCATGAACCCGACCAGGTACAATTTATCGGCTTTCACGCACGCAGCGACTCGAGCACTGAAAAGAACTGCGGATAGGACACGGCGGCTGCGCCGGCGTCGTGGATCGTCGTGGGGCCCGACGCGCCGAGCGCGGCGACGGCAAAGGCCATGGCGAGCCGATGATCGTTGCGGGCGTCGACCTCTCCGCCCGGCAGGCGGCGGGATCCGCGGACGCGGAAGCCGTCGGGCTGCTCCTCGATCTCGGCACCCATCCGGCGGAGCCCGTCCGCGAGCGCCGAGATGCGGTCGCTCTCCTTGACGCGGAGCTCCTGCGCACCGCTGACCGAGATGCTGCCGCCGTGGGTGGCAAGGGCAGCGAGCACCGGCAGTTCATCGATGACGCCGGGAACCTCTTCGGGGGCAATCACGAGGTCCCGAAGCCCGCCGTGGCGGACTCGCAGCGTGCCAACCGGCTCGTCGCCGCCCCCGGACGCGACGGTGTCAATGCGGGCGCCGGCGCGCTCGAGGATGCCGAGGATGCCGGTCCGTGTGGGGTTGAGCCCGACGTCCTCGACGACGATCTCCGATCCAGGCAGGGCGGCCGCCGCGACCATCCAGAAGGCGGCCGACGAGAGATCGCCCGGCACGGACAGCGACCGGGCCGACAGCCGCTGCCCTCCGGCGAGCGCGATGCCGCCATCGACCTCGTGGACAGTGGCGCCGAACAGGCGCAGCGCCCGCTCGGTGTGATCGCGGGTCTGCAGCGGCTCGCGGACGCGCGTGGTCCCGTGCGCGTGGAGGCCCGCGAGCAGCACGGCGCTCTTGACCTGTGCGCTCGGCACGTCCGGCGCAAAGTCGATGGCCGCGAGGTCCAGCGTGCCTTCGACGGTGAGAGGCGGCCGGCCGTCATCCGACACAAACCGGGCGCCCATCCGCTCGAGCGGAACGATGATCCGCCGCATCGGGCGCCTGCGCAGCGATGCGTCACCGGCGATCGACGTGCGGAACGGGTGGGCCGCGAGCAGGCCCGACAGCATGCGGATCGTGCTGCCGGAGTTCCCTGCGTCCAGCATGGCGCCGGGCGCCACCAGGCCGCGAAGCCCGCGACCGGCGATCTCGATGGTGACGCCCGCCTCGTCGTCGGTGCCCGTCTGGCGGATCTCCACCCCGAGACCCCGCAGGCAGCGCAGCGTCGAGGCGCAGTCGCCGCCCGTCGAGTACCCGCGGATGATCGAGGTCCCGTCGGCCATGGCGGCGAGCAGCGCGTAGCGGTGAGAGATGGACTTGTCGCCCGGCGGGCGCACGCGGCCGCGAACACGCGACGCAGGCTCCACCATGACGGCCGTGGTCGGCATCACACGACTATAACAAAGGGGGCGCCGTATAATTGTAATGATCGAATGACGCGCGGCAGCACCGTCCGCCTCGATTTCCGCAGCAGCCTGGACATTCTCGATTTCGTTCAGGCGGTTGCCGACCAGAGCGGCCGCAGGGTCGGATTGGATGACGAGGCACTCCACTGGGTCGGCGTGGCGCTCCGCGAGTCACTGATCAACGCGATCCAGCACGGCAACAGCGGCGACGAGCGCAAGCGGGTGCATGTCGAGTTCACGCTGCTCGAGGAGGAGCCGCCGGGGCTCGCCATCCGTGTGCGCGACGAGGGCTCTGGATTCGATCCCGCCGCGCTTCCCGACTGCCTGGCTCCCGAGAATCTGCTGAAGTCGTGCGGCCGCGGCATCTTCCTGATTCGCAGCTTCATGGACGAGCTCGTCCTCCAGCGCGCGCCCGAGGGCGGGATGGAAGTCCGCATGCTGAAGCGCGCCCAACCGCAGACCGCCTAGATGGTCGAGCCCGTGTTGCTGGCCACCGCCGTGGAGATCGTCCTCCGCGCGGGTGCCATCCAGCTCGAGTGGCGCGACTCCGGGTTCCATGTCTCCAAGAAGGGCGCCACCGATCTGGTGACGGAGGTGGACTTCGAGTGCGAGCGGATGTGCCGCGCCATCATCGCGGACCGTTTCCCGACGCATGACGTGCTCGCCGAGGAGCTCGGCACCGCCACGGCCGGGCCGTCGGCGTCGCGCTGGCGATGGGTCTTCGATCCGCTCGACGGCACCACGAACTACGCGCACGGGCTTCCCATTTTCTGCGCCTCGCTCGGGCTCGAGATCGACGGCCGGACCGAAGTGGCCGCGATCTACGACCCGACCCGCCGGGAGCTGTTCACGGCGGAGTGGGGCAGCGGGGCCTCTATGAACGGTCGCAGTCTCCACGTCTCCGACGCTGAAGGGCTGCAGGACTCGTTGCTCGTCACAGGCTTTCCCTACGACATCAAACGCACTCCCGACCTCGTGGAGCTGTTCGGCGTGTTCCTCACGCGGTCGCGGGCCGTCCGGCGGCTGGGATCGGCAGCGCTGGACCTCTGTTATGTGGCGGCCGGCCGATTCGAAGGGTTCTGGGAGCAGCACCTGAAGCCGTGGGACGTCACCGCCGGCGCGCTCATCGTCGAGGAGGCGGGCGGACGGATCACCGGCATGGACGGAGCGCCATTCGCGCCCGAGAAGGGCCATCTCGTCGCCTCCAACGGCCGGGTCCACGGCGAGATGCTCGCCGTCATCGAAGCGTTCCGGGCCGGGCGTTCGCGAAAGGGGACATAGCGCGGGTTTTCGCCCGGCATCGCGCCCGATGTGCATGGCACTACCCATGCACGGACGCGGTGTCGGAGGCATCCATGCTCACCCGATCCGCGGCCGCAGCGCTTGCCTGCGCCGGCACCCTGCTGCTGCACCCCGCGTCTGCCTGGGCGCAGCAGACCCTGAATTTCTCGCTCGGATATTTCACGGTGCGCGGCGAGGACGCGCGCGTGGAGCGCGACGTCCTGAACAGCCACCGGAATCTTCTGGTGTTCGACGTCGCCGATTTCAACGGCGCGGCCGTCGGCGCCGAGTGGCTCGTCCCGATCGGCAACTTCATCGAAGGCGGCGCTGGTATCGGCTTCTCCAGACGGACCGTCCCGTCCGTCTATGACGCGTTTGTCGATGCCGATGGCTCCGAGGTGGATCAGGACTTGCGGCTCCGCATCGTTCCGATCGCCCTCACGATGCGCGTGCTGCCGCTCGGGCAGACATCGCTGGTACAGCCGTATGTCGGCGGTGGGGTCGGAATCCTCAACTGGCGCTACAGCGAGTCGGGGGAGTTCATCGATTTCGCCCGTCGCAATGCGATCTTCAGGGAGCAGTACGTGGGATCGGGATCGGCCACCGGTCCCGTCGTGCTCGGCGGGATCCGGTTCGCGGGCGACGTGTTGGCCGGCGGCTTCGAGATCCGCTATCAGAGCGCCGCCGCGGACCTGGATGGAGGCTTCGACGCCGTGGATCCCGGGCTCCGGATCGACCTCGGCGGCTGGACCTATCAGGCCACGGTCGGGTGGCGCTTCGGACGCTGACCGTCCTCAGCGCCGTCTGTAGAGCGCCACGCCGCCGCCGTCGCACACCCGCTCCATCCCCTGCGCAAACGGCGGATCGTCGCGAATACGACGAGCCAGCACATCGCCGCCTTCAGCCTGTTCTTCGACCAGCATCCAGCCGGCATGGGGTGCCGGTCCCGTTTCGACGGCATGCGCCCAGATGGGACCGTTCCCCTCATGGATGAAGTCGGCAATTGTGAAGCCGGCCAGTGACAGCTCCTGCATGTAATGCGCAAGCGAGCCCATGCTGGCCATCACCTTGTCGCCGCGGTAGCCAGCGGCGAGGCAGCCGGTGACTTCCCGCCGGCCGTCGCTGGAGGGCCGATCCCACTGCGCCTCTGCGAGCAGGGGCGCGTCGGCGTGCCACGGCGGCGACTGAATGAGGCCGATGCCGACGAGGCATCCCGCGAGCACGGCTGCGGCCTCGCGCCGCAGGAAACCCACCGCCACACCCGCAAAGAGCGCCGAGCAGGCCGCTGCCGGCAGCATGTACCGGATGCGGAAGGGATGGCCGGCGTGGAAGGCAAGTGCGGGCAGTACCCCGTAGGCGACAAGTGCAGCCGGCACCAGAAGCGGGGCGGCAGCCGCGCGCGTCAGCGCGCGGATGACCAGGAAGCCGGCCGCCGCGCACGCAATCACTTCGGTGACCCTCGTGCCGAGCTCGTGGGTGCCCCACCAGACGGCGAGGACGCTGCGCAGGAGCTCGCCCTCGTACGTCGGGTCGGGAACGTAGAACCCGTCGCTCACCAGCCAGTCTCCGACCGTGATTCGGCTGTTGACCATGAAGAGTCCCACCGCGGCCGCGGGCCAGACGCCCAGTCGCCACGCGCGACGGGCGATGACGCCCGGCGCGGCTCCAAGGCGCCATCCGGCGTACAGCGCCGCGGCCAACGCCGCCGCCAATACCGGCCAGGCTTCGTAGCGCGTCCAGGTGGCCGCAACGAGCGCCAGCCGGAGCCGCACCGGTACGGAATCCTGGTTCAAGGGGACCCACTCGTACAGCCAGAGCACCACGAGAGACACCGCCGCGAGCAGAAGTGGCTCGGTCATCGGGGTGACATGGATGTACAGGATGTTCGGATTGAGCACGAGCAGCGCCGCCGCCACGCACGCGGCAAGCCGCGACCCGGTCATCAGCAACACCAGGCGGGCACCCGCGTAGGTGGTCACGCCCAGGCAGGCCACGGAGACCAGCGAGGCAAAGGCACCGGTTCGGTAGAACAGGTCGAGCTGCGTCGGCAGCGCGTGAATGAGGTGTGGAAGCGGCAGCCAGATGGCGCCGATCTGCTGCCATCCCGGGGTGATGTTGTCGAAGATGCGCCGCGCCACGACGAGGTGCGCCTTCGCGTCATAGTGGGCGAGGACCAGCCCCATTCGCAGGAAGACGACCCATGCCGCGAGGCCGACCGCGATCGCCGCCGCGGCGAGCGCGCGGGCTATAATCACGGTTCTTAAGGTAGCCCACTCCTTCGTGAAGTCCCTGATCAGCTGGTTGTATGGCTTTGCCCTGGCCCTCGGCGGCCCGGGGCTCTTCGCCATCGCGTTTCTCGATTCGTCGTTCCTCTCGCTGCCGCAGATCAACGACATCCTGGTGGTGCTGATGGTCACCCGCCACAAGACGGGGATGGCGTACTACGCGGCGATGGCGACGCTGGGATCCATCGGGGGCTGCTACACGATCTACTACCTGGCGAAGCGGGGCGGGGAAGCGTTTCTGCAGAGGCGCGTGCGCGCCCACCATACGGATCGGGTGCTTGCGGTGTACCGCCGCTACGGTGCGCTGGCGCTGATCGTCCCCGCGCTGCTTCCGCCGCCCGCCCCCTTCAAATTGTTCGTGCTGCTGGCGGGCGTGGCCGGCGTCCGGCCGCTCCCGTTCGTGCTGTCGATCGCGGCCGCTCGCGGCCTGCGGTATCTGACGCTGGGCACGCTGGCGATCTGGTACGGAGACGTGGCGCTCGTGTTGATGCGCACCCGGGGACGCGACGCCGCGCTCTGGCTCGCCGCGCTCATCACGGCCGCGGCCGCCGCCTGGTGGTGGGTCAACGGGCGGAGCACGACCGTGGGGCGGGTGCCGCCGGAGTAGGGATTGCATCGACCGCGCAGGCGTGGGGCGGGTGCCGCCGGAGTGGGGATCGCATCGACCGCGCAGGCGTGGGGCGGGTGCCGCCGGAGTGGGGATCGCATCGACCGGCGGACCCGCCGATTACAATCTTCCCAGTGCCTCCCGACATCTCCGTTGTCGTTCCGCTTCGCGATGAAGAGCCGAACGTGGTGGCGCTCCACACCGAGCTGTCGGCGGTCATGGAGAGGCTCGGGCGCACCTACGAGCTGATCTTCGTCGAGGACGGCAGCCGCGACGCGACCTTTGCCCGCCTGGCCGAAGTGCACGCCCGGGATCCGCATCACGTCCGCGTGATCCGGTTCAGCGCCAACTTCGGCCAGACGGCGGCATTCGCGGCCGGATTCGCACACGCCGCCGGACGGCTCATCGTCACGTCGGACGGGGACCTGCAGAACGATCCGGCCGACATCCCGCGGATGATCGCGCTTGCCGGGGAGCACGACATCGTGTGCGGATGGCGCAAGGACCGGCAGGACGCGTATCTGACACGCCACCTGCCCTCGGTCGCGGCCAACTGGCTGATCAGCCTCGTGACCGGCATCCGGCTGCATGACAACGGCTGCTCGCTCAAGGTGTTTCAGGCCCGGGTCGTCAAGCCGCTCCGTCTCCTGCCCGGAATGCACCGGTACCTTCCCGCCATTGCCGCCCGGATCGGGCCGCGGGTCGTCGAGGTGGTGGTGAACCATCGACCCAGGCGCTTCGGCCGTTCGAAATACGGCCTCTCGCGGACGTTCGGCGTCCTCCGCGACATCGTGCGGCTGCGCCGCCGCATCCGTCAGGCCGCCGATCCCGGCACGCCTCCCGTTCGCATCTACGACGTCGCCGCCACGCTGGAGCTCGCGCCGGCGGCCGTGAAGTAGGGCGGCTCCGCCGGAGACTTGATCGCATCGACCGGCGGACCCGCCAACAGTAGGTTAGACTCGTAGCAATGTCGTACGAGAGCGCGCTCGAAGCGCGGATCGCGAAGAAGGCAACCCGCGCGATCGTCGATTTCGACCTGATCGAGGACGGGGATCGTGTGATGGTCGGGCTGTCCGGTGGCAAGGACAGCTGGGCCCTCATGCAGACGCTCGACCGGCTGCGCGAGCGCGCGCCGATCGCCTTCTCGCTGGTCGCCGTCAACGTCGACTCCGGCTACAAGGACTTCAAGCATGACGTCATCGCCCGGACGTGCGAAGAACGCGGCTGGGAGTATCGGATCGAACACACGGCCATTGGCGACGTCATGGACGATCTCCTCGAGAGCAACGCGACGCCCTGTTCGCTCTGCGCCCGGCTGCGCCGGGGGGTTCTGTACCGCATCGCATCCGAGACTGGGGCGACGAAGATCGCGCTCGGGCACCATCTGGACGATTTCATCGAGACGCTGCTGCTGAATCTCTTCTTTGCCGGCGCGCTCAAGGCGATGCCGGCCCGGCTTGTCTCCGACGACGGCAAGCACGTCGTCATACGGCCGCTGGTGTACGTCGGTGAAGACGAGGCGAGACAGTACACGAAGGCGTGCGGGCTCCCGATCGTCGGGTGCTGCTGCCCGGCGTGCGGCGACCTGAGCTTCCAGCGGCAGCGCATCAAACGGTTGATTCTCGAGCTCGATCGCGAGCATCCCGGAGTCCGCCAATCGATGCTCAAGGCGCTCGGAAACGTCATGCCGCGTCATCTCCTCGACCGCCGGCTGAACCCGAGCGGCGAGTTGCGCGATTCGGCGGCCCTCCGACACGCAGAGACGCTGCCCGCTCTGATTCCGATCCACTCCGGTCAGGCCTAGCGGCCATGCGGGCGGTGGTCCAGCGCGTGAGCGCGGCGCGCGTGCTGGCGGGCGGCTGTGTGGCTGGCGAGATCGCGCGCGGCGCGTTGGTCTTCGTCGGGATCGGGCGGGACGACGACCTCGACGACGTCCGGTACGTGGCCGGCAAGATCTGCGACGTCCGGATCTTCGAAGGGGAGGGGGGCAAGCCGATGGACCGTTCGGTGCTGGACGTGGGCGGTGCCGTGCTGGTCGTCTCGCAGTTCACGCTGTACGGCGACGTTCGCCGGGGGCGGCGCCCCTCCTTCGACGCGGCCGCGCCGCCGGCGAACGCCCGCGTGCTCTACGACGAACTCGTGAGAGAATTGCGGGCGGTTCCACTGCCGGTGGCCACCGGCGAATTCCAGGCGATGATGCACGTCGAGCTCGTCAACGACGGGCCGGTCACCATTCTCATCGACAGCAAGCGACAGTTCTGAGCGGAGATATGACCCGTATTGCCCACATCACGTACGTTGCAGCAGTTCTTGGCGTCACATGCCTGGCGCCTTCGTTGGCATCCGCGCAGCAGCGCCCGCTGATCACGGAGGACCCCGAGACGATCGGCGCCGGCCGGATCCTGGTCGAGGCTGGCATCGATTACACGCGCGACGCGGAGTACCCCGTCTCGGGTCTCAAGGGGCATCTCCGGCGGGCCCCGTTGATCGGCCTCAGCCTCGGGATTGGCGACATCGGCGAGGTTCAGGTCGACGGCGGCCTGTACAACCAGCTGACGATCACCGATCGTCGTCCGGCGCCGCTGGACCACATGCTCGTGGTGCCCGGCAATACAACGTGGAGCGTCGAGGACATGGTGGTCGGAACGAAGGTGCGTCTCGTCTCCGAAGGGATGTCCAGGCCCTCCATCGCGCTGCGCTCGGCAACCCGGCTGCCGATGGCCTCCAATGAAAGCGGGCTGGGTCTCGACACGCTCGATTTCTACTCTTCGCTGCTCGTGGCGAAGACCGTGCAGTCGGTACGGCTTGTCGGCAATGTCGGTCTGGGAATCCTTGGAGATCCCACCCGCGGAGATCGGCAGAACGACGTGCTGACCTATGGGGTGTCGTTCGCGCGGGCGGTGTCGCAGAGCGGTGAGGTGGTCGGCGAGATCAACGGCCGGAAGGACACGCGCGAGGGAGACCCGCCGCCCGGGACCGAGTCGCGGAGCATGCTGCGGTTTGGCGGCCGCTATACGATCGGCGCCTGGCGCGCGGATGCGGCCGTGCTCGTCGGCCTGGCCGCGCAGGACCCGTCCCTCGGGGTGGCGGCTGGATTCACCTGGGTCTTTACGGCCTTCCCGAATCCCTGATGGGATTGCGCGTTCACAAGGCGCACGCCTACGGGAATGACTTCCTGTTCGTGCCGCTTGCAGAGGGCGGCGCAGACAGGGGCGCGCTGGCCAGAGTCCTCTGCGACCGTCACCGCGGCGTTGGCGCCGACGGGCTGATCTTCTGTCAGCTCCACGACGCCTCGGCGACGATGCGGCTCTTCAATGCGGATGGCAGCCCCTCGGAGCTGTCGGGGAACGGGCTGCGGTGCCTGGCAGCGCTCGTCGCGCGCACGCAGAACCTGCAGCCCGGCGCCCGGGTCACCGTCACCACCGAGGCAGGCCTCAAGACGCTCGAGCTGCTCACGCGCCACGGCGGGCGGTTCACGTTCCGCGCCTCGATGGGCGCCGCGGAGGACGTACGCCAGGTGACCATTCCTGTCGGCGGAATGTCGATGACCGCGACCGTACTGCGTGTCGGGAACCCCCAGTGCGTCGTGCTGGGGCCGCTTCCCGCCGCCGGCCGCTTCAGCGAGCTGGCCCCGGCTCTTTCGACCCACCCGATGTTCCCGAACGGCACCAATGTCGAGTTTGCGGACGTCGAGACGCCGGGCCGCGTCCGCATGCTGATTTGGGAGCGAGGGGTGGGCCCGACGACGTCATCCGGAACCGGTGCGTGCGCCGCGGGGGTCGCCGCGGCCGCGCACGGCGGCGCGGAGCGCGACGTCGAGGTCATGGCGCCGGGGGGCACTCAGCGTGTGGAGTGGCGCAGCGACGGCATCTACCTGACCGGATGGGCGGAAGTCGTGCTCGAAGGGGAGTGGCTGTAGGCGGATGACCGACGTACTCCTGTGGCTCGAGGAGGCGGCTCTGCCCAGCTCGATCCGTGAAGGGCCGCATTCGGTCTGGGCCTATCCTGCCGTGCTCACGCTGCACACCTTCGGCCTGATGGTGCTGGTCGGCCTCAATGCGGCCGTCGATCTGCGCCTGCTTGGCGCCGGGCGACAGATTCCGGTCGCGTCCCTCACGGCGCTCTTCCCCCTGATGTGGGCAGGTTTCTGGATCAACGTGGTCACAGGTGCCCTGCTGTTTGCCGCCGACGCGACCACGAAGGCAGGCTCCGCCATGTTCCTGACGAAGCTGACGCTCGTGGCGTTCGGTGCCGGGATACTCCTGGCGATCGGGGCGGAGGTCGAACGGGCCGGCCCCGTGGGGATGGATGTGTCACGGGCGGGGCGGCGGCTGGCCGCCGCGTCACTCCTCACCTGGACGGCCGCAGTGACGGCCGGACGCCTGCTGGCGTATGTGTAAGTCCGGCCGGATGGGCGGATGGCTGTCGTGAATGCGGCGCATCTGCACCTGTTCCTCAATCACGTCCCGACCGTCGGCCTCGTGCTCGGTGTGGGGCTGTTCCTGCTCGCTCTCGTGCGCCGGCAGCAGGTGCTGGAGCGCGCCAGCTACGAGGTGCTGTTCGCCATTGCCGTGCTGACGCTGCCCGCGTATGTGACCGGCCTTGGGGCACAGGCGGTCCTCCTGGATCGCGCGGACGTCTCGGCAGCAGCGATCGATGCCCATCAGGATGCGGCGCTGCTGGCGTTTGCCGGAATGCAGGTGACCGGGGGGGCGGCGTGGCTGGCACTGTGGCGCCTGCGCCGGAATCTCGAGGCGGGGCCGGGAGTTGCCGGGACAGTGCTGCTGCTCGCGATTGTGACGCTCGTGCTGATGACCGGCGCCGCAGCGGTCGGCGGCGAGATCCGTCATCCCGAGACCCGGGCCGACGACGCGGTGATTGCATCGCGAGGCCCCATGCCTGTGTCCTCCATCGGCGCGTTCGTCACCGGGCAGGCCTGGGTCTGGCCGGCCGCCGAGACGCTTCACTTCATCGGCCTCAGCCTCCTGTTCGGTGTGATGGCCGTCATCAACCTGCGGGTGCTGGGCATGATGAAGATGGTCTCGTTCCAGGCGCTGCACCGGCTGCTGCCGTGGGCGGTCGTGGGGTTCGCCATCAACCTGTCCACCGGCACCCTGTTCCTGGCGAGCGCCCCGGAGCAGTACGCGGAGAGCGTTCCCTTTTTCTGGAAGACCGGGCTGCTCGCCGCGGGTGGCGGGAGCCTTCTGTACCTGACGGTCGCCGATCGGCCATGGGCGGTCGACGCCGGCGAGAGCGCGCCCGCGATTGACCGAGCCATTGCGACAGGCGCGCTCGGCCTCTGGGTGGCGGTCATGTACCTGGGACGCATGCTGCCGTTCCTGGGCACGTCGTTCTGACGGCAGCCGACGACGTTTTTGCCGTCGCGGCCTAGCGACGACCGCGCGAAGATTGCGGCGCCGCGGTGGAAGCGGCGGGTGCCAGCGCCCCCTCGAGGTCCTCTTGCACCCCCATCAACAGCGTCGTCGCCTTCATGTAATCGCCTGAGCCGACGGCCGTGCGCGCTTCTTGCAGGGCTGTCCGGGCGCGGTCGAGTGCGCTGGTGAGGGCGGCGGGCGGGCGCCTCGCGGCGCGGCCGCGTGGCGCCGCCCCCGCCTGAGCGTCGCCCTGCTCGAGCAGGGCCTCGAGCTCGGACATCACCCGCTCGAGGTCGGCGCGCATGCGCGCCTTGGTCTCGACGGTCTCACGCGCCGCATTCTGGGCGTGCTCGTGGCTTTCGAGCGCGAAATTGAGCGCGAGACGGTAATCGCCGGCGCCGACCGCGTCGCCCGCGCTGTCGAGCGCCGCGGTGGCGGCGGTGTACTCGGTGGTCGCGTACTGATCCGCGCCGGCTGCGCGCGCGGCATCGATGGCGCCCTGCGCGCGGTCCATCTCCTTGTTGGGAGGCTCGGCGCAGGCTGGAAAGAGCAGTGCCGCACCGAGACCGAGGAGAGCAGCAGCACGCCGCCACGCCATAGACACGCCACTCATGAGTATAGCGTCGATGAAAGAGGTGGCACCACACGATCGTCCCCGCGAGAAGCTGGAGAGATTCGGCGTGGCGGGGCTCGGTGACAACGAGCTGCTGGCGCTGGTCATCGGCAGCGGCTCGCGAGACGCGGACGCCCTGGCGGTGGCGAACGATCTGATCGGGCACGCGGGGGGCCTGCACGGGCTGACCAGAATGAACGTCGACCGCCTGTGCCTCGTCGCCGGGGTCGGTCCTGCCCGTGCGGCACGCGTGCTGGCGGCCGTCGAGATCGGCCGGCGTACGCTCGTCCGCGGCGCCGCCGAGCGGCCGCGCATGACCGCGCCGCGGCAGCTCGCGGCCTATCTGCTGCCGCAGTATGGCGCGGGCGACGTGGAGCGGTTCGGCATCGTGATGCTCGACACGAAGCACCGCGTCATCCGGGTCAAGATCGTGTCGGTGGGCACGCTCGATTCGACCGTGGTGCACCCGCGGGAGGTCTTCCGCGAGGCGGCCGCAGCATCCTCGGCAGCCATCGTGCTGTTTCACAATCATCCGTCCGGCGATCCGACGCCGAGCGCCGATGATCTCGTCCTGACGACCAGGCTCGTGAGCGCCGGCGGCATCATGGGGATTGACGTCATCGATCATCTGATCCTGGCCGACCAGCGGTACTTCTCGCTGGTCGAGGCCGGGCGTCTCGATCGGCGCGTCGAATAGCGGGCCGACGGGATAAGATGATCGGGCGTGCGGATCCTGCACTTCGACTGTTTCTCCGGCGCGGCAGGCGACATGATCCTCGGCGCGCTCATCGACGCCGGGCTGCCGTTCGAGGGGCTTCAGCGTGCGCTCGGCAGTCTGGCGCTCGACCGGGAGGCTGTTCGGACCGAACGTGTCGTGCGCGCCGGCATCGGCGCCACGAAGCTTCATGTCCGGGGCGAAGAGGCGGCTCATCACCACGCCCACCAGGAGCCGCACGGACACAGACGGGCCGGGTCCGCCGGCGACGCGGCCGTGGCGGAAGCCCGGCACGTTCACACCCACCGTACGCTGCCGGAGATTGCACGGCTGATCGACGGGTCGGCGCTGTCGCCGTCCGCCCGGAAGCGGGCAGTGGCGCTGTTCGAGCGGCTGGCCGAGACCGAGGCGGCGGTGCACGGCACGACCCGCGAGCGGGTGCACCTGCATGAACTCGGGGCGCTCGATTCAATCGTCGACGTGGTGGGAACCGTGTATGCCCTCGAGGCGCTGGGCATCGATCGGGTGACCGCCTCCCCGCTCAATGTCGGCGGCGGGACCGTCGCGACGGCGCATGGCATCTATCCCGTGCCGGCCCCGGCGACGGCGAGGCTGTTGACCGGCGTGCCGGTCTACGCCGGCGGCCAGCAGGCGGAGCTGGTCACCCCGACAGGCGCCCTCCTGATCACCGCCTACGCCGAGCGCTTCGGGGCCCTTCCACCGATGCGTCTCGAGCGGGTCGGCTACGGCGCCGGAACCAGAGACTTCCCGGACGCTCCCAACGTGCTGCGGGTGCTCATCGGCGAGGCCGAGGAGACCGCGCCGGTGCGGACGGTCGTGGTGATTGAGACCGAGATCGACGATATGAACCCTCAGATTTTCGGCGTGCTGGTCGAGCGGCTCCTCGCCGCCGGCGCGCTGGACGTCTTCCACACGCCGATCCAGATGAAGAAGGCTCGTCCCGGGACGCTGCTGACGGTCGTGGCCACCCCGGAGACGCGCGCCGAGCTGACCGCCATCATCTTCCGGGAGAGCACGACCATCGGTGTGCGGTACGCCGAGATGGCGCGCGAGTGTCTCGATCGCGAGAGCGTCACGGTGGAGACGCCGTTCGGCCCCGTGCCGATCAAGGTTGCCCGCCGCAACGGTGAGCTGATGAACGCGTCCCCCGAGTTCGACGCGTGCGTGCGGATCGCCGCCTCGAGCGGCAGGCCCGTCAAGGACGTGCACGCGGCGGCCGTATCCGCATTTCTCGCCCGGTCCCGCGAATCAGAAGCCTGACGCCTCGACTCCACGCCTGCCCGTGCGCTTCTATCTGACCACCGCGATCGATTACGTCAACAGCCGCCCGCACCTCGGGACCGCCTACGAGAAGATCACCGCGGACGTGATCGCTCGGTACAAGCGGCTCGCTGGCATCGAGACGCACTTCGTGATGGGAAACGACGAGCATTCGCAGAATGTCTACAAGCGGGCGCTCGAACGCGGGATGGAGCCACGTGCGTACTGCGACCAGATGGAGCAGGAATTCCGGGCGGTCTGGTCCCAGCTCGACATCTCGTTCGACGACTTCATCAGGACGACGGAGCCGCGCCACCGGACGGCGGTGGAGAAGCTGGCCCAGCGGTGCTTCGAGAAGGGCGACATCTACGAGGGCCACTACGAGGGCTGGTACTGCGTCTCGTGTGAGGCGTTCAAGCAGGAAAAGGACCTTGTCGAAGGGAAGTGCCCGTTGCATCCGACGGTCACGCCCGAATGGATCCGCGAGCGGAATTACTTCTTCCGGCTGTCGAAGTACCGCGACCGCCTCTTGCGGCACTTCGCCGAGCACCCGGAGTTCCTTCAGCCCGACGTCCGCCGCAACGAGATGCTGCGCCTGCTCGAAGGCGGCCTGGAAGATATCTCGGTCAGCCGTGCGGGACAGCTCTGGGGCATTCCGCTGCCGTTTGCGCCGGACAACGTGGTGTACGTCTGGTTCGACGCGCTGATCAATTACGCGGCCGCCGTCGGTTACGGCACCGACGAGCGCCGGTTCTCGGACTGGTGGCCGGCGGATCTGCATATCGTCGGCAAAGACATCACCCGCTTTCACACGGTGGTCTGGCCGGCGATGCTGATGAGCGCGGAGCTGCCGCTGCCGAAGCAGGTGTTCGGCCACGGCTGGGTGAACTTCGGGGGGCAGCGCATGAGCAAGTCCCTTGGAACCAGCCTGGATCCGTCAGACGTGGCCGCGCGCTTCGGCCCCGATCCGCTGCGTCTGTACCTCGTCAAGGAGATTTCGTACGGCGGCGACGGGGACTTCACGTGGGATCGATACAAGGAGCGGTATAACGTCGACCTCGCCAACAACCTCGGCAATCTGGTGAGCCGCGTGTCGGCAATGGCCGATCAATATCTTGGCGGAACCCTGCGGCCTACCGGCGACACGTCACCACACCTTCGAGATCTTCCGAACGAGGTAGCGACTCAGTATCGGCACGCGATGAACAAGCTAGAGCTTCATGCAGCGGTCGCCTATGTATTTCGCCTGATCGATGCAACGAATGTCCATCTTGCGGAGACATCGCCGTGGTTGCTCGCCAAGCGGCCCGAGGCACGAGATCGGCTTGGTCAGGTCCTGTTCGACGCAGCGGAGGCGATTCGGCTGGTAGCGGTGCTGTTGATGCCGGTCATGCCGTCCTCGTGTTCGGAAATACTGAGCCGGATGGGCGAGACGCGCGGTCCATCGACACTGCGGCTCGATATTGACGGGCACTGGCGTCCGGATGGGACGAGGACAATTCGAAAGGGAGCGGCACTCTGGCCGCGAACGGAAGAAGGCGTCCCCGGTGATGTCCGCCTCAAGCCGGACGCCCAAGCCCGGCTAAAGCCGGGCACTACGTACGGAGAAACCGCTGCGAGGGAGCACAAGATGGACGAGACGACAGCGGCCCCAGCCGAAACGCCGCGGATTTCCATAGACGAGTTCATGAAGGTGGAGCTCCGCGTCGCGAAGGTGCTCGAGGCGGAGGCGGTGCCGAAATCAAAGAAACTGCTAAAGCTGACGGTCGATACCGGAACCGATCGCCGGACGATTGTCGCCGGCATCGCCGAAGCCTATCAGCCCGAGCAGCTGGTGGGGCGGACCATCGTGATCGTCGCCAATCTCCAGCCGGCCAAGCTGATGGGCGTCGAATCGAACGGGATGGTGCTGGCCGGCAGCCTCGACGGCGGCATGCCGGTGCTGATCGGCTTCGATCGGGAGGTTCCGCCGGGGGCGCGGGTACGATAAATCCCAAACCCCAAATCCCACACCCCAATTGGGATTTGGTCGTTGGGATTTGGGATTTATCGTGATCGACTCCCACTGCCATCTCGCCGGAGAGGAATTCCAGGAGGATCTGCAGCCGGTCATCGACCGCGCCGTGGGCGCCGGCGTGACCGGGGCTCTGGTGATCGTCGATGCCCTTGATGACGCCGAGTGCGAGCGGGCCCGCCGGGTGGTTGCGGCCTGGTCCGGGGTGCGGGTCTCGATCGGGGTGCACCCGCACGCCGCCGGGAAGTGCGCGGAGGACGACGCGCAGGCGGAACGGGTCGTCGTGACCCGGCTGGACGAACGGCCGGAGGCGCGCGCCATCGGCGAGATCGGCCTGGACTACCACTACGACTTCTCGCCGCGCCCCGTTCAGCACGCGGTGTTTCGCGCCCAGATCCGCCTGGCGCGCCGGCGCGGCCTGCCGATCGTGATTCACACCCGCGAGGCCGAGGACGACACGTTTCGAATTCTCACGGAGGAGTCTGCGCACGAGGTGGGCGGCGTGTTTCATTGCTTTACGGGCGATCGGGCCATGGCGCAGCGCGCGCTGGACCTGGGCTTTCACCTCTCGCTCGCCGGCATCGTCACGTTTCCACGCGCCACCGAACTGCACGAGGTGGCGAAGCGCGTGCCGCTCGACCGGTTGCTCGTCGAAACGGACAGCCCGTTTCTCGCGCCGGTTCCGCACCGGGGCACACGAAACGAGCCGGCAAGAGTCGTGCGCGTGGCCGAGACAATCGCCGCGCTGCGGGACGTGCCGGTGGACGAGATCGCCGAGGCAACGGACGCAAACTTCCGTCGACTCTTCCGGCCGTAGCGGCGTCCGCGCTGCTTTGACACTTCGCGCGGGGATATGGTGTGATGACAGCCGCGTGAATCCCACCGCGCAGAACGCTCCCACGGCGATGCTGGCGCAGCTGTTCGAACCGATTCGCGACGACCTGCGCGCGGTCGAGGGAGAGTTTGCCCGCCACGTGCAGTCGCAGATCGCCGTCATCCCCGAAATCGGCAACTACGTCAGAGACAGCGGCGGAAAACGCATTCGTCCGGCCGTGCTCCTGATGGCGTCGCGCATGGCGGGCTACAGCGGCGAGCAGGCGGTGCACTACGCGGCGGTCATCGAGTTCATTCACAGCGCGACGCTCGTGCACGACGACATCATCGACGAGTCGGAGCTTCGCCGTGGCCGGGAGGCGGCGCACACCCGGTGGGGCAATCACCTGTCGGTGCTCTTCGGCGATTTCCTGTACCTGAAATCGATGTCGCTGGCCTTGACCCACGACGCGCTCGAGATCGTCCGGCTGCTCTGCGACGTGACGCTCCGGGTCGTCGAAGGCGAGATCTATCAGTTGACGAAGAAGGGTGCCATCGATCTCTCCGAGGACGAGCACTTCGAGATCGTGCGGCGCAAGACAGCGGTGCTGTTTGCCGGGTCGGCCCGCATCGGCGCCATGCTGGGCCCCACGACGCGCGAGCAGCAGGACGCGCTGTGGGAATACGGGCTCAACATCGGCATGGCCTTCCAGATCGTCGACGACCTGCTGGACTTCACGGGCGAGGCCGCTGCGCTCGGCAAGCCGGTCGGCGGGGATCTCCGCGAGGGCAAGCTGACGCTGCCGGTCATCCATCTAGTGGC
>MEKU01000047.1:64459-71831 GCA_001767195.1 Acidobacteria bacterium RIFCSPLOWO2_02_FULL_67_21
TCGTGAGCCGGATTGTGGCCGATCGGGCCGCCACCCTCGAGGACTGGCGAGAGCTGCAGGCCGTGCTCGCCGAGACTGCGTGCATCGATTACGCCCGGCGCAGGGCCGTCGAGTTCGCCGATCGCGCCAAGCGCGCCCTTCGGGCGTTCGCGCCCGGGCCCGCGCGGGACGCGCTCGATTTTCTGCCCGATTTCGTCCTGTCCCGCGACCGATGAGCATTTAGCATCGTCCTGAATGACCCCGGCCGAGCGTATCGACGAGCTCCGTCGCCTCATCCGACACCACGAAGAACGCTACTACGTTCTGAATCAGCCCGAGATCGCCGACGCCGAGTTCGACGCGCTGATGCGCGAGCTGGAGCGTCTCGAGGCGGAGCACCCCGATCTCGTCACCGACGACTCGCCGACGCGGCGGGTCGGCGGGCGGGTGGCCGGCGGGTTTGCCACCGTCGACCACGCCGGGCCGATGCTCAGCCTGGACAACGCCTATTCGGAGGAGGAGCTTCGCGCGTTCGACGACCGGGTCCGGCGGGGCCTCGGCCTCGAGCCCGATGCCCCCGGAGTGGGCTACGTCGCGGAGCTGAAAATCGACGGGGTCAGCGTCGCCCTCCGGTACGCCGACGGCCGGCTTGTCCGCGGAGCGACGCGTGGGGACGGAGTCCGGGGCGAAGACGTCACGCCGAACATCCGGACCATTCGCGCGATTCCGCTCCGCCTGCGCGAGCCGGTTCCGGCCGGGCAGGTCGAGATCCGCGGCGAGATCTATCTGCCGCGCAGGGCATTTGAGCGCATCAACCGGGAGCGCGAGGAGACGGGGGAGCCGCTGTTTGCCAACCCGCGGAATGCGGCGGCGGGCACGCTCCGCAACCTCGAGCCGGCGCTCGTCGCCAGGCGGGGGTTGAGCGCGTGTCTGTATCAGCTGGCAGGCGCACCTGAAGGTGCGCCTGTCGACGCACGGCGATACGCTGGACCTGCTTCGCCGCTGGGGGCTGCCGGTCGAACTGCACTGGCGCCGGTGCGCCGGCGTCGGCGAGCTGCTCGCCTTCTGCCAGGAATGGGCGGAGCGCCGGCGCACCCTCGAGTTCGAGACCGACGGCGTCGTCATCAAGGTCGATCGGCTTTCCGACCGACGCGCGCTGGGCGCCACCAGCAAGTGTCCCCGCTGGGCCGTGGCCTTCAAGTTTCCGGCCGAACAGAAGACGACCCTCCTCAAAAAGATCGAAGTGAATGTGGGACGAACCGGTGCCGTCACGCCGTTTGCCGTGCTCGAGCCGGTCACGATCGCCGGGTCCACCGTCTCGATGGCGACGCTGCACAACGCGGACGACATCGCGCGCAAGAACATCCGCGAGGGTGACTGGGTGGTCGTCGAGAAGGCCGGGGACGTCATTCCGCGCGTGGTCGCGCCGGTGCTCTCCCGCAGGCCGGCCGGCGCGGAGCCCTGGCAGATGCCGGACGTCTGCCCGCGGTGCGGAGCCGCGCTGCACCGGGAAGAAGGAGAGGCCGTCTGGCGATGCGAGAACACGTCATGCCCGGCGCGGCTGCAGCGCGGGCTCGAGCACTTCGCCTCCCGGTCCGCGATGAACATTGAAGGGCTCGGCGACTCGCTGATTGCCCAGCTCATCGCTCAGAAGCTCGTGACCGACTCTGCCGATCTCTACGCGCTGTCGGCGGACGCGCTGGCCGGACTGACGAGCACGTCGACGCGCGGCGACGGCAGGCTCATCGAGCGCCGGTTCGGGGAGAAGAACGCCGTCAAGGTCGTGGCCGAGATCGAGCGGAGCCGGTCGAACGAGCTGTGGCGCCTCATGTACGGCCTCGGCATCCGGCACATCGGCGAGCACTCGGCTCAGGTGCTCGCGCAGGCATTTCCGTCGGTCGATGCGCTGCGCGACGCCTCTGTGGAGCAGCTGCAGGACACGCAGGAAGTCGGTCCGGTGCTGGCGGCTTCCGTGCGCAGCTGGTTTGACGAGCCGAGGAATCTGACGCTCGTCGAGCGGCTCCGCCGCGCGGGCGTGCGGATGGAGCGGTCCGCGGAGGAACAGACCGCGCTCCGGAGCGGCGGTCCGCTGCAGGGCCGTACCTACGTGCTGACCGGCACGCTGGCGTCGATGAGTCGAGACGATGCGACGGCCGCAATCGAGCGGCTCGGCGGCAAGGTGGCGGGCTCGGTCAGCCGGAAGACCGCAGGCGTCGTCGTCGGCGCCGAGGCGGGGAGCAAGGCGGACAAGGCGCGCGAGCTCGGCGTGCCGCTGCTGGACGAGGCTGCGTTCCGGGCGCTCATCGCCGAGCTCGACCGGGCGTAGTGTCATAATAGAATGACGATGACTCGGCGGTTCCTGGCGGTCACACTGTCGCTGACCGCTACGGTGGCCTTTCTCGTGGGGCTCGTGGTTGCGGGTTCGATGACGCCCGCTCCCGCGATGTCTGCGCCGGCCGTCCCCCTGTCCGATCCACCACGTTCTGAGGCTGACACGCGCGCCTCCGTGCGGGAGACGGTGGCCGCGCCCTCGTTTGCCGACGTGGCCGAACGCCTGAATCCGACCGTCGTGAATATCGACGCGACCTCGCGCGGTGAGGCGCGGTCGCGGCGCCGGCCGTCGCCCTTTCCGAACGGACCCGATCTGTTCGAGCGCCCGCAGCCGAGCGACCCCGACGGCCCGCGGCGCGGCGCGGGCACGGGGTTCCTCATCGATGCCGACGGCTTCGTGCTGACCAACCACCACGTCATCGAGGCCGCCGACCGGATCCTCGTGCGGCTCGCCGACGGACGTCAGCTGCGGGCCGAGCCGGTCGGTTCCGATCCCGACACCGACATTGCGCTGGTCAGGCTCGAGGCGCCGGGGCCGTTTCCGTACGCGCCGCTGGGCGATTCCGACAGACTGCGGGTCGGCGAATGGGTCGTCGCGATCGGAAATCCGCTTGCCTACGAGCACACCGTCACCGTGGGCGTGGTCAGCTTCATCGGGCGAAAGCTCTTCGATCGGTCGCTGGATCGCTACATCCAGACCGACGCCGCGATCAATTTCGGCAACAGCGGCGGGCCGCTGATCGACGCGCAGGGCCAGGTGATCGGGATCAACGCCGCGATCAGCTCGAGGGCGGCAAACATCGGCTTTGCGGTGCCGATCAATCAGGCACGCGCCATCCTGCCGCAGCTCCGGTCCCGGGGAAAGGTGTCGCGCGGGTACATCGGCGTGACGTTG
The DNA here is from genome assembly GCA_001767195.1 of Acidobacteria bacterium RIFCSPLOWO2_02_FULL_67_21. Classification (GTDB taxonomy): domain Bacteria; phylum Acidobacteriota; class Vicinamibacteria; order Vicinamibacterales; family UBA2999; genus MEKU01. The sequence continues at coordinate 67,665 of MEKU01000047.1, forward strand.
CGCGCCGTCGATCCGGACCTGCAGCGGTCGCTGGGGCTGACGTCGAGCGACGGGGCGCTCGTGCAGGACGTGACGCCGGGGTCGCCGGGCGCGCGCGCGGGCCTTCGCACCTACGACATCATCGTGGAGGTCGACGGCGAGCCGATCGACACCAACGATGCGCTCATTCGCCTGATTGCCGCACGCGACCCCGGGTCGATTGCCACGCTGCAGGTCGTGCGGGACGGACGGCGGATGCGGGTGCCGGTGAAGCTGGCGGAGCGTCCCCAGCGCGAGCGCCGGCCCTCCGACGGCGGGTCCAGGCCCGTGCCGTCAAGCGACCGCGGCTCTCCCATCGGGTTGTCGGTCCGCGATCTTGACGCCGAGGCGGTCGCCCGCTACAGGCTTCCCGAGGGGCTTCGCGGCGTGATCGTGTCCGACGTCGAGCCCATGAGCCCGGCGTTCGATGCCCGGATCGAGCGCGGACACGTGCTGCTCGAGATCAACCGGCAGCCGGTCGAACGCATCGAGGATTTCCGCCGCCTGACCGCCCATGCGCGCGCCGGCGATGTTCTGGCGATGTACCTCTACAAGCCGGAGCTCAGCCAGCGCACGCTCGAGACCGTCAAGCTCGACGCGCGGTGAGCCTGGGACGGTTCCGATCTCCGTGAAGCATCGCATTCTCGTCATCGACGATGAGGCCGCCATCCGCGACTCGCTGCGGATGATCCTCGAGTACGAGCAGTACGACTTCGTCGGTGCGGCGTCGGGCCCCGACGGTATTGCCGCGATCAAGCGCGAGCGGCCCGACCTCGTCATCCTCGACATCAAGATGCCCGGCATGAGCGGCCTCGAGGCGCTTGCCGAGATTCGGAAGGCGGACGAGCAGGTCCCGGTGGCGATGATTTCGGGCCACGGCACCGTCACCGACGCGATGCAGGCGACCCGGCTCGGCGCGTTCGATTTCATCGAGAAGCCGTTTACGAGCGAGCGCGTGCTGGTCACGGTGGCCAAAGGCCTGGAGCTGCGTGAGCTCCGGCAGGAAAACCGCGAGCTGAAGCTCGCCATGGAGTCCCGATATGAGATTGTCGGGCAGAGCCCGGCGCTCCGGGCGGTCCTCGAATCGGTCAAGCGGGCGGCGCCGACCAACGCCACCGTGATGCTCCTCGGTGAGAGCGGGGTCGGCAAGGAGCTCGTGGCGCGGACGATCCATCGGAACAGCCCCAGGGCCGGTCAGCGGTTCGTGCAGGTGAACTGCGCCGCCATTCCCGAAGAGCTGATCGAATCGGAGCTGTTCGGCCACGAAAAGGGGTCGTTTACCGGCGCCACCGAGAAGCAGATCGGGAAGTTCGAGCAGGCCGATCGCGGCACGATCTTCCTCGATGAGATCGGCGACATGAGCGCCAGGACGCAGGCCAAGGTCCTTCGCGTGCTGCAGGAGCAGGAGGTGGAACGCATCGGATCCGCCCGCACGATCGAGGTCGACGTCCGCGTGATCGCCGCCACCAACAAGGACCTCGAGGCCGCGATTCAGCGCAGCGAGTTCCGTGAAGACCTCTACTTCCGCCTCAATGTCATTCCCATCGTCGTCCCGCCCCTGCGCGAGCGGCCGGACGACATTCCGGCGCTCGTTCAGTACCTCGCCAGGCGCACCAGCGAAGAGCACAACCTCAAGCCCAAGCGGTTCGATGCGAAGGCGCTGGAGGCGTTGCGGCGCCATCGGTGGCGAGGCAACATCCGCGAGCTGCGCAATGCGATCGAGCGCCTGATGATCATGGTGCCGGGCGATGTCGTGAGGCTGGAGGATCTCCCGAAGGAGATGCGTGAGGAGGGTGGCCGGACGATGCCGGCGGAGACGCCTGGCGATGCGGCTGGTGCCGGATCGGCGCCTGCCGCCCCGCCCGGCGCGGCGGAAACGCTCAAGGAGTTCAAGGACGCGGCCGAGCGCACGTTCCTGGTGCAGAAGCTCCGGGAGAACAACTGGAACATCTCGAAGACCGCCGAGCTGATTGATACCCCGCGGAGCAATCTCTACAAGAAGCTCGAGCAGTACGGCATCAGGCAGGAGGGTGACGGGTAATAGTTGAGATTTGGGGTTGGGGATTTGCGATAATCAGTACTGTCGCAGTCAGCCAGACGGCCGCTGGCTCTCGCACGGGTGGCGGCGGGGCAGGTTCGCCTGCTGCGTCGGCGCCAACGGCGGGGGCGAGAGGAAAGTCCGAACTCCGAAGGGCAGTGCGCCGGGTAACGCCCGGGCAGGGCAACCTGACGGATAGTGGCACAGAAAATATACCGCCCGCAAGGGTAAGGGTGAAAAGGTGCGGTAAGAGCGCACCGCGTTCGTGGCAACACGGACGGCAGGCAAAACCCCGCACGGAGCAAGACCAAATAGGGTGGCGCGAAGGACGGCCCGTCCGATGCCACCGGGTAGGTCGCTTGAGCCCGCGAGCGATCGCGGGACGAGAGGAATGGTCGTCACCTCGCCGAAGCCCGCCGCCGCGCGCCGAATGGCGCGCTCAGGCGTGGCGGAGGCGGGGACAGAATTCGGCTTATCGGGTGGCTGCGACGCTTTCCCGACTCGACCGTGGCCCTGTGATCCCAGGGCTGCGGCAGCTCTCTTGCTGAGGTCCTCCGCGATATGGCCCTCTATCTGATTACCGGCGGCGCCGGATTCATCGGTTCCCACCTGGCAGAGGAGCTCGTCCGCCGGGGCGAACGTGTGCGCGTGGTCGACAATCTGTCGACCGGAAAGCGCGCAAACCTTGCCCATCTCGACGTCGAGGTCATCGTTGGCGATCTGGCGGAGATGCCGGTCGCCCGGCGTGCCGTTGAGGGCGCCGATTTCGTGCTGCACCAGGCGGCTATTCCATCCGTGCCCCGGTCCGTGCAGGATCCGCTCACCTCACATCGCGCCAACATCGATGCGACGCTGAACGTGCTGATTGCGGCGCGCGACGCGCGCGTCGGCCGGGTCGTGTATGCCGGCTCGTCGTCTGCCTACGGAGACACGCCGACGCTGCCGAAGGTGGAAACGATGGCGGCGGCGCCGCTGTCACCCTACGCGCTGCAGAAGCTCGTCGGCGAACAGTACGGCCAGATGTTTACCCGGCTCTACGGGCTGGAGACGGTGACGATCCGGTATTTCAACGTCTTCGGGCCGCGACAGGATCCCTCATCGCCCTATTCGGGCGTGATCTCGCTCTTCATCAGCGCGCTGTGCGAGGGCCGTGCGGCCACCATCTATGGCGACGGCGAGCAGACGCGCGATTTCACCTACGTCGCCAATGTGGTTGACGGCGTCCTCACGGCCTGTCACGCGCCGGGCGTGAGCGGCGAGGTGATCAACGTGGCGACGGGCGGCCGCACATCGCTCAACGTCCTGTATCGCGCACTGCAGGATCTGATCGGCGCGCGGGTGGAGCCGGGTTACGCGGCGTCCAGGGCCGGTGACGTCCGCGATTCCCAGGCGGACATCACCAAGGCGCAGCGGCTCCTCGCCTACCGCCCAACGGTGAGCTTTGCCGAGGGTCTCCGCGCCACCGTGGAGTGGTACCGCGCGTCGCAGGTGACGATTACGTAGCGGGCGGCGGCGTCCTGGGCGCGCGCAAGCGGAGTTGGCGCGCCGGCGGGCACCGGGATCTTCGCTGCCCCTTTTCCTTCCACCAACACCCCTCTCCTCAGCGACTTACGGCGCCGGCGGAGCTGCGCGTCGATCGGCGCCCCGTTTGCGGACGCGGCATCCGGTCCCGGCAGGCCCGGTCGTTCAACCGGCATCCGGCCTCGCCGTGCGGGCAGCCGGGACATACCTATGGCAGGCGGCAGCGACGCAAACAGGAGGAGATGTGATGCGCATGATGATGGCAATGGTGCTTGTGGCGACGCTCGGACTGGTGCACGCGGCGGCCCAGGAAGGGAGCAGCCGCCCGGCGGTTGCTCAGCGGGCGGCGGTGACGGCGCCGATCAACCTGAACACCGCGACGCCGGCGCAGCTCGAAGGGCTGCCCGGTATCGGTGCGGCGATGGCCCAGCGGATCGTGGCGTACCGCCAGCAGAACGGCGGCTTCAAGAAGATCGAGGAGCTGATGAACGTGCGGGGAATCGGCGAAGCCAGCTTTCTGAAGCTCAAGGCGCTCGTCACCGTGACGCCGCCAAGAACGGACCGGGCGGCGGCGCAGTAGCAGTCCCGCG
>MEKU01000047.1:71841-72623 GCA_001767195.1 Acidobacteria bacterium RIFCSPLOWO2_02_FULL_67_21
TCGAAGTGCTGTTTGTCCTGGCGCTGTCCGCGATCCTGGCGGGCGCTTCGATTCCCCAGCTGCTCGGCACGCTGGACCGCTCGAGGGCCTGGGCGGCTGCACGATACCTGGCGGCGCGCATGTCGATGGCACGCGCACACGCCGTCATGCGCTCGGCGCATGTCGCCCTGCGGTTCGAGCAGGGCGAGGCCGACACGACGTTTCAACTGTTCGTGGACGAGAATCATAACGGCGTGCGCACGAGCGATATCGCAGGCGGCATCGATCGCGCCATGAACGATTCCGTCCGGCTGTCGGACCTCTTCCCCGGAGTCGTCATCGGCGTCGCGGGCGCGGCGGGAACGGATCCGATCAGGATCGGGTCCAGCAACCTCCTCTCGTTTACTCCAGCGGGCACCGCGACGCCGGGGACGATCTACGTGCGGAGCCGTGACGGGCTGCAGCTCGCCGTCCGGGTGACCGGAGCGACGGGCCGTGCGCGTGTGATGCGGTACGTGCCCGACAGCGACACCTGGGTAGAGTCATTCTGAGCGGCGCGGGGGTAAGGTCTCCCCCGAGGCCCGAATCGACATCAGGCGCGGTGGGCATTGGCTACCCGCTCCGGTCCGTCGTCGAAGGCCTCGCGTGCTCAAGACGGTTGAAACCGCATTGCGCCGCCCGGCGACAACTGGCATTTTTCTTGTTACGGTAGCGCGCGGATGACCGGCAACATCGAAGACGGCAGGGACGTCCGGCAGCTGCTGGCCGCCCTCAGCAGCGCGCTGGCCGACGCGGCGGGCGGC
>MEKU01000047.1:72633-83373 GCA_001767195.1 Acidobacteria bacterium RIFCSPLOWO2_02_FULL_67_21
CGTCGCGCTACCAGGCGCGGCTGGTCACGCCGACGCGCACGGCGGAGTCGATCGTACTGGAAGTGCCGACCGGGGATCCCGCCGTCCAGGCGGTGCTCGAGGCATCCTTCGAGCGTGGGCGCATGCTCGACGATCGTGACTACGAGCTCCTGAATACCGCCGCCCAGCTTGGCGGGCTCGTGCTGGAGGCTGCGAGAACCCGGCGGCCGTCCACGCTGGACCTTCCCGGCGATTCTCTTCAGCTGGTCGGCGCGGGCGTTGCGATGGCGGCGCTGCGCGATCGCATCGCCCGTGTGGCCGCCACTGATTTCACGGTGCTGATCGAGGGGGAGAGCGGCACGGGCAAGGAGCTGGTCGCACGCCAGCTGCACGAGCTCGGGCGCAGGCGGCGGGGGCCATTTGTCGCGGTGAACTGTGCGGCCGTCGTCGATACGCTGCTGGAGGCCGAGCTGTTCGGCATCGAAGAGCGGACGGCGACGGGGGTTCGCGGCCGGCGCGGAAAGTTCGAGCATGCGAGCGGCGGGACGCTGTTCCTCGATGAAGTATCGGACCTGGCGCTGTCGGCCCAGGCCAAGCTGCTGCGTGCCATTCAGGATCTGTCGGTCGAGCGGGTGGGCGGAACGGGGGCGAAGCGCGTGAACACCCGGATTGTCGCGGCGACGAACCGGCCGCTGGCCGACCTGGTCGCCCGCAGCCTGTTCCGGCCTGACCTCTACTACCGTCTGAGCGGCGTCGATATTCACGTTCCGCCGCTCCGGCAGCGCCGGGAGGACATCGCGGCCCTCGTCCGGCACTTCCTGGGGCGGCATCAGGCAGCAGGGGATCTGACCGTGTCGGACGCCGCCCTCGACGCCCTCCGCCTGTATGAGTGGCCGGGCAACGTCCGCGAGCTCGAGCGGCTCATCGAACGGGCGGTCGCGCTCGCCCGGTCGAGCCGGATCGAGCTGGACGACCTGCCGCCCCGCGTTCGGGGCCAGTTCACGGAAGTCCTCGCGCCCTCACTGGCATCGAGCGACTCGATGCGCGCGTGGGGAAGCCGCTACGCGCGGCTCGTCTTCGAGCGGTGCGGACGCAACAAACGCCGGGCGAGCCGTTTCCTCGAGATCAGCTATCACACGCTCGATGCCTACCTTCGCTACGGAACTGATGCCGAGGTGACGAGCAAGCGGCTGCCCGGCTGGGCGAAGCCTGCGCCAGACCACTACCCTGCGCCCCGGCCGCTTGAATCCTGCTAGCCGGGCCACTATAGTCAAGAGCGTCCGCGTCCGCGTGCCGCCTCTCGGACTACCACCCGTCTCATGATCGATACGGCTGCTGCCGAACTCCGAAAGACCCCGCTCCACGCGCGTCATCGTGCCCTTCACGCCCGGATGGTTCCCTTTGCGGGCTGGGAGATGCCCGTCGAGTACACCGGGATCACCGTCGAACATATGGCGGTGCGTACGCGCGCCGGCGTGTTCGACGTCAGCCACATGGGCGAAATCGAGGTTGCCGGCAAGAATGCCCTCGCTGCCGTCCAGCGGATCGCATGCAGCGACCCGGCCGCGCTTCAGGTCGGCCAGGCGCAGTACGCCGGCCTGCTGACGCCCGAGGGGACGTTTCTGGACGACATGGTCGTCTACCGCATCGCCCCGACGCATTTCATGCTCGTCGTGAACGCCTCCAATGTCGCCAAGGACTACGCATGGATCGCCGCCGAGGTGCGGGCAGCCGGAGAGGCTGCGGCCGTCGATGCCAGCAGCCGGTACGCGCTGATTGCGCTTCAGGGCCCCGCATCCCCCGGTGTGCTGCAGCCGCTGACGGGCGTCGATCTGGCGCAGATTCGGTCGTACTGGTTCGCGCACGGTGAGGTGGCCGGCGCGAGGGCGATGATCTCCCGGACCGGCTACACCGGCGAGGACGGATTTGAGATCTTCGTGCCGCCGAACACCGCGGAGCGTGTCTGGGAGGCGATCCTCGAGTCGGGCCGTGCGGTCGATCTGCTGCCGACCGGCCTGGGGGCCCGCGACACGCTTCGGCTTGAAGCGTCGATGCGTCTCTACGGCAACGACATCGACGAGTCGACGACGGTGCTCGAGGCGGGGCTCGGGTGGATGATTGGGTGGACCAACGAGCGCTTTGTCGGCCGCGCGCGGCTGCTGCGCCAGCGCGACGAAGGGGTCTCGCGGAAGCTCGTCGGATTCGAGATGGTCGATCGTGGCATCGCCCGCCACGGCTATCCCGTCGTCCGGGAGGATCGGCCCGTCGGTGTCGTGACCAGCGGCACGCAGACTCCATATCTGAAGAAGGCCATCGGCATGGCGTACGTGCCCGCGGAGGCCACGCGCCCCGGGACGGACATCACGATCGACGTCCGGGGACGGGCCGTCCGCGCGCGCGTCGTGCCCATGCCGTTCTACAAGCGAGGACGAGATGTCGTACCCGGATGACCGTCAGTACACGAAGGACCACGAATGGATTCGCGTCGCCGGCGACACGGCCGAAGTCGGCATCACCGACTACGCGCAGCAGCAGCTGGGCGACGTGGTGTACGTCGAGCTGCCGGATGTCGGCGCCCATGTGAAGGCCGGGGAACCGTTCGGATCCATTGAGTCGGTGAAGGCGGTCTCGGAGCTGTTTGCGCCGATGGGCGGGGAGGTCGTCGCCGTGAACGATCGTCTGCGCCAGCATCCCGAGGTGGTCAACAGCGACCCGCACGCCACATGGATGATCAAGGTGCGCGTCGCCGACCCCTCGGAGGGCGCCGGGCTGCTCGACAGCCGCCGGTACCAGGAGCTCCTTGCCTAGTCCGACCGATCCCACAGACTGGTTCGCCCCCCGGCATATCGGACCGTCTCCGGCGGAGCGGGACGCGATGCTCCGCGAGATCGGCGCCGCTTCGCTCGAGGCGCTGGTCGAGCAGACGGTTCCGGCGTCGATCCGGCTGGCCCGCCCGCTGCGGCTGCCCCCGCCCGAGAGCGAGCATCAATACCTCCGCCGCCTCACGCATGTCGCGCGTCGGAACAAGACGTTCCGGTCGTACATCGGTCTCGGGTACCACGACACGATCACGCCGAGCGTGATTCAGCGCATGGTGCTGGAGAACCCGGGCTGGTACACGCCGTACACGCCGTACCAGGCGGAGGTGGCGCAGGGGAGGCTGGAATCGCTCCTCAATTTCCAGACGATGATTGCGGACCTGACGGGGATGGAGGTGGCCAACGCCTCGCTTCTGGACGAGGCGACGGCGGCCGCCGAGGCGATGACGCTCCTCCACCGGGTGGCTGCGCAGAAGGGCTCGTCTCCGGAGCGCCCCTTCCTGGTGAGCGAGCGCTGCTTCCCGCAGACCATCGACGTGCTCCTGGCGAGGGCGGAGCCGCTCGGGATCGAGGTCCAGGTGGGCCCGGTCGGCCCCGCCGCGTTCGAGCGCGGCCCGGGGCCGGCGCCGTTTGGCGTCCTGCTGCAGTCTCCCGACGATCGCGGGTTGGTGCAGGACCTGACCGGCGTCATCCGCCGTGCCCACGCGGCCGGCGCGCTCGTCGCGGTCGGAGCCGATCTACTGGCGCTCGCGCTGCTCACGCCGCCCGGGGAGATGGGCGCGGACGTGGTCTTCGGCAGCGCGCAGCGATTCGGGGTGCCGCTCGGCTATGGCGGGCCGCATGCTGCCTTTTTTGCCACTCGCACCGCCTACGTGCGTCAGATGCCCGGCCGCATCATCGGCGTGTCGGTCGACGTACACGGCCGCCGGGCCTACCGGATGGCGCTCGCCACGCGGGAGCAGCACATCCGGCGCGAGAAGGCGACGTCGAACATCTGCACCGCGCAGGCGCTGCTCGCGAATATCTCCGCGATGTACGGCCTGTATCACGGGCCGGGCGGGCTCCAGGCGGTCGCGGCCCGCGTGCACGCGCTGGCATGCGTGCTCGAGGCGGAGCTTCGCACGCTCGGCGTCGAGCAGCGCAGCGCGCACTACTTCGACACGCTCTGGGTAGAGGCGCCTGTCGATCCGGATGTCATTCGCCGGCACGCGCTCGACTCCGGCATCAACTTCCGCTATTCGGGCGAACGCTCCATAGGAATCGCGCTGAATGAGACCGTCCTGGCCGACGACGTTCGCGACATCATCGGCGTGTTTGCCGCGGCGCTGCGCCGGCCGGCGCCCGTCGTCGACATCGACGCGCGGGCGCGCGAGACCGGCGCAGCCGGTCCGCGCTATCCGGCGGCGATCAGGCGAGCCAGCCCGTTCATGACGCACCCGGTCTTCAATACCCACCGCTCGGAGACCGGGATGATGCGCTACATCCGGGGCCTCGAGCGCAAGGACGTCGGCCTGGACACGTCGATGATCCCGCTCGGGTCGTGCACGATGAAGCTGAACGCCGCATCCGAGATGCTGCCCATCACGTGGGAGCACTTCGCGCGGGTCCACCCCTTCGCCCCGGTCGATCAGGCGGGCGGATATGCCGACATCTTCCGGGATCTCGAGGCGGCGCTCTGCGAGATCACGGGATTCGCGGCGGTGTCACTCCAGCCCAACTCCGGCGCCCAGGGCGAGTTCGCGGGGCTGATGGTGATCCGGGCGTACCACCGGTCACGCGGAGCGCAGCACCGGGAGGTGGTGCTCATCCCGGCGTCGGCCCACGGCACGAACCCGGCCAGCGCGGCGATGGCCGGCATGCGCGTGGTCGTCGTGGCCACAGCGCCCAACGGCAACGTCGACATCGCAGACCTGCGCAAGAAGGCGGCCGAGCATCGGGATCGCCTCGCGTGCCTGATGATCACCTACCCGTCGACGCACGGCGTCTTCGAGGACGGGATCCGCACGATCTGCGACATCGTTCACGAGCACGGAGGGCAGGTCTACATGGACGGCGCCAACATGAACGCGCAGGTCGGGCTGACGAGCCCGGCGGCGATCGGCGCCGACGTGTGCCATTTGAACCTTCATAAGACGTTTGCCATCCCGCACGGCGGGGGAGGGCCGGGGATGGGGCCGATTGGCGTCGCGGCGCACCTGGCGCCGTTTCTGCCGGGCCACCCGCTGGTGCGCACCGGCGGCGAGCGTGGCATTCATGCCGTGGCAGCGGCGCCGTGGGGCAGCGCGAGCATCCTGCTGATCTCGTACGGATACATCCGCATGCTCGGCGCCGAAGGGGTCACCGATGCCACTCGGTACGCCATCCTGAACGCGAACTACCTCAAGGCGCGGCTGGAGCCGCACTATCCGGTCCTGTACGCCGGCGCCAACGGCCGGGTCGCCCACGAGCTGATCTTCGACCTGCGGCAGTTCAAGGCGTCGGGGATCGACGAGATGGACGTCGCCAAGCGGCTGATGGACTACGGCTTTCACGCCCCGACGGTCTCCTTCCCGGTGACGGGCACGCTGATGGTGGAGCCGACCGAGAGCGAGGACAAGGGGGAGCTCGACCGGTTCTGCGACGCCATGATCCAGATCCGGCGCGAGATAGACGACGTGGCGGCTGGGCGGGCGGATCGCGTGGACAACGTCCTGAAGAACGCCCCTCACACGGCCGAAGCGGTGGCCGCGACGACCTGGACGCATCCCTATTCGCGCGAGCAGGCGGCGTTCCCGCTGCCGTTCGTCAGGGAGCGGAAGTTCTGGCCGGCGGTCGGGCGTATCGACAACCCCTACGGCGACCGCAATCTGTTCTGTTCGTGTCCGCCAGTGGAGGCCGCCGTCTAGCAGGCCCGGCTGAAGCCGGGCGCTACGTACGGATAGGAAAGCCGGGCGCTACGTACGGATATGGATAGTGCGTCGTAGTGCCGGCCTTTAGGCCGGCCCGCCTGACCAGGCACGCCGCCTGAACTCGTCCAGAAGCGCCTTCGCCACCGGTCCCGGGCGTCCGGTCCCGATCGTTCTCTCGTCCACCTGTGCGATCGGCACGAGCTCGCGGGTGGTACTCGTCAGGAACGCCTCGTCCGCTGCAAACAGATCCTCGTCGCGAAGAACCTGCTCGCGCACCGGAATCCCCACCGCGGCGCCCACCTCGAAAAGGAACTCGCGCGTAATCCCCGGCAGCAGCCCTGATTCGAGTGGGGGAGTGAACGCGACCCGATCCTTCACGATGAACAGATTGGCGGTCGTCAACTCGGACAGCTCACCTCGGTAGTTCCGCATGATCCCTTCGAAGCCGCCCCGGCGGATCGCCTGCTGCGCCGCCAGCGCGCTGTTGAGCAGGTTGTTGCTCTTGATCATCGGGTTCACGGTCTCGGGATGGTTGCGGACGATGTCGGCGATGATGACCCGCACACCGCGTTCGTACGCGTCGGGAGGTGGATCGATCTGCGGCTTCACGATGATGACGACGGACGGTACCGGGGTGGCCGCCGGGTCGTAGGTCAGCTCGCCGACGCCGCGGGTGACGAGTACGCGGATGTAGGCCTCCGCGCCGTGGAGCGCAGCCGCACTCATCGTGCCGCGAATACGGTCCGCCAGCTCAGCGTCTGTAAACGGCAGGTCGAGCACGATCATCCGCGCCGAATTGCGGAGCCGCCGCATGTGCCGATCGAGCAGAAACGGGCCGCCGTTGTAGGTGCGGAGGGTCTCATAGATACCCTCGCCGTAGAGGAAGCCATGGTCCAGGACCGGAATCACCGCTTCGGTTGCGGGGGTAACGCGGCCGTTGACGCTGATGGTGGCTGGCATCGGTCAGGGGGCAAGGGAAGAGGGGGCGAGGGGACACATGAACACGGTCACAGGGCGCACGGAAACAGCGTACCGCTGTAGTACACTCCGCGCAACCAGGATGGCGGTGGTCTTGCTCCCTTGCCCCCTCGCCCCCTTGCCTGCTCTCTCATGCGCATCCTGAACGCCGCGCAGATGCGCGAGGCCGACCGCTACACCATCGACGATATCGGAATCCGGTCGCTCGTCCTCATGGAGAACGCCGGCCGCCAGGTCGTCGCGGCCGTCGAGGCGGCGTACGAGTCGCGGCTGAGCGGGCGTGTGGCCGTCCTGTGCGGCCGCGGCAGCAACGGCGGAGACGGCTTCGTCGTGGCCCGAACGCTCATCCAGCGTGGCGTGGATACGGCCGTCTTCGTCATCGGTGCGGTGGCCGATATCCGCGGCGACGCCCGCATCAACCTGGACATCCTCGGGCGGCTCAATGTGACGGTCGTCGAGATTGGCGACGAGCAGACGTGGGAGCTGCACTTCTCCGAGATCTCGCAGTGTTCGCTGATCGTGGATGCGATCGTCGGCACCGGCCTCAAGGCGCCGCTCGGCGGCATGATGGTGACGATCGTCGCAGACGTGAATGCCGCCGGCATCCCGATCGTGGCGGTCGATCTGCCCAGCGGCCTGTCGGCCGACACCCCGCATCTGATTGGCGACTGCATCGACGCGTCGATGACCGTCACGCTGGCGGCGCCGAAGCTGCCTCTCGTGCTGCCGCCGGCCGAGGCGCACGCCGGCGATGTCGTGATTGCCGACATCGGCATCCCGTCCGACGTGCTCGACGGCCTCGACGGTCCGCATATCGAGCTCCTGACGCCGGAGCAGCTCAGGCCGCTCGTCGAACCCAGAGCGGCGGATTCCCACAAGGGCGACTTCGGGCGGGTGACGATCGTCGCGGGATCGCGCGGCAAGACCGGCGCGGCCTACCTGGCCGGCATCGGGGCGCTGCGCTCGGGTGCGGGCCTCGTGACCGTCGCGACGCCGGCGTCATGTCTCCCGGTCGTGGCGTCGATGGCGCCCGAGCTGATGACGGCACCGATGGCCGAGACCAAGGAGGGCGTCGTGAGCGCCGCCGCCGTCGAGGCGCTGCTCGACCTGAGACACGACGTGATCGCGTGCGGCCCGGGCCTGGGACGGGGGCACACCGTGGGGGAGTTCGTGCGGGCGCTCGTCGAGCGGTCGACGGTTCCGCTCGTGCTCGATGCCGACGCGCTGATCGTGATGGCGGACGATCCCGGCCGGCTCGTCGGCCGCGAGGATCGCGACGTCATCATCACGCCGCACCCGGGCGAAATGGCACGGCTGATTGGCGCATCGGTGGAAGAGGTCCAGGCCAACCGGATCGAAGTGGCCACCGATTTCGCCGCCACGCATCGCGTGTACGTCGTCCTCAAGGGGCACCGGACGATCATCGCGACGCCGGAAGGGCACGTCTACATCAACCCCACCGGGAATGCCGGCCTGGCCACGGGTGGCACCGGCGACGTGCTGGCCGGCATGATTGCGGCGTGGCTCGGCCAGCTCCTCGACGCCGAAGCCGCGTGCCGGCTCGCCGTGTTCCTGCATGGCGCAGCGGGCGATCTGGCGGAAGGGACCGGCGGCCAGGTGACCATGATCGCGACCGACGTCGTCGCGCAGCTGGGGAAGGCGCTGGGCCGGCTGATGGGAGCGCAGAACGGCGACGCCGAATCGTGACGCGACAAATGGGGTCGGGAGTCGTCTTTCAGGCCGTCACTTGAAAATGACTCCCGACCCCATTTGTCGGACGCTCACTCACTCGGAAGCGGAGACAGAAGCCCTGGGTCAGGAGCTGGCCCGGGAACTCCGGCCCGGGTCCGTCGTCCTCATCTCAGGAAATCTCGGCGCCGGCAAGACCGCGCTTGTCCGCGGCCTCGCGGCGGGGCTCGGCATCGACCCCGGGGACGTGACCAGCCCGACGTTTACGCTGGTCCACGAGTACCGCGGCGGGCGGCTCGCGCTCTATCACGTCGACCTCTATCGGCTGGACCGCGCGGCGGCCGAAGACCTCGGGCTCGAGGAACTGGGGGTGGCGGACGGTGCGCTGGCGATCGAATGGCCCGACCGCCTGACGCACGCGCTGCCTGGGGCGCGGCGGGTCGACATTGCCATCGTCGACGACACGACGCGGCGGATCGAAGTAGGCAGTAGGCGGTAGGTAAGGCTAATTGGGAGTCAGCCACCGCCAACCCTGGTGGCCGTGGGGACCGATGGCGGCGTTCTGCGGATCGGAAGCCGGGCGCGACGAGATCGAACCCCACGATAGTCTCGGATACGTGACTACTGAGCGTGGCGCTCCGCGTCGAGGAGTACATTAAGGTAACGACGGCTGTCGCCCGCGCGGCCCGTTGCGGTTGGGCGACGCTGTCAGCCGGATTCGTCCGCCTGAAGGCGCACACAGATGGGTGACAAGACCGGTTCGAGTCGGACCACGCCCTCCGGCGTGACGTCGGACGCAAGACAGACGGCTGGAGGCGCATCCAGGCGACGGATGGCGCAGTTGTCTCTGCTCGCATTCCTCGTGTCGGGCTGCTCGCCTGCGGTTCGCAGCGCGGATCCGCGAGTGAAGGTGACATTCCCGGTCGACACCCACTGCTATCTGAATGCCTTCGAACCGGTTCGGTTTCCCTGGAAGGAAGCCGAGTGCCTCAACTATGAAGAGGTGTTCAAGAACCACACCTATTTCGAAATTCGGTCGGATCCGGACGCAGAGCCAGCTAGAGTCGTCGTTGCCAAGTTCGTTCGTGGCGCGAAGGTCGAGGAACTCGCCTTCATCGCCCTCTCCGATCGGGACACCTGGATCCTGCAGGCGACGAAGGACTGACGGGGCGATCCGACCGGAAGTCGGGAGTAGCTCGCACGGCGTGGAAGCGGGCTGGCCAGGTCGGCGCTAGGAGCGCGCGCGGCAGAAACGCGAGGACGGACGCGGACCGGTTCTCCAGCCATTGAACGTCGCGAGAAAGACCGGCAGCAGTCGGTCTGTGTCGGCTGTGACGGACACGGGGGCGCGTCGCGTGGTCGCTCCTCAGGCTACGCTGATCCCTCCTCAGGTGATCCTGATCTGATGGAAACGCTTCAAGTTGAGCGCGAGGCACACGACGTTCCACTCGCCGCGCGCCTTGGCCGCGCCGCGGAGACTGAAGCGACGGAAGCCGAGCACGGCCTTGATCCAGCCGAACACGGCCTCGACGATGGCTTTCCAACGTCGATAGCGGGCACGGCCCACCTCGCTCGCGAGCCGGGTCGCCATGCGGTGGGTGGCCTCATAGGCGGGGTTCGGCGTGGTGTCGGGCTTGCCTTCGCGCCCCAGCGAGATGTACCCCGTAATCTGGCGCGTTTCGAGTGTCTGAAAAGTGGCCTCGGCGCGATAGCCCGCATCCGCCAGCACTTCACTCGGCTGCTCACCCAGGGTGGTGTGGGTCTGGTCGATCAGCGGGAGTGACTCGCCATTGTCCGCGGCGCAGTTGGTCAGCCCCGTCGCGACAATCATCTGCGACGCTTCATCGACCGCGATCTGGCCGTTGTAGCACTGGTCGAAGCCCTGCGGGGTCTTCATGATCCGACTCTCGGGATCCGTGAAGTTATCCTGGGCGTCATCGGGCGGCACGCCGAAGTCGCGCGCGAACGGCCGGGGCCCGCGGCTCGTGCGGCCATCGTCCGATGGGCGCCCTTTCTGCCGATCCTCCTCGGCTTGCCGGGCTTCGAGCCGCGCTTTCGCCGCCGCGATCGTCGCGAGTCGCGCCTCGCGCCGCTGCAGTTCAGCCGGCAGCTCATCGCCCCGACCCTCAGGCCCATGCGCGGCATCCTCCGCCGCATCGCTGGCCTCGGCCTGCGTGGTGAGCGCGGCGATCTGCTCCCGGAGTCGCGTCTCTTCTTCACACATGCGCCCGTAACTCATCGCCTTGTGTTTGCTCGCATTGGCTTTCACCTTCGACCCATCGACCGCCAGCGCCCCGAGTTTGACGACGCCGGCTTCGCGGGCGGTCCGCACGACCTGCACGAACAACGCCTCGAAGGCCGTCAACTGCTGCTGCCGGAACTCCGTG
>MEKU01000047.1:83382-94090 GCA_001767195.1 Acidobacteria bacterium RIFCSPLOWO2_02_FULL_67_21
CGTCGCCAACACGCGATAGGCCACATCTTCTTCCAGCTTCCGCGCGATCCGACGCGACGAGAATGTCCCGGTGGCATACGCGTACAGCAGCACCGTCGCCATCATCTGCGGATCGAACGGTTGATTGCGCCGCCCATCCCCCTCGTAGGGAGCGTAGAATGCCTCGAGATTGAGGGCGGCCACCGTGTCCGCGATAAAGAATGCCAAATGACCTTCGGGGAGCCAGTCGCGCGGCGGGTCGACATCGCCATCGTCGACGACACGACGCGGCGGATCGCAGTAGGCGGTAGGCAGTAGGCGGCAGGCAATACTGATGACGGGGACGTGCTCCTGACTGCCGGCTGCCTACTGCCTACCGCCTACTATTCCATCCGATAGTTCGGTGCTTCCTTCGTGATCGTGACGTCGTGCACGTGGCTTTCACGGGCGCCGGCCGGCGTGATCCGGATGAGCCGTGCCTTGCGCTGCAGTTCCTGAATCGTGGCCGCGCCGCAGTAGCCCATTCCCGCCCGGAGGCCGCCGCTGAGCTGGTACATCATCGCGGCAACGCTGCCCTTGTGCGCGACGCGCCCTTCGATGCCCTCCGGCACGAGCTTGTCGGTCGCGCGGCCGCCTTCGAGATCGAACTCGTCCTGGAAGTAGCGGTCTCGGCTGCCGCGGCGCATGGCGCCGATGGACCCCATGCCGCGGTACTCCTTGTAGCTGCGCCCCTGGAAGAGGATCAGCTCGCCCGGGCTCTCGTCGGTGCCAGCAAACAGGTTGCCGATCATCGCGCAACTGGCGCCGACGGCGAGCGCCTTGACGAAGTCGCCGGAGTAGCGGATGCCGCCGTCGGCGACGACCGGGATGTTCCGGGCGGACGCCGCCCGGCCGCACTCCATGATCGAGCTGATCATCGGCACGCCGATGCCGGCCACCACGCGCGTCGTGCAGATGGATCCGCCACCAATCCCGACCTTGACCGCATCCACGCCGGCCGCGATCAGCATCTCGGTCGCCTCGGCCGTGGCGACGTTGCCGGCAATCAGGTCGGTATCCGCAAACTCGCGGCGAATGCGCGCCACCATATCGACGACGCCCTGCGAATGGCCGTGGGCGGTATCGACGACCAGCGCGTCGACGCCGGCATCGACCAGCGCCTGCGCGCGCTCGATCGAGTCGCGCGACACGCCGACGGCCGCCGCGCAGCGCAGCCGGCCGAGGGCATCCTTGCAGGCGTTCGGGTACTTGACCTGCTTCTGAATGTCCTTGACCGTGATGAGCCCCTTGAGCCGGTAGTCCTTGTCGACGACGAGGAGCTTTTCCACCTTGTGGCGGTGAAGAATCGCGCGCGCCTCGTCGAGCGTCGTGCCCATCGGCACCGTAAAGAGGGGTGCCTTCGTCATCACATCGTCGATCGGGCGGTCGACGTTGGTCTCGAAGCGCAGATCGCGGTTGGTCAGGATCCCGACGAGCCGCCCCTCCTTGCTGCCGTCTTCCGTGATCGGCACGCCGGAGATGCGGTACTTCTTCATCAGCTCGAGCGCCTCGTAGATCCGGTTGGTCGGCGACAGCGTGATCGGGTTCACGATCATGCCGCTCTCCGACCGCTTCACGCGATCCACCTCGGAGGCCTGCTCCGCAATCGAGAGATTCTTGTGAATGACGCCAAGCCCGCCCTGCTGCGCCATCGCAATCGCCATGGCCGACTCGGTCACCGTGTCCATGGCGGCGCTCAGGAGCGGCACGTTGAGGCGGATGTTGCGCGTCAGCCGGGTGGAGACGTCGACCTGCGCCGGGAGGACCGTCGAGTGCTGCGGCACGAGCAGGACGTCGTCGAAGGTCAGGGCGGTGGCGATGGCGCTGGCCGAGGACGTGAGCGTCGCTTCGGTTAAAACGGGGTCGGGAGTCATTTGTCGAGGGCACTCCTCTCGGGCCATACCGACCCCATTTTCCTCAGGCGGCCTGTCCGTGGCACTTCTTATACTTCTTTCCGCTGCCGCACGGGCAGGGATCATTGCGGCCCACTTTGGGCTCCTCGCGGCGGATCGTCTTGATGACATCGTCGCCGCCGGTGCGCGCCGGCTGCGGGGCGCCGCCGAACGGGCCGGGCGCCGCCGCGCGAGTTCCGCCGAAGGCCGACACGGGCGCCGCCCCCGGGTTGTTCAACGTCAGCGGGGTGGCTCGCCTGAGCGCGGGCCGTGCGACCGGCGCGGCCTCTTCATTCAGCATCGGGCGCATCAGGAAGACATAGCGGACCATGTCTTCCTCGGTGCGCGCCTTCATGTCCTGGAAGAGCGCGAAGCTCTCCTTCTTGTACTCGACGAGCGGATCCCGCTGGCCGTACCCGCGCAGCCCGATGCCTTCCTTGAGATGGTCGAGGGAGTAGAGGTGATCCTTCCACTGCGTATCCACGATCTGCAGCATGATGTCGCGCTCGACGCGGCGCAGCAGATCGGGACCGATCAGCCGCTCCTTCTCCTCGTAGCTCGCCTTGACCACTCCCCAGAGCGCGTCGCCGATCTCCTCCGTCGATTTGTCGTCGAGCTGCAGACTCTCGACGCGTGGAGCCTCGAGGCCGAAGAGCCGCGCCATCTCGGTCGTGAGCGCGGCGAGGTCCCATGCCTCGGGATCGACCTGGCTGCCCGCACATCGCTCGATCGCCCCGTCGAGCAGGTCTTCGGCGAGCGCCAGCAAGTACCTGTGCGTGTCGACGAGCTCGTCTTCGCTGAGGTGGATCCGGCCCTCGAGAACCTCGCGGCGCAGCGTGTACACACTCTCACGCTGCTTGTTCATCACATCGTCGTACTCGAGGAGATGCTTGCGGACGGAGAAATTCTGCGCCTCGACCTGCCGCTGCGCGCGCTCGATGGCGCGCGTGACCATGCCGTGCTCGATCGGAACCCCTTCCTCCATGCCGAGGCGCTGCATCAGCCCGGAGATCCGATCCGAGCCGAAGATGCGCATCAGGTCATCTTCGAGGGAAAGATAGAATCGCGACGATCCGGGGTCGCCCTGACGGCCGGCGCGCCCGCGGAGCTGGTTGTCGATGCGGCGTGCCTCGTGCCGCTCGGTGGCCAGGATGTGGAGCCCGCCGACGCCAACGACCTCGTCGTGCTCGTGGTCGGTCTGCGACTTGAAGTGGCCGTAGATGCGCTCCCAGTCCGGTCGCGGGACGCGGAAAAACCCGTCGATGTGGAAGAAGTACACGAACTCCTCGTCGTCGACGAACTTCTCCTCGCCGCGCTGAAGCCGTTCGGCCAGCTCCTCGCCAATCGCCTGCTGCCGGGCCATGTGCTCCGGGTTGCCGCCGAGCAGAATGTCCGTCCCGCGGCCCGCCATGTTGGTCGCGATCGTGACATTGTTCTTGCGGCCGGCCTGGGCGACGATCTCGGCCTCCTGGGCGTGGAACTTCGCATTCAGGACGACGTGCTTGATGCCGCGCTTGCGCAGCATGCCCGCGAGGCGCTCTGATTTTTCGATGGACACCGTGCCGACCAGCGTGGGGCGGCCGGACGCCTGCTTCTCGATGATCTCGGCGACGATGGCCTCGTACTTCTCGGGCTCGGTGCGGTAGACGAGATCCGGCTCTTCCTTCCGCAGCAGCAGGCGGTTGGTCGGCACCACGATGACGTCGAGGTTGTAGATCTTGGCGAACTCGGACGCTTCCGTTTCAGCCGTGCCGGTCATGCCGGCGAGCTTGGAGTACTTGCGGAAGTAGTTCTGAAAGGTGATGGTGGCGAGCGTCTGGTTCTCGCGCTCGATCTTCACCTTCTCCTTGGCCTCGACCGCCTGGTGGAGCCCGTCGCTCCAGCGCCGACCCGGCATCAGGCGGCCGGTGAACTCGTCGACGATCACCACCTGACCGTCCTTGATCATGTATTCGACGTCGAGGTGGTAGAGGTTGTGCGCGCGCAGTGCCTGCTGGACGTGGTGCAGCGTCGGCATGTTCACCGGGTCGTAGAGGCCGCCCGACCCTGAAACGAGCCGGTGCGACAGCATCTCCTCGGCCTTCGCCATGCCGCTCTCGGTGAGCGTCACCGTCTTGTGCTTCTCGTCGACGAGATAGTCGCCGGTTGTCTCGAGCTGCTCCCGGTCCTCGGCCTTGACGTTGCCCTGCGTCACCGCGCCCTTCTTCAGACGCGGAATGATCCGATCGACCTCGTAGTAGAGATCGGTGGACTCCTCTGCCGGTCCTGAAATGATCAGGGGCGTCCGGGCCTCGTCGATCAGGATGCTGTCGACCTCGTCCACGACGGCGTAATAATGCCCGCGCTGCACCATCGATCCGAGGTCGAACTTCATGTTGTCGCGCAGGTAATCGAACCCGTACTCGTTGTTGGTGCCGTAGGTGATGTCGGCGCCGTAGGCCACCTGCCGCTGCGCGTCGGTCAGCTCGTGCTGGATCACGCCGACGCTCATCCCGAGGAACCGGTAGATGCGGCCCATCCATTCCGAGTCGCGCCGAGCCAGGTAATCGTTGACGGTGACGACGTGCACGCCTTTGCCGGTCAGGGCGTTCAGGTAGGTGGGCAGCGTCGCCACCAGCGTCTTACCCTCACCGGTCTTCATTTCGGCGATCCGGCCGGCGTGCAGCACCATGCCGCCGATGAGCTGGACGTCGAAGTGCCGCATGTTGAGCACGCGGCGGCCCGCCTCCCGCACGACCGCGAACGCCTCGGGCAGCAGGTCGTCCACCGGTTCGCCGGCGGCGACGCGCGTGCGGAACTCGGCGGTCTTGTCGCGAAGCTGGGCGTCGGAGAGCGCCCGGATCTGCGGCTCCAGCGCGCTGATCGCCGCGACGCGCGGCCTCAGCCGCTTGAGCTCGCGCTCGTTCTGAGTACCGATGACCTTGGCGAGGGCTCGACCAATCATTCCAGGAAGGACAGGAGGTCTATCTACCGATTGTAGCCGTGCCGCTCAGGCATCGGCAAGGAAACCGCCGTGAAGGGACCGCCTTATCGGCCGGTGGGCTTCTGTGTGAGGAGCTGCAGTGGATTGATCAACCGGCCGTTGGCGACGACCTCATAGTGCAGGTGATAGCCGGTTGCTCGGCCGGTCGCGCCGACCAGCGCGATCGTGTCGCCGCGCTGCACTTTCACGCCCGGTGTGACGAGGTATTTGAGCAGGTGGCCGTAGCGCGTCTCGAGGCCGAACCCGTGATCGATGACGATCAGGTTCCCGTACGCACCCTGGTATCCCACATGACGTACGGTGCCGGCCGCGGTCGCGTAGACGGCCTGTCCCTTCTCGCCCGCGATGTCGAGCCCCGAGTGGTAGTCGGGTCCGCCCGTAATCGGGTCGCGCCGGATCCCCATGGTCGACGACAGCCAGCCGTAGGCCGGCCACATCGAAGGCGTCGCGTTGGCCAGCGCGTTCTGGCGCTCGACATCCCGTCTGACGACATTCAGCCTCGTCTGCAGCCCCTCGAGCAGCGACCGGAGCATGCCGAATGTGTCATCGGGCGTGGCCAGCGCCGAGAGCGTCCTCGTATAGGAGAGCTCGAACTCCTTCGACGGGGGGGTCGAGCCGCCACCCATCGCCCGCGACTTGACGATGGCGGGGAGGCGGTTCATCGCGCGCGCGAGGTTCGGGTCGAGCGCGGATCGCGTGCTCAGGTCGGTGATGGCGGCCTGGAGAGACTGTATCTGGCCGGCGAGCGCCTCGGTGGCCTGCCGGTAATTGGCGTTCTCGATCTGCAGCGACCGGTGGTCGGCGCGCAGGTCGGCCACGTCGTTCCACCCCTTCCAGGCCGCACCGAAACCGATGAGAATCGGCGTGGCCAGTAGAATCGCGACGGCGATGGCCAACGGGCGGATCGACACCGTGGCGCGGCGCACCACGCCGGAGCTGCGATCGGCCGCAAGTATCGTAAAACGCCTGGAAGGCATCAAAAGTCCGCTAAACCCCTCAACTGAAAGCCGCCCGTGGGAGCTGAGCGGCGGGACGCATGAGGCTACCACGGAGATCGGAGCTCGACAACACAGCAAATGCCTGAGGCGAACACACGGCGAATCTCTTCACACGCGGCCCTGTGCGCGGTGGGGGCAGCCATCCTCTTCTCGACCGGGGGAGCCGCCATCAAGACGGCCTCGCTCACTGGCCTGCAGGTCGCCTCGGTGCGCTCCGGCGTGGCGGCGATTGTCCTTCTGCTCTGGGTTCGCGGACGTGTGGAGTGGTCGTGGCGGGTCGCCGGCGTCGGCGTCGTCTACGCCGCCACGCTGGTGCTGTTTGTGGCCTCGACGAAGCTGACGACGGCAGCCAACGCGATCTTCCTTCAGTCGACAGCCCCGCTGTACATCGCGGTTCTGGCGCCGGCGCTCCTCGGCGAGCGGTTCCGGCCCCGCGATCTCGTCCTGCTCGGCGCCGCGGTGCTTGGGCTTGCGATGTGCTTCGCCGGCAGCACGGCGCCTACGGCGACCGCGCCCAATCCGGGAGCCGGCAATCTGCTCGGCGTCGCCTGCAGCATGACGTGGGCGCTTACGCTCCTCGGACTGCGGGGCATGGCGCGACGGGGCGCGCACGAGGCGATCTCCTGCGTGGTGGCCGGCAACGTGTTCGCGTGCGCTGCCGGTGCCACGGCGCTCTGGCCGCTGCCAACCGCATCTGCGGCCGACTGGTTAATGCTCGGCTACCTCGGCGCGTTTCAGATCGCCGGCGCGTACATTCTGCTCACGCGTGCAGCGGCTCACCTCCCGGCGCTCAAGCTGTCGCTGCTCCTGCTGATCGAACCGGTTCTGAACCCGATCTGGACCTGGGTGGCTCGCGGCGAGGAGCCCGGCATCTGGACCCTGGCCGGCGGCGCGGTCATCGTCGTCGCGAGCATCGCGCAGGCCATGACCCCTGCGTGGTTAGGCTACGAGATGAGTTCGGCCACGGAGTCACAGAAGGACAGCGAGTCTTGAGTTGATTCTTCTCTGTGTCTGTGGCGCCTTGAGCAGTTCGCGCATCACTCGCTCAGCCGATACTGCAGCGCCTCCCCGACGTGCTCGGCCGAGATCTCCTGAGCTCCCGCGAGATCGGCAATCGTGCGCGCGACCTTCAGCACACGGTCGTAGCCCCTCGCGCTGAGGCCGAACCGTTCGATGGCCCGGCGCAGCAGCGCCCGGCCTTCCGCGTTCGGCCGGCACGCCGCTGCGGCCGCCGAGCCGCGAAGGTCGGCGTTCGTGCGCACCTCAGGCCCTTCGTAGCGCGCCTGCTGGATCCGCCGCGCCGCGCAGACACGCTCCCGGACCGCGTCGGTGGCTTCCCCGGGCGCCGAGTCGGCCATCTCGTGCGCGGATACCGCCGGGACGGTGACGGTGAGGTCGACGCGGTCGCGCAGCGGCCCTGAGATCCGGCCGTTGTATTTCGCAATCTGCACCGGCGTGCAGCGGCAGGGCCGCCGGTCGTGGCCCCGGAACCCGCAGGGGCACGGATTCATGGCGGCGACCAGCACGAATCGGGCGGGGAAGACCGCGGTGCGGGCGGCCCGCGCGATCGTCACGTGCCCCTCCTCGAGCGGCTGGCGGAGCACTTCGAGCACCCGGCGGTCGAACTCGGGCATCTCGTCCAGAAACAGGACGCCGTGATGGGCCAGCGAGATCTCACCCGGACGCGGCACGGCGCCGCCGCCCACGAGCGCCACGTTGGAAATCGTGTGATGCGGCGCCCGGAACGGCCGCGCGGTGAGCAGCCCCGCACCTGCCGGAAGCGCGCCGGCCACCGAGTGGACGGCCGTGCACTCGAGCGCCTCGTCGAAGGTGAGCGGCGGCAGGATTCCGGCGAGGCGCCGGGCAAGCATCGTCTTGCCCGCGCCCGGGGGTCCGCAGAGCAGCAGGTTGTGACCGCCGGCGGCCGCCACCTCCAGCGCGCGCCTGGCGAACAACTGGCCCCGCACGTCGGAGAGGTCGCCGTCGGCCGGCAGCGCTGAGCGAGGCCGGGGCTCTGCGGCCGTCGCCCGTTCGGCGCGATCGGGGTTGTTGAGCGCGTCGAGCGCGTCGGGCAGCGAGCGCGCGATGCACACGTCAAGGCTTTCGACCGCCGACGCCTCAGCCGCATTCTGCGGAGGCAGCAGGAGCCGGCGGATGCCCAGACGCCGCGCGGCAATCGCAATCGGCAGCACGCCGCGGATGCCGTTGATGGCACCGTCGAGCGACAGCTCTCCGAGGACTACCGTGTCGTCGATCGCCCGCCGCGCGAGCCGGCCGGATGTCGCGAGCAGGCCGAGCGCGATCGGAAGATCGAAAGACGACCCGGCCTTTCGGACGTCGGCGGGCGCGAGGTTGACGGTAATGCGATGCGGAGGGAACTCGAATCCGGAGTTCCGGATGGCGGCGCGGACGCGGTCGCGGCTCTCGCGGACTGTGGCGTCGGGCAGTCCGACCATGCTGAAGTGCGGCAGCCCGAACGAGACGTCGACCTCGATCTGGACGGCGTACGCCTCGACGCCAAAGACCGCCGCACTTTGGAGGCTCGCCAGCACCAGCCGCGCCTGATGCAATCCGGGCGTCATGCGCGGACGCCGGATTCGGGAGCGATTCGCGTCTGTGGCGACCGGGTACGCGAAAACTGCCGCGAGGAGGCCGCCGCCGGTGGTTCGTAACTGCTATCTCCGCTTGAGCTTGCCTGGTTTGGCGGTTATCCTCTCTTCATCGCGTAACAGTGGAGGGGAGCTGAGGTCCGATGCTGGATGCCATCAAGAGCCTGGCCGGGGGCGGCAAAGCGCAGAAGCAGCAGGAAGCGCTCGAGGCGCTGATCAACACGGCCCGCGAAGAACGCAGCGCGCTGAGCACGATGCTGACGCAGGTCACCACGCGCAGCGCCAAGCTCGCGGAGACCGCCAAGGCGCTCGAGCGCGTCGACGCACAGGCGGCATCGGCGACCGGTAGCCTGGACGCCCTGACCAAGCGGCTTCAGGGCCTCGAACAGCGGGCGGCCTCCCTGGCGGAGGTCGAGAAGCGGGTGCAGGTGCTCGTCGACGCGACCTCGAGGGCGCAGCAGCAGGCCGAGAAGCTCGTGGCGCCCGACGGTGAGATCGAAACGCACCGCAAGGAGGTCCAGCAGCTCTCGTCCGAGGCGCGCGAGACCCGGGCCAGCCTCGACGCGCTTCAGCGCGAGCGGGCGGCGCTCGAGGAGTTCCGCGCCGAGCTGCGCCAGTCGCACGACGAGCTCGAGACCGTCAGGGATTCGGTCGACCAGGCACTCGCGCTGCGGGATCAGCTGGATCAGGTTCGCGGCGTCGCGGGGCAGCTGTCAGAGGAGTACGGCCGGCTGCGCGATCTGTCCCGGGACGCCCGCGAGGACTCCGAGGCGGCGACCGAAGCGGTCCGGGACGTCGAGCGGAAACTTGGGCGCCTGACGCAGCTGCAGGACACGACCCGCGCCACGGAAGAGAAGCTCACGGCGGTCAACGCGCTGGCCGAGCACGTCAACCAGAAGGCGCGCGCGCTCGACGCGCAGAAGCACGTCATCGACCGGGCCGTGCTCGAGGCCAACCGCCTCAACGAGATGGTCTGGAACATGGACGCCCAGATCTCCCGGCTCAACGAAGGGGTGAAGCAGGCCGGGCAGAGCGAGGAGACGCTCGCCCGGATCGATACGCTCGTCGCAGAGACCGCGGCCCGGCTCGACGCCGCCACCACGATGCGCGACGAGTTTGCGCGCGAGACGGCGCGTCTGGAGAAGGACGGCCGGTCCCTCGTTGACGTGATGCGCACGTACCTCGAGCGGCTGGCCATCGAGAGGAAGGAATTCGAGGCGCACGGTCAGCGGCTGCGCGTCCTGGAAGCGTCCATCGCGGAGACCGAACAGCGGATGGAGGTGCTCGGCGCGCGGGAGCGGCAGCTCTCACACCTGCCGCAGCGGATCGAGGAGTTCAGCCGCACCTTTCAACAGCTGCTCGCGCAGGCCGAGGACCTCGGCAGCAAGCAGGCGAGCCTCGACCAGCTGCAGCAGCAGCTCGCACAGGTGCAGGAGATGTCGGCGCGCACCTCGGCGCAGCACGAAAGCCTTCGCCAGAGCCGCGCGGACCTCGACACGCTCCGGAAGGAGATTCAGGACTTCCACTCCTCTTACGCGGACGTGGCGCAGCTGCGCGATCGGCTCATGGCCGACCGCGCGGCGCTCGAGGCGTTCGGCGAGCGGGTGCTCTCATTCCGCGGCCGCGTCCCGGAGCTCGAGGCGACCATGGAGGCCATCCTCGGGCGGATGGCGCAGATCGACGAGTCGATGAAGAGCGCGGCCAGGCTGAGCGACATGGCCGCCGACCTGGAAGCGCGCCTTCCGCGGGTGTCCGAGCGCATGCAGTACGTCGAAATGCTCGAGCAGCGCCTCAATACGCTCCATGCGCTTGCCGGCGAGGTCGACCAGAAGCTCGCCTCGCAGCTGGCGCGGAAGGCGGAGATCGAGACGCTGCAGGCGCAGTGCGACGGCGTCATCGCGCAGATGGTCGACGCCCAGCAGAAACTCGATGGCGTGGCGGCCCTTCAGGGCAAGCTCCTGCCGATCGACATCCGGTTATCGATTCTCCAGGACCGGGTCGAGAAGACCGGCGAGCGCGTCAGGGAGGTCCAGCGCGACGAGACCGAGCTCGCGGGCCAGGAGGCACGGCTGATCGAGCTCACCGAGGCGAGCAGGTCGCTGGCCGCTCAGGTGGCGGAGCGCCTGCAGCAGACTCACGCGCTCAGCGAGGAGATGGAGCGGTCGGGCGCGGCGCGCGACGAGCTCCTGAGCGAGCTGGGGCGTGTCC
>MEKU01000048.1:0-14373 GCA_001767195.1 Acidobacteria bacterium RIFCSPLOWO2_02_FULL_67_21
CGTACTTCTACCCGGAGGACGGCAAGCGGACGGCCATCATGGTCTTCGACATGACGGGCTCGTGGCAACTGCCGGCGATGGTGGAACCGCTGTTTCAGCAACTGGGCGCATCGATCCACGTCACGCCCGTGATGAACGGCGAGGATCTCCAGAGAGGATTCACAGAAGCCGGCATGTAGGAGGCTGCCAGCAGCCGGAGGAGGACGTGATGGTCATTGTGCACAACGTGTTTCGACTGAAATTCGGCAAGGCGCGAGAAGCCGTGTCGCTCATGAAGGAAGCCGTCGCGATTCAGAAGCGGCTGGGCGTGGACGTGGGCCAGCGCCTGCTCACCGATCTGACCGGTCCGTTCTACACGCTGATTCTCGAGTTGACGCTGCCCAATCTGGCCGCGATGGAGACGACGCTGGCCAACGTGATGGGCGACAAGGAATTCCATGCCAACTACGAGAAGTTCGTGCCGCTCGTCGAGTCGGGCCACCGCGAGGTCTTCAACGTCGTTGAGTAGACGCTGCGCGGCATCCGATGCTGCCAGCGCGATTCTACGCCGGTGGTTCCTCCGTCTTGCTCATCGGAGAGGCGACGGGCAGGAAGGCGTCCCATCACGGTCGCGAAATGAGAAATTGATAAGAGGGGAGGGAGGCGATGAGTCGTCGTGCTGAACTGGCTCGCCGCCCGTATCGAGGAAGGCGCTGCGGGCTTAGCCGCCTTCGCTGAAGGACGGTCGGACACCGAGTGGGGAACTCCAGCATCCCCCACCGACCGCCGGACGGTTGGCCAAATCCTGAACCACGTCGCACTCGTCTACCCCATCGAGGTCGACCTGGCGCGGGCCATCGCCAGCGGGAAGGCCGTGACCGACGTGACGTGGCAGGTCGTGGCCGAGTTGAATGCTGGCCACGCCCGCGAGCATGCGCAGGTCACGAAGCCGGAGGCGCTGGAGTTGTTGCGCAAGAACAGCCGCCAGGCGGCTGAAACGGTCCGGGCCTTCAGTGATGAAGAGTTGGATCGGGCAGCCCCGTTGTCGCTGAGTTTCGGTGCTCCGGTCACCGCGCAGTTCGTCGTTGAGGACCACGCCGTTCGGCACAGCTGGCACCACCTCGCCCGTATCCGAATGGCCCTCGCTCGCTGACGTCCGGCGCCGGTTGCCGCACTCACTGTGCGAGGCCGATAATTCGACGGCGTGGCCCGTGCGCATTCCCCATGAAGCAACCATCGGTGGAGGGCGACTACGCAGACATTTTCTGGACGGCCGAAACTGCGGACAACGTATACGAAGTGGGAAGCGACACCTTCGTTGTGAGGGAGGGCAAGATTGTCGCGCAGTCACTAGCCGCAAAACTGACACCGAAGCGGCAGTTCGATCATCGCACGCGCCGGATGACGAGGTTCCACGACATCGAAACAATACGAGCCGATCCAAGCACCTCGGTTCCGGCCAGCAGGAGGCCGGAAAGGGAGCATCACAGGGTTCTACAGAAGCCAGGATTGTCGCAGATTTCGAGAAGACGCCGGCGTCGATCCGGACGCGGCGAACAAGGATCAGATCACAGCGTGGACACGGGACCAACCTATCAAACGAGGAGGACGAATGTCGGACGACAACAAGGCCAAGATGCGAGAGTTCTACAACGAGGTAATGCAGAAGGGTAACTTTGCGAAGCTCGACGAATTGATCGCACCCGCCTTCGTGGATCACCAGCCGGCTCCCGGACAGGCGCCCGGCGCCGAAGGGGTCAAGCAGTTCGTGACGGCCATGCGTGCGGCGTTGACCGGGCTCCA
The DNA here is from genome assembly GCA_001767195.1 of Acidobacteria bacterium RIFCSPLOWO2_02_FULL_67_21. Classification (GTDB taxonomy): domain Bacteria; phylum Acidobacteriota; class Vicinamibacteria; order Vicinamibacterales; family UBA2999; genus MEKU01. The sequence continues at coordinate 1,783 of MEKU01000048.1, forward strand.
AGTCACCGTCGAACACATCGTCGCGGAGGGTGACAAGGTGGTGGCCCACGTCTCAATGCGAGGCAAACACACCGGGGAACTGATGGGTATGCCGCCCAGTGGGAAGGACGTCACCATGCGCGTCTCCGATCTCGTGCGAATGGAGAACGGCAAAGCCGTGGAGCGATGGGGCGTCGAGGACATGTCCGGGCTCTCGGGCCAAGGGTAGCGAGGCAGTCTACTTCGCGGCGAAGAAATGACCGCGTCAGTCACTGACGGGTACTGACGGCCGGCGGCCGGCCGTGAGAAAGCCGCCGGTCCCGCAGGCGGGGTCGAGCAGGACCTCGCCTTGGTGCGGATCGACGCGGTCCGCCATGAAGCGGGTGACGGCGCACGGCGTGTATTACTCGCCGGCGTTCCCGGCGCTCTGCAGGTCGTTCAGAATCTGCTCGTACAGCTCGCTGAAGTGCTGGCGATCGGCGAGGTGAACGACGTTCTTGGCGGTCGAGCGAAAGTGCCGAAGCCGTGTCTCATGGCCGTCGTGCTGGACCAGCGAGGCGATTCCAAAATCACGGGGGCGACACTATGGTTCGCGCGGCAGTTGCGGACATCGTCCAGCGCGGCCTATGCAGCCACAAGGCATTGAAGCGCAATCACTTAAGCCATCGAGCCAAGACCGAGCGCCGTAAATTGCTGATTTGATTGGTTTTATTTGGTGTGGCTCACCATCCTGGACGATTTTCGAACTTGGCTCATCCAGGCGGCTTGAGAGCTGTGGATTCGTCGACTACTCTTAACTATTGAAACCACGCCACTTGCAGAATTCTGCCAAGCCTCGCGCGATCGCTCTGCCAGTTGCGCGACGAACTCGGCGACAGTCCCCCGACTCATCGAGCCTCGCGGAGAATATTGGCGACGACGCAGCCCCACGGACCGAGCGGCAGGATCTCCGAACCAGCGAGGAGCCTCGATGGGATACTCATATAGGTATAATGGTATAGGCGGATGAAGGATCGCCCGGTACGGATCAAGCCCGTCTTCTGGATGGCGTCTTCTCGAAAGGACCTGAAAGCCTTTCCCAAGGTTGTCCAATCCGATGTCGGCTATGCGCTCTTCGCCGCCCAGCGCGGTGAGGAATACCGGTCGGTCAAGGCGTTAAAGGGATTCGGCGGACGCAGCGTGCTCGAAATCGTCGCGCCGCATGACGGCGATACGTATCGGGCCGTCTATACGGTGAAGTTCGAAGACGCGGTCTATGTGCTTCACGCGTTTCAGAAGAAATCGACGAAGGGAATCGCCACGCCTCAGCGCGAAATTGACTTGATCCGCCGTCGATTGGCAGACGCTGAACAGCACTACAAGGGAAGGCAGAACTGAGATGGCGAAGAAGAAGACGAAGATTGACGTCGAGGAAAGCAGCGGCAACGTGTTCGCCGATCTCGGCCTGCCGAATCCCGAACAGGAGTTGCTCAAGGCCGGTCTGACGCTCGAGATTTACCGGATTCTCAAGGCACGCAAGCTGACACAGACACAAGCCGGCAAGATCCTCGGCATTCCGCAGCCGCACGTCTCCGACTTGATGCGTGGACGAGCCCGCGCCTTTTCTGCCGAGCGCCTGATGGAGTTTCTCGCCGCCCTCGGCCACGACGTAGAGATCCGCGTCACGCCGACGCGCAAGGCGCACGGCCAAGTCTCGGTCGTAGTGGCGGCCTGATCGCGCGTCGGCGCGTCAACGTCCCGAGCTTCGGACATGGCACCGAGTACGCTACCTACAAGCTCAAGACGGTCGCGGTCATCCTCGCTCACCGACTATTGATGGCGTCAGGACGTTCACATCGTTGAACAGCACCGTTACCCTTCCATTGCCGTCTCATCTTGACATCAGGCCCATTGCACTCATAGAGTGCTCAGCACTGCGTCGGTTCGCCTGCATTCCAGGCGTCGCAAGAGGGAACCCGGTTGAAATCCGGGACTGCCCCGCAGCGGTAATCGGGAACGAACGCGTCAACAGCACTGGCTCTCACGAGCTGGGAAGCGACGCTAGTAGGCACGGCACACGCCACCGCCCGTAAGTCCGAAGACCTGCCGACGTGTCATCGCCGACCCGAACCTCCGAGGGGGAGGTGGGAGGCTACGCCACGTCAGGCGTCCTTCCTTTTCCCTTTTCAGTTCGGATCGGCTCATCCTTGCGCCGCGAGGGGCGGCGAGGAGGAACCATGTCCGCGCCACGTCTGTCTAATGTTCTCTGGAGCAGCATGCTTGCGCTGCTACTCTCCCTGCCTGCCAGCGCGCAGTCACCGCCACACTCGCTGACGATCCACGTCACCGATCCGGCCGGCGCGCCGGTCGCCGGCGCCCGTGTCGCAGCGGCGCTGCGTGACGACCGGTTGCTTGTCGTCCGAGTGAGCGACACCACCGGAAACGCCCGATTCGAGACGGTGTCACCGGGCACCTATGTCGTCGACGTCGACGCGCCCGGCTTCGCGACCGCCGCGCGCACGATCGCGGTTCGCGCTGACACGCCGCCCATCACCATCTCCCTCAACGTGGCTGCGGTGGTCGAGCACGTCGTCGTCACGGGCGCCGGTCATCTTCAGACGGCGTCTGAGGTGTCGAAAGCCGTCACGGTTGTCGACGCGGGAGAGATCGCGGCACGGAATGAGTTTTCCGTCGCCGACGCGCTGCGCACGGTGCCGGGGGCGACCGTTCAGCAGCTCGGGGGACCAGGGTCCTTCACGTCGGTGAAGTTGCGCGGTCTGCGCGAACAGGACACAGCATTCCTGATCGATGGCGTCCGCTTCCGCGACGCGGCGGCGCCACAGGGCGACGCGACCGCGTTTGTCGGCGAACTCTTCATCGCGAATCTCGACCGGATCGAAGTGCTTCGCGGCTCGGGCTCGTCGCTGTACGGATCGCACGCGATCGGAGGCGCGGTGAACCTGATCACCGCCAGTGGCTCCGGCCGGCCAACCGCAGGCGTGAGCGCCGAGGCCGGCGGCCTTGGATTCAGCCGAGTGACAGCCCACACAGCAGGCGGCGCGCTCGGGGATCGCGCAACGTTCAGTCTTGGCGCCGGCCACACGCGCACGCTCCGTGGCGTCGACGGAGACGATGACGCGAGGAACACGTCGGTTCAGGGACGAGGCAGCGTGCTGCTGGGCGCGTCTGCCCGGGCGACAGTGCGGGTCTACGGGTCGAACGCGCTCTCGTCGATCAACGAGTCTCCGGCCGCGATCGGGCCGCTGCCGGCGACCGGCTTCGTACAGGCAGAGCCGGGCACCTTCGCTCCCAGCGCGAACGATCCGGATAACGTGCGCGCCAGTCACTTCGTGTCGATGCTGATGCTGTTCGAACAGCGCCCCTCATCAGCCTTCGGCTACACCGTCTCATTTCATCGTCTCGGTACCGACAGGAGGTTCCGCGACGGGCCGCTCGGAGTGTCGGCGTTCGAGCCCGTCACGCAGACGTCATCGCGATTCAAGGCGACGATCGACACGCTTGACGCGCGCGCCGATCGCGAGTGGAGCACGCGACAGACCACGAGGGTCGCCTACGAGTTCGAGCGCGAGCGTTACGTGAGCGAATCGCTGCCGGTGAACCGTGCCCTGGCCTGGAACGCCGATATTATTCAGGACAGCCACGCAGCATCGGTGCATCACGAGGTGAGGTGTGACGCGCTGCAGGTCGCAGGAAGTCTGCGCGCGCAGCGCTTCGCGCTGAAGGACGTGGCGCTGGTGCCGGCCGAGCGCGCGCCGTTTGCCGCAGCCTCGTTCGCGTCGCCGCCGTCAGCGCTCACGGCGGATATCTCCGCCACGCGGCTGTTCGCCCGCACCGGCACAAAGCTGCGAGCGCACGCCGGCAATGCCTACCGCGCTCCTGCCATGTTCGAGCGCGCGGGGGTCTCGTTCGGCAGCCGCGGCTACAGCGTCTTCGGCGATCCGGGGAGCGAGCCCGAGCGGTCGATCTCGGTCGACGCCGGTGTGGATCAAACACTGTCGCGCGGGCGGGCCCTCGTCTCGGCGACGTGGTTCCACACGCGCCTCACCCGCGTGATCTCATTCCAATCGATCGATCGCACCACCGATCCGTTCGGCCGATCGTCGGGATATCGAAGCGCGGACGGCCGCACCGCGCGCGGCGTGGAGCTCAGCACCCGGCTTCAGCCAACTCGCACGCTGCAGGTCAGCGTAGCCTACACGTTCGCTGACGCGCCGCCTCCCGCCGGCGGCCGCGACGGTCTCCCCCGCGCCTCGGCCATCTCAGCGCACCAGTTTTCAACGCTCGTCACACACATCCTCGGGCCGCTGCAGCTCTCCTTCGAGCTGGAGGCCGCAGGCGACCACTACGTGACGCTGTTCGACCCAGTCAGCTTCGGTTCGCGAGCGTACCGATTCGCCGGGGTCACGAAGGGAGATCTGGCCGGAAGCTATCGGATCCCGATGCGTCGCGCCGGGATCCGTTTATTCGGCACGGTCGAGAACGTCTTCGACCGCCGCTACTTCGTGCAGGGATTTCGGACGGCTGGCCGAACCGTCCGCGGCGGCCTGGCGGTGGCGTTTTGAGACGTTTGCTGCTGATCGCGCTGGTGTGGGCAGCGGCCTGGACGCCGACGGCGGCGCAGGACATGCCACGGCGCATTGTCTCGCTGGCCCCGAGCGTGACAGAGGTGCTCTACGAGGCCGGCGCCGGCTCTCGCGTCGTTGGCGTGACGAGTTATTGCCTGTTCCCACGCGAAGTACTGGCGCTTCCAAAGGTGGGCGGTTACCTCACGCCAAGTTACGAGGCGCTGGTCGCGCTGCAGCCGGATCTCGTCGTGACCCTCGCTGAACATGCCGATGTCGAGCCGAAGATCCGCGCACTCGGCATCCCGATTTTGCGGCTCGACCATCGCAGCCTCGACGGCATCGTTCGCAGCATCGAGCAGGTCGGTGAACGATGCGGGACGGCCCCACGCGCAAAGCAAGCTGCGGACGCGCTCCGGCAGACGCTGGCCGGCGCGAAGCGCTCCGCCGGGGGTGCACGTCCACGCGTCCTCATCTGCTTCGGCCGCGCTGAAGACTTCCGCCGGCTGACGGCCGCGGCGCCTGGGACGATCCACGATGACCTGATCACCCAGGCGGGGGGCGTGAACGTGCTGGCGTCCCCCGCCATCGCCTATCCCACGCTGTCGGCCGAAGGGATCATGCGCCTGGACCCTGACGTGGTCATCGAGTTCTCGTCCGGCGGCACGGATGCGGCGGCGCTGCGCCGCCAGTGGAACCGTCTCGATTCCGTGCGGGCGGTCAGGAACGGCCGCGTCTACGTCTTTACCGGTGAATTCCTGTCGGTGCCAGGTCCCAGATTCGCGCGCGTCGCCGAGACCATCGCGCGATCGATCAGAGGTGAACGATGAGTGCTGCGCTTCAAGACGGATTCACGGTGTTGCCCGCGATCTTCAACCAGGAAGAGATCGGCACCCTGCGCCAGGCGATTGCCGATAGCATCGACCGCGTCGCCCGCGTCATGCTGACGCCATTCGCGGCGAGCCTACCGTCGGCGCCGATCGAGGAGCGGCTCGAGCGCGTCACGCGGGAAGACCGTGCCTACGCCTCGGCATTGCTGCAGGTCGTCATGGCCGATGCGCAGCGGGATCCACGCGTGGCCGCGATCGCCACGCATCCGTTGCTCAGCGAATCGATCATCACATTGCTCGCACCAGAAGTCCCGACCGGCCACGTGATTCGCACTCGCGCGGCCATACCCGCATTCAGAGCGCGGATCAGTCCGTGGCACCAGGACGTGCCGCGGCCACAATCGGGCACCGGTTGCGCCACCGTGAAGGTCGCCTGCTGGATTCCGCTGTCGGACGTTGACGAGCACAGCGGCGCGCTCGAAGTGCTTCCTGGCGCATGGCACGCCCCCTGCCTCCATGAAGCTGGCGACGATGGGCACTTCGGGATCCCGGAGGAGGCGCTGCCGGGCGTCGAACCGCGCGTCGTGCCCATGCGATCGGGCGATGTGCTGTTCCTCGACCGGTTCATCCCCCACCGCGCGCGGCCGACGCGTGGGCTGCAGGGACGGTGGTCGGTGGTGATGTGGGTGAAGGCGGGAGGCCAGCGATCCTCGTGCTGAAGCACGCCTGGCTGCCGATCGTGGCCGTAATCACCGTGGCCGGGGCAGTCGCGCTCGGGCCTCGCGGCGCGATGTCATCGCTGATGCCAGACGACCCGATCGAGGCGCGCATCCTGAGCGAGGTGCGGATTCCGCGCGTCACTCTGGGCTTTCTCGCCGGGGCGGCGCTGGCCACGGCCGGCATGGCGTTTCAGGCGCTCTTTCGAAACGCGCTTGCCACGCCGTACACGCTCGGCGTCTCTGCCGGCGCCTCGCTCGGCGCGGCGATCTACGTGCATCTCGGCATCACCGCGAGCCTCGCGGGCATTCCCGGGTATTCCTTCGCCGCACTCGGCGGCGCTCTCCTGGCGATCGCGCTCGTGTATGCCGTCGCCCGCGTGACGTACGGCTTCTCCTCGTCGACGCTGCTGCTCGCAGGAGTCGCGATCAGCTTCCTGTTTACGAGCGTGATCCTCGCGATTCAATACATCGGCGACGTCACCACGTCGTTTCGGATCGGCCGCTGGCTGCTTGGCGGCCTCGAGGTCGTGGGCTTCCTTCCCGTCATCCACGTACTGCCGTTTGCGGTGGTCGGCATCGCCATCCTGCTCGCGATCTCGCGCGACCTCGACCTGCTCGTCGTCGGCGAGGAATCGGCCGCGTCGCGAGGGGTCTCGGTGACCACGGTGAAGAAGCTGATTTTCGCGGCGGCATCGCTCATGGTCGGCGGCGTCGTGGCGACATGCGGACCCATCGGATTCGTGGGGCTCGTGGTGCCGCACATTGGACGACTCGTCCTCGGCCCGAAACACCGCACGCTCGCACCATTTTCGGTGCTGGCGGGAGGCACGTTCCTGGTCGCATGCGACGCGGTCGGCCGCACGGTCGTCGCACCGATCGAGATTCCGGTCGGCATCATCACCGCGCTCATCGGCGGACCGTTTTTCCTCGCCATGCTCGTTCAGGGACACACACGACAGCGGTTGAGGGGGTAAGCATGAGTATCGCGACACAAACAGGCGACACCGGACAAACAAGTCTCGTCGGCGGCAGGCGGATCTCGAAGGGCGACGCGCGTGTCGACGCGTACGGCACCGTCGACGAGCTGATTGCGCAGATCGGGCTGGCGCGCGCGCTCTCAGCCCACGCCGAGGCGGCGTCGATCGCGAAAGAGCTTCAGCGGGATCTCTTCGCGGTGGCCGAGGCGCTTGCCAGTGACGACGAGCCGCCCAAGGGCATAGACGCGGCGCGAGTGAGCGACATCACGAGTCAGGTTCATCGGATCGAGACCCAGAACGGGATTCTGATCGACTGGGCGATTGCAGGCGACGATGCGGGCGGCGCGGCATTCGAGGTCGCGCGAACGGTGTGCCGCCGGGCAGAGCGACTGGTCGTGCGCCTGGTCGACGAAGGCGAGCGTATCGACCGTAGCGTCATCGTGTATCTCAATCGCCTCGCCGATTTGTTGTGGCTGCTCGGACGGCTGATTGAACGGGATCACGGCGTCGATGCCGCCTTGAGGCGTCCTGAGGACGGCGGCTCCCGGTGGTCGAAGGCGTGGCCATGACGTTGAGCGCGGTGCCCCGCCTGCATGAGGCTCTTGGCCGCGTGCGGCCGGTCGACGTCACCTGGCGCGATCGCGCCGAGGCGCGCCTCGACGAGCTGACGAAGCCGCCACGCAGTCTTGGCCGTCTCGAGTGGATCGCCGCGCGGCTGTGCGCGATCCAGGAGACCGTGACGCCGCGAGTCGTACCACGCCGGATCGTCGTCTTCGCGGCGGATCACGGCGTGACCGAAGAAGGCGTGAGTGCCTATCCATCCGCCGTGACCGCGCAGATGGTCGGCAACTTCCTTCGCGGCGGCGCCGCGATCAACGTGCTGGCCCGTGCGGCCGCTGCCGACGTCTGCGTCGTCGACGTCGGCGTGGCGGGCGACATCGACGCGGCAGGACAGGCGGCCGCGTTCGTCTCGCGGCGGGTTCGGCCGGGCACACGGAACATGACGAAGGGGCCGGCCATGTCGGAGGACGAACTCGCGTCCGCCCTCCGCGTCGGTCTCGACATCGCCGACGGCGCCGCCAGGGACGGCGTGGCGGTGATCGCCTGCGGCGACATGGGTATCGGCAACACGACGGCGGCGAGCGCGATGACGGCGGCATTTCTCGGGGTGGCGGCGGCCCAGGTCACGGGCCCCGGCACGGGTATCGACGGCGAGATGCTCGCGCGCAAAATCGATGTCGTCAGACGCGCGCTGGCCGCAAATCAGCCGGGTCGCGATCCACTCGCGATTCTCCGCACGGTTGGCGGGCTCGAAATCGCGGCGATCGCCGGCGCCTACGTCGGCGCGGCGGCACATCGGATGGCGATCGTCGGCGACGGGTTCATCGCCACCGCGGCAGCGCTCGTCGCGGCGTCGATCTGCCCGCCATTTCTCGACTACTGGTTTGCGGGCCACCGCTCGTCCGAACCTGGCCACACGGTACAGCTTGGATTTCTGCGGCAGCAGCCGCTGCTCGATCTCGAGATGAGGCTCGGCGAGGGCACCGGCGCGGCGCTCGCGATGCCGCTGTTCGCCGCCGCCGCCGCGGTGATGAACGAGATGGCCACCTTTGACAGCGCTGGTGTCGCCGGGCGCGCCGAAAATCCGGGGCGAATGGCCATCCTTCCGTGAGAGGCGTGCTCGTCGCGACGGCCTTTCTCACTCGCGTGCGTGTGCCGGTCGTCGCGGGCGCGGTCGATGTCGGCCGCGCGGCGCGCTGGTTTCCTCTGATCGGCGGCCTGCTCGGTGGGGCGACTGCGCTGATCGCGTGGACGATGACCGAGGTCATGGATTTTCCGGCTGCGCTGACCGCCACGCTGGTCGTCGGCCTCGGGGCCTGGGCAACCGGCGCGATCCATCTGGATGGCGTGGCCGACACGGCGGATGGTTTTGGCGGGGGACGGGATCGCGAAGAGGTGCTTCGCATCATGCGCGATCCGTTGATCGGCTCGTACGGCGCCGCGGCGCTGGTATTCGTTGTCGGAGTCAAGGTGACCGCAATCGCCGCGCTGCTCGATCGGGGCGCCGCGCTTCCCTTCGTCGTCGCTGCCCCGGCGATCTCCCGGTGGACGATCTCGGCTCTTGCGGCCTGGCTGCCCTACGCCCGCACGGAGGGAGGTCTCGGACGGGCCGTCACCCACGAGCGAGACGCCATCGGTCTGGTTGTGGCGACGGCGGTCACGGCGCTCATCGCGATCGGGGCGCTCCGCGTGGACGCGCTCATCGTGTGGGCAGTCGCCACGCTGACCGCTGTCTGGATCGCCCGCACCGCGCGGCGGCGCATCGGCGGCGTGACTGGCGATGTGTTCGGTGCCAGCGTCGAGCTCACCGAGACGTCCGTGCTGCTGTGCGGGGTGCTTTTGACAGGACGCCCATGACGATTGCGCTTCCGCCCCGGGGCAATGGAACGACGCGGCTCATCCTGCTGCGGCACGGCGAGCCAGAAGAGACCGTCCATGGCCGCTGCTATGGGCGGCTCGATCCTGGCCTGTCGCATCGGGGACGCGAGCAGATGCGCCAGGCGTGGCGGCTCCTGGACAATCAGCCCCCGTCGGCCATCTACAGCAGTCCGAGTCGCCGCGCTGTCGAAAGCACGGCTCTGCGTTCGATCGACACTCCTGCGGCGGCCGTCGACGAGCGTCTTCGCGAGATCGACTTTGGCGCGTTTGAAGGCCTGACGTATGACGAGATTTCGACTCGGTACCCGCAGCAGTACGACCAGTGGATGACCCGACCGACTGACGTGGTGTTCCCGGACGGCGAGAGCTTCGCGACGATGTCGGCGCGCGTGCGCGAGGCGCTCGAGCAGATCCGCCGGAAGCATTCCCGCGAGACGGTTGTCACTGTGTCGCACGGGGGCGTCAACCGGGTGGCACTCGCCCAGGCGCTCGACCTCGATCCGCGCCGCATCTTCAGGCTTGCCCAGTCGTATGCGTGTGTGAACGTCATCGACTACGCCGGGGGCGAATCGGTGGTGCTCGTGATGAATGCGACCGTCCAACCACTTGTCCGCCGTAGCTTCAGCGAAGGCGGATGCTGACGCTCGTCTTGGGCGGCGCGCGCAGCGGCAAGAGCCGATTCGCGCAGTTGCTGATTGGCGACCGCCAGGCGATATACGTCGCCACAGCCCGTCGAACCCGCGACCGCGAGATGTCGGGCCGCATCGAGCGGCATCGCGCGGACCGTCCCTCGTCCTGGACCACCATCGAGGAACCCGAATCCGTTCCCCGTGTCGTCCGCACGGCGACGCCGGTGGATGCGCCAGTGATCGTGGAGTGCGCGACGCTCTGGCTGTCGAATCTCTTCGAGCGGGAATCTCACACGCCGGCACGGCGGCAGCAGGACATTCTCATGGCGGCGGTGCGCGAGCTCGCCGACGCGTCGCGGTTGCGCGAGGTGGTCGTAGTCAGCAACGAAGTCGGTGGAGGGATCGTCCCGACCACGCGCGTCGGCCGCCGCTTTCGCGACCTACAGGGATGGGCCAATCAGATTCTGGCCGCTGAAGCGCAGTCAGTGGTACTCGTGGTTGCGGGACTGCCAATCGCTTTGAAACGCGCAGACTCTTGAACTGCCGCCTGCGAAGTTCGATAGTGCAAATTGGCTTCTTCGTAAATCGTTTGAATAGAGACGTTTAGGAGGTGGCTCCTCGGGCTGGACTCGAACCAGCAACCCTCCGGTTAACAGCCGGATGCTCTGCCATTGAGCTACCGAGGAATGCAGGAGTGCGCCGCCCTGGGCGGCGACCGCGGTCAGGACTAACCTTTCAATCTTATGGCTTCTTCCGGCGGCGGACAACCCGGCCCTTCTCGCCGCCGGTGATGCCGAGCTGCACGCCGGTGCCGATCGCGCCGAGCGCCAGCCATGCGTAGGGAATCCACTGCTGGCCCGGCACCGGATTCATCGGATACGCCACCCAGACGTCACCCGCGGCGGCCGCCGCCAGCGCCGTCTGATCGCCGACGAGCGCCATCGCCCCCACGATCATCGTCCACGCGCCGCCGAACCCGGTGCCGACGATGATGAAGTAGCGCTGCAGGTACATCGACGCGGCCGCACCGGTCACGGCCAGGAACACGACGGCCAGGAAATGCGGATCGCGGCCGCCGGTCGTGAAGAGCAGGTGCGCCACGAACGCGCCGAGGCCGGCGCCGATGAGCGCCACGCCGACGAAATACGCCGCAATGAGAATACCGGCCCCGAGGAGGCCGCCGACCACGGCGGCCACGATCATCGGCCCCGTGTCGCTCATCCCGAAGATGGAGCTGGACGCGAGCGCGCCGAGAATGAACCCGAAGATCGCCAGGACGATGCGAAAGAGGCGGTAGCCGAAGAAGCAGGAGACGACGCCGCCCGCGAGCAGCACGATGGCGGCCGGTAGCTGATAGGTCGCAGGAAGCATCAAATGTCGCGCCGACCCTCCATCGCGCGGGTCATGGTCACTTCGTCCGCGTACTCTAGATCAGAGCCGACCGGAATGCCCATCGCAATCCGCGTGACCCGCACGCCGAGCGGCTTGAGGAGCCGCGCCAGATAGAGCGCGGTCGCCTCGCCTTCGACCGTGGGGCTGGTGGCGAGGATCACCTCCCCGACGCCGCCCGCGCCCACCCGCTCGAGCAGCCCTTTGATCGTGAGGTCGTCCGGGCCGACGCCGTGCAGCGGCGACAGTACGCCCATCAGCACGTGGTACATGCCGCGGAACTCGCGCGTCTTCTCCACGACCATGACGTTCTGCGGCTCCTCGACCACGCAGATGAGGCGCCGGTCGCGCGAGTCGCTCGTGCAGTACACGCAGGGGTCGACGGCGGTGATGTTGTGGCACACCGAGCAGTACGTGACCTGCTCCTTGACGTCGCGAATCGCCTCGCAGAGGCGCTCGGCGTCGTCGCGCGGGTTCTTCAGCACGTGAAAGGCGAGGCGCTGCGCCCCCTTGGCGCCGATTCCGGGAAGCTTCTGGAGCTGCTCGATGAGGCGCGCGAGCGGTTCTGGAAGCGACATCTAGAGGCCGGGGATCTTCAAGCCGCCCATGAGCCCGCTCATTGTCTGCCCGAGCTGCTCGTCGACCCTGCGGGCCGCATCGTTGACCGCCGCCACGATGAGGTCCTGCAGCATCTCGACCTCGTCGCGGCTGACCACCTCGGGATCGATCCGGATCGACTGGACCTGCTTGGTGCCGTTCATGACGACCGTGACCATGCCGCCGCCGGCGGTGGCCTCGACGCGCATCTCGGCCATCTGCTGCTTCAGGCGCTCCTGCATCTCCTGCGCCTGCTTCATCATGGATTGGATGTTCATGGCGTATTGTCCGGCGGGTCCGAGGCTCGATGGACGGCGACTCGCCTCGGCACCCGCCCTACATTTCCTCGACGTCGCGGATCTCGGCCGGGAAGACGTCGAGCATCGCCTGCACCGCCGACGAGGCCATCGCCTCCGCCTTGAGATCGCGGGTCTGAGCGGGCGGCGGAGAGGCCTCGGGCTCCGCGGTCG
>MEKU01000048.1:14405-23608 GCA_001767195.1 Acidobacteria bacterium RIFCSPLOWO2_02_FULL_67_21
GCTCGGGCGCCGATGCCGCCTGAGCCGCCCGGACGGCGATGCGCCGCCCCGCTACGCGCTCGGCCGTCGACTCGAGCCACGGCCTCGTCTGCTCGAACTGCTCGCGCAGCGCCCGATGCGTCGGGAGAAACGTGAACGTAATCCCATCGTCCGCCACGTCGATCCGCTGCGCCTGCGCGACGACGGTGTTGTAGAAGAAGCCCTTGCCGGCGCGGACTTCGGCGAGAAAACGATCTTTCAGGGTGCCTTCAGATGGTGCGATCGGCGCCGTACGAGCTGGTGCGACAGGGCTGGCGCTCGTCGGTGCAACCGGTGGCGTTCTTGTCGGTGCAATCGGCGCCGCAGGCGTCGGTGCGGCTGCGCTCCGAGTCATCGATCCGCTTTGGGATTTGGGAGTTGGGGTTTGGGATTTGAGCTGTTCCATCAACTCCGTGAGCGGCACCAGCTTGCGCAGATGCATCCAGCGGAGCAGCATCATCTCGAAGTGGTAGCGCGGCTGCCAGGCGGCGCGGATCTCCTGCTCCGCCGAGGCGAGCAGATCGAAGGCGCGCATCAGGTCTTCGCGCGAGAACCGCGATCCCAGCTCCTGCAGACGCTCGCGCTCGCCCTCGGCCAGGTCGCCCTCCCCGGCGCGCGCCGGGTCGACCGTCACCACCATCAGGTCGCGCACGAGCCGCGAGAGCTCGCGGACCACGAGGCGGAGATCGTGCCCGGCCTCGACCGCCCGGTCGGCGACGGCGAAACCGCTCGCGGCGTCTTCCGCCACGACCGCCTCGATGAGCTCGAACAGGAGGTCGCGTCCGACGAGGCCGAGCACCGCAGAGACTTCGTCGACGCCGATCCGCTCGCCGGCAAATGCCATCACCTGATCGAGCGCGCTCTGCGCGTCGCGCATGCTGCCGTCGGCCGCGCGCGCAATCAGCGCCAGTGCGGCATCGGACGCGTCGATCCGCTCCGCATCCGCAATCGTCCTCAGCTGCGCGGCAATCGCCTTCGGCGTGATCGTCCGGAACTCGAAGACCTGGGACCGCGACAGAATCGTATCGGGAATCTTGTGCAGCTCCGTCGTCGCCATCATGAACACGACGTGCGGGGGCGGCTCCTCGATCGACTTCAGCAGCGCGTTGAACGACTGGGGCGACAGCTGATGCACTTCGTCGATGATGAACACCTTGTAGCGGTCCCGCACGGGCGTAATCGCCAGCCCGGCGATCACCACCTCGCGGATGTTGTCGATGCCCGTATGGCTCGCGGCGTCGATCTCCAGGACGTCGATGTCGCGGCCCTGCGCGATCTCGACGCAGGCGTCGCAGACGCCGCACGGCTCGGCGGCCGGCCCCGCCACGCAGTTCAACGCCTTCGCCAGAATACGGGCCGTCGTCGTCTTGCCGCAGCCGCGCGGCCCGGCAAAGACGAACGCGTGGGCGATGCGGCCGCTGGCAATCGCGTTGCGCAGCGTCCGCGTCACCGGCTGCTGGCCGACGACCTCGTCAAACCGCTGCGGGCGCCACTTGCGGGCTAAGACCTGGTAAGACATGGATCACAACCCAAAGCCCAAAGCCCAAATCCCAAAGGAGCGTGGGATACGGGACGTTGGGTTTTGGTCATTGGGATTTGGGATTTCTGATGGGCCCCACCGCGACCCGGTGCACCTGCGGCGCTCCTCAGGGTCTACTTAGCGCTGCTGCCTTCCGGCCCTGACGCGGTTCGCAGGCTGAAGTCGCACAGGGTCCGGGCCGCGGCGCGGCCCACCAGCCAGATCGTCAGTCTAGCATTGCCGGCGGGTCCGCGCCTCGATGAACGGTCACTCGCCGCGGAACCGCCCTACGTACTGAGCAGGCGCGTGGCCAGCTGCTCGTAGAGGCCGACGGCGGCGTGGAGCTCATCGATGGCCAGGTGCTCCTCATCGGTGTGCGCCACGTGAATCGACCCCGGCCCGAGGAGCAGCGGCGTCCCCCATCGGCTCAACAGGGGCACGTCGGTGGTGTAGGGAAACACCGCCGTCTCGAAGCCGTCGACGGTGTGCAGGCGGATCGCCGGAATGTCGAGCACGTGCTCGACCGTCACGAGGCTCTCGATCACGCCGAGCGCCGCGCGCACCGGCGCGGCGTCGCCGACGAGCCGGAACATGACCTCGGCCGAGGCGCGCGGCGAGACGACGTTGGGCGCGACGCCGCCTTCAATCAGCCCGACGGTGTAATGCGTCCGTCCGAGCAGCGGGTCTTCGGGCAGCGGCAGCCCGCGAATCACCATCAGCGCGTCGAGCAGCTTGTCGATCGCCGACTCGCCCAGCTCCGGAAACGCGGAATGGGCGGCACGCCCCTCCGCATGCAGCCGCACCCGCAGCACGCCGCGGGTCGCCGCGCCCAGGCGGTTGTCGGTCGGCTCACCATTGATCAGGTACCGGATTCCCGCCGGCGCAGTCTCGTTGGCCGCGCGCGCACCATCGCTGCCCCGCTCCTCGCCGGCCACGAACAGCAGCGCAATCCGCGTCTCCCCCCGGGCACGCAGGCGCTCGGCCGCCGCCAGCTGCGCCGCCAGGATGCCCTTGGCGTCGCAGGCGCCGCGCCCGAAGAGCAGCCCCCGCTCCTCGCGGCTCGGAAAGTGCGGCGGCACGCAATCGAAGTGCGTGGACAGGACGACGCGCGGGGCCTCCGCCAGCCGCGCCAGGACGTTGAAGCGCCCGCCGGCGAGCGGCTGCTCCACGACCGTGTATCCACGGTCCCGCAGCAGCGAGGCGAGCCATCGGCCGGCTTCACCCTCCCGGCCGGTCGTCGAATCGATGTCGATGAGCTGCCGTGCGAAGGAGACCGGATCGAAGGCCCGGCTAAAGCCGGGCACTACGTACCCGCCACGTCAGCGTACCCGCCACGTCAGCGTACCCTCCACGTCAGCGTACCCTCCACGTCAGCGGGTCGATCTCCGTCCACATCAGCGGATCCAGCGTTCGAGCTCGGTGCGCGCATCCGTCCGCTCGTCGCGATACTTGACGATGACCGGCGTGGCGAGGGAGAGGCCCCACTCGCGTCCGGCGCCCACCGTGACCGCGCGCGCGCCAGGCACGACGACCGCTCCCTCCGGAACCACGAGCGGCTGCCCGGCGGCCGGGGTGATGATGCGGCCGTTCGGCAGGTCGTAGATGGGCGTCGACCCGGTGATGATCGTGCCCGAGGCCAGCACCGCCCGGCGCTTGATCACGGCCCCTTCGTACACGCCGCAATTGCCGCCGACGAGCACCTCGTCTTCCACGACGACCGGCATCGCACCGACCGGCTCGATCACGCCGCCGATCTGCGCGGCCGCGCTCAGGTGCACCCGGGCGCCGATCTGCGCGCACGATCCGACGAGCGCGTGCGAGTCGACGAGCGTGCCGTCGCCGACCCACGCGCCGATGTTGATGTACATCGGCGGCATGCAGATCACGCCCGCGCCGAGATAGGCGCCGTCGCGCACCGACGAGCCGCCGGGGACGATCCGGACGCCGCTGGCCGCCGTGAACCGGCGGAGCGGCATCGTGTCCTTGTCGAAGAAGGTCCAGCGGCCGTGATCCACCGTCATATCGGCGAGATCGCCGAATCGAAATCCGAGCAGAATTCCCTGCTTGACCCAGACGTTGACGCGCCAGCCGGTTGCGGCGGAGCCGTCCGGCTCGGCGGCGCGCACGCGTCCGGCCGACAGCTCCTCCCGCAGGCGCAGGAAGGCGCTGCGCGCCGCGTCCCGCGGCGCAGCACTCCCCTGCTCGAAGAGCGCGGTGATGTCGTTGACGAGGTCGGTCACACGCGGGCGGCGGATCCGAGGAGCTTGAGCTCCTGCAGCACTTTCATGATCCTGTCGCGGGCCGCGGGGCTCGGCGGCACGAGCGGCAGGCGGTACGCCTCCTCAATCAGCCCCATGGCCGCCATCGCCGCCTTCACCGGGATCGGGTTGGCCTCGCAGAAGTTCACCTGCAGCAGCGGGAGCAGCCAGCCGTGCAGCCGCCGCGCGGCCGCGAAGTCGCCCTTCTCGGCCAGCTCGATCGCCTGAACCATCTCCGAGGGCACGGCGTTCGAGGCGACGGAGATGAGCCCCCGGCCGCCGATGGCCATCACCGCCACGGCCAGCGGGTCGTCACCACTGAGCAGGAAGAACTCGGCCGGCACCGCGGCGAGAATCTCGCTCATCTGCACGACGTTGCCCGAGGCTTCCTTGACGCCGACGATGTTGTGGATCGAGGCGAGCCGGACGACCGTCTGCACGTCGAGGTTGACGCCGGTCCGGCCGGGCACGTTGTAGAGCACGATCGGCAGCGCCGTGCTCTCGGCAATCGCCTTGTAGTGCTGATAGAGGCCTTCGGGGGTCGGCTTGTTGTAGTACGGCGTCACGGAGAGGATGCCGTCGACGCCCACCCCTGCCAACTCGCGCGCGAGCGCGATCACCTCACGGGTGTTGTAGCCGCCGGCGCCCGCCAGCACGGGGACGCGCCCGGCGGCCTCCTCGACCACCGTCCGGCAGACGCGGACCTTCTCCGCATCGCTCAGCGTCGGCGCTTCACCAGTGGTCCCGCAGGGCGACACGAAGTGGATGCCGGCATCGATCTGGCGGCGGACCAGCCGCCGCACGGCCGCCTCGTCTATGGAGCCGTCCCTGCGGAAGGGGGTGATGAGCGCGGTGCCGATGCCGGTGAATCGCGTACGCATGATCAATGCTCAATGCACAATGCTCAATGCCGAATGCTTAAACGGTTGGGCATTCGGCATTCGGCATTAGGCATTCGTGAGTACATCCGTCATGGTGAACCAGCCGCGGCGGCCGGCAACCCAGCGGGCGGCAACGAGCGCGCCGGCTGCGAACCCCCGCCGATCCCGGGCCGTGTGCGTCAGCTCAATGGTATCCGACGGGCTGTCGAATCCGACCGTGTGAATGCCGGGAATCGCGCCCGCCCGCGTCGACGACAGGTCGATCGGACGGCTGTAGGAAGCCGCCGTCATGACATCCCTCAGCAGGAGCGCCGTCCCGGACGGCGCGTCCTTCTTGGTCGCATGGTGCGCTTCGTGAATCCACGCGCCGTACTGATCCTGCCGCTGCATCAGGCGGGCTGCCTCCGCCACGATCATCTGAAACAGGTTGACGCCGATCGAGAAGTTCGCCGAGGCCACCACGCCAATCCCGGCCCGCTCGGCCGCCTCGCGCAGCCGCGGCGCGTCGGCCGACCAGCCGGTCGTTCCGATGACCACCGGCAGCCGGCGCTCGACGTATTTCGGGAAGTTCTGGCGCAGCGCCTCGGCCGTGGAGAAGTCGACCGCCACGTCGGCTTGCGCCGTCCAGTCGCCTTCACCCACGTCGACGCGGCCCGCCACCTCGCAGCCGTGCTCCGGCGCCATCTCCTCGACGAGGCGCCCCATCTTGCCGTAACCGACGAGCAGCAGCTTCATCGTGCCTCGACGGGGGCCGCGACCGGACGGCCGAAGAACTCCTCGTGCAGCCGGTGCATGGCATGGGGCAGATCCGCCTGCCGCATGATGACGGTGATGTTCCGGCGCGACGCCGCCTGCGAGATCATGCGCAGCGGCACCTCTTCCAGCACGCGCACGACGCGCGCGGCGATGGCCGGGTCCGCGCGCAGGCGATCGCCCACCGCGCAGAGCAGCGCCATCTCGGGCTCGATCGCCACCTCCCCGAACTCCGACAGCGCGTCGACGATCGCCTCGAGGTGACGCCGGTCGTCCACCGTCACCGACACGCTCACCTCGGACGTCGTCACGACGTCCACGGCGGTCTGGAACCGCTCGAACACCTCGAAGACCTGCCGGAGAAATCCGTAGGCCATCAGCATCCGGCTCGAGGTGATGTCGATGACGGTGACGTCGCGCTTGGCCGCCATCGCGGTGACCGCGTCGCCGCCGGGAGCCGGTTCGGACGTGATCAGCGTCCCCAGGCCGTCCGGTTTGCGCGAGTTCAGGATGCGGACGGGGATGTTGCGCTCCACGGCGGGGTGGATCGTACTCGGATGCAGCACCTTGGCGCCAAAATAGGCGAGCTCGGCCGCCTCCGCAAATGAGAGGTGCGGCACCAGGCGCGGCTCGGCGATCAGCCGCGGGTCTGCCGTCAGCATCCCGTCCACGTCGGTCCAGATCTGAATCTCGCTCGCCCCGACGGCCGCCCCGACAATGGCGCCCGAGTAGTCCGATCCGCCGCGGCCGAGCGTGGTGGTGCGCCCGTCGAGCGTCGCGCCCACGAAGCCGCCCAGGACGGGGATGCGGCCGGCGTCGACGCGCGGGAGCACCACCGCCCGCAGGGCTGCGGCGGTCTCGCGCATGAGCGGCACCGCGCGCGTGTGATCGCCGGTCGTGACCATCACGCGCCGCGCGTCCACCCATTCGCCCGGAAGACCTGCCTGCACGAGCGCCGCCGCCACGATGCGCGAGCTGAACAGCTCGCCCATCGCCGCCACGACGTCGAGCGTGCGATCGGAGACCTCCCGCAGTACGCCGAGCGCGCGGGCGACGGCCGCGAGCTGATCGAACTGATCGGCGATCTCGGCGTCGAGGGCGGTGCGCTGGTCCTGGCCGACGAGGGCGCGCGTCATCGCCAGGTGCCGCTCGCGCAGGCGATCGATCAGCGCGAGCGCGTCGGCGGTCCGCGCGGCGCCCGCCTCGGCGGCCACGGTCAGCAGCGCGTCGGTAACGCCGCTCAGCGCGGAGACGACGATGATGGGGCCGCGGCCATCAGGCGCACGGCCGGCGCGGGCAATCGCGACGAGACGGAGAACGGCGTCGGGATCGGCGACGGACGTACCGCCGAACTTCTGGACGATCACGCCACCGACGCAGACGCCGGCCGTCGCGCCTCGGAGGCGGCGCCGAGAATGATGCCGAGCACGCGGCGGAGCGGCTCGGCCGCGCCCCAGAGGAGCTGATCGCCCACCGTAAACGCGGCCAGGTACTCGGGGCCCATCGCCAGCTTGCGCAGCCGGCCCACCGGCACGCGCAGCGTCCCGGACACCGCGGCCGGTGTCAGCTCACGCAGTGACGCCTCGCGCTCGTTCGGCACGACCTGCACCCATTCGTGCGCGCCGGCAAGCAGCGTCTCGATCTCGCGGAGCGGCACGTCCCGCGTCAGCTTGATGGTCAGGGCCTGGCTGTGGCACCGCATCGAGCCAATGCGGACGCAGAGTCCATCCATCGGAATGGGCGACCGCTCGCGGCCGAGGATCTTGTTGCCTTCGGCCATCGCCTTTGCTTCTTCCTTGCTCTGACCGTTGCCGACGACCGTCCCGTCGCTCGAGGGGATCCAGGGCAGCAGGCTTCCGGCGAGCGGATGGCCGAAGTGCTCCACCGGAAGGCTCCGACTGCGAAGCATGTCGGTGACGCCCCGGTCGATGTCGAGGATGGCGGACGCGGGGTCGGCGAGCGGCGCGGCCACGGCGTCATGCAGCACGCCCATCTGCGACACCAGCTCGCGCATGTTCTTCGCGCCGGCGCCAGAGGCCGCCTGGTATGTCATGGGGCTCACCCACTCGACGAGCTCTTCCTTGAATAAGCCGGCCATCGCCATCAGCATCAGACTGACGGTGCAGTTGCCGCCGATGAAGTCGGTCACGCCGGCATCGAGCGCCCGGTCGATGACCTCGCGGTTCACCGGGTCGAGCGCGATCACCGCGTGGTCCTTCATGCGCAGCGTCGAAGCGGCATCAATCCAGTACCCGCTCCAGCCGGCCGCGCGGAGCCGCGGGTGGATCTCGGTGGTGTAGTCGCCGCCCTGGCATGAGATGAGGACGTCGGCGTCCATGAGCGCGTCCAGATCCCGCGCGTCCTTCACAGGCGGCGCCGGCTTCCCCACCGCCGGCGCCGGGGCACCGGCCTGCGACGTCGAGAAGAAGACAGGGTCAATCAGGTCGAAGTCGCGCTCGTCCCGCATCCGCTGGACGAGCACGGACCCGACCATGCCGCGCCACCCGATGAGTCCTACGTGCATATGAACTATCGATTCTATCAAACCACGTTCGTAGTCAGCTGGGTTCGAAGTTCAGCGCCACGCCGTTGATGCAGTAGCGCAGGCCGGTCGGCGGCGGGCCATCCTCGAACACGTGGCCCAGGTGTCCCCCGCAGCGGCTGCAGTGCACCTCGGTTCTCGACATCCCGAAGCTGCGGTCGACCGTCGATCCGATGGCGTCCTCGAGCGGCGCAAAGAAGCTCGGCCATCCCGTGCCGCTCTCGAACTTCCGTTCGGTCTTGAAGAGCGGCTGCCCGCAGCCCGCGCAGTTGAACGTCCCCGCCCGGTGCTCCGCGAGCAGCGCGCACGAGCCGGGCCGCTCGGTGGCGTGGCCCCGCAGCACCGCGTACTGCTGCGGCGTGAGGATCCGCCGCCACTCGTCATCGGATTTCTCGACTGAAAACGGCTGCGTCTTCATGGATTCCTGACGAAAGCTTCACGCGGATGCCGGGGCCGGGATGGAACTGGGGGTTTAAGACAGAGGAGGCAAGCGGGCAAGGGAGCAAGGGGTTCGGGTAGCCCCCTCGCTCCCTGACCCCTCGCCCCCTGCGTGTATCTACCTCGCCAGCGGGTTCGGACGGACCTGGAACTTCACCACCTTGCTCGTCGTCCCCTTGCCGCCCTCGGAGTGGAACGGCGCGCGCGTGCCAAAGGTCGACCAGATCGCCTTGCCCTTCCAGCCCGCCTTCGGATCGTCGATGCGGCCGTCGTACCCCTTGGCGAAGAAGCCCATGGGATACGGCACGCGGAACGTCTGCATGCGCCCGTTCACGAGCGCCACGAGCGCGTCCGACGTGTTGCCGGTCACCATCGGCACGTTGTTGCTGCCGGTGCCGAGCAGGTCGAACCGATCCACGAACGCGTAGTACGGAGAGTCCGCGCTCCCGGAGGCGGTCGAGTTCTGGTAATTCGGGCCGGGCAGCGCGTGGACCATGAACCCTTCCTGGCAGTGCTGCCCCATGGCCTTCGGGCCGTTCAGCGGCGCCTTGCACTTGCGGCGATCGAAGCTCACCAGGTGCCCGCTGGCCGTGCCAATCCAGACCACGCCGTTGCGGTCGACGTCCATGCCGCGTGGCGAATAGGCCTGCACAGGCTTCCCGTCGCTCATCGGCAGCTCGTAGAACTCGGCAAGCGCCGTCTGTGACGGATTCGACCCCGGCACCAGACGGACGAGCGCGCCCGGGAACCCGGTCACCGAGCCCCAAATCGATCCGTCGACCGGGCTTGGCGCG
>MEKU01000048.1:23648-62891 GCA_001767195.1 Acidobacteria bacterium RIFCSPLOWO2_02_FULL_67_21
GATCGAGCGGGTCGTTCGGCTCGACGTACAAATCGCGCCTGCCGTTGCCGTTGGTGTCGAGCACCAGCACGGTCCAGCCCTGCGCCTTCTGTTCGTCGCCCGTCTGATCGAAGACTTTGGTGTTGAACCAGCCGACGACGGGGCCGCCGCCGCAGAACCACAGCGTGCTGTCGGCATCCTCGGCGAAGTTCAGGTGATGCGTGCCGAAGCAGGTATCGATGGTGGTGAGCTTCTTCGACTTCGGATCCCACATCGCCACCTGCCGGCCGCTCTGATTGATTGGAAACGCCTGCGCCGAGGGATGGCTCGACCCCTCGCGGCAGAACGCCGGAGTCTCCTGGGGCCGTACGCGCGACGCCACCCAGACCCGCGCCTGCGCGTCCATCGCAAAGCTGTGGGCGTTGGCCTGGCTGTTCCAGATGACCTCTTCACCCCAGTAGGGCGACGCCGCCTGCGGTCCGGTCGCGGCCGTGCTCGGTGTCCGCGGATCGCGCACGCCGAGCTTCACCTGCGTCGTCTGATGGGTCGCGGGGTCGACGACCGGCATGTAATCGGCGCTGGCTTCGAGCGCCCCGTACACCGGTCCGTTGGCGTTGACGAGCGGATTCCGCTTGTCGCTCGTAATCTCGTCGTGCAGGTACACCTTGGGGTCCGCCCAGTCCCACAGCGTCACGACCACGTTGCGCTCGATGCCCTGCGGCCGCGGCGGCGCCGCCGCCGGGTACTCGCCGGCGGCAATGCGGTCGGTCCAGTCGCCGTACATCCCCAGCGCGCGTCCGCGGCCGACCTGCGTGAGGCGGCCGATCATCGTGCCCCCCGCCTGGCCCGACTGGATCCGCCGCTCCCACGCGGCGGCCGACGAGTCGAACACGCCCAGGCTCGCCGGAATCGTGCGCGTCGCCTTGTTCCCGAGCTGATGACAGCCGAGACACGCGTCGGTGCTCACGGCCCCCGCGATCCACTGCGCCTGGTTCCTGATGTTCGCGGAGATGCCGTTGCCCGTGGGGCCGGTCCCTGGAAATTCGCTGTCGCCGGGGATCCGAAGCAGAGACAACCAGTACTGCGCCGGATAGTATTCGGCCGCGGCTTTCGCGTTCGGGGCGGGAACCGCCGTGAGACTCACGACATTGCCGGGTGTGTGCTGCACCTTCGGCGAGTCGACCAGTCCGTAGCCGCGCACCCAGATGTTGTAGGTCGCTTTGGGAAGGTCGGGCACGAGGAAGCGCCCCTGGTCGTCGGTCACGACGATCCGCACGAACTTCGTCGGCAGACCCGTGGTCTCGGCAATCACCCAGACGCCGGCCTCCGGGCCGCGCGGCCCGGTGACGACGCCGCCGATGTCGTCGCCGTCGATAGCCACCGCCGGGCGCTGCCCGTCGAGCTGATGAGTGCCCACCCCGAGGAGCCCGGCCACTACCACAGCGACCGCAGCCGCGGCGGCCCGCCGATATCGAATTCGTGTAGCCACGCTGACCTCCTTCAATTGCCGGTAGAGAGAGAGGACAGACTACGCCTCCCTACTGGAGGGATCAAGGGCGATTGGGGCTGGCCGTCGCATTGCAGCCTCCGGAATTCCGTACGTAGTGCCGGGCTTCAGCCCGGCCAAAGCCGAAGGTCAATCGTGAAGCTCAAGCCACCCGGCCATCAGGTCCTGGTCATTACGGGCGCCTCCAGCGGAATCGGCCTGACCACCGCCGAACTCGCGGTGACAAGCGCCGCCTGTTCGACGTGAACTTCTGGGGCATCGTGTCCGGCCACACTAGAATACGGGTCCACACGCTCACGCGCGGAGGAGGAACGATGAGACGAATGACTCTGGCGGCCGGGGCGGCCGCGATGCTCATGACAATCGCCGCCGCCGGCCTGGCGCAGCAGCAGGCCGGACAGGCCTTCTTCGTCGGCAACCGCCTCGGGCTGCCGATCAATCCCGGCGACGGGGCTTTCCAGGCGATGTCGTCGAATGTGAAGGTCTACGGCGCGATCTACTCGGCCGAGAGCTGCTCGTATGACGCCGACCGCGGCGTCATCGTCGTCCCGAACCGGGGCGTCGCGCAGAACGTCCAGACCAACAACGGCTGGGTGTCGTTCATCAACCACGACGGGTCGGTGCACACGGCGCGGTGGATCGGCATCCAGACTCCCGACCAGCGTACTGCCCTGAAGCCGCCGCTCGTCCTGAACGAGCCGCTCGGCAGCGACATCGCAGGCGGCATGCTGTATGTCGCGGACCGGGATGGCGGCACCGCTCCCAGCGATCCGGCGGTATCGGTGGTGCGCCGGTTCAATATGAAGACGGGAGCGCCGGCCGGGGAAACCCGGGTGGAGCGGTCCACCGGGTTCAACGACATCGAGGTGGCCGACGACGGGACGATCTATGCGACGCAGACGGGTACCGGCGGTCAGACGCCGGATCCGATGAGCTGGCAGGTCTGGAAGATCACGCCGGACGGCAACGCGTCGATGTTCGTGCAGGGAGCCCCGTTGCGACAGCCCAACGGCATCGCCTTCGACCCGCAGGGCAACATCGTGGTCATCAACATCGGCACGGCCGACGTGCTGACGTTCTCCCCGGCCGGTCAGCTGCTGAAGACCGAGACGGCGGTGCAGCCGGGCAACGACGGCCTCGTCATCATGAAGGACGGCACCAAGTACGTGAGCAGCGTGCAGAACGGCGGCGTCTCGCGCATCCGCCCCGGCCGGCCGGCCGAGCTCATCGCGCAGAACATTCCGAACCCGGCGTCCATGTGCTACGACGCGGGAGCGAACCAGCTGGTGATCCCGATGAACGCCAACAACGGGCTGGCGTTCATCCCGCTGCGGTAAATGAAAATGGCGGGTCCTTTCGGACCCGCCGGTCTTAGTTCCTCGACGTGTCGTGGCGGAACTGCACGCGGGCGATCTTGCCGACGCCCGTGTACGGCACCCAGACGACCGGCCCCTCGGGCGTATCGTGCACCGCCAGATGGCGCGAGTTCGTCCCGCGCGACGGCAGCGGATACATCGTCATCTGCCCGGTGGTGGGATTGAGCTTCCCGAGCTTGTCGTCGGCCGACATCCCGAACCAGACCATGTGGCTCCGGTCCGGGAACGGCTTGTACGGCTGTCCCCACCGGCCGTTCGGCACGTCGTGCAGCTTCACAAACGTCTTGGTCCGGGCGTCGAACTGGGCGATCTTCCCGGTCCAGTACGTGCCGGCGTAGACGTAGTCGCCGGTGCGATCGGCGCCCAGGCGGCGCGGGCCGTGCTGCCCGAGCGCCGAGTTGTGATCCCACGACCCCACCTTGTTGTAGATCTCGATGTCCTCGGGCCGGATGTCGGGCGACTCGAACTTCGGCATCGCAATCTCCGTGACGTCGCCGGTCTTGTTGTCGACGACCGCCATCTTGTCGATCGCGATCTGCGAGAGCCACACGTTGTCGAAGCGATCGACGTCCATGTCGTAGGGCCGGCTGTCGGCCGTCGGCGTCTTGAATTCGGTGACCTCGCCGGTCCTGATGTTCATCCGGACGGCGCCAAGTCCCGTCGATCCCCAGGCCCACGTGCCCGTGGAATCCTCGCCGGTGCCGTGCGACATCACGGTCGGCACCCTCGAGTGAACCCTGATGGTCTTGGTTCTGACGTCGAAGCTGGTGAACTGGCGGCCGCCGAACCAGATCCGGTCACGGGCGGGATTCATGCTCACCGAGCCGCCGATGAAGTACGGGGTGCCCTCGAAGTCGAGCGCCATGTCGTGCGTGCCGCTCTCGTTCTCGCGCGTGCCCCAGCTCCAGTCGGCGCCGGTCCGATACGTGTTGCGCGGCGTGTACGGCGCTTCCTGCGACACCGTCTTGCCGTCGCGCAGGAAGTACAGGGTGGATTTCCCCGTGCGCTGATCGACTACGCCGACCGAGCCCTGCGGCCGTTCGGTCGGCAGCGTGTACTCGGTGACGACGATCTGCGTCTCGAGCCCCTTCGGGCGCGGCCACGCCTGCGGCTTCAGCGGTGCCGGGGTCGGGCCGGCAACCTTCACCAGGTAGGGAATGAGGTCCTTCCGATAGAACCGCATCAGCTCGGTGTGGATTCCCGTCGGCCCGCCGAGCGCGTCCTTCAAATCTTCCGGGAAGGGGCTGCCGCCGGCACGCCGGCCCACCGGGTCGCCCGCCCCGTCATCCGGGACGCTGCCATCGGGCGCGATCTTCAGCATGTTGTCGAACATCGTCTCCCAGCTCTCCGCGTCGAAGCGCTTCTCGAGCCAGTTGGCCGGCAGGTGGCAGTTGCTGCAGTTGTTGAGCACCACCATCTTCATACGGCGATCCTGCGACGTCTCGTCCGGCAGGCGGTCGAGCCATTCGGCCGTGGACAACTGCTGCGGGAGGATTTCCGGGAGCGGCTTGAGCGTGAAGTCCTGGCGCGCGGCCTGTCCGGGCGCGATCGTCGCCTGGGCCACCGGACGGTCGAAGCCGACCGCCTGCGCCGAGACCTCGTAGCGGCCGGCATCGATCGCCGGGAACGCATAGAGGCCGTCCTGGTTGGTCCAGACCGAGATCCTCACCGGAGAACCTTCGGCTTCAGCAGACACCGCGACGCCCTCCATCGGCTTGCCAGCGGCGTCCCGGACCGTGCCCGTGAGCTCCTTGCTCGGGGCTGGACTTGTCGAGATAGCTGGCAGGGTCGCCGGAAGCGCCAGCGCCACCAGAGCCAGTGCGAGGAATAACGCCCGTGATCGAGACATGACTGTCCTCCTTGCGCGAAACGCGTGGGTGAGGCGCTAACGAATCCTTAAATACGCAATGATGCGATCGAGTTGTTCCGGCTTGAACGTGTATTTATAGGCCGGCATCCGCCGCGGGATGCCTTCCTGAATACGCATCCGTACGTATTCTTCGGTGACTCCCGGCCGCTTGAAGAGCCCGACGAGGTCCGTCACCGCCACCCCGACCTCCTTCGTCTGCCCGGTCGGGTTGTGACACAGGAAACACGTCTTGTTGAAGAAGGTTTCGCCTCTCAGCTCTGCGTCGGTCTGAGCCTTTCCTGCCGTCGCGTACCGCGACTGCGCGCCGAGGCTCAGGGGCAGCATGAATACGGACGCCAGGACCGCGAGACCGGCAATATGACGACCCATTGTTCACTTCCTCCAGTCTATTAGAGCGATGACAGTTTTGCGGAAATCGGTGCGTACGTCAACGAAATTGCCTGCAGGGCGGACGGATGGTTTCGGGCAAATCGGCCTCGTCCCGGGACCACCGCTCCAGCGGCTCGAGCGCCCCGGGTTCGGGCATCCTGCTCCGCTCAGAAGGACCCGTGACTGCCGCGGGCGCCGATCGACATACCCACGTGAACGGCCAGCAGGCCCAGCCCGACATGCCCGGCGACGTTCCAGAGCGCGGCCGGGGCCGAGTGCGTGCGCATGAGCGTGATCGTATCGAAGCCAAACGTCGAGAATGTGGTGAACCCGCCGAGCACGCCCACGAACAGGAACTCGCGCCAGTAGAAGCGCAGCTCGATGCGCTCGGAGATCAGGAGCCCGGCAAGCAGGCCGATGACGAGACATCCCGCGATGTTGACGGCCAGCGTGGCAAGCGGAAAGCGCATCAGCGGCCAGCGGGTGTGAATCAGGTGATTGACGCCGTGGCGCGCCAGCGACCCGAGCGCGCCGCCGGCGGCGACTGCAAACCAAACCATCTCTGCTCCCTTCACGCGACTGGATTGTGAGCGGGGCGAGAGGCCGGCGAAGAGAGCTCCCGCGGATCGCCGCAGGAGTCATTGGCCGTCCAGTCGGGGCCGGCGGTTCAGGTGGACTCCACCACCAACGAGACGTCCAGTCTATCAGCCCTAGCGCGTCGTCGCCGCGGGCCCCGCCTGCACGGGGTTGGTCAGCGTCCCGACCTTCTCGATCGAGCAGACGCTCGTGTCGCCCGCCTTCAGATAGACCGGCGGCTTCCTCGCCTCGCCGACGCCGCCCGGCGTGCCGGTGCCGATGAGATCTCCCGGCCGCAGCGTGGCACTGCTCGACGCAAACGCGATCAGGTCGCGCACCGTGTGCGTCATGAGCTCAGCCAGTCGGAGCCGTACCGGCCGTCGGCGCGATCCTCACGGTCCGACACGTCGGTCATCGCCATGTAGCCGAACACGTAGTCGAGCGCGCGGTCGATCGACACGTGGCGCGCCTGCCGTCCGATCACCGCCACCAGCTCGCACTCGTAGTCGATGCGCGTGCGGCCCGCGGGAAGGACGATGGTCTCGCCGTCGGCAATCAGAGACGACTTCAGCTTCGGGAAGAGATTACGGGTTGCCCCGGCGGTCGCCGGGGTGACGGTTCCAGAGCCCCGGGATCCCGGCGAGCACCTTCTCGTCGATCACCGACGTGGTGCCCGACGTCCGGCCCGCCTGCGCCATCTCGTTGGCGTGCTCCTCGTAATTGCGCGCGGCCATGAGAATCGCATCGGGATCCGGAAGCGGCGGGAGAATCCGCACCTGCGACCGCTGGTAGGCGAACTCCGGAGCGCGGCGCCGCGCCTCGCCGGCCAGGCGGCCGAGCCGATCGGCCATGGCCGCGTCCCAGCCGCCGATCAGCTCCTGCAGCGTCGCCGGGGCGTTGACGCCGGCCCGCGACAGATCGACCACCAGCGCATCGTCCACGACCAGCCCGGGAAACGAGCAAGTCTGTTCCTGGAACATGCCCAGCTTGTAGGGCACGGGGGCGTTCTGCGCCTCCCCTGCCGCGCAGCCGGCGCACGTCGCTGCTGCAATTGCCGCCATCAGTCCATTCCGCATCCGCCTCATCGCGTACCTCACGTGGGTCTCACCGGGGGGACCTATTGTGACAGGCCCCCGCGAGAACATCGCGGCACGGAACAATGCCGGCTCTCAGGCGTGCTGACGCGTGACCGCCGCGCGCGCGACCAGCGGCGGCAGTGCTCCGGCCAACCCGAATCCCAGCGCGGCGACGCCCCACTCGGCGCCGGCGAGCGGCAGGCCGAGCCATCCGTCGACCGACAGGCTGCCGGCGCCGGTGAATGCCACGCTCAGCGCCACGGCGCCGATGACGAGCGGGTACTCATATCCACCCTCCTGCGCGAAGAACCCCTTGTCGAAGTGGACCCCCCAGATGGCGACCGCCATGGTCGCGAGAATCGCAGCGGACGCAAGCGGCGTCAGCAGCCCGAGCGCGAACGCCAGCCCCCCGAGGCCTTCGGCGAGGCCCGCCACCGTCGCCATCACCCTCCCGGGCCGAAAGCCGATCGAGTCGAAGAACTGCCCCGTCCCGGCGATCCCGTCGCCGCCGAAGATGCCGAAGAGCTTCTGCGCGCCGTGCGCGGTAACGGTGAGTCCGACCACCAATCTGAGCAACATGAGGCCGATTTCCATGGCTTTTTCCCTCCCGGCACGGTTACCAGCCAAGCGCTGGTTACTTCTTGTGCCTAGGCCCATGATGGGTGCATAGTGAGAACGGCGCAAGGAGGCACATTGAAGTCACCTGGGCACACCGATCATCCTGAGGGCGCGTGCGTCGCAATCCGCGAAGTGCTCGACCGTGTCGGCGACAAGTGGAGCGTGCTGGTGGTCGAGCGGCTCGGCGGCGGCCCCAAGCGGTTCGGCGAGCTCCGGCGCAGTGTCGAGGGCATCTCGCAGCGGATGCTGACGCTCTCGCTTCGCGCGCTCGAGCGCGACGGCATCGTCACGCGAACGGTGTTTCCCACCGTGCCGCCGAGCGTGGAGTACGCGCTGACGCCGCTTGGCCGCACGCTCCTCGAGCCGATCTGCGGCCTGGCGGGCTGGGCCGAGAAGAACCGAGAGAAGATTCAGTCGGCGCGCGAGCGCTTCGACGCGCGCGCGAAGCGCAGCCGCGACCTGACGGCACGTTAGCCAAGGAGAACTGCGCCCAGCCGAGGCACGGTTTCTCACCTTCATCCTTCCGGCGTGAAGCCTATCGCCCTCGGACTCGATCTACTCCTCCAGCGTGACGGCGCATGTGAGATCCTTTAAGCTGAAAGGCGGAAGGATTCGATCGTGGCTGCGCTCGATTGGTCCCAGTGCGCCGTTGTTGAGAGCATCCCAGGCAAGGTCAGCGGGGCGTGGGTGTTCAAGGGCACGCGCACGCCGGTCGCAGTAGTCTTCGAGAATCTGGAAGACGGCATGACCATTGACGAGGTGATGGCCCAATTCCCGGTGACGCGGGAGCAAGTCAAGGCCGTACTCGAGTTCGCCGCCCGCAGTTTGGACGCGCCCGTGTCCGGGCGCTGATGCGTATTCTCTTCGACAACGGTACGCCCAGGGGTGTCGCGAGCGCGTTGATGGGCCATGTCGTCGACGAATTTGAGCTATTCCTCACCACCGATCGAAACATTCGCTACCAGCAGAACCTGACGGGTCGGAAGATCGCGATCGTGGTCCTCGGCAAGGGTCGTTGGAGGCTCATCCGGGCCAGGCTTCCGGAGATTGCTGCGGCAGCGAACGCGGCGACGCCTGGCAGTTTCACCGAGGTCGAGATTCCGCTCGACTAATCTCGATATCGCGCAGTCGCCAACGGCCCTATTCAGACGCAGCAACATCGTTCATCGCTGCGGCGTCTTTCATTACCTATCCTCTCCCCACGCTATAATCACAGCCGCTTCACCCCGCATCCGTGTTGCTGACTGCCCCTACACGCCGTTGCCCCGCCCACGCCAATCCGGGCGGTCAATTTATACGTGCGCTGGCGCGCGAAGTTCAAGGACTCGAGCGCGGCGGGACGGCACAAACGGCAGCGTGATGCGTCATTTCATCCAGATAGCGACGGTCGGTGCAGTGCTTTGCGTGACATCGCCCGCGGCGGCGCAGGCGCCGTTTCATCTTGAGGAGGCGACCATTGTCAGCATTCGCTCGGCATTCGCAAGCGGGCAGCTGACCTGCACGCAATTGACCAAGCTCTATCTCGACCGCATCGAGGCTTACAACCTGAAAGGTCCGTCGCTTCACGCCATCATCAATGTGAATCCTGAGGCGATGGAGTCGGCGGCCGAGATGGACCAGGAATACCGGGCCAACCGCGCGGGCGTGGGCGCGCTTCACTGCATCCCTCTCGTGCTCAAGGACAATTTCAACACCGCCGACATGCCGACGACGGGCGGCAATGTCGGCATGAAGGATTCGCGCCCCTCGGCCGACGCCTTTACCGTGGCGAAGCTGCGAAGGGCGGGTACGCTCATCCTCGGCAAGGCGAACCTGCAGGAATTCGCGCGGGGCGGTATGTCGACATCGAGCCTCGGCGGTCAGGTGCTCAACCCGTACGACCTCACACGCACGCCGGGCGGCTCGTCGGGTGGCACCGGCGCAGCGGTCGCGGCCAACCTCGCGCTCGCGGGGACGGGCAGCGACACCGGCCAATCGATCCGCTCGCCATCGTCCGCCAACAATCTCGTTGGCGTACGCCCGACGCGCGGGCTTGTCAGCCGCAGCGGCGTCATCCCGAACAGCCAGACGCAGGACGAGGTCGGTCCCATCGCGCGCACCGTGACCGATGCGGCGCTCGTCCTCGACGTCATGGCCGGATACGACCCGGCCGATCCGATCACCGCCTTCGGGCGCAGACATCAGCCGGCGAGCTACACGCATCTGTTGCACGCGGAAGCGCTCAGGGGTGCGCGCATTGGCGCGATGACGAATCTTTTTGGAAAGGACGAACGGCACCGTGAGGTCAACAAGGCGATGGAGGGCGTCATCGCCAGGATGGAGGGCCAGGGAGCCACCGTCGTTCGCTTCGAGCTTCCCGAATACGATCGGCTTCTTCCCATCATCGCCACCGACCGCTACGAGGCGAGGACAGTCACGGAAAAATACTTCGCCGCTCTTCCACCCAACTCGCCGATCAGGAGCTTCGGCATGCTCGTGGCGGCAAAGACCTCCGCTGTGCAGAAGACGCTGGAAGCCGAATATGCCATTGCCGACGGCATGAACAGCGCGGAATACAAGGACCGGATGCTGAACCGCGACAAGCTCCGCCTCGCGGTGGCGAACAAGATGGCGGAATTGAATCTCGACGCGATCCTCTACCCGCACCAGAGAATCCTGGTCGTGCCGGTAACCGCCGTCGACCAGTTGGAGCGCAACGGCCCGCTGTCCAATGGGACCGGCTTTCCGGCGGTCACCTTTCAGGCGGGATTCTCCGTAGCCACCGCCACGGCACCCTTGGGCGTTCCAATAGGGGCCGAGCTGCTCGGCCTCGACTTCACCGAAGACAAGCTTCTCTCCTACGCCTACGTGCTGGAACAGGCGGCCAACCCCCGCAAGTCACCACGCAGCACGCCTCCCCTGCCGGGCGAACCGTAACACCGCCCTTTCCCGCTGGGTCTTCGGTGCATTGCACTTGGCTCGTCCCGACGAAGTGCCGGGCGACAGGTTGACGTTTGACTCAAGCTGCAGCAGTTCAGAACCTTGAGCTGCGATCGCGATGCGCGGCAGCTTACCGTGCCCCTCACGGTCCACCGGCGTTTCCACCGATCGACGACCGCCCAGGATGCCCCAGGACGGCCGGTCGGACGTCGGATCGACCCGGCGTATCCCCTCGACGTGTGGCCGGACCCGTTCACTGCACGGCCTCCTCGGCGCGCAAATCGGTCTGCACCTTGGTGCGCCAGCTCCGGGGTCCACACTTGAGCACATGGGCGTGATGCAAGAGCCGATCGAGGAGCGCCGTCACCGCGGCGGTGTCGCCGAGGAGCTTCCCCCAATCGTCCACAGGTCGGTTTGACGTCAGAAGCGTCGACGTGCGCTCGTAGCGGCGCATGACGACTTCCAAGAGATCTTCTGCCGCGGTGTGCGGGGGCTTGCGCATGCCGAGGTCGTCGATGATGAGCAGCGGCACGGTCGCGAGATCGGCGAGGTAGATCTTGCGTGTGCCATCCAGGGTGGCGTCGGTGATCTCTTCGAGGAGCGTGTGCGCTTCGCGGTAGAGGACGCGGTAGCCCTGCTGGATCACCGCGCGCCCGATGGCTTGAGCGAGATGGCTTTTGCCCGTGCCCGGTGGGCCGAGGAAGAGCGCGTCTTCGCGCTGGCCGACGAAGCGGCCCGTGGCGAGGTCGTGGATGAGGGCGCGATTCATCTTCTTGTTGAAATCGAAGTCAAAGCGATCGAGCGTACGGTCGGGATCGCGAAAGCCGGCCTGTTTGTGGCGGCGCTCGAGGAGCCGGTCCTGTCGCCGAAGGAGCTCGTCGGACACCAGCGTGGAGACGAGGTCGATCGGGATGAATTTCTCGGTCTGGGCTTGGCGCAATCGGGTTTCGAGGACGGCCGCCATGCCGGAGAGACGCAGTTTGCGGAGCGCGTGATCGAGTTCGACGAGATTCATGAGAGGTCTCCTGTTTTGCGGTCAATCAGATCGCGGTAGAGCGTGAGTTGCCGGATGAGCGGATCGACTTGGCGTAAGGTCAGCGGGACGGGCGGCCGCCGTTCGACGTACTTGCGCACGAAGCGATAGGTGGGCATACCGATCTCGAGCGCCGCTTTGGCGGCGTCCTCGACGACGGCCACGCCATGGTTTTTCGCGAGCGCGAGGGCACCCTGGATGCGGCGGACGCCCGGTACGCCGTCGTGCTGCTGGATCTGCGTGCACACCGTGCCGATGTGCGAGCCGGCCGACGTGGCGCGGGCCAGGAGCGCCAGCGTCGAGGGCGGCGTCCGCGCGGGGCGGTCCTCGTCGTGGACCTGATACCAACCGCGGCGGGTGCGCAAATGCTCGCGCAGGAGTTGGCCGGTCTTCGGCGACAGCAGCCGGACGTGGAGATCGTTCCACTGCACCTGGACGCGCTGCCCCAGCCACCCGGGCGGCGCCCCGTAATACGCGCCCTCGACTTCGACGCAGCCGCTGAGATGGACCGTGCGGTCGCCGAAGCGGTAATAGCGAAACGGTTCGACGGGGAGCGGGCCGAGCGCCGGCCGTTCCTCGGCAAACATCACGGCGACCTGGCGCTTGGTCGTCCCGTGGATGCGCGTATCGGCCCAGTGTGTTTCCCAGCGGTCCAAATACGCCTGCGCCGCATCGAGCGTCTCAAAGCGCAAGCCCTTCAGCGGCGTCTTTTGTGCGTGGCCGACGCCGGCTTCGACTTTGCCTTGTCGCGGGGCTTCGCTGGTCGCGCGGGGACGATCGCCGTCCCGTAGTGCCGCGCCCAGTCCGCATAGGTCCGCTGGACCTTCGGCTCATACCGGCACGGATCGACCACGCCGGTCCGCAGTTGATCCGGCACGACCACCGCGGAGACGCAGCCCCAGTACTCCACGGTGCGCGTGTGGCTCTGGATGAAATCGACGCTGCGTTGCGTGAGCGTGGCCTCAGCGTAGGTGTAGTTGGAGGCGCCGAGCACGGCGACGAAGAGTTCGACGGGGACGATCTCGCCGGTGGCCGGATCGACCAACGACGGCCGCTGCCCCGCATAGTCGACAAAGGTTTTCTCGCCCGCTGTGTGGACCTGGCGCATCGAGGTGCGCTGCTGCGCCAGCCAGCGCCGATAGTGCCCGCAGAACGCCGAATACCGGTAGCCGTCCGGATGGGCCGCCAGATACTCGAGATGCAGGAGCTCCAGTGTGACGCCAGGGCGACGCAGCTCGGTGTGCATCCAGACCAGATCGGGTCCCGGCCGGGCGACGGTCAGCGCGAGCTTCGGCCCGTACAGCGTCCGCTCCAGGGCGTCATCGCTGAGCGTGCCGACGGCGTCCCAGGTGAGCGCCATCGCCTTCGCCCGCGTCACCACCGAGGCGACCGCGCCCGCACTGATCCCCAGACTCCGGGCCGTGTCCCGGTGACTGCGCCGTAACGTCCATTTCAACCGAAGAATCTTTCGAATGTGTCGCATGAGCAGTCGTTCCATGGCCATCGCACTCCTTGGGGACCAGATGTCGCCGAAGATGCGATGGTAGAACCCGACGCTCAGCGTCGCTCGGTGATCACGATGGCGTGCAATCCGTGATCACGACCCGTGGAACGGGTGATCACGATGCCGTGGAATGAGTGATCACGATGGCGTGGCGCGCGCACCGCCGTCTTCACCCATCTCGGCCGGCCAAGCGGCGCGGCGCTCGTCAACCCGAGGCGACGGGGACAGGATTGGGACAATGGGCGATCGACGGCACCTCGGACGCGATGCCGATCAGCCGATTCATTGAGGAAAAAATGGAGGCGCCGTCCGGATTTGAACCGGAGATGGAGGTTTTGCAGCCTGAGGAAGTTACTCGACGGAAATCGAAGAAAGACTCGTAAAGTGGCGCACCGCAATGTCTTCGGTCGCTGGCACGAATTGGCTGGCGTTGGCTGAAATTGTCCCCAATCTGGTCGCCACGGGGACAATTTCGGGGACATCGCAAACAGGCGACTCCTTTATCCTAGACCCGTGGCACAGAGTCCCCCTCAACACCTTCCACTGTTATTAACGGTCGACGAAACCGCGAACCTCCTGGAGTGACTAAGACAGCGATCTATGCAAGACGGGTGATTGCGGAACGGTCGGCCACCAACGCGGCTACTCCGCAGCGGACAGGTAAACACTACGGCAGCGCAAGTGTTTACCTATCCCCGTTCCGGCCGCCCCCGAGGCCACAGATAAACACTGCGCGACTAGAACGAGGACCTATCGTGGCGGCGACTGCTTCTTCGCGTGAACCGATCACTACGGACGACAGAACCATCGAGCAAGGGGCCGGAGTCCCACGGCCCCTTCCCGTTGCTCAACGTCCGCTCGCCCTTCTTGCGCAAGCGAGCGGCGCCGGGGTCACGTCAACGACTTCAGCACGGCCAGCTTGAACCCATCTGGGTCCGTGAGACGGAAGTAGCGTGCGCCCCACGGCGCATCGACGGGCTCGGAATCGAGTCTGCCGCCGCTGGCCTTGATGCGATTCGCAATGGCATCGATGTCCTCGGTGGTCCAGATATTGAGTGAGAAGCCGAGGCCCTTGATACGCTCCCATCCCTTGGCGCCGTCATCCTGGTTCAGGTTGATGCGGACGTCGCCGGCTTTGAGCGCGACGAGGACAAGCCGGCCGTCCCGCTCGAACGTACGGTCGACACCGAAGCCCACGACGTTCTGGTACCAGGCGGCACTCTTCTGAATGTCTTTCACGGTGATTGAAACGGAAGTCGAGCCGTGGAACCTCTCCGACGCCGGCGACGGATTGGTCATGCGTTGTCTCCTGGAATCGATAGTCGAAGATCGTGCTTGGAACCTCGGCACTTATACGGTTCGGCTCAGGATAGCCAAAAACGGCAGGAAACAGTTTCTGTCGTGAAGGTCATCCACTGGACGCCGCGGCCCCGTGCGGACCTGGCCGCCATCCGCGCCTTCATCGATGAAGACTCGCCGCACTACGCCGCGGTTGTCCTCTCCAGGCTCATTGCGGCCACGGAGCACCTGGCGGTGTTCCCGGAGTCAGGTCGCTCTGTCCCGGAGTTCCAGAATCCCGTCGTTGGTGAAGTGATCCTCCGCCCCTACCGCGGCGATTCTCGATCGGCCCGCCGCGCCCGATGGTCAGCCCTTGACGATGTTGTGAACCTCGAAGATATCCGGCGGGTTGGCGAACTGGATGCCGACGCCGGCGAGGATCGGCATCAGACGCTTGCCGAAGGCCTCGAACTGCTCCCGCGAGTTCCAGATCTCGCTGACTTTAAGGTTGCCATCCGAACCGAAGCAGACGTGGTAGTCGAGGCCGGCGGGTGGCCATTCGCCGGCGTTCTTGATTTGGCGAATCGTCTCGTCGTAATTCTTGGCAGTGAGGGCGATGGGACTGAAGCGGACGACGATGCTCATGATATGAACCTCCGTGATCGGGGTTGCGAATAGATCCGGCGTGATCGTGAAGCGACACGTCGTCGCTGCAAATCATACCAGCGCAGCGGTGTGGAGATCGGATCGGTCCTCAGTGGCGGCCAAGTGTTTACCGAAAAATGGCAGCTTGGCCCCCCAGGCGGGTCGGTGTTCGACCGCTACAACATCGTGAGCGATGGCGACCTGCGCGAGGCCGTGCTGAAGCTCGCCGCGAAGGCGACGGGGACAAAATGGGGACAATGGGCGATCGACGGCACCTCGGACGCGATGCCGATCAGCCGATTCATTGAGGAAAAAATGGAGGCGCCGTCCGGATTTGAACCGGAGATGGAGGTTTTGCAGACCTCTGCCTTACCACTTGGCGACGGCGCCGATCGAACTGGGCGGGATGAACGGGGGTCCGCCTTCGCGCCTGCAGCGCTTCGGCGAGACAGCTTTCACTCGCCGGCCCACGGCTGGCGAGTGAAAGCTGGAGCGGGAAACGGGATTCGAACCCGCGACTTCGACCTTGGCAAGGTCGCACTCTACCACTGAGTTATTCCCGCTCGCGACGAATATTTATCATATCAGAGGCGGATATCACGCAGCACCTGGGCCGCCTCCTCCGGCGACGTCGGGTTCAGGTAGAAGCCGGTCGCCCACTCGAAGCCGGCAATCTTGGTCAGCTTCGGGATGATCTCGACGTGCCAGTGGTAATAGTCCCCGGCCGGCTCCCCCACCGGCGCGCTGTGAATCAGCAGGTTGTACGGCGGCATCCGCAGCGCCTGGTTCATCCGCCGGAGGATGTCCCCGAGCAGGCGCGCCAGCGACGCCAGCTCGTGCCGCGGCGAGTCCTCGAAGAGCGCCTGGTGCCGGCGCGGCAGCAGCCACGTCTCGAACGGAAACCGGGACGCGTACGGCGCCAGCGCCACCACGTCGCCGTTCTCCGCAATGAGCCGCCCGCCGTCGCCCAGCTCCTGCCGGAGGATGTCGCAGAAGACGCAGCGCTCCTTCGTCTGGAAGTGCGACCGCGCGCCGTCGACCTCGTCGCGCACCTCGCGCGGCACGATCGGCAGCGCGATGAGCTGCGTGTGCGAGTGGTCGAGCGAGGCGCCGGCCGCGGCACCATGGTTCTTGAAGATGATCATGTAGCGGAACCGTTGATCCCGCTTCAGATCCTGCACCCGTTCCGCCGCCGCGCGAAGCACCTGCTCCACCGCCTCGTCGCCGAGCGTCGCGAGGGTACCCTCGTGGCGCGGCGACTCGATGATGACCTCGTGCGCGCCGATCCCATTCATCTTGTCGAAGAGCCCCTCGGCCTGCCGCTCGAGCGCCCCCTCGACCCGCAGCACCGGAAACTGGTTCGGCACGACCCGCAGCGTCCAGCCGGCCGTGTCCGGACCGGTGCCGTTCCGCCCGTACGCCAGCAGCTCCTTCGGCGTCATCTGCTCGTGCCCTTCGCAGAAGGGACACGAGGCGTCGGGCGCAATCTGCACCGACTCGAGACGGAAGTCGCCCGGGCGCTTCCGCCGCTCCGTCGAGATGATCACCCAGCGGCCGGTGACCGGATCCTTGCGCAGCTCACTCATGCCGTGAATGCATTCGTGTAGACCTCAATTGTCGGCCGGCCGCCCTCGAAGTCGATCGCCACCACGTCGAACCGGCACGGCGTGTCGTGCAGCCGGTGGCGCGCCACGAACTCGCTTGCCATCCGGACGAGGCGCCGCTGCTTCCAGGCCGTCACCGCCGCGCCGCCGCTGCCATACCTGCCGCCGTGCCGCGCCTTCACCTCGACGAACACGACCGCCGTCCCATCGCGGGCCACGATGTCGATTTCGCCATGGCGGGATCGATAGCGCCGGGCCAGAACTGCGTACCCGCGCCGCTGCAGCTCGCAGCACGCGAGATCCTCGCCCATTTTACCGAGGATTTGACGGCCGTCGGTGGACATTGCGGCCGAAGGTCGCAAACGCCGGGCCGACCTGAAGGTCGGCCCCTACGCATGCCTCGGGATCGCCCCGAGCGCTTCGTCGAGGATCTCGACGGCGATGTCGGCCTGCTGCCGCCTGAGGATGAGCGGCGGCGAGAGCCGGACGGCGTTGCGACCCGCCCCAAGGACGAGCAGGCCGCGCGTGAAGCACTCCTGCACGAGCGCGTTGCGTTCGGTGGTGGCCCGCTCCTTCGTCGCGCGATCGCGCACGAGCTCAACGCCGATCATCAGCCCGCGCCCGCGCACGTCGCCTACGATCGCGTGCTTTTCCATCAGCGCCTTCAGCCCGGCCATCAGATGCGCGCCCACTGTCTGCGCGTTCCGCACCAGCTCGTCGCGAAGCAGCCGGATCGTGGCCAGCGCCGCCGCGCACGCCACCGGGTTGCCGCCAAACGTGCTGGCGTGCGACCCGGGCGGCCACGACATGACCTCCGACCGCGCCGTCGCCACGCCGAGCGGCAGCCCCGACGCGATCCCCTTGCCGATCGTCACGATGTCGGGCTCGACGCCCACGTGCTCGGTCGCAAACATGCGTCCCGTGCGCCCCATCCCCGACTGCACCTCATCCACGATCAGCAGGATGCCGTGCCGCGCGGTCAGCTCGCGCAGCTCCTGCAGGAACGCGTCGGGCGGCACGATATACCCGCCCTCGCCCTGAATCGGCTCGACGATGACCGCGGCCACTTCGTCGGGCGCCACGAGGTGCACGAACAGCTGCTGCTCGATGAAGCGGATGCTCTCGGCGGCGCACGCGTCCGGAGATCCGGTCCACCGGTACGGATCCGGATAGGGCGCGTGATAGACGCCCGGCACCATCGGCGCAAACCCTTTGCGCTGCGCGACCTTGCTCGCCGTGACCGCCAGCGAACCCATCGACCGGCCGTGAAACGCGCCCAGGAACGCGATGATGTGCTGGCGCCTGGTGTAGTACTTGGCCAGCTTGAGGGCCGCCTCATTGGCCTCCGTGCCGGAGTTGCCGAAAAAGGAGCGGCACGCGCCCCGCATCGGCGCGACGGCGGCCAGTTCTTCCGCGAGCTTCACCTGCGGCTCGTAGTAGAAGTCGGTACCGGACATGTGGAGGAAGCGCCCCGCCTGGTCCACGATGGCGCGCACGACGTCGGGATGCGAGTGGCCGGTGGAGGTCACGGCAATGCCCGCCGTGCAGTCCAGGAAGACGTTGCCGTCCACGTCCTCCACGGTGGCGCCTTCTCCACGGGCGATGACGAACGGATAGTCGCGCGTGTAGGACGGCGACACGACGCGGCCGTCGCGCTCGATGATCGCCCTCGCCTTGGGGCCCGGCAGGCTCGTCCTGATGCTCGGGCCGCCGGGTCCGAAAGGACCCGGCCTACGTGAAGTATCCGTCGTCGTGCTCATTTCTTTTTCCAGCGCGTCCCGCCAGGATTGTCCTCGAGCAGCACGCCGAGATCGGCCAGCTGCTGCCGGACGGCATCGGCGGCGGCGAAGTCGCGCCGCTGCCGCGCCGCCTGGCGTTCCTGAATCAGCCGCTCGATCTCGTCTGCCGGAATCGGCGGCTGTGCATCCTCGGCCTGCCGGAGGCTGACGACCCCCAGCACCCGGTCGAAGTCTTCGATCGCCTGCCGCACGGTGGCGGCGTCGGACGGGGACAACTGCCGGGCGTCGATTGCTGCATTCACATCCCGGACCAGATCGAAGACGGCGGCCAGCGCGGCCGCAGTATTCAGGTCGCTTTCGAGGGCGGACCGAAAGGTCTGGCGGGCGTGGGAAACGATGTCCGCGATTCTCGACGGCGGGTCCGCCGGTCGATGCGATTGCGTCTCCGGCGGAACCCGCCCCACATCTGAAGGGGGATGCGGACGCGTCTCCGGCGGAACCCGCCCCACATCTGAAGGGGGATGCGGACGCGTCTCCGGCTGGACCCGCCCTACGTCTTCCAGGCGGGCGAGAAAGTCGACGATGCGGCGGATCGCCTCCTCCGCCTGATCCATGCCGGTCCAGGTGAAGTTGAGCTGCTTGCGGTAATGCGACGAGAGCAGCAGGTAGCGGAGGGCGGATGGCCGGTGTCCGCGTGCGGCGATCTCGGCGAGCGTGTACACGTTGCCGAGCGACTTCGACATCTTCTCGCCCTCGACGAACAGGTGCTCGACGTGCACCCAGAAGCGGGCAAACGTGCGCTTCGTCGCGCCTTCGCTCTGCGCAATCTCGTTCTCGTGGTGTGGAAACACGAGGTCGATGCCGCCGGCGTGGATGTCGATCGGCGGATCGCCGAGCAGCCGCAGCGCCATGCCGGAGCACTCGATGTGCCACCCGGGGCGGCCGGGGCCCGTGCCGACGTCCCATGACGGCTCGCCGGGCCGCGCGCCCTTCCACAGCACGAAGTCGCGGGGGTTGTCCTTCGAGTACTCGTCGACGTCGACGCTCGCGCCTTCCTGCATCCCTTCGGGGTCGAGTCGCGCCAGACGGCCGTACTCCGGAAAGCTCGCGATGCGGAAGTAGATCGAGCCATCGCGGCGGTAGGTGTGCCCGTTGCGCTCGAGCGCCAGGATCACCCCGCCCATCGCGCGGAGGTTCTCCTCGTCGGTGGCGCGCGGAGTGGCCTCGGGCGTCTCCATGCCCAGGAGCTTCGCGTCGGCGCGGAACACCTCAATCCAGGGGTCCGTATACTCACGCAGCCCGACGGCCGCCTGCTGCGCGCCGGCGATCGTCTTGTCGTCGACGTCGGTGTAGTTGACGACCTGGCGCAGCTGATGTCCGCACACGTACTTCAGCGTGCGCCGGAGCACGTCCAGGCAGACAAACGTCCGGAAGTTGCCGATGTGGGCGCGCGCGTAGACGGTCGGCCCGCAGGCATAGAAGCGGACGGTGTTGTCCCGGGCCGGCGCAAACGGCTCTTCGCGGCGCGTCAGGGTGCTGTACAGGTTCAGCATAGTCATTGACGAATGGGTCTACACGCTCAACCTCGCGAACAGCCGTTCGGCGCGCCGGCAATCCGCCTCGATCTGCGCTTTCAGGCCGTCCACATCGTCAAAGCGCCGCTCGTCGCGCAGGCGCAGCACGAACGCCAGCTGCACCGGCTTGCCGTACAGCTCTCCCTCGTATCGCAACACGTGCGTCTCGATCGTCGTCGCCGAGCCGCTGCCGAACGTCGGGTTGACACCCACGTTGGTCACGGCCGCATGCACGACACCGTCAACCGTCAGCGTGGTCGCATAGACTCCGTGCGGCGGAATCAGCTCGTTCAGCGTTTCGAGGTTGGCGGTCGGAAAGCCGAGCTCCCGCCCGCGGTGGCTGCCTTCGACAACGGTCCCGACCAGCCCGTACGGGTGACCCAGGAGCGCCCCGGCCTCGTCGACCCTGCCCTCCGCGACCAGCCGGCGGATCCGCGTGCTGCTGACGACGAATTCCTTGTACCGCACCGGGTCGATCTTCTCCGCGCGAAAGCCGAATCGCTGGCCGAGCGTACGGAGCAGGCTGAAGTTGCCGCTGCGCTCGTGCCCGAAGAGGAAGTTCGCGCCGACCCACACCTCCGCGACGCGCAGCCACTCCACCAGCACGGTGCGGACGAACGTCTCGGGCTCCCAGCGCGACATCGCTTCGGTGAAGCGGACCACCGCCACACACCGGATGCCGGCGCGCTCCAGCTCGCCCAGCCGCTGGCCGATCGTCATCAGCAGCGGGGGGGCCTTGTCGGGCCGGACGATGCGCGGGGGGTGCGGGTCGAAGGTCATCGCCATCGGCACGCCCCCGTGCTCGGCGGCGCCGCGCTTCACGCGTTCGATGATCTTGAGATGGCCGCGATGCAGCCCGTCGAAGTTGCCCAGGGCGAGCACCGGGTGCACGAGCCACGGCGGGCGTGGATCGTCCGGGAAGTGCAGTACGTCCATCCAGGGCTACGACGCGTCGACCGTGACGTCGAGCACGAGGCCATCATATGCCAGTTCGACGGCCTCGGGCAGCCGCGCGCTGGTCTCGGCGTGGCCGAGATCGTGCGCCATGTGCGTCAGGTACGCGCGGCGCGGCGCGATGCGGCTGATCGCGTCGAGCGCCTCGGCCACGGTGAAATGCGTCGCGTGCTTCCTGTCCCGCAGCGCGTCAATGACCAGCGTCTCGACGCCCGCCACGAGCGGCCACGAGTCGTCCGGAATCGCGCTGCAGTCCGTCAGATACGCGACACTGCCGAACCGGAATCCGAGAATCGGCGTCGGACCATGCCACAGAGGGACGGGGACAACGCGCAGGCCCGACACGACGAACGGGCGGCCGTCGATCTCGTGCGGCTCGACCTTCGGGATCCCGCCTCCCTGACGCGGCACCCCATCGAAGACGTAATAGAACGTCCGGCGGATGCTCTCCCATGCCTGCGGGGCGGCGTAGCACGGAATGGCGGCGCCCTGCACGGCGTTGAACCGGCGGATCTCGTCGAGGCCGAGGATGTGATCCGCATGGCTGTGGGTGAAGAGCACGGCGTCAATCCGGGTCAGGCCGAACGTCAGCGCCTGCTGCCGGAGGTCCGGGGACGTGTCCACGAGAATGCCGGCGCCCCGCACTCCAGGCACCCCAGGCACTTCAGGCACCTCCAAGTAGATCGACGGCCGCCAGCGCCGATCGCGCGGGTCGGTGGACCGGCACACGGCGCACGTACAGCCGATCATCGGCACGCCGGCGGACGTGCCGGTGC
The DNA here is from genome assembly GCA_001767195.1 of Acidobacteria bacterium RIFCSPLOWO2_02_FULL_67_21. GTDB lineage: Bacteria > Acidobacteriota > Vicinamibacteria > Vicinamibacterales > UBA2999 > MEKU01. Next base: position 45,046 of record MEKU01000048.1, read on the forward strand.
CAAGGAAGGTGATACGGGCGTTCACCCCTCGACTGGGCTCGGGGCTCACGGAATGATGATGCGGGACTTCGGCTCGGAAGACGGGGGCGTGCTGCGCGTGGCATCGACAAACCGCAGCCGCAGCTCGTAGAGCACCGAATCGAGCATCTGCCGTTCCTCAGCGGTGAGGTTCCCCTTCGTCTTCTCGGCGATCAGCATGAGGATGTCGATCATCTGTGCTGCCGCCGGCAGGTTCATCTCCCCCTTCTCACCGCTGACGGGGTCGGGGATGTCTCCGAAGTGCACCGCCGCTGTGTGCGCAAGCGACAGTACGAACGCTGCGAAGCTGATGCCGGACTGCTCGTCCGCGCCGGTTGTCTCGTCGGCCATGTCTACTCAACCCGGATGGTACCATACCAGCCGGAGACGTCATGGCTGAGACTGCGGAACGTAACAGCGCGGGCGCCCGGTTCGACCGCCTGGTGGAGATCATGCGCGCCCTGCGCGCGCCCGGCGGGTGCCCCTGGGACCGCGAGCAGACGCATGCCTCGCTCCGCCCGTTCGTGCTCGAGGAGACCTACGAGGTGCTGGAGGCGATTGAGGGCGGCTCTGCCGACAGCCTGCGCGAGGAGATCGGCGACTACCTGTACGAAGCCGTCTTCCTCGCGCAGATCAGCGAAGAGGCGGGCGACTTCTCGATTGGCGAGGCCGTCGACTCGATCTGCGACAAGCTCGTGCGCCGGCATCCCCACGTGTTTGCCCGGCAGCAGGGCGACGCCGACATCACGACCGCGCAGGTGCGGGAGCGGTGGGAGACGATGAAGGCGCGCGAGCGCGGAACGGATGCCGCCCGGCCGAAGACGACGCTGAGCGGGGTGCCGAAGACGCTGCCGTCGCTCCTCCGCGCGTACGAGATCAGCGCCAGGGCCGCCGCGGTCGGCTTCGACTGGGCCCGCGCCGCTGATGTGTTGAACAAGATCGAGGAGGAGGTTGCCGAGGTGCGCCGCGAGGTCGAGTCGGGCGCGACCGGCCACCTCTCGCGCGCCGAAGAGGAGATGGGCGACCTGCTCTTTGCCATCGCCAACCTCTCGCGCAAGCTCGGGATCGAACCTGAGTCGGCGCTCCGGCGCGCCAACGAGAAGTTCACGCGGCGATTCGACGCTGTTGAGGCGGCCTTTGCCGACCGCGGCCGATCGGTCCACGATGCCACGCTCCAGGAGATGGAGGAGGAGTGGCAGCGCGTGAAGGAGGCGTCCTAACCACGAAGATCACGAAGACAGCGAAGGGCACGAAAGCCTTCATTCAGACGACGATTCTCCTGAGTCCGTGCTTCAAGACCGCGACGCGGAAGTTGATCAACAGGCCGCCGCGCAATCCGGTCGTGCGCAGATATGAAATCAACTGTGCGCGGTGCACTTCGTCGAGCTTGACGACGGATTTCAGCTCCACGATGATGGCATTGCCAACGATGAGATCCACGCGCTGTCCGGCGATCTCGATGTCGCGGTACTTGACGCGCACCTGCCGCTCCGATTCGTAGGACGGACCGAGCGCCTCGAGCTCGATCTGCATGGCTTTCCGGTAAATAGACTCCAGGAAACCTGGCCCCAGTGCCCGATGGACACGGATGGCACATCCGATGGTGGAGGACATCACGTGCTCGGCGTGTGCGTCGAGAGGCGATGGGATGCGCATACGATGTGCGGGCGATAAGCGTGATTCGTGACCTTCGTGATCTTCGTGATCTTCGTGTCCTTCGTGGTTCATCGTCGTGTCCCCATGTACGTTCGAATCTCGACCTCTCGGCCATCGGTGGCGACGGCGATCTGACCGTCGCGGTCGGTGCGGTAAACCCGGGCGCCGACGGCGGCCAGGCGGTCGAGCACCTCCGGCGACGGGTGGCCGAAAGAATTGCCGCGGCCGCTGCTGATGAGGGCGATCTGCGGGCGCCAGTGGTGCAGCAGCTCGTGCGACGTGGACGTGCGGCTGCCGTGATGGGCGACTTTGAGGATCCGCGTGGGGGCGGGCGTGAGCTGCGGCAGGATGGCGCGCTCCACAGCGGCGCTCACATCTCCCAGCAGGAGCACCGCCACACGCCCGTACAGCAGCTCGAGCACAACCGAATCATCGTTGCGCACGCGCCGGCGCTCCCACTCCTCGGGCGGCGGATGAAGGACCCGGATGCGCGCGCCGGCGAGATTGCGCTCGTCCCCGGCCCGCAGCGGACCGACTCGGGTGCCACGCGCACGGGCGCGCGCCAGCACCGCCTGGAGCGGCGCGTGATCGTGAACGGCAATGCCTTCCCAGACGACCGACGGATGGAAATCGTCGATCGCCGCCGGCGCCCCGCCGATGTGATCGGGGTCGCCGTGCGTGAGCAGGAGCCGGTCGAGACGCCGCAGCCCGCCGGCCCAGAGCGCCGGCGCGAGCACCCGGGTGCCGAGCTCCACATTCCCACCTCCGAACGGCATCCCTCCCGCATCGACGAGCAGCGTCGACCGGTCCGGCAACTGGACCAGCACCGCTTCTCCCTGCCCGACATCGAGCATCGTCAGCCGCAGCCCGGACGATAGCGGTGCCGTCGAGACCGGGATCGGCCGGCCGGTCACGATCGCGCCTGCTGAGGCTACGAGCACGAGCAGCCCGGCCACCCGCGCCGCCGTTCGCGGCAGGAGCACGAGCGCCAGCCCCGTGTAATACAGCGCGACGACCCCGAGGGGCGGCGGAGGCACACGCGCGGCCAGCCAGGGCGCCGCGTCAACCAGCCCCGCGCTCCCGACCAGCGCGCCCGCCGCCTGGCCGGCAAGCCATCCGGCCGGCGCAGCGAGCGGTCCGAAGGCGTCGAAGATCGCCACCGCCATGCCGCCGATCTGCACGATGCCCATCAGCGGAACCGCGGCCAGGTTCAGGACGAGCCCCGCCGACGTCACACGGGAGAACGTCGTGGCACTCACGGGAAGGAGCACGGCCTCCGCCGCGGCGGATGCTGCCAGCGAGGCGATCAACCACCTGGCGAGGCGGCTCCCCGCCGGCGCCCGACCCACCCGGCGTGCCGCTTCGAGAAGTGCCCCGGTCGCACCGAACGTCAGCAGGAAACCGGCGTCGCGCACATCGAGCGGCCGCGCGCACAGGATGAGGGTGCCGGCAAGCCCGATCGCATGCCAGGGGCCCGTGCGATGGTCCAGCAGCCGCGCGCTGAAATAGACAATGCCCATCAGCGTCGCGCGCCAGACGGAGGCGGCCGCGGTGACCACCGTCGCGTACGCGGCAAGCACGCAGATAGCACAGGCGGCCGCCCGCCTCCCTGTCATACCGAGAAGATGGAGGCATGCCAGCGTGACGGCCGCCAGGAGGCCGATGTTGCCGCCCGAGATCGCAATCACGTGGTACGTGCCGGCCGCCTGAAGGCGAAGCCGCACCTCGTCGGGCAGGCCCGTCCGGTCGCCAATCAGCACGGCCGTGACGATGGCGGCCGACACCGGGCCATGCGGCGCCACCCATCGGTCCATGCTGCGCCGCACGTGCCGGCGCACGACGGCTGCCGCCTCCGCGATCGGCCCGGCCCTGGACTCGACGTCAACCAGGAGTCCGCTCTTCACCGAGCCAAACAGGGTGATGCCATCGAGCGCGAGTGCCTGCTCGAAGTCGGGAACGCCTTCGTTCAGGTACCGCGCCGGTCGCCTGAACGTGGCAAACGCGTGGATCGTCCGCCCGGCGCGCCATTCCTCCGCCGCGCGGCGGGACGCTCCGCCGGCGACCAGCAGCCCCACTGTGCCTGCGGTGGCCTGCCACCGGCCTCTCAACCGGATCGCCACGACGTCTGCACTGAGCCTGACGCCGTCGGAATCGACGGCCGCATCCTCCAGGAGAAGGGCACGGACGCCGATCGGATCGTGGCGAGGCGCCGGCGCCACGGCGCCGATCGCGAATCCACCGAGCTCGTGGTCGAGCGCGGCCCGGAGCGGCGTGCGAAGCGCCGTGTCACGCGCGTCCACGGCGACCGCTGCGGAGCCCGCGAAGAATGAGGCCGCAACGAGCGCCGCGGTCAGACGCCCCCGCCTCGCCCACCACGCGACCCATCCGCCGGCCAGCAGCGCCGCGGCCGCCAGCGCGGGTGGAATCACCCACGTGGAGATCAGGCCGAGCAGCGAACCCGCGATCGTTGCCAGCGCGGGCAACAGCCCGACGACGCTCACGACGGGCACGCTGCAAGTTGGCGCGCTTGGCTGCGGCGCGCAGACGCCAGCGACTTACGGAAGCGTCATTGCAGAAACGGCCTCACCACGCCTCGATCGCGGTTGCAGTTTCTGCCGGCAGATCGTGACGGCGCTGGTGCGTGACTGTCCGGTACCGACACGTAGACGTCCAGAGACGAACACGCTTTCATACCGCGTCGGTTTGAGACGTGTCGACGCCGCTTCCGCGCAGATATTTTCATCGTGCGGCGATCGCGCTGCGCTACACTGCGGCGCAACCCGTCTCCCAAATAGTGTACGAACGATGACAGAACCGAGCGCTTCGAACCGCGTCACGCACGATCTCGTACACGAATTCAAGAACCACCTCGCCGTGATCGTCGGCTTCTGCGATCTGCTGCTTCGCGAGCTGCCCGACACCGATCCGCGCCGCGAAGACGTTCTCCAGATGCAGAAAGCAGGGCGCGACGCGCTTGCGCTGCTCCCCCGCCTGACCACGCGCATGCCATGAGTGTGGATGGCTGATCGGCGCCCGGTCCTGCTCGTCGTCGACGATGAGCCCGCCATCCTCGGCATCGTGCGGCGGTTTGCCGAAAGCGAAGACTTCGACGTGGCCACCCATGCAGGAGGCCGCGATCTGGTCGCCGAGCTCCCGGCGCTCAAGCCAGACGTGGCGCTCGTCGATCGGAACATGCCTGAGGTCGGCGGCCTCGACATCCTGCGCACCATCCGCGAGATCGATCCCGCCTGCCAGGTGATTCTGATGACCGGGGAGGCCACCGTCGACTCCGCGGTCGAAGCCGTCAAGCTGGGCGCGCTCGACTACCTCAGCAAGCCGCTCGATTTCGATCGCCTGCGCGAGCTTCTGAGTACGGTCCGGCACGGAATCGAGCGGCGCCGGAGGCTGCTCGCGGCCGACACGGAGCTGGCGAGCCGGTTCGAGTTCTACGGAATGATCGGGCGCAGCCCCGCGATGCAGGAGCTGTTCGATCTCATCCGGCGGCTGGCGCCGCATGCGCGCACCGCCCTTCTCACCGGCGAGACGGGCACGGGCAAGGAGCTGGTCGCCCGCGCGATGCACAGGCTCGGGCCTCGCCGCGACCGGCGCCTGGTGGTCTTCAACTGCTCCGCGATCGTCGACACGCTGTTTGAAAGCGAGCTCTTCGGCCACACGCGCGGCGCCTTCACCGGCGCTGTGGACTCGAAGGCCGGGCTCTTCGAAACGGCAGACCGCGGCACGCTCTTCCTCGACGAAGTGGGCGAGCTGCCGCTCGCGGTCCAGGCCAAGCTGCTCCGCGCGATCGAGTACGGCGAGGTGCAGCGGGTCGGATCGAGCGAGGCACGCCGCGTCGACGTCCGCACGATCGCGGCGACGAACCGGCGGCTGAGCGACGAAGTCTCCGCGGGGCGGTTCCGGCAGGACCTGTACTACCGCCTCAACGTCGTCGACATCGGCCTCCGGCCGCTGCGCGAGCGCCGGGAGGACATCCCGTATCTCACCGCGGCGTTCGTCAAGGAATTCGGCGAGCGGTTCGGCAAGTCGCTGACCGGCGTGAGCCCCGGCGCCGAGCGGCTGCTGCACAACGCGCCCTGGCCAGGCAACATCCGCGAGCTGCGCAACATGATCGAGCGCGCGTGCATGCTGAGCGAGGGGCGCATGCTCAGCGAGCGTGAAGTGCTGCATGCGCTGGGTGGGGCCACCCAGCGCGGGCCGACCCTGCCGCAGCCGGCGGCGCAGGCCGACAGCCTGGACGCGCAGCCCCAGCTGGATGGGCGGACGGTCGAGCGCGTGCTGCAGCAGGTCGGCGGCAACCGCTCGGCCGCGGCGCGCCGGCTCGGCATCAGCCGCCGCGCGCTGTATCGGCGCCTCGACGCGTTCGGCCTGCGATGAAACCACGAAGGGCACGAAGAACGCGAAGAACACGAATTCCTTCGATCCGGAGCGTTCGTGACCTTCGTGAGCTTCGTGTCTTCGTGGTTGACGTAATCAGGCGCCGGCGCTGACGCCGGCGTAATAATCCTGCAGCGAGCGGACGGTCAGCGCCTCGGAGCGCAGCGCCTTGATCGCGCTGACGGCCGCGGACGCCCCCGTGAGCGTGGTGATGCACGGCACCTGCGCCATGGTGGCGGCGCGGCGGACGGCGCGGTCGTCGAAGAAGGAATCGCGGCCGAGCGGGGTGTTGATGACGAGGGCGATCTTGCCGTTGACGATCTGATCGGCCACGTTCGGACGCCCTTCGTTGACCTTGTAGATGACCTCCACGTCGATGCCGTAGGCGCGCAGGAACGCCGCGGTGCCGCGGGTCGCCGTGAGGCGGAAGCCGAGCTGCGCCAGATCGCGGGCGATCGGCACCACCGTCGGCTTGTCGCCGTTGTTGACGCTGATGAACACACAGCCCTGATCGGGCAGCCGCTGCCCCGCGCCCATCATCGCCTTGCCGAACGCGGCGCCGAAGGTCTCGGCGGCGCCCATGACCTCGCCGGTCGACTTCATCTCGGGCCCCAGAATCGTGTCGACGCCGGGGAACCGGACGAACGGGAAGACCGGCGTCTTGACGAACACGCCGTGCACCTCGAGGTCGTCGACCAGGCCGAGCTCCGCCAGCGTCCGGCCGGCCGACACGCGCGCCGCCATCTTGGCGAGCGGCACGCCGGTCGCCTTGGCGATGTAGGGCACCGTCCGGGACGACCGCGGGTTCACTTCCAGGACGTAGACGGTGTCGTCCTTGATCGCGTACTGCACGTTCATCAGCCCCACGACCTTCAGCGCGCGGGCGATCCGACGCGTGTAGTCCCGAATCGTCGCGAGATGCCGCTCGGCCACCATGAACGGCGGCACCACACACGACGAGTCGCCGGAGTGAATGCCGGCCTCCTCGATGTGCTCCATGACGCCCGCGATGACCACGGCACCGGTGGCGTCGGCGACCGCATCGACGTCGAACTCGAACGCGTCCTCGAGAAAGCGGTCGATGAGCACCGGGCGGTCGTGCGACACGTCGACGGCGCCGGTCATGTAGCGATCGAGCGCGCCCGCATCGAAGACAATGGCCATGCCGCGCCCCCCGAGGACGTAGGACGGCCGGACGACCACGGGATACCCGATGCGCTCGGCCACCTCGCGCGCCTGCTCGCGCGAGACGGCGGCGCCGCTGGCCGGCTGCGGCACGCCGAGGTCCCACAGCAGCTGCGAGAACCGCTCGCGGTCCTCCGCCAGGTCGATGGAATCCGGCGTCGTGCCGAGGATGTCCACGCCGGCCTCCTGCAGCGCCAGCGCAAGCTTGAGCGGCGTCTGGCCGCCGAACTGCACCACGCAGGCGACCGGGCCGCCGGCGGTGCGCTCCCGCTCGATCACCGCCATGACGTCCTCGAAGGTCAGCGGCTCGAAGTACAGGCGGTCGGAGGTGTCGTAGTCGGTGGAGACCGTCTCGGGGTTGCAGTTGATCATCACGGTCTCGAAGTCCTCCTGGCGGAAGCCGAAGACCGCGTGACAGCAGCAGTAATCGAACTCGATCCCCTGGCCGATCCGGTTCGGGCCGCTGCCCAGAATGACCACCTTGCGGCGCGGCGTCGGGTCCGCCTCACAGACCTGTTCGTACGTCCCGTACAGATAGGGCGTGAACGATTCAAACTCCGCGGCGCAGGTGTCGATCCGCTTGTACGCCGGCACGAGCCGCTGGTCGTGCCGCTGCTGGCGCACGAGCTCCTCTCCGATGCCGTGCGCCCCGGCGATATCCGCGTCGCTGAAGCCGGTGCGCTTGAGCGTGCGCAGCAGATCGGGCGACATCGCGCGGAACTCGCCGAGCGCGGCCATCTTGCGCAGCTCCTCGATCTCGGCAAACTGCTGCAGGAACCAGCGGTCGATCTTCGTGAGCTCGTGGAGCGTCTCGACCGTCCAGCCGCGCCGCAGCGCCCGGAAGAGCGCCCACATCCGGCGATCGTTCGGCACCAGCAGCCGTTTGCGCAGCGCCGTGTCGTCCTCGGCGGCATCGGAGGCGTCTCCCGGCCCAGACGGGAACAGGCTGCCGAACTTGCCCAGCTCGAGGGAGCGCACCGCCTTCAGGAACGCTTCCTTGAACGTGCGCCCGATCGCCATCGCCTCCCCGACCGACTTCATCTGCGTCGTGAGCGTCTTGTCGGCCTGCGGAAACTTCTCGAAGTTCCACCGCGGGAACTTGACGACGATGTAGTCGATGGTCGGCTCGAAGGACGCGGGGGTGAGCCGGGTGATGTCGTTCTTGATCTCGTCCAGGTGATAGCCGAGCGCCAGCTTCGCCGCAATCTTGGCAATCGGGAAGCCGGTCGCCTTCGACGCGAGCGCCGACGATCGCGACACGCGCGGGTTCATCTCGATCGCGACGATCCGGCCGTTCAGCGGATCGACAGCAAACTGGATGTTCGACCCGCCGGTCTCGACGCCGACGCGGCGGATGATGCGTCGCGCCATGTCGCGCATGCGCTGGTATTCCTTGTCGGTCAGCGTCAGCGCGGGCGCCACGGTAATGCTGTCGCCTGTGTGCACGCCCATCGGGTCGACGTTTTCGATCGAGCAGATGACGACGAAGTTGTCGGCGACGTCGCGCATCACCTCGAGCTCGAACTCCTTCCAGCCGATCACCGACTCCTCGATGAGGACCTCGTGCACCGGGCTCAGGTCGAGCCCGCGGCCGGCCAGCTCGCGAAACTCTTCGACGTTGTAGGCGATGCCCCCGCCGACCCCGCCGAGCGTGAACGACGGCCGGATGATCGCCGGGAACCCGGTCTCCTCGACGAGCGCGAGCGCCTCGTCCACCGTCCTGGCGACGCCGCTCCTCGGCACCTCGATGTCGATCTCGCGCATCGCGTCGCGGAAGAGGAGCCGGTCCTCGGCCACCTTGATCGCCTCGATCGACGCCCCAATCAGCCGCACGCCGTACCTCGCGAGCGTGCCGCGGTTCGCCAGATCGACGGCCAGGTTGAGGGCCGTCTGGCCGCCCACGGTCGGGAGCACGGCATCGGGACGCTCCTTCTCGATGATCGCCTCGACCATCTCGGGCGTGAGCGGCTCGACGTACGTGCGGTCGGCCATCTCCGGGTCGGTCATGATGGTGGCCGGGTTGCTGTTGACCAGCACCACCTCGAGCCCCTCGGCGCGCAGCGCCTTGCACGCCTGCGTCCCGGAGTAGTCGAACTCGCACGCCTGGCCGATCACGATCGGCCCGGAGCCGATCACGAGCACACGCTTGATGTCAGTCCGTTTCGGCATTCACCATCAGCCACCGAGACAAGCCACAGAGACACAGAGGCACAGAGACAAATGTCTTCTTACTCTGTGTCTCTGTGACTCTGTGGCCCGTCTCACGTGATTAGCGCTTCTCCATCGACTCGAGGAACTGCTGGAACAGGTAGTCGGCGTCGTGCGGTCCCGGCGACGCTTCGGGATGATACTGCACGGAAAAGATCGGCTTCGAGGTGTGACGGAATCCTTCGACGGTGCCGTCGTAGAGGTTGAGGTGCGTCACCTTGACATCCGACGGCAGCGAGCCAGGGTCGACCGCGAACCCATGGTTCTGCGACGTGATCTCCACCTTGCCCGAGCTCAGCTCCTTGACCGGATGATTGGCCCCGCGGTGGCCGAACTTCAGCTTGAACGTCTCACCGCCCACCGCCAGGCCGAGAACCTGATGGCCCAGACAAATCCCGAACATCGGACGGTCGCTCTGCACGAGCTGGCGGACGTTGTCGATCGCGTACGGCAGCGCCGCCGGATCGCCCGGCCCGTTGCTGAGAAAGATGCCGTCAGGCTCTGTGGCCAGCAGCTCCCGCGCGGGCGCGGAGGCCGGAAAGACGTGCACATCGCACCCGTAGGCGTCGAGACGACGCAGGATGTTCCATTTCACGCCGAAATCGTACGCCGCGACGCGCAGCCGGCGTGACGCCCGGCGCGCCGGCGCCAGCCCGAACTCGGCGTGATCCGCGTCACCGGCCGCCGGCGCCCGATCCCGCCACTCGTACGCGCGATCGCATGTGACCTCGCGTACCAGATCGGACCCCTCCATCTTTCGAATCGCACGAGCCTTCTCCACGAGTTGCTCCGGATCGACCTGTCCCGTGGCAATCACGCCGCGCATGACGCCCGCCGAGCGCAGCACGCGCGTCAGCGCCCGCGTGTCGATGTCGGAGATGGCGACGATGTTGTGGCGAACGAGATAGTCGCGAAGCGTCCCGTCGGCCCGCCAGTTGCTGGCGAGCGGCGACTCTTCCCGCATGATGAAGCCGGCCACGCGCGGCGCCTGCGACTCCGCGTCGCCGGCCGTCACGCCGTAGTTGCCGATCTGCGGCGCGGTCATCGTGACGATCTGCCCCGCATACGAGGGGTCGGTCAGGACCTCCTGGTAGCCGGTCATGCTCGTGTTGAACACCACCTCGCCGGCGGCCTCGCCGAGCGCGCCGGCGGCGAGCCCGCGATACCAGGTGCCGTCTTCGAGTGCCAGAACTGCGTTCATGATTCAGTCAAACGAGGCGCCGACGCGCCGACGCGCCCCCGCCGCCACGTCGGTGGTTGTCACCCACGTATCGTGGCCGAACAGCTCCATTCGGATCCGGTACGTCCCGGGCCGCACACTATTCATCGTCATTGGCGTCACGCCCACGCGGACGTCGTCCAGGTAGATCGTGGCACCGTTCGGCCGCGAGTCGAACTGCAGCGTCCCGGCCACAGGGGCCGGCGGCGCGGCCGGCTTCGGGGCGACTGACAGAGCGGGCCTGGGAGCCGGCTCCAGGGCAGGGCCCGGCGGCGCCACCGGTTCTTCGATCACGGCCGCAGGCGCGGCCGCCGTCGGTACTGCCCCGGCGTCGGTGCCAACAGGCATCGCGGGAGAAGGCGGCTGCACGGGACGCCGCGCCTCCGCAAACGGCGGCACCGGCGGCGCCATCCGCTGGCCCACCAGGAAGCCGCCGCCAAAGCCGGCCAGCAGGCCGATCGCGAGCAGGCCGACCGCCATCATCCCTGAGCCGGACGAGCGAGGGCCCGGCTCGTCGGCCGCCGCCGCATCGCCAACCGGCATCGGATCGGCAGCCGGCTCGCCTGGCGGCACCGGATCGCGGAGCGGCAGATCGATCATGGGCGCAGACTGAGGCGAGTCTCCGCGGCCGTCGAGTTGAAAGATGTCCCCGGTCAGTGGCAGAACTCCTGGAGCGGATACGCCCGCCGTCGGGACGAAGGCGTGATCAGGTCGGTGGATCGTAACATGCGCACCGGCGCGGAGACAGGGCGCGACGGAAGGCGCGCCGCGGGATTGACACCTCCCGCAACGCTCTGCAAGAGTAGCCTCGGTGTTCCCGCACGCCGGCATTTCAGCGACGGCCAGCCGCATTCCCATCGAGATTCGCCGGTTTCCCTGGATCAAGCGCCTGGCGGTCGACTACGCCTTCGACTATTCGCGGCTTGCCGACTTCTTCGCGGGCAACCCGGCAGAGCCGGACGCGTGGCGTGAGGCGATCCGGCGCACGCAGGCCCATCCGAGACAGCGTGGCGCTATGGCGGACGTCATCGAGGCGCAGCTGCGGCGGCGCGGCGCGCCGCCACAGGCGCTGGAGGCCGCCGCACGGCTGCGCGACCCGCAGACGGTCGCCGTCGTGACCGGGCAGCAGGCGGGCCTCTTCGGCGGTCCGCTCTTCACGCTGCTCAAAGCGCTCACCGCGCTGCAGCTGGCCGAGCGTCTCTCGCGCGAATACCACGTGCCGGCCGTCCCCGTCTTCTGGATCGACGCGGAGGATCACGACTGGGACGAGGTCCGGCGCTGCGGCATCCTCGACGGCGATCTGAACCTGACTGAACTGTCACTCGGTGAGCCGCCCGGCGCCGGCAGCAGTCCCGTGGCCCGGGTTCGCCTCGACCAGTCCACGGGCGCGGCGCTCGACGCGCTGGCGGCAGCGCTCCCCCCGACCGAGTTCACCGGGCCACTCATGCAGCGCCTGCGGGTGGCGTACCGGACCGGCACCGGCATGGCCGACGCCTTCGGGGACTGGATCGAGTCGGTGCTCGGCTCGCGCGGCCTGGTCCTGTTCGACGCCGCGGATCCGGCCGCCAAGCCGCTGGCGGCCGGCCTCTTCGCGCGCGAGATCGAACGCCCGGGCATCACGTCACGGCTGGCGGCCGCCGCCGGCGCCGCGCTGGTGGCCCGCGGCTACCACGCGCAGGTCGAGCCGCACCCGGACCACCTGGCCCTGTTTCATCTCGACGGCACGCGGACGAGCCTGAGCGTGGGCGACGCGCCCGCGCGTGCCGACCGGGTGCGCACGCACCCGCAGGAATTCAGCCCCAACGTGCTCCTCCGGCCGCTCGTTCAGGACACGCTGTTCCCGACCGTCTGCTACGTGGCCGGGCCCAACGAGCTCGCCTACCTCGGGCAGCTGCGCGGCGTGTACGAGGCGTTCGACGTCCCGATGCCGCTGATGCATCAGCGATCCACCGCCACGATCGTCGACTCGAACGCGATGCGCTTTCTGGCGCGCCACGAGCTGCCGCTCGAATCGCTGCGCCATCAGGACGAGAGCGTGCTCAACCAATTGCTCGAGTCACAGATTCCGGCGGCGGTCCACCAGTCGCTCGAAGAGGCCTCGCGCACGGCGGCCGATCGGATGGAGGCGCTCGCCCGCACGCTGGTCCGGCTCGATCCGACACTCGAGGCCTCGGCGCGCTCGACGCTCGGGCGCATCCAGGACGACCTGAAGAAGCTGCACGCCAAGATCATCCAGGCGGTCAAGCGCAAGGACGAGACGCTGCGCCGCCAGTTCCGGCACGCGCGGGCCCAGGCCTTTCCGGGCGGGCATCCGCAGGAGCGCTCCGTCGGATTCGTCTACTTCCTCAACATGTACGGCGACGGGCTCATCGACCGGCTTGCCGAGGAGCTGCCGCCGGATCAGGGGACGCACTGGGTGATCGCGATTTGAGGACTGACAGGGGGCGAGGGGGCAAGGGCCTTGCGCCGTATGTCGTCGGCACGGCGGCCATCCTCGGCATCCTGCTCCTGGGCACCCTTGGCTACTCCTACGTCTCCTATTCGCGCCTGATCGACGCGCGGCTCCACGGCGAGCGCGAGCGGACCCTGCCGAGAGTCTATGCCCGGCCGCTCGTGCTCCGGCGCGGTCAGGCGCTCAGCCGGCGCGAGCTCGTCACGCGGCTCAACGATCTCGGCTACGCCCAGCGGCCGGAGGCCGACGCCCCCGGCGAGTTTGCGCTCGAGCGTGGCGTGATCGCCATCCGGCCGCGCACGAGCGAGCTCGGCGAGCGGGTCGTGCGTGTCGCGCTCGGCGACCGGATCCAGCGCATCGAGATCCCCGGGCGCGGCGCAGCGGAGGCCGTCGAGCTCGACGAGCCGCTGCTGACCGCGCTGATGACCGCGGGGCGCGAAAAGCGCCGCCGCGTCCCGCTCGCCACGATTCCGACCTACGTCCAGCAGGCGGTCCTGGCCGTCGAAGACCAGGGCTTCTACTCGCATCCCGGCATCAATCCGATCCGCATCCTGGCGGCCGTCGTCACGAACGTGTTCGGCGACAACCCGAACCTGGTCGGGTACAGCACGATCACGCAGCAGCTTGCCCGCATGTTCTTCCTGGCCGACGAGTTCAATGCGGAGCTGACCGCCGGCGAACGGTCCTACGGCCGCAAGCTCCGCGAGGCGCTGATGTCGCTGATTCTCGAGCGGCGCGCCTCGAAGGACGAGATCCTGGAGCTGTACCTGAACGACGTCTACCTGGGGCAGCGCGGGTCGTTCGCCATCCACGGCGTGGCGGAGGCGGCGCGCCTCTTCTTCGGCAAGGACGTCGCCAACCTCACGCTCGGCGAAGCGGCGGTGATCGCCGGCGTCATCCAGAGCCCCGGCCCCCGGTCGCCCTTCGTGCACCCCGATCGCGCCGTCGAGCGCCGCAACGTCGTCCTCCGCGCGATGGCCGACGAAGGCTCCGTCTCGGCGGAGGCGGCCGAGCGCGCCGCCAGGGAGCGCCTCCAGGTCGTGGCGCGGTCGGTCGACAACGAGGCGCCCTACTTCGTCGACATGGTCAGCGAGCAGATCGCCGGGACGTTCCCTGGATTGACGACACAGCCGGGCCAGGTCGACGTGTTCACGACGCTCGACCTCAATCTGCAGCGCGCCGCGCTGGATGCCGTGCGGGAGGGTCTCACCCGCGTCGACCGGCTGCTGGCGCGCCGGCGCCGCCGGGAGCCCGCGCAGGCGGCGCTCATCGCGGTGGATCCGCGCACGGGCGAGGTGCTCGCGATGGTCGGCGGCCGCTCGTACAACCAGTCGCAGTACAACCGGGTGGTGGCCGCGCGGCGCCAGCCCGGATCGATCTTCAAGCCGTTCGTCTACCTCGCGGCGTTCGAGTACGCCGCGGATGAGGGGCGCGCCGACCTCACGCCCGCCTCGATCACCGTCGACGAGCCGGCCACGTTCACCTTTGACGACCAGGTCTGGGAGCCGCGCAACTACGACGACTACGACGGCGAGATCACGTGGCGCCGGGCGCTCGCGATGTCGCGGAACCTCGGCACGATCCATGTGGGCGAGGCGGTCGGGTTCGACCGCGTCGCCGCGCTCTGGAAGCGGGTCGGGGTCGGCGCGCCGCCGCGCGCCGTGCCCGCCATCACGCTCGGCGTGTTCGAGCTGACGCCGCTCGAAGTGGCCCAGGCGTACACGCTGTTCGTCAACGGCGGCAGCGTCCGCCCGCTCCGCGCGCTCCAGCGGATCGAGACGGCCGCCGGACCGCTGCGGCCGAAGGCCTCGCCCCCGCGGCGGGCCGCCAGGCCGGACACGACGTTTCTGGTCACGAGCATGATGCGCAGCGTGCTGAACGAGGGCACGGCGGCCGGCGCGCGCACGGCCGGGTTCGCGCTCGACGCCGCCGGCAAGACCGGCACGACCAACGACCTGCGCGACGCGTGGTTCGTCGGATTCACGCCGGAGCTGCTGACTGTCGTCTGGGTCGGCCACGACAACAACCGGCCGCTGGGCTTGACGGGCACGCAGGCGGCGCTGCCGATCTGGACGGCGTTCATGACCGCCGCGCTCGCAGGCCGGCCAGACCTCCCCTTCAACCCGCCGGAGGGCGTGACCTTTGCCGAGATCGATCGCGACACGGGCAAGCTGGCGCTGCCCGGCTGCCCGCGCGTGTACCACGAGTCGTTTCTCAGCGGGACCGAGCCGGCGGAGTACTGCGAGATCCATCGCTGGTAGGGCTCTATAATCAATTCGATGAACCAGGAGGTCTTCGCCGCCCTGACCGAGGCGCTCAAGCGCGGCGAGGGGGTGGCGCTTGTCACGATCGTCTCCTCGACCGGCTCGACGCCGCAGCGCGTCGGCGCGAAGATGCTCGTCCACGCAGACGGCCGGACGGTCGGCACGATTGGCGGCGGCTGCTACGAGAACGAAGCCTTCTGGAAGGCGCGCGAGGCGATCACGACGCGCAAGCCGGTCACCATGCAGTTCGAGCTCAACGACGACTTCGCGCAGGAGACCGGGCTCGTGTGCGGCGGGCAGATGGAGGTCTTCATCGAGCCGGTCGAGCCCTCGCCGGAGCTGTACGTGTTCGGCGCCGGACACGTCGGGTACTTCGTCGCGACGATGGCGCGCGAGGTCGGCTTTCAGGTCCACGTGATCGACGACCGCGAGAAGTTCGCCAACACCGACCGCTTCGGCGCCGGCATCGACGTGATCGTCGAGCACATTCCGACCTGGCTCGAGCAGCATCGGCTGCCGGCGACGGCGTACGCCGTGATCGTCACGCGCGGCCACACGCACGACCTCGACACCATGCGCGCGCTGGCGGCGAGGCCGATGCGGTACCGGGGCCTCATCGGCAGCAAGGCCAAGGTGAAGCGCATCTTCGACGCGCTCGTCGAGGAGGGCGTGGCGGCCGATGCGCTCGAGCGCGTGCACGCGCCGATCGGCCTCGATATCGGCGCCATCACGCCGCAGGAGATTGCCATCAGCATCGTGGCCGAGCTCATCGCGGTGAAGCACGGCAAAGTGACCGACCCCAACGCGCCGGCCGTCAGCATGCGCTGGGACGGAGCGCTTGCCCGGCGTTGAGTCGCCCGACGCGCCGGCCGCACAGGCCCTCCGCAGCACCGCGGTCCTCCCTCCACCCGCATCATCCGCGTTCCGCGCGCACGTAGTCGCGATTGTCCTGGCGCTGGCCGCCGTCGCCCTCGGCGTCCGGTTCGGCACCTTCGCCGCCAGCGGCGCTGACGCTTACGGCTACGTGAGCCAGGCGGACCTCTGGCTGCGCGGCACGCTGATCGTCGAGGAGCCGCTCGCCGACCAGGCGGAGTGGCGATACGCCAACTGGACGCTGGCGCCGTTCGGCTACCGGCCCGGCGACGACCGCGGGACGATGGTGCCGACGTATTCGCCGGGCCTGCCGCTGGTGATGGCGGCGTTCAAGGCGATCGGCGGCGCCGATGCGGTCTTCTACGTGGTCCCGCTGCTCGGCGGGCTGTCGGTGTGGCTCACGTTTCTGCTCGGCTCGCGGCTCGGGGGGCAGGAAGCCGGCCTGATCGCCGCCGCCGCGCTTCTCGTCAGCCCTGTCTTCCTGTTTCAACTGATGTGGCCGATGAGCGACGTGCCGGTGTCGGCCTGGTGGCTGGCCGCAGTCGTGCTGGCGCAGTCCGGAACGACGATCGGAGCAGCGGCCGCCGGCCTCGCCGGCGCGCTCGCGATTCTGACGCGTCCAAATCTTGTCGTCCTGGCGCTACCGCTGCTGGGATTCGTGATCGTCTCCGGCCCCCACCGGCGGACGGTC
The DNA here is from genome assembly GCA_001767195.1 of Acidobacteria bacterium RIFCSPLOWO2_02_FULL_67_21. GTDB lineage: Bacteria > Acidobacteriota > Vicinamibacteria > Vicinamibacterales > UBA2999 > MEKU01. Next base: position 62,004 of record MEKU01000048.1, read on the forward strand.
CGAGCCCTGGCCTGCCTCGCGGGTCTCGGAGCCGGACCTCTTGCCGTCGCGCTCCTCAACCGCCACCTGTACGGATCGGCGCTCGCGTCGGGCTACGGAACCTTCTCGACCATCTACGCGTCAGCGTACGGAGCCGTGAATCTGGTGAACTACAGCACGTGGCTGCTGCAGACCCAGACGCCGTTCATCCTGCTCGGCTGCGCGGCGCCGCTGCTGATGCGACGGGACGCCGATGGCCGCCCGCGCGGCATCGCGATCGCCTGCCTGCTGTTTGCGGCGACGGTGCTGGCCTCTTATCTCTGGTACACCCCGTTCGACAGCTGGACCTACCTCCGCTTCCTGCTGCCGGCGTTTCCGCTGATGCTCGCCGCGTCGGCTGCAGTGCTCACGCGGCTGCTGCGCGACATGCCATGGCGCCGCCCGGCGGCCGGCGGGCTGGTCATCGCGCTGGCCGTCTGGGGGCTCTGGACCGGACGCCTCGCCTTTCATGTGGCGGAGGAGGAATCGCGCTACGTGGCGGCCGGACGCTTCGCGCGCGAGCTACCCGGGGATGCCGTCATCCTCTGCAACCAGCACAGCGGCAGCCTGCGCTACTACTCGGGTCGCATCACCATGCGATTCGAGTGGCTCGACCCCGACATGTATCAGCCCGCCCTCGACCATATGCGCAGCCTCGGCCGCCCCGTCTATGTCGTGCTCGACGACTGGGAGCGCGAGGTCTTCCGGGCGCGCTACTCCCCGGTGGCCGACCTGTCGTGGCTCGACGAGCCTCCGCTGCTCCTCGCGGCGCGGCGCGTGTATTTCTACGCGCTGCCGCCTTCAGCCCCGCCGGCCCGCCGCGCGGCGCTGGGCTATAATTGAAACACTCTAAGCATCTGACACGCAATG
>MEKU01000049.1 GCA_001767195.1 Acidobacteria bacterium RIFCSPLOWO2_02_FULL_67_21
GATCGATCGCCGACGTAGATGCGATCCTGGTTGTCGACCGCGATGGCGTGCGGCAGGCGGAACTGCCCCGGTCCCGTGCCCTGCTCGCCCCATGACTTCACCCAGTCGCCGTTGGCGTCGTATTTGGCGACGCGCGAGTTGACGTAGCCGTCGCTGATGTACGTGTTCCCCTTGGAGTCCCACGCCACGTCGGTCGGCTGGCGGAAGAGCCCGTCGACGTGGGGCCGCGGCGGCTCCGGATGCTCCCACGGCCCGGTCTCGTCGTCAGACGACTCCTTCCGCCGCCCGAACACCCAGACAACCCGGCCGGCCGGATTGAACTTGATCACCATGTCCGAGCCCTTGTCCACGGCCCAGATGTTGTCCGCCTTGTCGATCCGCACCGCGTGCGCGAACGACCATGCGTAGAGACCTTTGCCGATCTCGCGAATGAACTCGCCTTTGGGGCCGAACTCGAGCAGCTGCGCCGCTGCCGGCGCGTAGGCCGGGCCGTTGGCGCTGTTCGATCGCGTGAAGACGAAGACGTGCCCCCTGGAGTTCACCGCGATGCCCGAGACCTCGCCGAAGTTCATGCCGTCGGGCAGCCTGAAGAAGTCGGGCACCGACTCGTAAGGCAGCTCGGGCACCTGCATCTGCGCGTCGGGACGCAGGGGCAGCGCGAGCACAATCAACGCAGCGAGCACTCGGATCTTCATGACAGGCTCCTCGAATATCGCGTCAGTCCAACCGCGCGATGCTAGCACACGGATTCGGAACGTGCGTGCCGGTCAACGCCGCTGGAGGACCAGCGGCACGGCCGCAGAATTCTCCCGGCGTGTGCGGGCGATTTCGCACGCGACGCCCCTGCGCGCGCCACCGTGTCGAGAGCCATGCTGCGTCGGTTCGTGCAGGCGACGATCTCGCAAGGTACTTCAATTGCAGCCCCCCCACCGTCGGAGCAGGCGATGATGAGCTTCATCCGGCGATGTGTCCCGGCCGCCGCCGTGGGCGCGTTCATTGGCGGCGTCGTGCTGTCCGCTGCACCCGGTAGCGGCTCTACGGTCTGACCCGGACATACTTGCGAAGCTGCTTCGGGCGGGGCTCGCCGCCATAGACGTTGCCGTCGCGGTCGACGGAGACGAACTCCGCGCCGTTGCCGGCCGTTTCGCGCGGGTCGCCCCACTGGAACTGGATGAACTCGGCGACCCACCCTTTGTTCGCGTCGCCAATCCGGATCCCCATCTCCCACCCCGGGTTCTGCACATCGTCGGATTCGGAGTCGGCAACGAAGATGCGGTCCCGGTCGTCGAAGAAGATCCCGCTCGGCCGGCCGTACTGCGTCCACTGGCTCAGGAACGTGCCATCCTGATCGAAGAGCTGGAGCCGGTTGTTGCCTCGGTCGCCCACGAAGATACGGCCGCGGCTGTCCATGGCGATCGCGTGCAGCGCGCGGAACTCGCTCGGGGCGTAGCCGGTCTTGCCCCATTCCTTCACGTACTTCCCGTCTTTCGTGAACTTCACCACGCGGTTGTTGCCGACCTCGTTGTGGCCGTCGGCCACGAACACGTCGCCGTTCGGCGCGACGACGACGTCGCTCGGGGAGTTGAACTGGCCGGGGCCGCTGCCGGCGGCGCCGGGCGTGCCGAGCCGCATCAGGACCTTGCCGTCGGGGCTGAATTTCACGACCTGGTGCCCGCGGCTGTCGCCCTTCGGAATGCGGTTGGACGCGACGGCATCGGTGACCCAGATGTTGCCGTCCGGGTCGACCTCGAGCCCGTGCGGCCAGATGAACATGCCGCCGCCGAAGCTGGTCACGACCTTGCCATCCGGGCCGAACTTGTGCACGGAGTCCATCTTCGAATCGCGGCATTCGTCGCCGAAGCGCGTTGGATCCGCCAGCGGTTCACACCGGATGACCGCCCAGATGTGGCGGCCGTCCCGATCGACGTCGGTCTTGCCGACGGCTCCGATCGGCTTGCCGCCCGGCAGCTGGGCCCAGCCGTCGGCCATGCGATACGGGTTCAGCAGCGCCTGGGCGGCGAGCGTCGCCGCACCGCCGGAGTGCGCGGCGGCCATAGCCGCCGCCAGGCCGACGGACAACGCGGCTGCCCACGGGAATTGCCGGATGCGTGTCATACCGCTCCTCCCTTCAACGGAACGGCTCGAATCATAACTGCTTTTTCGTCGTCGCGGCGCTCGGCGCTTCGGTCGGGCCATCCGGTACCTCCGGCGGGGCGGGGGCCGCCGGTTCGGTGTGGTCCTTGCGCGACATCGGGATCTCGGCGGACCGGCCAGGGCCGGCCGGGTTTTGCGGGCCGCGGACCTGGCGGTCGGGCAGATTGTCCTTGCGATAGGGGGCGTCTTCCTTCAAGCCGATCTCGAGGATGTCTTTCCACGTCATGATCGATCTCCCTCACGAATCGGGTTCGCCGCTGACTGCGGAGAACCGGCGTCCCACGCATCGTAGTGCTGCCGTGCGGGACGCGCTGTTCAAGATCGGACGCTGTGGGGACGCGTTGGGGTGGTGTGCAATTCGGTACTGCGGGTCGAGGGCGCCCGGCGTACGGTGAAGGGCGATGATGAGGTGGAAGGATCTGCTGAGGCCGCGACGCGCGGTCGGGACCGCCCCCCCGCAGCCGAAGCCGGTCGGTGTGCCGGCTGAGTATCTCTCCCTGCACAAGTACCTCGAACGCAGATACGCCGACATGGTGGTGCTGACGTTCGGCCAGATTGAGGACCTTCTCGGCTTCGCGCTGCCGGCGGGCGCACGTCTGCAGCGGGAGTGGTGGGCGAACGCCGGCGCGGACGGCCGGCCGCCGTCGGGGCACGCCCGCGCGTGGACGCAGGCCAGCAGGACGGCGACGCCCAACTTCCAGGCGCGGACCGTCACCTTCGAGCGCGCGTGACCCGCCGGGCGGAGCGCGCTAACTAATCTTGGTCGGCGGCGGTTCCGCCTCGGTGACGAGGTCCAGCTCCCGCTGCGCCGCCTCGGTGCGGGTCCACAGGGCCATCCCCTGCTTCACCAGGCGGCGCTGCCGTGCCGCTCGGAACTCCGCAATCATTCCGTCGAGTCGTGACTGGGGCGTATCGGGATTGTCGGGATCGCGAGCCATGGTGTCTCACACTTCCATGGATTCGCCACGCTCGCCGATCAGGCGCGCGAGCTCGTCCGGGTCGACGGGCTTGACGAGGTGATAATCGAACCCGTGCCCCGGCGGCTGATGTCCGGCGCCGGGCGAGTCGTAGCCACTCAGCGCCAGAAGCAACATCCCGCGGCCGTGCGGCTCCTCGCGAATCCGCCGGGCCACCTGGTAACCGTCCATGATCGGGAGGCCGATGTCGATGATGCCGACCTCGGGACGGACGACGTTCACCAGCGCCAGGCCGCGAACGCCGTCGGGCGCGTCGTAGACGACGTGCCCGGCGAGCTCGAGCACCATCCGCAGCATCTCGCGCGCATCCGCGCTGTCCTCGATGAGGAGCACGCGCCTCGACTTCGCACGGCGCTGCGGCTGGAGTACCAGCTCCGACGACGTCTTGGCCGGCGCTACCTGCTTGAGCCTGACGGTAAACCGGCTTCCGTGCCCCTCGCCCTCGCTTGCCGCGACGATCGTGCCCCCGTGCAGCTCGATCAGGCGGCGGACGAGCGTCAGGCCGATCCCCAGGCCGCCCTGCGCGCGGTCGAGGGTCCGATCCGCCTGGACGTACAGGTCGAAAATGAAGGGCAACAGCCTGGGCGAGATGCCGACACCGCTGTCCTCGACGCTGAGCACGGCATCGCCGCCGTCCGCGCAGAGGTCCACGCGAATCCGGCCGCCGGCCGGCGTGTACTTGATCGCGTTGGTGACCATGTTGGCGAGGATCTGCTCGAGCCGCACCGCGTCCCCCTCGACCCACACGGGCTCGGTGCGGATCTCGAACTGCCGATCCAGCCGGGTGTCGCCGGTGAACGTGGCGACGGCGCGGCACACCGCGTCGGCCAGGTCGAGCGGCCGTCGATTCAGCCGGATCTTGCCGGAGACCACCCGCTCGACGTCCAGCAGGTCGGCGATCATCTGTGAGATATGGCCGACCTGGCGCGCGATCACCTCGTGCGCGCGGGCGGCGGGCTCTCCTACGGCGTGGGTCATCTCGAGCACCCGGACGGCGTTGCTGATCGCGCCGATCGGCGTGCGCAGCTCGTGCGCCATCATCGCCAGGAACTGGTCTTTGGTGCGGTTGTCGCGCTCGGCGCGGTCGCGGGTGCTGGTGGCCTCGATCAGCTCGCTGAGGTCCGTCACGATCAGGTTCAGGCGCGTGCCGCCGAGCGCCGCCGCCGTCGTGAGCGACACGCTGGCCTCGAACGCGTCGCCCTTCGCGCCGATCAGGCGGCTTCGGCGTCTTCCGCTGCCGGTGATGAGGAAGGCTCCGAAGTCGTCCCGGTGCAATGCGTCCACGAACCGGTCGATGCGGCTGCCGACCACGGCCTCGAGCGGTGCGCCCACAAGCGCCGCGAAGCGGGCGTTCGCGTACAGAATGTCGCCGCGAGGCGTGAGGACCACGGCGCCCTCCTGCATCTGCTCGACGAGGTCGCGGTACGGCTCCTCGGCGCTGTGCAGCGTGTAGACCTGGTTGCCGCCGAGGCCCTCGACGACCAGCGCGTCGATCTCGCCGCGGCGGATCGCCCGCAGCATCTCCTCGGCTTCGGCGAGGCGCATGCGAAGCGCCTCAGTTTCTTCGTGAGGGCGCGTGTCATCCGTGATCATCGCCTACCCCCCCCGGTCTGGTCAGAATCCCGCGCCAGATCGAGGCCGAGCAGCACGCGCCCGCGGTCCGACATGTCGCCGATGATGCGGCGCATCGGCAGCGGGAGCTTCTTGATGAGCGTCGGCGCCGCGATGACCTGCTCCCCCTTGGCGCGGTCGGGCTGCTGGTAGATGTCGATGACCTCCAGGTCGTACCGGCCGTCGAGATACTCGGTGCAGATCTCCTGCAGGTTCGCGACCGCGCGCACCGAGCGGGGCGTCATCCCCGTGACGTACAGCCGGAGGACGTACCGATCGGTCTTGGACGATCGCGCGGCCCGGTCGAGGGCCGCACGGACGCCGTTGCGCTGTTTCGCTGTCATGACGCCGCCCGGCGTTCCTGCAGGTCCAGCCCCACCAGCACGCGCTCCGTGTTGGAGAGGTCGCCGATGATCTTCTTGATCGGTTCCGGCAGCCGTCGCACGAGCGTCGGCACGGCCAGGATCTGGTCGCCCTGCGCGAGCTGTGGACTCTCCAGGAGGTCGATGACCTCGATCTCGTAGCGCTCCCGGAGGTGCTCCTCGCAGATTTGCTTCAGATTGGCCAGGGCCAGGACCGACTTTGGCGTCTGTCCGGCCACGTAGAGCCGCAGCAGGTAGGCCTTGGCGTCCGCGGGCGACGGCGCGGCGATCCGGGTCTCAGAGACCTGCATGACGATCGCGCCCTTTCTGCAGACCGCTGACCGCGTCGAGAATGTCCAATCCGCGATCCGTCAGCGCGAACTCGCGCAGCTGGTTGGAGTGCGCCATCCCGCGGGACTTCAGCACGTACAGCCCGCGGCGGTGGTGGTTGTTGACGCCGTCGTTCACCAGGACAATCCAGGTGTCCATCAGCGATGAGATGGTCGTCTCCGTCCGCTCGATCTCGGTCGGTCCGGGCGCCAGGCTCGTCAGCATCGCCGTGATGTTCTCGGTCTTCAAATGATCGATCATGCGCGTGAGCATCGCCTGTACGTCGATGAAAGTGCCCACCGTCATCAGGTTGGTCACCGGGTCGATGACGGTCACGGTCGGTTTGAATTCCGCCACGACCTGGTGCATCGTCGCGAGATGCGTTTCGAGCCCGTACCGCGACGGCCGGTCCGCGTGGAACTGCAGCACCCCGCTCGCCACCCACGGCTGGAGATCGACGCCGATGGAGCGCATGTTCCGGAGCAGCTGCTGGGGCGATTCTTCGAAGAGGAAGCACAGGCAGCGTTCGCCCCGGCGGCACGCCGCGTCGATGAAGTGGGCGGCGAGGCTCGTCTTCCCGGTGCCGGCGGTGCCAGAGACGAGGATCGTGCTGCCGCGGAAGTACCCTTTGCCGCTGAGCATCTCGTCGAGCCTCGCTATGCCCGACGACACGCGGTCCAGCGGCGCCTCGTGCTGAAGGGCCAGGGAGGAGACCGGTAGGACGCTGATGCCCTCGGTGCTGATGAGGAATGGATACTCGTTGGTCCCGTGGTGCGAGCCGCGGTACTTGACCACGCGCAGGCGGCGCGTGGAGACCTGATCGTGGACGCGATGGTCGAGCAGGATCACCGCGTCCGAGACATACTCCTCGAGCCCCTGCTTCGTCAGCAGGCCCTCGCCGCGCTCGCCCGTGACCACGGCGGTGACGCCTTTGTCCTTCAGCCACCGGAACAGGCGCCGCAGCTCCGCCCGGAGGATCCCGTCGTCCTTGAGGCCCGCGAAGAGCGACTCGATCGTGTCGAGCACGACGCGCTTGGCGCGGACGCTCTGAATCGCGTAATCGAGCCGGACGAACAGCCCTTCGAGGTCGTACTCGCCCGTTTCCTCGATTTCGCTGCGCTCCACCCGCACGTAGTCCACGGCGAGCTGCCGCGCGTCGATCAGCTGCGGCAGGTTGAAACCGAGCGACGCGACGTCGCTGGCCATCTCCTCGGCGTTCTCTTCGAACGTCATGAGCACGCCGGGCTCGTCGAAGCGGGTGGCGCCGTTGACCAGGAACGTCAGCGCCAGCAGCGTCTTGCCGGATCCGGGCCCGCCGCAGACGAGCGTCGGCCGCCCTTTCGGCAGCCCGCCGCGGGTAATCTCGTCGAGGCCGCGGATGCCCGTAAGGGTCTTGGGCAGTTCGTGGCCGTGCTCCAGATGGGGGACCGGGAGATGCGCGTCGATTGGTAGTGTCTTCATATGCATTGACCGACCCACGGCACTCTGACACCTCGGCCGACTCGAGGCTGTTAACTTTTGGACACCCCCCGGCCTACCCCTGTAAAGAGGCCTTCGGCGGGCCCTGCGGATGAGTCGGCGTGGCGGGCGTGCGCCGCCGTTCGCGTCCCCGGCCCGTGGGATACTTGTTGATGATTTCCCCATGAAACCGAAGTCACGGCCCACGGAGAAGGGCCACCGCGGGTTCGATGCCGTGGCGTATCTCGAATCGGCAGGCCCGGCGCGAAAGGTCGTGAAGTATCGCCCGGGGGCGATCGTGTTCTCACAGGGCGACCCAGCCGCTGACATCCGGTACCTTCAGAAAGGCGCTATCAAGGTATCGGTGCTCTCCCGTATCGGCAAAGAGGCGGTGGTGGCGATCCTCGGCCCCGGCGACTTTTTCGGCGAAGGCGCCCTGGCCGGTCAGTTGGTGCGCATCGAGACGGCCACGGCGATGAGCCCGAGCAGCGTGCTCGTCATCGAGAAGGAGGCGATGGTGCGGCTGCTCCATGAGGAGCCCGAATTCGCGGACCGTTTCCTCTCACACATGCTCGGCCGCAACATCCGGATCGAAGCCGACCTCGTCGATCAGCTCTTCAATTCCAGTGAAAAGCGGCTCGCCCGGACGCTCCTCCTTTTGGCGCGCTACGGTCAGGCGGACCCCCCGCGGACGATGCCGAAGATCTCGCAGGAGACGCTCGCCGAGATGATCGGCGCGACCCGGTCGCGCGTGAACTTCTTCATGAACAAGTTTCGGAAGCTCGGGCTGATCGAGTACAACGGCGGCCTCAAGGTCAACAGCTCCCTCCTCAGCCTCATCCTGCGCGACTGACCGTTCGCGCGGCGACGCGGCTGTTGCCAGACGCGTGACCGGCTACCGGGCCGGGCGATCGAGCGCCGTCCGCAGCACGGTCACGCTCGCGGGAGCCTTGCCGGCCCGATCGAAGACGATGTCTTCCGATGAGAGGGCGCGGCCGTAGAAGCGCGTGTTGGCGTCGAGGTCTTCCTTGATGGCCGATCCGTTGACCGTGGCGCCCGCGAAGAGGCCGCGGCTTCTCGAATAGCTGAGAATCTCGGCGCGCAGCTGCAGATCGGTCGACGCCTCCGCCGCGCGGCCCACCGGCCCGGCGGCCGCGGAGACTTCACCGCCGAGCTTGACCTCGTTCGCGAGGAGCCGCTCGACGCCGCGCCGGTTCATGATCACGAGAATGAGGTCGATCTCGGTGCCGCCGATCTGCGCGCCGAAACTGCCGCCGGTCAGCGTCAGGAAGGCAGGCGACGACCACCGGCCCGTCTTCGGCTCGCGGACGCTGATGATGCCCCGTCCCCACTGGCCGCCCACGATGAAGCCGGCCTTTTTGACGGACGGGAAGATCGCGATCGCTTCAGCCTTGTCATAGATGCTCTGCGGGATCCCGTTGTCCGGCGCGTCCCGCATTTCGTTCAGCACCACCACGGCGGCGCCTACGCGGTCGGCTTCGTCGTCATCCTGTGCGGCGAGACGTGCCGTACCGATTGCGGCGGTTGCCGCGACGCACATGGCCACTCCCCACATGGTGGTTCTCGAATTCAGGTTCATATCTGTCCTTTGTTGTGACGCTCACGTCCGGCGATGGCGCGATTCGTCGGAACGATGTTCGGAGATCCACTCCTGGCTCATCAGGCCGAGGTCGGCGTGCGCGCTGTGGCGCCACCGCGACCGGAAGACCATCCAGGCCGAAAAACTCAGCACGATCGCGATCAGGAGCGCGATGGTCATCCTCGCAGCGATCCTGGCAGGGCCCTCGCGAGTTGTCTGTCCTGTTTTGCACGCCCCGCGCCGATTGGCGACCCCGGCGGCACTGGCACCCTTCCTGCTCGTCCATGGGCTCCATGCGAAGCACGCTCGCCATCCTGGTGACATGTGTGGCCCTGGTTCTCCATGATTCGGCAACGGCAGGGGAAGAGCAGAACGTCGTGTGGACGAACGTGGTCAACGCCACGGTCGTCGGGACGGTGCTGGAGAAGACGGGTGGATACGATGGCTCCGACGATGCGGGCGCAGCATCTCAGCAGGAGCTGAGCGCCGGTGACGGCTACGTCGAATTCACCGTCGGCGAGGCCGGCACGTTCTGGGTTGCGGGACTCAGCCATGGCAACCAGGACACCCGCTACGGCGACATCGATTTTGCGTTCCGTTTCAATGGAGTTGGATGGGCGGACGTTGTCGAGAACGGCGAGTACCTCTCGGGCGGCGATACCCCATACGTGCCAGGCGACGTGTTCCGCGTGGCCGTTGTCGGAGGGCGGGTGCAGTACTTCCGGAACGGACGCTTTCTCGTGGAGAGTGCCAGGAGTCCGCAGTACCCGCTGATCCTCGACGTGTCGCTCGGCACCATCGACGCGACCGTGCACGGCGCCGTGCTCGGGATCAGCCCGCCGCCGCCGCCGGGCGGGGGCTTCCTTGAATCCGCAGGCTCACCGGCGTTGCGCCCGCGCTTCACGCCGGCCCAGATTGAGGCGTTCCTGCCCGCAGGCGGCGCGAGAGGCGCGTTCGTGTTTCCCGCACCGTACAACACGACGGGTGTTCGTCTGACCAACGCGTCCGACTGTGCGGAAGCGCAGGATTGCCTCTGGTACGCGGGCTATTCGTATTGGCGCAACACCAACAACCACGCCGGCAGCTCTCACATGTACGTCTTTCTGGGAACCGCGCGGGAGCATGGCGGCGCCGGCCCCATGCTGATTCGGTACGACAAGCTGACCGACGCGGTCGACCCGCTTGGGCCGCTGTTCGACGCGGCCAGTCCCTACAGTTACAGCACGGGGGAGGGCTGGTACTTCAGCGCCACGCTTCCGACACGGCTCTACACGTTCCTGGTGGGGTCGCCCCAGCTGCGGCGGTACGACATCCTGCTTCGGCAGTTCGAGGCCAGTCCGGCCATGGACCTCGCGGACTGTCCGCGGCCGGGCGTCTGTCCCAGGAGCGCGGCGTTCATCACCCAGCCGCACTCGAGCGACGACGATCTGGTCCACTCGGCGACGGTCCAGGACGGCGACTGGCGGCGCATCGGCTGCGTCGTCTACGACGGCGCCGCCGGGAAGTTCAGGTTCTTCGGCGCGCCGAAAGGCTACAGCCTGGACGAGTGCCACGTGGACAAGTCCGGCCGGTGGCTGATGCTTCTCGAAACGCGGGCGGATGGTTCGCGCCGCAACCGCGTGGCCAGCCTGCCTCGCGGGCGAATCGCCACCATCGAGGACGTCGACGGCGCGCTCGGGCACCTCGATATGGGGTTCGGATACGCGGTTGGTGCCGACACGTACAATCCCCTGCCGAACGCGACCATCCGGCTGACATTCCCGATCGCCAGCACGACACGGCCGATCGGCCCCGTCGTGCATTTCAACAAACGCTGGGAGATGGCGGCGGCCAATCATGTGTCGCACGGGAACGCCCGGGCCGGGGTGCCTGCGGAATCTCAGTATGCGTGCGGCAGCAACGCGAGCCGTGTGCCGGACATGGCGGATGAGATCGTCTGTTTTCCTCTCGATCCCGCGCACAACGCGAACGGCTCGCTCGATGTGCTCGTGGTCGCGCAGGTGATGACCGACCTCGACGCGGCGGGCGGCCGCGACGTCGACGGCGACGACTACGAACAGGTCCCGAAGGGGAACCTCGATGTCACCGGCAGGTACTTCCTGTGGACCACGAATCTCGGCGGCGGCCGCCTCGATGCGTTCCTCGTGAAGATTCCGGCGGAGCGGTTCGGTCCCTAGCACCGGTTTCACAACCCCGGTCACCGGCACCAATTCGTACGTAGTGCCGGGCTTCCGCCTTCGCATGAAGCTTCGGCGGACCACCGGAGCCTTGGCGAAGGTGGTCGGCCCGGCTAAAGCCGGGCACTTACGTGTCATTTGGAACTTGTGTCATTTGGAACAGCGTCCGGTTGGAGGGCCGAATACACTGGTACTCGTGCAGCGACGACTCCTGAAATGGGCGCTGGCCGCAGCCTGGATCCTGGCTGTCGGCGTGATCGGCGTGCCGGCCGACACGACCTCGGCCGGCACGGTCGTGCGTCTGATCGCCTTCGGCCTCGTGCCGCCGCTCATCCTGCTGCTTCTCTGGCGCGCGCCTCGACCGATGGAATACCACGGCAGGGGATAGCGCGTGTATCGGGGCTCGCCGGAGGCCGGGCTGAAGCCCGGCCTCTACGACCAATGAGCCTACCTAGCCCAGCGTGCGGCGGCCGCTGAGCAGCCCCACGAGGAACAGCACGATGGCGATCACCAGCAGCGCATGGACGAATGCGCCGACGGTGTAGGTGCCCAGAATTCCGAGAAACCAGGCGATGAGCAGCAGGACGGCTATGGTGTACAGCATTGCAATCTCCTCTTCTTATGACGAAGTCCTGGTGGGTGCGCCGGCTGTGGCGTGCTGGTTCAGCTCGCCCTGCGCCTGGGTGGCGCGCTCCCTGACATCCTCGGCGCTTCGGACCACCACGTTCAGCGCCTTCCCGTAGACGTCCCGGCCCTTCTTGCGGAGGTCGTCGACGACCGCTTCGCGGGCGCCCGCCGTGGCGACGGTCAGCCGGCGTCGAGCCGTTCGCAGCGCCTCATGGATCCAGGGCGCGGCGAGCAGGCCCGCCGCGGCGCCGAGCAGAGCGCCGCCGGCGAGGCCACGGACAAAGCTGCCACGATGGCTGCCCGAGGCGTCGACCGGCGGTGGAATCACGGGTTCGTGTCGTGTGTCATTCATGATTCCCTGATCGTGGCAGTGCCGTCGGTCGGTGTCTGTCCCGTTTTGCACTCCGCGCCGTGTCCCAGTGCGAGCTCGGCCGTTCTTGCGGCACGGGAGTCTGTGCAATCGAGCACAGACAGAACGCACGGCCACTCCTACGATGACCGTGCATCGACGCGCTCGAATCGAGCGCGGATGCGAGAAACGGATGGAGACATTGACACTCAGAACAGCGATCGTCGGCATGGCCCTCGTACTCGCGGGCATCGTGTCGGCGTCTCCCGCACGTGGCGACGATTACGACCAGAAGACGGTGCTCACGTTCAGCCAGCCCGTCGAGATTGGCGGCTATCGTCTGCCTGCCGGTACCTACATCTTTCAGATCGCCGATTCGCTGAGCGATCGTCATATCGTGCGGATTTCCAATCACGACGGCACGGAGCAGATCGGCCTCGTGATGGCGATTGCGAATTACCGGCTCGAGGCGACGGACCGCACCGTGATCACGTTCAACGAAGTGCCGGCCGGGTCCCCCGAAACGGTTCGCGCCTGGTTCTATCCGGGGCGGAGCGCGGGCCATGAGTTCGTGTATCCGAAGCGCCGCGCCGTCGAGCTGGCCGTGGCGTCGAAGGTCGTGGTTCCGGCGATCGCCGTCGACAGCCAGGATCCCGACCTCAGGACCGTGCCGATTGTGGCGGTGACTCCGGATCGGACGGAGGTGCCTGTCGCCTCGGTGATTCAGACCACCCCCATGCCGGGGCAGACGCCGCTGCTGGAGCGGACGGTCGCGTCGGCCTCAACCGGGACGGGCACGTCGGCCTCAATCGGGACGGGCGGGCAGTTGCCGCAGACGGCGAGCTCGATCCCCCTGATCGCATTCCTGGGGATCGCCTCACTCGGCATGGCGGCGCTGCTGTCGGGCCGCCAGTATCTCCGGCGCCGGCATCCGGTGCCTGTGCCCGTGCCGTAATTTCAACCGCGTTGCGCCGCGGGGCATCGTCCCGCGGCGCGGTGAGTACCCACGTGGCACACCTCTTCGCGCTCGCTGTCGGGCTCCAGGCGATGCTGTCCGTGCAGACGGTGCTCGTCGTCAGCGACGGCGGGGACAACGCCAGCGCGCATCAGTACGCGGACGGGCGGGCCATGGCGGTGCGGTCGCAGGCGGTGATCTATGCGATCGGGCTGCGAGGGCCGTCGGCCGAACAGGCGCCGAAGATTCTGAGGCGGCTGGCCGAGGATACCGGGGGTGTGGCGTATTTCCCGCGCTCGGCCGGGGACGTGTCGGAGGTGTTGATAGAAATCGTCCGGGACCTCCGGGACCAGTACACCCTTGGCTTTGCTCCGGAGGACGGGGCTCACCCGCGGGAACGTTCCGCACGGTCGCCGTGACGGTCACCGCCCCTGGGGCGGAGCGGCTGCGCGTCCGCACGCGTCCGGGCTACGTCGTCCCTGAGGGCGCTCGATGAGCGGCGCGGGTCGAGTCGTTTGGGGCGTTGAAGTCGCGTTCCTCGCGATCGGCGTCTGCGCGCTGGGCTATGTCGCCCATGCGGTCGTCGACCTGGAGAGGCCGGCAATGTCGTGCTGGCGGCGCACCGGGACACGTGGTTCAGGCCGCTCCGGCACATCCGCGTAGGGGACGTCATCACCGTGGCGGCCGCTGGCGGGACGGTTGACTATGCGGTGGAATGGACGGCGGTCGTCCCGCCGGAGGCGCTAGGCGTGCTGGATCCGACGGATGGCCGTACGTTGACGCTCATCACGTGTCATCCGTTCTCGTTCGTGGGAGCTGCGCCCGATCGCTTCATCGTTCGGGCGCGCGCGCGGTCCGGCTCGGCGGGCGCGAGCACCGTTGATTCGACCACCGACGCGTCGATCGTCTCGCCGGGCCAATAGGTGGGGGACGGGACGGTGCGACGCCGTCCCCACGTGGGCAGAACGGCGCGGACGAGGATCACCGCCGCGCCAACCACCAGCGCGCCGATCAGCACGACGGCCGCCACCGCCACCGTCAGCACGGTGGCCACGAGCGCCACCGCGGCGATCGCGATCAGCGCAAAGATGCCGCCCGTTCGACGGTAGGCGATGAACATAGTCTCCATCCTTGAGTATACTTTGCCCTGCCTATGACACTGCCATTCTCCATGCGAATCTCGCGCCGCGAGCTGCTGTACCGAGGAGCTCTGGCTGCCGGCTCTACGGTGCTGCTGCCGCTGCGCCTCCGGGCACAGGCCGTCGGCCCGATCATGGTCACGCTCAGCGACTATATGGCAGCCGCCAGAGATCGGGCTCTGCCGCCGGACGTCGTCGAGAAGGCCAAACACCACATCCTCGATACATTTGCGGCGATGGTGTCCGGGTCGGAGTTGCCGCCGGGGCGTGTGGCGCTGGCGCTGGCGCAGGCCCAGGCGGGCGCCGCACGCGCGGTCGCCACGGTTGTCGGCTCGAACATCGTCGCCGGAGCGACTGACGCCGCGCTCGTCAACGGGGTGCTCGCGCACTCCGATGAGACAGACGACTCGCACGGCGCGTCGCAGTCGCACCCGGGCGCGTCAATCGTGCCGGCGGCCTTCGCCCTCGGCGAACAGCTGGGCATCACGGGCCAGCACTTCCTGCGCGCGGTGACGCTTGGGTACGACGTGGGCCCCCGGGTGACCATCGCCCTCGGCGGATCGGTGTTCAGAGAAGAGAGCCGGCGCAGCACGCACGCGTTTGCCGGCACCTTCGGCGCGTCGACGTCGGCGGGGTGCGTGGCGGCGCTCACCGCGCCGCAGATGCGCTGGCTGCTCGACTACGCGTCGCAGCAGGCGTCCGGGTACGCCGTCTGGGGGCGCGACACCGACCACATCGAGAAGGGCTTCGTGTTCGGAGGCATGCCGGCGCGCAACGGCGTGACCGCCGCGCTCCTCGTCCGCGCCGGATGGAACGGCGTGGACGACGTGTTCTCGGGCGCCGACAACTTCTTTCAGGTCAACGCGCCGAAAGCGGATCCGAAGCTGCTCGTCGAGCAGCTTGGCGAGCGCTATGAGGTGACCCGCACCGACATCAAGAAGTGGACGGTCGGCACGCCGATTCAGGCGCCGCTCGACGCGATCGAGAACCTGCGGCGCCAGCGGCCGTTCGAGGCCGACGACGTGAAGAGCGTGATCGTGCGGCTCGCGCCCTCGGTCGGGTTCGTGGTCGACAACCGCGACATTCCGGACATCTGCCTGCAGCACATGGTGGCCGTGATGCTGATCGACAAGACGGCCTCCTTTCACGCGGCACACGACAAGCCGCGCATGCAGGATGCGGCCGTGCTCCGCCAGCGGCGCAAGGTCACCTATGTGCCGGACGAGGGGCTGGTGAAATTCCTGCCCGCGCGCGTCGCCAGAGTCGAGGTCACGCTCAACGACGGCACGCAGCTCTCCGATCAGGTGGAGGCGGTGCGCGGCACCGTGCGCAACCCGATGACGCGCGATGAGGTGGTCGACAAGGCCAGAGATCTCGTCGGTCCGGTGCTCGGCCCGGCGACCGCGCAGAAGCTGATTGAGGCGATGCTCGCCCTCGAGACGATGAAGGACGTGAGGACGCTGCGGCCCCTGCTCCAGAAAGCCTGATGCGCCTCGCGATCGGCGTCGCGATCTTCGTGGTCTGCGCCGAGCTGCTGGCGCTCGGCGCGTACCTCGTCGAGACCGGGCGCCTCTTCTACGCTCATCCCAGAACCGCTGCAGCACTTCCGCTGACGCCCGAAGACCGTGTGACGCCTGCGGTGCAGGTGCACCCGTACTTCGGATTCGCGCACAGGCCGGGCGTGGACTTTCGCGACGAGCGGGCGGAGCTGCTGGCCCGCGACGGCCTGCCCTCGGTGCTGGCCCCCGGCTCGCGCCCCCGAACCAACAACTTCGGCTTCATCTCGCCACACGCGTACCCGCTCGCGAAAAGGAGTGAAGACCAGTTCTTCGTCGGGATCTTCGGCGGCTCGGTCGGCATGTGGTTCTGCCAGGTGGGCGCGCCCCGCCTCGTCGAGCGCCTGAAAGAGCAGGCCTTCTTCCGGGGCCGTGAGGTCGTGCCGCTCTGCTTCGCCTACTCGGGCTACAAGCAGCCGCAGCTCGCGCTCGTGCTGGCGTACTTCCTGTCGATCGGGCAGGTGTTCGATCTGGTCGTGAACATCGACGGCTTCAACGACGTCGCGCTCGCGCCGCTCAACGACGCGCGCGGGCTCGACATCTCCATGCCGAGCGTGCAGCACATCGAGGGGCTCGTGAACCTCGTGAGCCAGTCCACGCTGACGCCGGAGAAGCTGGACGCGCTGGCCGGCGTCTTCCGGGATCGCGCGCGGCTGATCGATCTGAGCGGGCGCATCGAGAGAAACCGCGTGGCCGCTCTCGACGTCGTCTTCAATGCCTATTATCGGTGGGTGCTCGGCCGCTACGAGCGGGAGCTGGGCCGCTATGCAGAGCTCCCGTCGAGCGACGCGCAGAACGCGCTCATCGGGCTGACGCCGCCGGTGGCGCCCCGCACCCCAGACCGGTTATATGCCGACATCGCCGATCAATGGGCGCGCTCGTCCGTGCTGATGAGGGAGATGCTGAACAGACGAGGCGCGGCGTACGTCCACGTCCTGCAGCCGAATCAGTACTACACGAAGCGGCGGTTCAATGACGCGGAAGCGGCCACGGCGCTCACCGACACGTCGCCGTACAAGCAGGGCGTCGAGCAGGGCTATCCGGTGCTGCAGGCCGCGGCCCGGTCAGTCCTTCAGGAGGGCGGCGTATCGTTCTTCGACGCGACGGACGTGCTGGACCGCGAGCCGGCGCCGGTCTACCTGGACGACTGCTGCCACTACACGCTCGTCGGGAACCGCGTGTTCGCCGACTTCGTGGCGGCGTCGATTCTCGGCACGCCGGGGCCGTGGAACGGGAGTGTTATTCGCCCGGCACCATGATGTGGGCGGTCAGCGTGCCCGCATTCATGATCCAGGCGCCGCCCTGTCGCGGGTTGTCGGGCAGCCCGATCGACTCCGGCGTGGCCCCCGGCACCGCAATCGTGATGTGCCCGCGGCGCTGCTCCTGGCTCGCGCCGAAGACCTCGTACCATACGGACCCGAACTCGGGCTTGACGCGCGTGCCGTCCTTCTCCGCCGCCGCCACCATCGCCTGTACCTTGGCCCTGTCGCCGGCGGCCTCGAACTTCAGGTTCTGGGCCTTTCGCTCGAGGTTGGCGATGCTGGTGCACTCGACCGAGAACGGTTGCTGCATCGGAAAGCCGGAGATGTCGTAGCAGACCAGCCGGTTCGTCCCCTTCCGCAGAGTGTCGTAGGAGGAGTCGGGCTTCCACTTGACGACGGTGGCCTGGTCACGGAGGCTGGCGGGCGCGGCAAGGAGCGCCTTGTCCACGTCGGCCTGCGCAGCGCCCGGCTCGAGCGGCGGCGGGGGCGGCGGCGCGCCGCGCCCGGCCGGCATCTGCGCCAGCGCCGGGGCGGAGAGGGCGGCCACACACAGGGTCAACAGGACAATACGTTTCATGCGGAGAACCTCCAGGGCCCTTTATACACCCAGGGCCGGATCGAGGGAAGAACACTCGCAGGCCCCGGGAGATGTTGTCTCAGATCATCAGGAACAGCACGCCGATCGAGGCGACCATCACGAAAAATCCGGCAGGAATCCAGAGCAGTCCGAAACCGGTGTCCATGCGCTCGATTGTACCAGCTACCGGGACGCCGTGGCCACGAGCTCGTGGAAGCGCTTCGTCGCGTAGACGTACTCGAACGTGCCGCATCCGTGCGGGCATGAGTACCTTTCGGCGGTCTTCGGGAGCTGGTCCTGCGCGCGGTCGTTGATGGGCACGAGCGGCCCATCGCAGCGGGGACACAGAAACGTGGAGACGGTCGAGCGGTCAGGGACAGCCTGCATAACACCCCTCCGGTGAGGCGTGCGTGCAACCGGAATGCCGCTGGACGGACATCCTGGGGACGGCCCTCTCAGCGCGGCAGCACCCAGTTGTGCGGCACTTTTTCACGCCCGGGCGGGATATTGCGCGCATGAGGCCGCGTCAGACAAAGCAGGGCCATCCCGTCTCCGGATCGCGCGCCGCCGGTGCAAGCGTCCGATCGACGTAGATCCGGATCCGCTCCTCACCCCCGACAGGCAGATCGGCGAGCAGCTCGTATCGGCCGTGAAAGAACGCCGCCACGAGCGGCAGGTCGTCGTCGAGCTCCGGCGCGGTCGCGCTCGGGATGAGCGCAAACGGCACGAGCTGCCGGCCGAGGCGCTGCACCACCCGCTGCTGGTTGACGGGCGAGCTGAAGTTGTAGTGCTCGAACCCGCCGCCGGCAAACGGCCGGCGCGCCAGATACGCCACTTCGGGGATGAAGCCGCCCAGGAAGAGGCGATGGCGTTCGCTCGTACAGCGGTCGAGATACCGGAAGAACGGATCGAGTGCGATCGCCGTCCGCGACGGCGGGTCCGCCCGACGGTCTCTCAGCACCGCCGTCTGGTCCGCAACGCGATCCAGGAGCCGGCCCGGATCCGTGAGGGTCTCGCGCGTCAGGCGCGCGCGCTCGAGATGCTCGCCGATATCGGCGTAGTCGGCCAGCGCGACGCCCAGTGCCACGAGCATCGCGTGGGCGGGCAGTGCCACGACGAGCCGGCCTGACCGCCACGCACGATGGCCGAGCCACGCGCCCAGTACCGCGGCCGGCACCGCGGCGTCGGGAAGGCGCGCGCTCAGCAGGTGTCGGATCAGCCCGAAGTTGGCGGCGACGGCGAGGACGGCGGCGCAGATCGCGAAGCGGGTCTCCCAATCTCGCCGGCCTCGTCTCCAGTCGTAGACACAGACCGCGAGCACCACGACCGGGAGCAGGTGGAACGCATAGAGCAGCTGGGCCTCCCACGTGGGGCCGAGCTCGAAGGGGTTCAGCCAGACGTAGCCCGCCTCTCTCTGATTCTGCTGGAGCGCGGTGGCGACGTAATTCCAGAGGCCTCCGTTGACCTCCACGTACACGAGGTAGGGCACCGCCATGGCCGACGCCATCGCGGCAAACGTCAGCCCGGCGCGCAATCGCGCCCGCCAGTGGGCCGCCGGCTCCGCCAGCATGACGGCGGCGAGGCTGCCGGCTGCGACAAACGCGGTCAGATCGTGGCGAAAGAGAAACGCGGCCGCCGTGCCGGCCGCCATCAACGCTTCGCGTCCGCGCGTGGGCCGGCGGAGGTAATGCGCGATCAGCAGAAGCCCGATCGCCAGCGCGAGCGGCTTCGGGTAGCCGTACGTGCGGGGGAAGGCCGCCGTTTCAACGAGCACGGCGGCTGACGCCGCCACGGTCGATCCTGTGGCCATGAAGACGACGGCCGCCGTGGCGGCGGATGCCAGGCCGAACGCCGCACAGACGACGGCCGCCTCGGTGAGCAGTGTCTCGCCGAAGAGGCGCTGGGTCGCCGCCGACACCAGAATCTGCAGCGGCCGCCCGAGATCGAGGAAGTCGCGCGTCGGCCATTCGCCGGCCATCAGCATCTGCTGCGCGGAGATGAGGTGCGTGAAGTGATCGTTGGCGAAGGTGAGCGCGAGAAACCTGAAGGCTGCGGTGAGCGCCGCGGACAGAACGATGAGCAGCACCCACGTCACGCGCCGGGACGCGCGTTCAGGAGCCATGCCTGTCACGGCGCTTCGTCGTCGAGCCCGGCGGCCCTGTCGATGATGTAGTGCGGCCGCCGCTTGACCTCGTCATAGATCCGGCCGACGTACTCGCCCATGAGGCCGAGCGCCAGGAGCTGGACCCCCGAGAAGAACATGACGACCAGTGCCATCGCCGGCAGGGGAGGCGATGACGCCGCACCGGCCAGCCTCATTGCCGCATACCACGCGCCGGCGAGCAGGCTGATACCGGCCATCATCGCGCCGGCGAGCGAGAGGAGCTGCAGCGGTCTGCTCCCGAAGCCGACGATGCCGTTCAGGGCGATCCTGGCGGATCCGGTGAACCGGTTGTACTTGCCGGATCCGGCATGCCGCGGGTCGCGATCGTACTCGACGACCGCTTGTCGAAATCCCACGAACGCCACCAGGCCGCGAAGGAATCCGTGCCCTTCGCTCAGGCGGTTCAGGTGGTCGCAGACGCGCCGCGACATGATCCGGAAGTCGCCCGTGTCGCGCGGGATGCGCACGTCGCTCAGCCGGTCGATCACCCGGTACGCCGTCCATGCCACGAGGCGTTTGAGCCGCGTGTCGCCCTTGCGCGATCGGCGCTTCGCGTACACGACGTCGAAGCCCTCCTGCATCTTTGTATACAGACTCGGAATCACTTCCGGCGGATCCTGCAGGTCGACGTCGATGGCCACGCAGGCGGCGCCGCGCGAGAGCGCGATGCCGGCCATGGTGGCGGCGGGCTGGCCGAACCGGCGCGAGAAGACCACGAGCTTGATCCGGTGGTTGCGCGCCCGCTCCTGCCGAATGACGTCCTCGGTGCGATCCGGCGACGGATCGAGGCAGAACAGGATCTCGTAGCGCGCGCTGATGCGCTCGAGGATCGGCTCGAGCCGCGCCAGAAAGGGCCGGATGTTCGCCTCTTCCTTGTAGACGGGGACCACGACGGAGATGTCTGGGCTGGCGGCGCCGGCGATCATCGACGGAGCACTATAGCGCGTAAAATTACGGTTCCGGAATCCCCAAGCCGATAGAACGTGGTGACGATGCCGCTGCGCGGTCATCGATGCCAAGGGCCGCTCACCCGTGCGCCACAGCGGTGGTGGCACGCGCTCTGGACGCTGCTGACCGCCCGTCTGGCCTACAGCTGTGGGTTCTGCGGCTGGTACGGATGGCGCTGGCCCCCGATCCTGCCCTGGCTCCATAATCGTAGTGGCCGGCTGTAGCCGGCCCGAAGTCCGCATCTCTCACCTTCCAGGAGCAGTCCGATGCGCAAATCGATCGCGTTACTCGTCACCCTGGCGCTGGCCGGTGTGTTCGCGGCGGCCCAGTCCCGGACGACGCTGGACATCTACCTCATTGACGTGGAGGGCGGAAACGCGACGCTGTTCGTGGCGCCGTCCGGCGAGTCGCTGCTGATGGACAGCGGCAACGTCAACGGCGCGCCCAGAGACGCCGCGCGCATCGCGGCCGCCGCGAAGGATGCCGGGCTGACGCAGATCGACCACCTGCTCACCACCCACTGGCACGGCGACCACTTCGGCGGGATGACGGAGCTCGTGAAGCTGATCCCGATCAGGGACTTCATGGACCACGGCCCCAACGCCAAGTGGCCCGGTGTCGGTCCGGACCTCAACGGGGTCAAGTTCGCCCAGGAGGTCTATCCCGGGATTTACGCGAGCGGAACGCACACGGTTGTGAAGGTCGGTGACAGGCTGCCCCTGCGGGGTATCGACATGCGGGTCATCGCCTCCAACGGCGAGTTTCTGAAGACGCCGCTCCAGGGCGGCGGCGCCGCCAATCCGGCCTGCGACCCGAACTACCAGCCTGCCGTCGAGCCGAACCTCGAGGATGGCTTCTCCGTCGCGCTCTACGCCGGGTACGGCAGCTTCCGATCCGTCCAGCCGGGCGATCTCCTCAGGAACCAGGAAGTGCAGCTGATGTGTCCGAGGAACCCGATCGGCACGGTCGACGTGCTCCTCGGGCTGCATCACGGGCAGGCCGTGTCGAACTCGGCCGCGCTGGTGCACGGCCTCCGGCCGCGCGTCGGCGTCATGAACAGCGGCACGCGCAAGGGCGGTGAGCCGGCGACGATGATGGTGGTGCATTCGTCGCCCGGGTTCGAGGACCTTTGGCAGCTCCACGCGTCGCTGCTGAGCGGACAGGAGTACACCTCGCCGGGCCTGTTCATCGCGAACGGAGTGGACGACCAGGCGGTGACGGCAATGCCGATCGGCCCGATGACGCCTCCGCAGCCGGGAGGGGCGGCGCTGCCGCCGGCGCCGGTGCACGGCGGTCAGGCGTACTGGATCAAGATCTCCGCGCGGTCCGACGGTTCGTTCACGGTGACCAATCAGCGGAACAGCTTCACCAAGACGTACGCGGCCAGCGCGAAATAGCAGAAGGCGGTACGTAGTGCCCGGCTTCAGCCGGGCCTGCTTCAGCCGGGCCGACGTTGTGCCGCGCCGACCTCCTCGGGACCGAGCTCGTGCTTGGCCAGCTCCGCGCACGCGGGGCAGATGCTGTGGCTGAAGGTCGCATCGGTCCGCTTCGCGAGATACTGCTCGATCCGCTGCCAGAACCCGGCATCGTCCCGGACCTTGTTGCACCAGGCGCAGATCGGGATGAAGCCTTGCAGCGTCTTCACCTCGGCCAGCGCCTGCTGCAGCTGCGCGACCAGGATGACGTTCTCGCGCGCCACCCGCTTGCGCTCGGCCACGATGCTGGCGAGCAGCAGGAAAGAGACGGCGGCAATCGCGCCGGCGCCCTGTGACCGCAGCACGAGATCCGAAGCGCCGCCGCCGGTGATGGCGAGCGGCCCCTCCCCGTGCGTCGCGTGCCACAACCCGATCGACAGCACGACGAAGATGGCGACCGACGTGCCGCCCGGCCCGAAGCGGAACACCGGCCACAACAGGAGCGGCAGGAGGTAGGCGGGCACCCGCAGCAGCGGATCGAGCGCCTCGCCGAAGACGCTCTGCGCCATCGCGGCCGTGGCGGCGAGGAGGACGGCCATTTCGACCGCCCTCCACGACTTCACGTCCGCGGCGAGCTCGTGCCGTCCCGCCACCGTGGCGATCACGAGCGCCCGGACGTGCGACACCTGATGCAGGGCGAACCGGGCGGCCCCCGTCGTTCGCCGCACGATCCATGCGGCAACCAGCGCTTCGATTCAGACGTGATTGTCGGCGTCGGCCGCGGGTTCGACTACGAGCAGAACCTCAATGCCTCCGACCCCGACGGGGAGAGCCTGGCGTATGAGTTCTCGCAGTTGGTGACCGGAACGCCGGACTACGGCCCCGCCTCGCGCCTGCCCGGCATCACGCTGGACCAGTTCGGCACCTTCCGCGTGCCCGCGGCGGCCACGTCCACGCTGCTCGACAACCCGGCGAATCCGGCCGCCGACTACATGGAAAAGTTCGTCGTGTCCGACTCGTCCGGCGCGTTCGCGGAGCGCGAGATCCTTGTCGACGCGGTGAACCGCTTCCTGCCGCTGCTCGATGCCATCGGCAACCGGACCGTGGACGCGGGCGACGTGGTGACGTTCACGGTGACCGGCCACGCGGCCGGCAGCGGCGCCAGCGCGCTCTTTCTCCGCGCCAGCGGCCTGCCGCCGGGCGCTACCTTCACCCCGGGGGGGCGACCCCGACGACGGTGGCCGGCACCTTCTCGTGGACGCCCACGGCGGGGCAGGTCGGGACGTATGGCATCAACTTCGAGGTGGTGGCGAACTACGCCTCGCCTCCTCAGCTCGCCGACAGCGAGTTCGTCCAGATCGTCGTGGCGGCAGCGAATCTGCCGCCGGTGCTCGAGGAGATCGCCAACCAGCGCGTCGGCGCAGACCCGCTGAATATCGACGCGTTCGTCGCGCAGCCCTCGTCGTTCGACGCGCTGGCCACCGATCCCAACGCCGGCGACGTACTCACCTACAGCACGCCGATCCTGATCGGCCCGAACGGCACGTCGGTGCTCCCCTCGGAGCTCGGCGTGTCGGTCGACCACGCGTTCGACGCCATCGGGCGCCGCATCGGGCGCCTCATGGTGGCGCCTGACGCCGGTGACCTCGGCGTCTGGCAGCTCCGCGTGCGCGTGGACGACGGCAAGGGCGGAAGCGACGAGCAGAACACCTTCATCTCGGTCGGCACGTTCACGAACCAGTCGCCGGTCTTCACCGAGCCTCCGCCGGCGGAGGTCTTCGGACTTCCGGGCAGCGAGATCTCCTTCCCGGTGACCGCGGCGGATCCCGACGGCGCGCACCTGGTGACGCTCGCCACGGCCGGCGGGAGCGTCAGGGGCCTGCGTAGTTGCCATTGCAGGCGACAAGCACGATCCCCCTCATTCTCCAGCGAGGTGCAGCGCCGGTCGCCATCCGCCGTGCCCCTCAGCGATTGATCGCGGCCGGCGCCGGCGTGCCGAGGTCGAACGCCATCAGCAGGTTCCGGTACGGCACGACGCGGCCGTGCACCGGCGCGATCCGCTCCGGGTTCAGCTTCAGCGCCTGGACCGTCTGCACCATCTCCGTCACAGCGTCCGAAGACGCCCGCACAATCGCCGCCGCCTACTCGGACAGCACCATACGAATCTTTCGCCGGGGCGCAAACTAGAAGCCGCGGTGCGCGGGAGCTACGCGCGCAGTTCGGCGATGACGCGCTCGGCGCGCTCGAGCTCGGCGGCGCGCCCCGGATTGAAATAGCGGATCCCGCTCGCAATGTGTGCTCCCGGCTCGC
>MEKU01000050.1:0-9998 GCA_001767195.1 Acidobacteria bacterium RIFCSPLOWO2_02_FULL_67_21
CGGGCGTAGCCCTCGAGGAAGGCCACATACGAGCTGTAGCTGCTGACCGTGAGCTCGACGGTGAGCGCGCCGTGCCGGGCGAGCACAGCCAAGGCCCGCCGGACGAGCGAGGACTTGCCGTAGCGGCGAGGCGAGATGAGGAAGACCTTCTGGGACGACGACAGGTCGGCCACCAGGCGGTCGAGCTCGGCTTCGCGGTCGGCGAAGGCCTCGTCCGGGACGATTTCCCCGTAGATGAACGGGTTCTCCATGGCGTGACGCTGGATGACGTATGAATTACGTTAATCGACGTAATGGATACGGTCTTTACCGTAACACACCTGGGCGGCCGGTGGGAGCATTTCGGCCCGGCTGAAGCCGGGCACTACGTACGTAGCGCCGGCCTTCAGGCCGGCCCCTGGAGTACGTAGCGCCGGCCTTCAGGCCGGCCCCTGGAGTACGTAGTGCCGGCCTTCAGGCCGGCCCCTGGAGTACGTAGTGCCGGCCTTCAGGCCGGCCCCTGGAAATCGTCCAGCGGGAGCTGCCCGGTGTAGATCGCCATGCCGACGACCGCGTCGATGCCGTCGGCGTGCAGGCGGTCGATCTCGGCGCGCGTGGTGATGCCGCCGGCGGCCGTGAGCCGGCGGGCCGTCGCCCGGCGGACCGCCAGGATGGCGCCGAAATCGGTGCCCTGCATCAGGCCTTCGGTATCCACGTGCGTGTAGAGGAATTCGCCGCAGTACGGCTCGAGCGCGCGGACCGCCTCGACGGCCGTGATCGGCAGGACCGTGCGCCATCCGTGAATCGCCACGCGGCCGCCGCGGCTGTCGACGGCGGCAATGACGCGCTCGGCGCCCACCGCCGCCGCCAGGTCGCTGGCGAACGCGAGGTCGACGGCGCCGTCGCGGAAGAGCGCCGAGCTCACGATCACGGCGTGCGCCCCGGCGTCCAGCACGGCCTCGGCGCGGCCGATCGTCCGGATGCCGCCGCCGACGCGGCAGGGCAGGCGGGCGCAGATGGCCGCCACCATCGAGGCGTTGTCCCCCTGGCCTTTCGCCGCGTCGAGGTCGATCAGCTGCACGCGTGGAAACCGCGCGAATCTGGCAATCCAGGGCTCCGGATCCTGCGCTTCGACCGCCAGCGTCTCGCCCTGCACGAGCTGCACGATGCGGCCGCCCTGCAGATCGATCGAAGGGATGAGCATCAGAGGCGCACGGGAATGCCGGCGGCGTGCAGGTGGCGTTTGAGCTCGGCCACGCCCGTATCCGCGTAATGAAAGATCGACGCGGCCAGGGCCGCATCGGCGTGGCCGGCGGTGAACACGTCCACGAAGTGATCGAGCCCTCCCGCGCCGCCCGAGGCAATCACCGGGATGTTCACGGCGTCGGCCACCGCGGCGGTGAGGCCGCAGTCGAAGCCGGCGCGCGTGCCGTCCCGGTCCATCGACGTGAGCAGGATCTCGCCGGCGCCGCGCGACTCGGCCTCGCGCGCCCATTCGACGGCGTCCCGCGCCGCGTCGGCCGTTCCGCTGCGCACGTAGACGCCGAACCCCGGCGCCGTCCGCTTGGCATCGATCGCGACGATCACCGCCTGGCTGCCGTACCGATTCGCCAGTGTCGTAATGAGCGAGGGATTGGCAAGCGCCGCCGTGTTGAGGCTGACCTTGTCGGCGCCGGCGTCCACGGCCGCCGCCGCATCCGCTTCGGTCCGGATGCCGCCGCCCACGGTGAGCGGGAGGAAGATCTCATGCGCCACGGCGCTGATCGTGCGCGCGAGCGCGCGCCGGCTTTCAAGCGTCGCGGTCACGTCGAGCACGACGACCTCGTCGATGCCTTCGACGTTGTAGCGCCGGGCGAGCTCGGCCGGGTCGCCGGCGTGCCGCAGCTGCTGGAACTGCACGCCCTTGACCACCTGCCCGTCGCGCACGTCCATGCACGCGATGATCCGCTTGGTCAGCACAGGTTCAGGAAATTGCGAAGGATCTGCAGCCCCGCCTCGCCGGACTTTTCGGGGTGGAACTGCACGCCGAACACGTTGTCGCGCTCGACCGCCGCGGCAAACGGCTCTGCATGGGTGGTCGACGCGATGCAGTCGGCCGTGACGGGAGCGGCAAATGAGTGGGTGAAATACACGTACGCCCCCGGCTGGATCCCCGCGAGGAGACGCCTCTCGCGCGCCCCACACAGATCCAGCGCGTTCCAGCCGACGTGCGGAATCTTGAGACGACGTTCCGTGTCGCCCCGCAGCAGCCGGCAGCGGCCCTCCAGCGCACCGAGCCCGGGGACCGCGGGCGCCTCCTCGCTCCCGGTGAACAGCCACTGCATGCCGACGCAGATCCCGAGCAGCGGCGTGCCGCCGCGCACCAGGCGGCCGATCGTGTCGCGCCACGGCGCATCGAGCGCCAGGGTCGAGGAGAAGTGCCCCACGCCGGGGACGATGAGGCCGGCCGCGCCCTCGCACTGGTCGGGGGTGGCGGGAACGGCGAAGTCCGCGCCGAGCGCGGTGAGCGCCTTCTTCACCGACGTGAGATTCCCGGCGCCGTAGTCGATGAGCGCGATCACAGCAGCCCCTTCGTGCTCGGAAGCATCGTCGCCAGCCGGCGGTCGCGTGCGCACGCCACGCGGAGCGCGCGCGCGAACGCCTTGAACACCGCCTCCACGTGATGGTGGCTCGATCGTCCGTACAGCACCGTCGCATGCACGTTGGCGCGGGCCCCCGACGCGAAGCCGTCGAAGAAGTCGTGGATCAGCTCGCTCTGCAGATCGCCCACGCGCGGCACGCGCAGCTTCAGATTGACGATGGCATGCGGCCGGCCGCTCAGGTCGATCGCCGCCACCGCGAGCGTCTCGTCCATCGGCATCACGAAGTAGCCGGCCCGGTTGATGCCTTTGCGGTCGCCGAGCGCCTCGAGCGTCGCCTCGCCGAGCGTGATGCCGACGTCCTCGACCGTATGGTGCTGATCGACGTCCAGATCGCCGGTGGCCTGCAGCGTCAGATCGAAGCCGCCGTGACGCGCGAACAGCTCGAGCATGTGGTCGAGGAACCGGATGCCGGTCCGCACGTCGTAGCGGCCCTGACCGTCCAGCACGAGCCGCCCACGGATTTGCGTTTCGGTGGTCCGGCGATCGAAGGAGGCACGGCGGATCCGCGCCGCGATGGCTCGTGTCCGCGGCGCGGAATCCGCCCCACGTACCCTGCGTGTGCTCATCGGCCCTGCCTCACGGCGACCGCCGATTCGAGCGCCTCGATCGCGCGGCCGGTGTGCTCCACGATCCCGGCCGTCATCCGGATGCAGCCGGGCGTCGCGGGATCCTTCGACCGATCGCGGACGTGAATCTGCCCGGCGGCGAGCGCCTGAACGAACGGCGCGGCGTCGCCGACGCGAACCAGCACGTAGTTGGCCGCGCTCGGCCAGTACTGGAGCCCGAGCCGCCGGCACGCGGCATAGAGCCGCTCGCGCGACTCGTGCACCTGGGCAGCATAGCGCGGCAGGAACTCGCTGTCGCTCAGCGCAGCACCGAGAGCCGCGAGCGCCACCCCATTGATGTTGAAGGGGAGCGTGACCGCGCGGACCGGGTCGAGCACCTGCGGCTGCCCGATGAGCACGCCGACCCGCAGCCCGGCGAGGCCGTACGCCTTCGAGAACGTGCGGCCGAGCAGCACGTTCGGGAACGACGCCATCTCCGGGATGAAGCTCGTGCCGCCGAACTCGATATAGGCCTCGTCCACGAGCACGACCGCATCCGGCGCGGCACGGCTGATGCGAGCCAGATCGGCGATTGGAATCAGCTGCCCGGTCGGATTGTTCGGCGTATTCAGAAAGATCATCCGCGTGCGCGGCGTGACGGCGCCGATGACCGCCTCGGTCGGAAACGCGAAGTCAGGGCCGGGCGGGACCCGGACGGCGGTCGCTCCGACGGCTGCGGTCGAGTTCGGATAGGGGTCGAAGGCAGGCAGCGGAATGATGTTCTCCGCATCGCACACACGCGCGCGTGCGATGTGGCCGACCGCGGTCATGAGGATCCCTTCATCGAGGCCGTTGGTCAGCAGCACCCAGTCGGGATCGACCCCGAAATGCCGCGCGGTCGCGAGCACCGCGTCGCGGTAGGACGGGTACGTGGAGACGTCTGCCGGCCGCACGTGCCGAATCGCCTCGAGCACCCGCGGCGAGCAGCCGCCGGTGTTCTCGTTCAGATGCAGCCGGAGGCCATCGCCGGGATTGGGATACCCCTGGATCACCATCAGCGCACCCTTTCCCCGATCGACGCGGCGTGCGCGTGCAGCCCTTCGGCCCCGGCGAGCGCGATGGCCGTTCCGCCGATGCGGCGCACGCCGGCCCGCGTGAGGCGCTGCACCGTGATCTGACGCACGAAGTCGGCCGCAGACAGGCCGCCG
Organism: Acidobacteria bacterium RIFCSPLOWO2_02_FULL_67_21; assembly: GCA_001767195.1. GTDB lineage: Bacteria > Acidobacteriota > Vicinamibacteria > Vicinamibacterales > UBA2999 > MEKU01. The sequence goes on from MEKU01000050.1 coordinate 4,375, forward strand.
CGCGCCCGCGCGGCCCCGGCGGTGGGCAGCACATGATTGGAGCCGATGGCGTAGTCGCCTGCCGCCTGCGCAGACCACGGCCCCACAAATACCGATCCCGCGCACCTCACCATCCTCGCCATCCTCTCATCGTCAACGACGAGGTGTTCGGGAGCGGCGTCGTTGGCGAGCGCCATGGCTTCGGCCGATGACGAGGCGATGACGATGCCTCCGTGCGCCCGGAGCGACTGTCGCGCCGGGCCAGTGTCGGGCAGACGGGCTTCGACTTCGCGGGCGACGCGGGCCGCGAGCCGCCGGCTCGTGGTAATCAGCACCGCCCGGGCGTCGGGGTCGTGCTCCGCCTGCGCCAGCAGATCCGCGGCAATCCACGCGGCCGATCCGCGCGACGAAACGATGACGATTTCGGTCGGGCCGGCGTAGAAGTCGATGCCGCAGTCGGAGGCGACCAGCGCCTTGGCCGCCGCCACGAAGCGGTTTCCGGGTCCGACGATCTTGTCGACCCGCGGCACCGTGCCGGTCCCGTACGCGAGCGCCGCGATCGCCTGAGCCCCCCCAAGCCGGAACATCCGGCTGACGCCCGCCTCGAGCGCCGCCGCCATCACGACCGGTGCGGGCCGCGGGCAGGCGACGACGATCTCGCGCACACCGGCCACTGACGCGGGGATGGCCGCCATCAGCAGCGACGAGGGAAGGGGATACCGGCCGCCGGGAACGTAGCAGCCGACCCGATCGAGCGGCACCACGCGCTGTTCGACCGTGACGCCCGGTTCCACGCGGGTGCGCCATCCGCGCGGCACCTGGCGGCTGGCCACACGGCGGATGTTCCGCGCGGCCTCGCGGACGGCCTGCCGTACGGCGCGCGGCACGCGGGCGGCGTCGGCGCGCATGGCGGCTTCGGTGATTTCGACCGGGCCGTCCAGCCGATCGAGCTGCCGGGCGTACCGCAGGAGTGCGCGGTCGCCGTCGCGGCGCACGTCCGCCACGATGCGCGCGACGCGGCGCTCGGTGGCGGCGTCACGCGCCCGTTCCGGCGAGAGCAGAGCCCTCACGGCGCGCCGGTTGCTCGCCTCAACGATCTTCAGCACAGGTCAAAGCCCAAAGCCCAAATCTCAAATCCCAAAATAACTACCAGCTACCGGCGTATTTGTTTAGCGGGTGAGCACCATGCCGGCCCGCTTCGGCCACTGATCACGAACCACAGAGACACCGAGGCACAGAGGATTCCGCTTGTACTGGGCGCGTGAATCTGGCATCACTGGCGCGTGCCTCGGCGCCCGAAGGATTCGCCGCCGCCCGACCTCCGGCAGATCATCGACGATCAGGCGCGGCAGATGGAACAGCTGCGTGAAGACCTCCTGCGCTCGGAAATTGAGCGCAACCGCCTGCGGCGCGAGAACGAGCGACTGAAAGAAGCACTCGACATGGCGCGTCGGCGGGCGAATCGGCCGCCCGCGCCGTTTTCCCGCGGCCTGCCGAAAGAAGGTCCCGAGCGACCAGGTCGCAAGCCGGGCGCTGCCTACGGCCGGAAAGCGCATCGTCGGCCGCCCGCGCACGTCGATGTCCAGCATGAGGTGCCGCTGCCCGCGCAGTGTCCGGACTGCGGTGGGGCGGTGCGCCGCCGCCGCCGCGGCGTCTCGCAGTATCAAGCAGATCTCCCGGTGCAGCTCGGCCCGCAGGCCGTCGCCCTCGCCGTGATCCTCAACAAACAGTGCGGACTCTCCTTCGGCCGCATGAGCCACCTGCTGCGCGATCGCTTCGGCGCCTCACCGTGCCCCGTGGCGGGTTGGTGCCCGCCGTCCCTCGCGCGGCGCGCCAGGCGCACCCGACGTACGAGACGCTGTGCGCCCAGGTCCGCGGCAGCCCCGTGGTGACGCCCGATCAAACCGGCTGGAAGGTCGGCGGCCATCCGTACTGGCTCTGGGCCTTCGCCACGCCGGACACCATCACCTACGCGATTGAGGACGGGCGCGGCTTTGCCCAAGCGGCGCGGATGCTCGGCGCCGACTACGCCGGCGTCCAGCAGCGCGACGGCTGGGCGCCGTACCGGCAATTTGTCCACGCCGCGCATCAGACCTGTCTCGCGCATTTACTCCGCCGCTGTCGCACGATGATGCTCGACCATCCGTACCATCCGTTTGCGCCGCAGGTGCAGGCGCTGCTCCAGGCCGCCCTCGCAACGCGGGATCGGCAACGCGCCGGGCAGGTCTCGGACCACGGCCTCGCGGTGGCGCGCGGCCACTACGTCAACCGGCTTGACCGCTTGCTTCCGGTGCGACCCAGCCGGCTCGCCGACGCCCGCCGCTTCGCCGTCCATCTGCGGACCGAATTCGCGGCCGTCTTCCGCCTCCTCTTCGATCCCACACGCGATGCGACGAACTGGCGCGCCGAGCACGCCCTCCGCCCAGCCATCATCACCCGGAAAATGTGCGGCGGCGGCAATCGCACCGCCCGCGGCGCCTACACCCAACAGGTGCTCGCCTCGCTGCTCCGAACGGCCCAGCAGCGCGGCCTCGACACGACCGGCCTCATCGTGACCGCGCTGCAGGCGCCGAGGCCCACAGTCCTCGACGTCTTCCAGCCGCCACCCTCCTGACAGCGCGGGCTGCGCGCCCGCACGGTTGCACCGAGGAGTGACCCGATTGCACCGAGCGGGTTAGGATCGCACCGACAATCATCAGTCGGGTCGCACCGACCCGCTAAACAGAGACCTACCGGCTACCACCTACCGGCTAGATCACGATCTTATTCAGCGGATACTCCACGATCCCCTGGCCGCCGGCCGCCTTGACCTTCGGAATCAGGTCGCGCACCGTCCGCTCCTCGATGATCGTGTTGACCGCCACCCAGTCGGGGTCGCTCAGCGACGAGATCGTCGGGCGCTGCAGCGCCGGCAGCAGCGCGAGGACCTTGTCGAGGTCCGCGCGGCGGACGTTGAGCATCAGGCCGACGCGGCCCTGCGCCTCGATGGCGGCACGGAGCAGCAGCGCCACGTTTTCCACCTTGGTGCGCTTCCACGCATCCTGCAGGGCGGCGTCGTTGGCGATGAGCTGCGTGTTCGACTCCATGACCGTATCGAGGATTCGCAGGCGGTTGGCGCGCAGGCTCGACCCGGTCTCGGTGACCTCCACGATGCCGTCGGCCAGCACCGGCGGCTTCACCTCGGTGGCGCCCCACGAGAACTCGACGTTGACCGGCACCTTCAGCGTTTCAAAGTACGCCTTCGTCACGCGGACGAGCTCGGTCGCGATCGTGGCGCCGGAGAAATCCTGCGGCGTCTTGAACCGCGAGTCCTCCGGTGCGGCGAGCACCCAGCGCACCTTTCCGAAACTCTGTTTCGCGTACACCAGGTCGGTGATGCTGGTGAGCGCATGCTTCGGCTCGCCCCCCAGCTTGTGCTCCGCAATCCAGTCCTGCCCGGTGAGCCCGGCGTCGAGCACGCCGTCGCAGACGTACCGCGCCATCTCCTGCGCGCGGATGAGCATGCACTCGATCTCCGGGTCGTCGATGGCCGGAAAGTACGAGCGTGAACTCACGTAGATGTTGAAACCGGCCCGCGCGAAGAGCTGGATGGTCGCGTCCTGCAGCGAGCCTTTGGGAATGCCGAGTTTGAGCTTCATGGGATCGTCACATCCTGTGCCCGTTGAAAGAAGCAGGTACGCTCGCCGGTGTGGCAGACGTTGCCGTCGCCGAGGCGCTCGGCCTTGAGGAGCACGGTGTCTTCGTCGCAATCCACCAGAATGTCGCGCACGGCCAGCCGGTTGCCAGACGTCTCACCCTTGGTCCAGAGGGTGTTGCGCGTGCGGCTGAAGAACGTCACGTACCCCGTGCGGCGCGTGATGTCCCAGGCCTGCTCGTTCATGAAGCCGACCATCAGCACCTCGCCGCTGACGTGGTCCTGCACCACCGCGGGAATCAGTCCGTCGAGTTTGGAAAAATCCATGCGTTTACACTCATCACGAGCCACAGAGCACACAGAGGAGAGAATTCAAGAAGTCTTTCTCTGTGTCTCTGTGCCTCTGTGGCCTGTCTCGTCTCGGGCACCGTACAACAAAAAACCCCGCCATGTGTTCCGGCGGGGTCCGCTGCGTTCAGCCGTCCTGATCCTGGGTCTAGGGCTTCAACGCGCGCACGGCTCCCCGCCGGCCAGCATGGCCGTGGTGATGATGCACGTGGTGAAGGGCAACGAACATGTGAACAAAAGGCTATCACATCCAAAACCCGAATCCCAAATCCCAAATCTCCGCCTTCGCTAAGGCTCCGGCGAGACCTCGCCGAAGCAATGCGGAGGCGGGCCAAATCCCAAAGGCCCAACGGCGTAACATAGGGCCGTTTCCATGCGACGCCTCTTCCTGGTTTCAACGCCGCTCCTCCTGCTGGCCGGCGCCGTCGCGGGTGCACAGGACTGGCCGCAGTTGCTCGGTGCGGACCGGACTGGCGTGTACCGCGGCCCGGCGCCGGCGGACACGTGGGGACCCCAGGGGCCGACGGTCGTCTGGCGAAAGCGCGTCGGCCAGGGGTTCAGCGGCCCGGTCGTGGCGCAGGGGCGCGTCATCCTGTTTCACCGCGTTGGCAACGAGGAGGTCGTCGAGGCGCTCAATGTCCGGACGGGGGCCACAGAGTGGCGCTATGCGTATCCCACGTCGTACCGGGACGATTTAGGGTTCGATGAGGGCCCCCGGGCGGTGCCGGTCGTTGCCGGCGGCATCGTGTACACCTTCGGCGCCGAGGGGCAGCTCCACGCCGTCGATCTCGCGAAGGGGACGCGGGTCTGGAGCGTGGACACGATGCGGCGCTTCAATGTCCGAAAGGGATTCTTCGGCGCCGCCGGTTCCCCGCTCGTCGAAGACGGCCGCGTCGTCGCCAACGTCGGCGGACCGAACGCCGGCATCGTCGCCTTCGATGCCAGGAGCGGCCGGCAGCTCTGGGCCGCCACGAGCGATGAAGCGAGCTATTCGTCGCCGGCCGCGGCGACGATCGGCGGGCGGCGGGTCGCCATCTTCCTGACGCGTGCAGGGCTGGTGGGCCTGGATCCCTCGACTGGGACCGTGCTGTTTCAGCGGCCGTGGCGTGCGCGGATGGCGGCGTCGGTCAACGCCGCGACGCCGCTCGTCATCGGCGATCTGCTGTTCGTCTCGGCCGAGTACGGCCCTGGCGCCGGACTGTTTCACGTCAACGGCACGACGCTCGATCCGCTGTGGGCGTCGGACGAGGCGCTGACCAACCATTACGCGACCAGCATTCATCACGAGGGGCATCTCTATGGTTTTCATGGCCGCCAGGAGTTCGGCCAGAGCTTCCGCGCGGTGGAATTGCGGACCGGCAAGGTTCGCTGGAGCGAGGAGCGGTTCCTGGCCGGCACGGTCACGCTTGCCGGCGACCGCCTGGTCATCCTTCGCGAGCGCGGCGAGCTGGTCATCGCGCCGGCGTCGCCTGACGGCTTTCGGCCGCTGGCGCGCGCGCAGATTCTTCCGCCCACGGTGCGTGCGTATCCGGCGCTGTCCGACGGCTTTCTCTTCGCCCGCAATGAAGACACGCTGGTCTGCGTCGACCTGCGAAAGTAGCCGGACTGTCCTGGCGGTGGTGGCGGCTGTGCTCCTGGCGGCGCCGGCTGCGCGCGCGCAGGC
>MEKU01000050.1:10022-31283 GCA_001767195.1 Acidobacteria bacterium RIFCSPLOWO2_02_FULL_67_21
GGCCGGCCGCATCGACCAGTCGGCCGCCGAGTTCGATCGCCTCGTAAAGCTTCAGCCGGCGCTGGCGCCGGAGCTGTGGCAGCGGGGGATCGCGCTGTACTACGCCGGCCGCTACGACGACTGCCGCACGCAGTTCGAGCTGCACCGCACCGTCAATCCGAACGACGTCGAGAATGCGGCCTGGCATTTTCTCTGCGTTGCACGCGCCGAGTCGCCGGTGAGGGCGAGAGCCGCGATCCTGCCCGTGGGCCCGGACGCGCGTGTTCCAATGCGGCAGGTCTATGAGATGTTTCGCGGCCGGATGACGCCGGACGAGGTGCTGCAAGCGGCCGGCACGCAGTCGTCTGCGCAGTTCTTCGCGCACCTGTACCTCGGCCTGTACGCCGAAACGCTGGGGGACCGTCAGACGGCGCTCGATCATCTTGCTGCCGCGGCGAGCGATCGGTACGCCGGCCCGGGCGGGTACATGCACACCGTGGCGCGAGTGCATCTCGCCATTCTCGAGCGGGGAAGGTAAGCGGTTTCATAACCGACGTAGTGCCCGGCTTTAGCCGGGCTGAAGCCCGGCACTACGTCCGAAAATCGGCACCCGCCGGTCGGTTATGAAACCGTCGAGTGTCTTATATCGTGGCGGTGACGAGCACTTCCTCGCCCAGCATGTCGACAATCTTGACGGCCACCGTTGTCTGACCTGCCGGTGCGTCGAGCTCGTACGCGCCTTTCACGAGATCCGTCTTTCGCTCCGGAATATCGCTCAAGGCGACGTTGAAGACGCGGCCGTCGTAGGCCGGGTCCACCATCACGCAATCGACCATAGCGCGCCAGTCGTCAATCTTCGGCTGCACGACGCCGGCCCGCTGCCGCAGGCGCTCGACATCGATGGCGAGACGATTCGTCGATGGTCACGGTGGCCCGCCCGTTGCGCCGGCGGTCGGACCTTCGCCTGATGCCGCCTCCGGTCGGAACGGCCCTTTCGTGGGCAACCTGTCAAATTCTTGTCAAGGGTTCTACATTTAACCGGTTGATTAGCGATGCGGTGACGCCTTCTCCGGTGGGGCGAAGTTCTGCGCTTTGAGTTCTTCTTCTGAGAACTGATCCTTGCGCACCAGGCGATAGTGCTTTTCGGTACGCAGTCCCAGGCGCCCGTTCGCCGACAATTCAAACTCCATCATCGCGATCACATTTGCTCCGTGTTTGTGTTCGCGCTTGATGATCTTCACGCCTATCGGACGCGAGATTAGGTCGGGAAACAGCTTGCCGCAGAGGGCGATGTCCTGCTTGATCTGTAACCCGTTAATCACATCGTTTCCGGATTTCGCTTCGACCGGGATGGCGTAATGGCGCCCGCCGGAGTCCACGCCCAAGTACAGTTCGTCGACTTCGACCTGCGCCATGCCCTTCACTTCGGTCTTGAGGTGACTTTGGAGCGAATACACGGTGATTCCCATGAAGATGTCGATGAGGCGGTTGTACCGCACCAGTGCCAAGGCCGCCTGCTCGTCGTTCTTTGCGTACTTGCCGATGATCTCCGGAGTGGCATCGAGAACCTTGATCTCGATCATCTGATCCATGACGCCGGTCTTAGACCGGATCAAGGCAGGGCAGATCAAGAGTCTCCTGGAGCGTATCTCGAACGACTTCGGCTCGCTCTCGGCGGCGCCGCTCCGTCGAATGGCCACGCCAGCACTGGAGCGCTACTTGGCCCAGTTGCCAGGTGTGGGGCTGAAGACGGCTCGTTGCGTGATGATGTACTCGCTAGACCGTCAGGTCTTTCCCGTCGATATCCCTTGCATGCGGCTCTTTCACAACCTCGGATTGATTGACGGGCGCATGCGGTTCGAGTGCGCGCAAGATCCCTTGCAGGCGATTGTCCCGGCGGCGATTCGAAAGACGCTGCACGTTAACGCTGTCGCACACGGCAGGGAGATTTGTATTCCGCGGGCAGAGCGGTGCGACGCCTGCGTCATCGCGCACCTTTGCCGAAATCGTCACTGAGAATTGGCGCATTCATGCGCTGACGAGAGGCGAAGTGGCAAGAACGCGGGTTCACAAGGCGGGTGTTTTCTTCGATTGCGCGCAATGCGGGAGACTATTGTGGGAATGTCGAGAACATAACGTACCCGATCCGGCAGAGTGTCCAAGTTGTGGCGCGGACCTTCGAATCGTGGGAATTGGTAACGCGATGGTCCAGAACGCCGTCTGGCTCCGTTGTCTCGGATGCAACAGGCTTTGGATGCGCCGCGTGCGGGTTGTTGGCCCTGGCAGCTGGCTTTGAGGTCCGCTTTGGGCCGGTCGAGCTTTCGCGCGCGGGCTCACTTGGGCTCTGGTTTCGCGATCGCCTGGAGTTGAGGAATCAGCGCCGGCTGTCCTTTCGCCAGGATGTTCTACACCTCATCGAGATCGACTTCGTCGTAGTCGTGCTCGATGCGGCTCAGGTCATCACGAGACATATATCGTCCGGGCAGACTCCAGAATGTTGCGGCGGCGGATCCAGTTGTGGCTGCGTTCCACTGACGGTCGGGTCAGGAGGTCGACCTTCCGCCCGACGATGCCGGCCAGCTCCTCTTCCATCTGCATGTGATCGAACAGGCTCCAGCCATCCTCGGGCGCAAAGGTCACAAGAAAGTCGACGTCGCTGTCGGGCCTGAACTCCGAAGGCTTCAGGATGGACCCAAAGACGGCCAGCTCGCGGATCTCCGCAACCGACTGGTGGGAATCGGTGGGGTAGCCCGCGTCGCGCCATTCCTTCACGGCCGCGGCAAGCCGTTCATGAAGGTGCATCGGCGAGGATTGTAGGTCAATCCGGCTCGCGCGCGATCATCACCTCGGTCGACTTGATGACCGCCAGCGCCGGCTGCCCGCGCTTGAGCTTCAGTTCCTCGACGGCATCGCGGGTGATGATCGCCGTGAGCCGCTGCTCGCCGATGCGCAGCCGCACCTGCGCCAGCAGCCCGTCCACGCGCACCTCTTCGACAACCCCGCGCAGTTGATTGCGGCCGCTGAGGGCGACCAGCACGCCGGGCGCGCGCCTGCGGCGCGGCAGCGCGGGCAGCCGGCCGCCTGCGGCCAGCAGCCGGTCGATCTCCGATTCGGCGACGCGATGGTGCCCGCCGCTCGTGCGGACCGTGCGGACCGATCCCTTGTAGATCCACTGCTTCAGCGTTGAATACGTGACGCCGAGCCGTTCTGCCGCGCCGCGGACGGCGAGGAGCGCCATAGCCCTATCGACCGGCGACGGCGGCACCCGCGCGCCAAACTGTAAACAGCTGTAAATCGAGTTTCATATCGGATGAAATCATACTAAATTGAGTGGATATGCGAGCTGCCCTGGCGCTGGCGCTTGCGGCCGGCCTCCTCGGAGCCGGGCAGGCACGCCCTCCGGCCGTCGTCCGGGTGGCCGCGGCCGCCGACCTCAAGTTCGCGCTCGACGAGATCGCGGTGAGGCTGTCGCGCCGCGACCCGCCGATCCGCGTCGATGCGACGTACGGCTCATCCGGCAGCATGCACGCGCAGCTGCGGCAGCGGGCGCCGTTCGACGTGTATCTCTCGGCCGACATCGGCTATCCGCGTGACCTCGTGGCGCGCGGCATCGGCTCCAGCCGGGACCTGTTCACGTATGCCACCGGTCGTCTTGTCGTGTGGGTGCCCGCAGGCTCGACGCTGCCGATCGAACGCGACGGCGTGCGCGCCCTCGAGGGCGCCCGGCGAATCGCGATCGCGAATCCCCGTCACGCTCCGTACGGCCGTGCAGCGGAGGCGGTCCTCCGATCCGCCGGCCTCTGGGCACACGTGCGCCCGCGGCTCGTGATGGCCGAGAACGTGGCGCAGGCGGCCCAGTTCGGCCAGAGCGGCGCGGCCGATGCGGCCATCATCGCCCGTTCGCTTGCCGTGAACCCTGCGCTGCGGGCCGGCCGCCTGCTGGACGTCGACCCGGGGACGCATCCTCCGGTGATTCAGGGTGGCTTGATCCTGCCCTGGACCGGTTCACGCGCCGCCGCGGAAACGTTCCGCGACTACCTGCTGAGCGCGGAAGGCCGCGACCTGCTGGCCGAGTACGGGTTCGGTCCTGCCGGCGATTGAGGTGACATGGACTGGATCGCAGTCGGCGTCACGTTGAAGCTGGCGGCGCTCACGACCGCCGCACTGGCGGCAATCGGGCTGCCGCTCGCGTACTGGCTCGCCACGACCAGACGGGCGTGGCGGCCGCTCGTCGATGCGGCTGTCGCCGTGCCGCTGCTGTTGCCGCCGACCGTGCTCGGGTTCTACCTGCTCATGTCGACCGGGCCCGACACGCTCGCAGGTCGCGTCTACGCCCGGGTTGCGGGCGGGACACTGCCGTTCTCCTTTGCCGGCGTGTGGCTCGCATCCGTGCTGTACAATCTGCCGTTTGCCGTGCGGCCGTTTGCCGCCGGGTTCGCCGCGATCGATCGCCGGCTCCTCGAGGCTGCCCGGTGCCTCGGCGCATCCCCGGTGCGTACGTTCGCGACCGTCGTGCTGCCGCTCTCCTGGCCCGCGGTGCTGGCGGGCCTCGTGCTCGCCTTCGCGCACACGGTCGGCGAGTTCGGAGTCGTGCTCATGGTGGGAGGCAACATCCCGGGCGTGACCCGCACCATCGCGCTCGCCATCTATGACGATGTGCAGGCGCTGGATTACGGAGCGGCGCACGAGGCGTCCGCTCTGCTGCTGGTATTCGCCGTATGTGTCCTGGCGCTGACTTATACCCTTCAGCGCCGCACGCCGGCCGTCTGATGCTCCAGGTCGACTTCGAGTTCCGATACGACCGCAGCGGGGCTGCGACGGCTGCCGCTCCGCAGACAGCGCCGGGGGTCGTCTGCCGCTGGCAGGATCCGGCGGCCGAACCGCGCGTCACGGTCCTGCTCGGCGCATCCGGATCGGGAAAGACGACGGTGCTCCGCTGTCTGGCCGGGCTCGAGCGGCCGCAGCGGGGCCGCATCCAGTTTGGCGGCCACGTCTGGTTCGACGCGTCCACCGGGGTGCACGTGCCGCCGCATCGCCGCAACGTCGGCGTGCTGTTTCAGGACTACGCGCTGTTCCCGCATCTCAGCGTGGCCCGGAACATCGCCTTCGGCGCGTCAGAGATGAGCCGGACGGCCGCCGCACGGCGTCTGGAGGAACTGATCGATGTCTTCAGGCTCCGCGGGCTCGAGACGAGGCTGCCGCGGGCGCTCTCCGGCGGACAGCAGCAGCGGGTCGCCCTCGCCCGCGCGGTCTTCAGGCGGCCGCAACTGCTCCTGCTGGATGAACCGCTGTCGGCGCTGGATCGGCCCACTCGCGACGAGGTTCGCGAGGACCTCCGCTTGCTGATCCACGAGCTCGCGATCCCTGCGTACCTCGTCAGCCACGATCGCGTCGACGCCCTGACGCTGGCCGACCGCACCATCGTCCTGGACGACGGCCGTGTCGTGCAGGCCGGGCCCACCCAGGAGGTGTTCGACCACCCTGCGACCGCCGCCGCCGCCCGGCTCGTCGGGATCGACACGATCCTGCTCGGGCGCATCACGGCGGTTCGCGACGGCCTTGCGCGCATTCAGGTGGAGGGGCGCGATGTCTGGGCGGAGGCGCCCGCCGATGCCGGGCACGAGGCCGCGTTGTGCATCCGGGCCGAGGATGTGGCACTGGCGCGCCACGAGGTGATCGATTCGAGCGCGATGAACCGGTGGCGGGCCGTCGTCCGCTCGGAAGCACGCGAGGGACCGTTCGTGCGGGTGGCGCTCGACTGCGGCTTTCACCTGTCGGCCCTGGTCACGCGCGACGCCTGGCAGCGGCTCGGCCTCAAACCCGGAGACGAGGCGTGGGCGGTCGCGAAGGCGGCAAGCATCCGCTCGCTGCCGCGCGGTTGAAGGCGGCCCGCCTTCGCGCCTCACGGCGCTTCGGCGAGGCTCGCCGTAGCGCGAGCGCGATACGGCGGCTTGACACTTCGGGCGGCGGTCCGTCAGGCTGAGGGGCATGCGATCACCGGTCCACTTCGCGTTGCTTGCCCTCATGGCTCTTACGCTCGCCGGATGCCGTCAGGCCGATGGCCCCGTTCCCACGCCGGACGAGAGCGTCCTTGAAGATCTGGGGGATGTCCGGAAGGACCTCGAGTACATCGCGACCGGATACGATCCGTCGGCGTCGAAGGATCTGGCGGCCGATCTCGGTAAGTATGTGGACGAGATGCCGCCCGCAGCCGCCGCCGTCGACGAGCTCTCGCGACGGGTGGCGAGCGTCGTGGCGCAGAAGAAGCTTCCCGAACAGACCGGCGATCAGCTCGCCCTCAACCTCTGGCTCGCGATTCAGGCGCGGCAGATAAGCGAGCGTCAGGTCGAAGCGCTGCAGAACGACACGCAGGCGCTGTTGATGACGGTGGGGATCGCCGAAGAGAACGCCCAGCAGGTGGCGGCGCAGATCGGGGAAGTGCAGCGGCTCGTCACCGCACGCCAGCGCCGGTGGTATGAGTTGTTCTAGGCGGGCCTGAAGGCCCGCCTCTACGACCGACGAAGACTCATTCCGTAGTGCCGGGCTTCAGCCCGGCTCAAGCCGGGCACTACGTCGGCACTGACACCCCTGCTACCGGGCGACGGCCGCCGGCTTCTCGACGACCTCCCAGGGGAGCCCGGGCCGGCCGAAGTGGCCGTAGTTGGTCGTGCTCCGGTAGATCGGGCGCAGCAGCTCGAGCCGCTCGATGATCGCGCGCGGGCGGAAGTCGAAGGCATTCGTCACGAAGTCGGCCGCGGCGCGCTCGTCGCCGGTTCCAAAGGTGTCCACCTTGACCGACACCGGCTGGGCCATGCCGATCGCATAGCCGACCTGAATCTCCACCTTCTTGGCGAGCCCCGACGCCACCACCTGCTTGGCCACGTAGCGGCAGAAGTACGCGCTGCTCCGGTCCACCTTGGAGGGGTCCTTGCCGCTGAAGGCGCCGCCGCCGTGGCGTCCCATGCCGCCGTAGCTGTCGACGATGATCTTGCGGCCGGTGACGCCGGCGTCGGCCGCCGGTCCGCCGTGGCTGAAGTCGCCGGTCGGATTGACGAACAGCGAGAGCCTCCCGTTCCACCACGGCTCCAGGACGCGCGGGCCGAGATCCTCGCGGACGTACTCGGTGATGCGCTTCTGGTCGGCGTCGGGCGTGTGCTGGGTCGAGACGACCACGGCGGTCACGGCCTTCGGATCGTTGCCGTCGTACTCCACCGACACCTGCGACTTGCTGTCGGGGCGCAGGAACGTGACGCGCCCCGCCTTGCGGTCGTCGGCGAGCCCCTTCGTCAGCTTGTGCGCCAGCAGAATGGGCAGCGGCATCATCTCGGGCGATTCGTCGGTGGCGTAGCCGAACATGATGCCCTGGTCGCCGGCGCCCTGATCGCCGCTCTGGCTCGTGGCGGCGGTGACGCCCTGCGAAATCTGGGGCGACTGCTGGGTGATGATCGGAATCAGCTTCAGCGTCGTGTCGCAGAAGAGCTCGGTCGGATCCGTGTAGCCGATGTCCTTCACGGCCTGGCGAACGATCTTGTCGAAGTCGAGGGTCGCCTTGGTCGTGATCTCGCCCGCCAGCACCACCGTGTCGCTCTTGCACAGCGTCTCGCAGGCCACACGGCTGTGCCTGTCCTGTTCGAGACACGCGTCGAGAACCGAGTCCGAGATGTAGTCGCAGACCTTATCCGGATGCCCTTCGGACACCGACTCCGACGAGAAGATGTAGCGCGACATGGTGCTCCTTCGCCAACAAAAAAGCCCGCATCGCGGGCTTGAGTGTGAAACGACACAGTATAGATCACAAGTGGCCGTTCGGATCGTTCCGGGGAACGATCCGAACGATCCGAGCGACCTACCAGCGGAAGGTGAGGCCGGCCGTGGCGCGCCAGAAGTCGAAGCTGCCGGCGTCAATCGTCTCTTCGAGGTCCTCGAAGGAGCGGTTGTATCGGATGTCGCCGCGGAAGCCGACGTGATCGGTGGCAAAGCCCATCGCGCCAGCACCCAGATTGAAGCCCCAGTCATTGCTGCTCACATTGAACAGCTCGTCGTCGCTGTCGATCTCGCTCTGGAGCATGCCGATCCCGCCGGTCACATACGGCCGGAACCCGGGTCCCAACTGACCGCCAACGGGCACGCCGACGATCGCGTTGAACATGGCCGACACGACGTTGCTGCCGTCGATGAAATCGAAGTCGTTGTCGTCGCCTTCGAAGAACTCCGGCGTGTACGACAAATCCGCTTCCCACCCCAGGATGCCGCTGCCCATCCAGCCGAGGGCCGCCCCGTACGTGAAGTGCTCCTGGCCGTTGGTTGCACCGCCGAATGTGGTTCCGATGTTCGGTGTAAACAGCCAGTCAGCGCGCGCGGTCGATGGCGCCAACACGAGCGCGAGCGCCGCAATGAGTACCCATTTCTTCATACCTTCCTCCAGCTCGCTGAGGCTGCAATCGACGTTCCGCGCCGGCTCAGATACGGCCCGGCTGAAGCCGGGCACTACGTACAGAACGAAGCCGGGCACTACGTACAGAACGAAGCCGGGCACTACGTCAGAAAGCGAAGGATGCCTCAGCGCGACGAGGAGAGCTGGGCGGTATGACGGGTGAGCAGTTCCCAGGCGCGCGCGACGTGAGTCTCAGTGGTCCGCTCGTGACCGACCGCCAGCCGCAGCACGACGGCGCCATTGAGCTGCGTGTGGGAGAGAAAGACCTCGCCGGTCGCGTTGACGGCGTCGAGCACGCGCCGGTTCAGCGCGTCGAGCTCGGCCGGCGTCTCCGCGCCGCCGCGGGGCCGCGCCCGGAAGCAGACCACGCTGAACGGCACCGGGGCGACCCGTTCGAAGTCGGGATGGACGTCGACCCATCGGCTGAACAGTTCTGCCAGGCGGATGTGCTCGGCCAGCCGCGCCCGAATGCCCGCGGCCCCGAAATGGCGCAGTACCGCCCACAGCTTGAGCGCCCGGAAGCGCCTGCCCAGCTGCACGCCGGTGTCCATCAGATTTCGCACCCCGCGCTGCCCCTCGGCGGTCTCGAGGTATTCGGGGACGATCGCCAGCGCCTCGCGCAGCACGTCCATGCGCCGGCAGTAGAACGCGCTGAGGTCGAACGGCGTGAAGAGCCACTTGTGCGGATTGACCACGACCGAGTCGGCCTGTTCCCAGCCGGTGAACAGCGGCCGGTAGTCCGGGATGATGGCCGCGGGCCCGGCGTACGCCGCATCGACGTGCAGCCAGACCTGTTCACGGGCGCAGATCGCGGCAATCTCGCCGACCGGATCGACGCTGGTGGTGGATGTCGTGCCGATGGTCGCGACGACCGCCATCGGCATGCCGCCCGCCACGCGATCGTGCGCCAGCGCATCGCGCAGCGCGTCGGCGCGCATCCGAAACCGGTCGTCGACCGGGATGCGGCGCAGCGCGCGATGCCCGAGCCCGAGCAGGATGACCGCCTTGTCCACCGACGAGTGCGCCTGCTCCGAGCAGTACACGCGCATGGCGCTCGCATCGGAACGGCCGAGCCCCTGCGCGCGCACGTCAGGAAGAGCGGCCTGACGCGCGGCCGCGAGCGCGTGGAGCGTCGCGATCGAGGCGGTGTCGTAGATCACCCCCTCGAACGACGGCGGCAGGCCCATGAGGTCGCGGAGCCAGCCGAGCGCCACCTCCTCGAGCTCGGTGGCGGCCGGAGACGTGCGCCAGAGCATCGCCTGCTGGTTGAGCGCGGCCGCGAGGAATTCGGCGAGCACGCCCGGCGCGCTGGCGGTGATGGCGAAGTAGGCGAAGAACCCGGGATGATTCCAGTGGGTGAGCGCGGGAACGATCAGACGCTCGAAGTCGGCGAAGATCGCGTCGAACGGCTCGCCCTGCTCGGGCGCGGCGGCCGGCAGCGCCCGGCGAAGGTCGCCGGGCGCCACGCGCGGCAGCACGGGGTAGCGCTCGGCTCCGGCCAGGTAGTCTGCGATCCACTCCACGAGCGCATGGCCGTGGCGCCGGAAGTCGGCGGGATCCATGAATTGACGAATTGACGGATTGACGAATTGACGGATTGCGGATTCAATTCGTCAATCCGTCAATTCGTCAATATCATTGATGCGCCTTGATGTAGTCGGTGACGAAGGTCTCGAGCGCCGCGCTATTCAATCCGATCGCTTTGCCCTCGGCCAGCGCCCTGTCGAGCGACCACTTGTCCTGCAGGACGCGCTTGATCGTCCACATGCCGCCGACCCGGCTCGCCGACCCGCAGTGGATGAAGACCGGCTGATTGCTCTTGTCCGCCACCGCCGCCAGGAAGCTGTCGACGACGTTGCTGTCCGGCGCCGCCACATTGAACGGCAGATGGATGTACTTGAGCCCCGCCGCCTGCGCCGCCGCGCGGCCCTGCTCCACATTGGCGCCCTCTTCGGTCGGCATCCGCAGGTTGACCACGGAGACGAACCCTTCCTTCTTGAGCGCGGCCATCGCCGTCGGGTCGACGGCCCCGCCGCAGCCGACCGTGGCATCCACGCGCGAGAAGTTCCGGACGCCGGCAAACTCCTGCTTCTGAACCTGGGCAGCCGCAGGCAACGTGAGCAGCGCCGCCAGTGCAGCTGCCAGCGCAATTCGAATTCTCATGACGAAAACCCCCTGGCGGCAGATCTTACATCGCACGGAGGGTGCCTGGGGTGCCTAAGGTGCCTGGAGTGCTGGAGTGACGTAGTGCCCGGCTTTAGCCGGGCTGAAGCCCGGCACTACGGTGCTGAGATGTTGGCTTCAGTGTTCGAGCGTGACATACGCCGGTTTCGTCAGGCGGACCGTCACCAGCGTTCCGGACGGAAGCGTGGCGGCGCTGCGCCCGCCGGCCAGCGCCGCGGCGGTCCCTGCGCCGGCGCCCACCGAGCCCCCGATGACCGCGCCGCGCGTGCCGCCGAGAATCCCTCCGATGATGGCGCCTCCGATGGCGCCGCCGCCGATTGTCGCCGTGCTCCGGCCGGCCGGCGCGTCGCCCTCGCGAATCAGCGGGTCGGTATCGATCGGCACCCTCGTCCCGTCAGGGAGGACGAGCGACGTGAACCGGACGGCAAGCCGGGCGCGCTCGCGAAGCCGGCCTCCGCGCTCCACCAGCGTGACCTCGCCGCGTGCCCGCGATCCGGCCGGGATCGCCACCCGCTCGCCGGAGCGGACGTCGCGGGTGAGGCGCGCGACCACTTCGTCTTCGACGGCCGCGCGCTCGCTGGTCAGCGAGGTCTCGACCTCGAGGCCGAGAACCGATTCCGCAGGAATCGTCAACTCCGTGAACAGCGGCTCGGGCGCTCCAAACGTCTCGACGGGTGCCGGTTCGATCGGTGCAAGGGCCCGCGATTCGACCACATCGCCCGCCGGCGCCATGTCGACGCCGGTCGTCGCCCCACTCGGAGATCGAGGCGGCTCGATCGTGTCGACGTGCTCCCGCGCCGGCTGCACCGGCGTCGCACGGCGCACGGGAGCTGAAGCCACCGGAGCCGCGTATCGCGCGGGATCGGACGCGGGCTGGTCCGGCGTCGCCGTCTGCGGGCCCGCAGCGGTGACATCCGTTGCGGTGTCGCCGATGGCCGGCGCACCTGTCTGCCTCGCGCCGCCGACGAGGTACGCGCCCGCCGCGCCGCCGATGAGGCATCCGGCGGCCAGGGCCGCCAGCGCCGGTGTCCGAATGTCCATGACGTGCAGTCCTCGAATAGTCGAGGTAGCAAGGGACGTGCCCCTGATGCGCTCGTGGAAATGGCGCAAAACCGTACCTGCGTGTGCCGATGTCCTCTCGAGCGGTCTGCGCGCCGCGCTCCGGCGGTGACATCCCCACGCCGCGCGGGTACTCCAGCGGCGCCGACGCCTATCTCACCGAGCCGGTGGACGAGGTGTGAAAATACTGTGAGCAGCGCGAATGGGGCGCAACCAAACCCTTGCGGAGAGCGTAAGTAGCGGTAGGGTGACTATGGTGGGAAACAGGCTGAGGGTGGCTGTACTGGCCACGATGGGTATCCAGGCGGGTCTGGCGCCGTCCGTTCTGGCCCAGGATCCCGGCAAAGGTGCGGCGCTGCTGGCCGAGGCGAGACGCGCGATCGGCGGCGAGGAGCGGCTCCTGGGCGTCAAGACGCTCGACGTCCGGGGAGCGTTCAAGCGGGCCGCCGGCCAGTTCAATATGGGCGGGGAGCTTCAGATCCGGATCGAGCGTCCCGACAAGCTGCGGCGCGACGAGGATCTGAGCCCTCCGGGCGGCGGCCCTGCGGTGGTCCGCACGGAAGTCCTGAACGGGACCGAGGTCTGGGAGGAGAACAGCGGGCGCGGCGCGTTCATCACCCGGTTCGGCCGTGGCGGTGACGCGGGCCGTGGAGGACCTGACGGGGGCGGACGTGCCGCCGCCGATCCGGCGCGGATCCAGGAGTTGCAGCGGACCGCACGTCAGGCGGAGCTCGCGCGGCTGATGCTGGCATGGCTGCTCGCCGCCGACGGCAGCGTGACGTGGGTCGGAACGGCAGAGGCGCCCGACGGCAAGGCCGACGTGCTCGAGGTCACGCCCGCGGCCGGGCCCGCGCTCCGGCTGTTTCTGGATGCGTCGACGCACGTGCCGCTGATGATCACGTGGCGGGGCGTTGCGCCACAGATGGTGTTTGCCGGGCGGCGCGGCGGCCGCGGGGCCCGCGGCGACGGTGCGCCGCCGGAGGGTGCGCCACGCCCCGACGGTCCGCGTCCCGATCGCCCGCCGGACGCAACCCTTCGCATGACGCTCGGCGGCTACAAGACCGTCAACGGTATCAAACTGCCCCATCTCGTCACCCGGGGCTTCAACGACACGACGGTCGAGGAATGGGTCGTCGAGAGCTACCGGATCAACCCCTCGTTCCGAGGAGACGTGTTCGCCCAATGAGGGCCATCCGGACCGCGGCGGTCGTGATGCTGGCGCTCGTGGCGGCAGCCGCGCCAGCGCTCGCCCAGGCGACCGACCAGGCGCAGCTGCGGGTCACTGTGCTGGATCAGTCCGGCGCCTCCATCCCCAACGCGCGCGTTCGCGTCACTACTCCTGCCGGCGCCATGGTCGACGCCGTCGTCGATCAGCGCGGCCAGGCCACGCTGACGCGGCTGCCGATCGGCAGCGTCCAGGTGCAGATAGAGGCCGAGGGATTCACGGCCTTCGACCGGATGATCGCGCTGCGGCGCGGCAACAACAATCAAAACGTGACGCTCGGTCTGGCAGGCATCCAGGAGGAGATCGTCGTCCAGAATCCGGCGGCGGACGACACGCGCGGCAACTCGCTGACGACGATTCTCGAAGAGGATGAGATCGCGCAGCTCTCGGACGATCCCGACGAGCTCCAGGCGCAGCTCGAAGCCATGACCGGCGGCGCCGGCGCCGTGTTTCAGGTCGACGGGTTCACGGGCGGCCGCCTTCCCAACCGGGACGAGATCCGCCAGATCCGGTTCCGCAACAACTCGTTCTCCGCCGACAACCACGATGCCGGCCGGATGCGCGTGGAGATCATCACGAGGCCCGGCCTGACCGAATGGCAGGGCAACGCCAACCTGGGGCTCCGCAGCGACGTCCTGAATGCGCGCAACGCGTTTGCCAGGGCCAAGACGCCGGAGCAGTTCCGCCGGTTCAACCTCGGGATTCGCGGCCCGATCGTGCAGAACCAGACGTCGTTCCGGCTGAACGTCGGCGGCAACCGCTCGTTTGATTCCACCACCATCGTGGCGCTGCAGCCCGGCGGCCGCATCGCCGATCAGGTGAAGCGGCCGTTCGATCAGACGAACGTCAGCGCCGGGATCGAACATGCGTTCAGCATGAATCAGTCGCTCCGGCTCGAGTACCGCGGCGGCGAAGACTCGCGCCAGAACCTCGGGGTGGGCGACTTCAATCTGACGGAGCGGGCCTATCAGCGGTCGTCGACCGATCACCGGGTGCGCACGTCGCTCCAGAGCGTGCTCGGCCGCTCGGCGCTCAACAACGTCCGCTTCGAGTGGAACTTCGAGGAGAGCGCCTCGGCCTCCGCGTCCGCGGCGCCCGCCGTCATCGTCATCGACGCGTTCAGCAACGGCGGCGCCGGCGTGGCGAGCGACGGCTCGACGCGGACGTTGCAGATTGCCGACGATGTCGATTTCACGGTCGGGCGCCACGCCATGCGTGCGGGCCTGCTGCTCGAAGCGGGAGCGTACCGGAATCTGGATGCGCGGAACGCGGCGGGCACGTTCACGTTCGGCAGTCTCGACGCGTTTCTGGCCGGGGCGCCCGACACGTTCACGCAGCGGCTGGGGCAGCTCGAGACCGCATTTTCCCAGTATCAGCTCGGCCTCTACTGGCAGGACGATTTCCGTCTGAGCCGCAGCTTCTCGATGAGCCTGGGCGTCCGCCATGAACTCCAGAATCACCTGGGCGACGCGGCGAACCTGATGCCCCGGGTCGGCTTCACGTTCACCCCCCGCCGCCTGCGGACCACGCTGCGCGGCGGCTACGGGATCTTCCACGACTGGTACGACGCGAGCCTGCACGACCAGACGCTGCGCGTGACCGGCGAAGCAGGCGCGCAGCGGGACATCCTCATTCTCGATCCGGGGTACCCCGATCCGGCTGGCGGCACGGCGGCCACCGTGCTCGGCAGCGGCCGCGTCCAGGCGGCCCCGGACCTTCGCATGCCGTACGTCCATCAGGCCTCGATCGGCCTCGAGCGGCCGATCACGCCGACGCTCATGCTCCAGACGTCGTACATGTTCATGCGCGGGCGGAACCAGCTGCGCGCCAGGAACGTCAATGCGCCGGACGCATCCGGCGTCCGTCCTGAGCCTGGGGTCGGCACCGTCACACAGATCGAGTCGACGGGCCGTTCCGCGACGGACCGGCTCAATGTCAGCGCGACGTTCCGCATGCCGGAGCGGCGCAATTTCCTGAACGCGAGCTACACCTGGTCGAACAACCGCAACCATGCCAACGGCGCGCTGTCGCTGCCGGCCGACAGCAACAACCCGGACGCGGAATGGGGTCCCGCCGGGCAGGACGTGCGGCACCGGTTCAACGCGATGTTCAACGTCGGCCTGCCGCTCGGCGTCCGCGCGAACATCAGCGGCTCGGCGCAATCGGCGGGGCCGTACACCATCACGACCGGACGCGATGACAACCGCGACGGCGTCAGCAACGACCGGCCGGCCGGCGTCGGGCGCAATACGTCGCGCGGCGCCGGACGCGTCGAGATGAACCTGCGGTTCAGCCGCGGCTTCGGATTCGGCGGCTCGAACGACGGCGCGCAGGGCGGCGGAGGCCAGGTCTTCATCGCGGGGCCCGGGGCCGCTGCGGACGGCGGGCAGGGTGGCCCGCCCGGGGGAGGCCCGCCCGGCGGCGACCGGCAGGGCGGCGGAGGGTTCGGCGGCGGCGGGGCAACCGAGCGCTTCCGGCTCGAGTTCTACGTGCAGGCGTTCAACGTCCTGAATCGCACCAACTTCGTGAACTTCAGCGGCAATCTCCTCTCGCCGTTCTTCGGCACGCCGACCTCCGCCTCGCAGGCGCGCCGCGTCGAAGTCGGCATGCAGTTCCGCTTCTAGGAACCTATTTCATAACCGACGTCGTGCCCGGCGTGAGCCGGGCTGAAGCCCGGCGCTACGTACTTACTGCCTACTGCCTACTACAATCATCCCGTGAAGGTCATCGTGGTCGGCGCCGGTGTCGTCGGCTGCGCCATCGCCTACGAGCTTGCCGTCCGTGGCGTGCAGGTGCACGTCATCGATGGCCGGGGGCCGGGCCTCGGCGCCACGCGCGCCTCCGCCGGCATGCTGACGCCATACATCGAGGGGCATTCGGCGGCGCTGCTGCAGCTCGGCGTCTGCGGCCTCGAGCAGTACGACCGCTTCATCTCGCGGGTGTCCTCAGACGCGGGGGCGCCGATCGAGTACCGCCGCATCGGGACGCTTCAAATCGCGCATGACGACGCTGAGGCAGGAAAGCTGGCGGAAGAGGATCGCGCGCTCTCGGCAATGGGGGTTGCGCACTCGTTGTTGAGCGGCCGCGAGGCGCGGCAGCTGGAGCCGGCGCTGGACGCACGGGTGACAGCGGGGCTGCGCATCCCGGCACACGGCTATGTCGGCGTTCAGAGCCTTCTCTCCGCGCTCGTTGAGGCGGCGACCCGGCGGGGCGCGGAGTTTTCGGTGGCGCACGTGCATGCGATCGACGGCGCAGCTCCGGTGCGCGTCGAGACGACCGGCGGGGCGCTCAGCGCAGATGCGGTCGTTGTTGCCGCCGGCAGCTGGTCGGGCGGCATCGTCCTGGCGGGACGGCAGGCGCCGGTCCGTCCCGTCCGCGGGCAGCTGCTGCATCTCCGCCTGTCGGAACCGCCCGTCTCGCACGTGGTGTGGGGAGCAGCCGCGTACCTGGTACCGTGGCAGGACGGCAGCGTGCTCGTGGGGGCGACCGTCGAGGACGTTGGCTTCGACGAGCGGGTCACGGTCTCCGGCGTCCGCCGTCTGCTCGATGACGGCGAGCGGCTGGTCCCCGCGCTTGGAAACGCGGCGTTTCACGAGGCGCGGGCCGGGCTTCGTCCCGCGACCGCCGACGAGCTGCCGATCATCGGCGCGTCATCGAGCATGCGCGGGGTGTACTTCGCCACGGGCCATTATCGGAGTGGCGTCCTCCTGGCGCCGCTGACGGCTGCACTGGTGGCGGATCAGCTCGTCGACGGGCGCGAGCGGAGGGAGCTTGCCCTCGTGCGACCCGACCGGTTCGGCCTGTGAAGCTCAAGAAGCACTACACGTCGAGGGAGGTCGCCGGGCTCACGGGCCTCACGGCGCGGCAGCTTCAGTGGTGGGACACGCGGCGTCTGTTCAGGCCGGCCGTCGCGCCGCATCGCACCGAAGCCGGCGGGTTCACCGAGCGGCGCTACACGCCGTACGACGTGCTCGAGCTGCAGGTGCTCGCCGACCTCCGCAGGCGTGGTTTCTCGATTCCTCGGCTGCGTCGTCTGCTCGCAACGCTGCGCGATGTCTTCAGCGTCCGACTGTACGAGGCGATTGGCGATGACGGCCCGATGACGCTCTTCATCGGCGGCGACCAGCTCTATCTCCGATCGCGGGACGGGCAGTTCTTCAACCTGGATCGGCCCGACCAGCCGCTGCTGATGGTGGGGGAGCAGCTGCCGATCCGGCCGCTGACGGTGCGCGAACGGAAGCGCCGCCCGCGCACGGTCGTCCGGAAATCGTAATCACGGGCCACAGAGTCACAGAGACACAGAGACACAGAGACAACAACTAACTTAGGGAATTTCCTCTGTGACTCTGTGTCTCTGTGGCTTGTGAGCGATGTGGGACTACCGGATCGGGAAGATCTTCTCGAGGCCGTCGGCGGGCCTGGGAATCACGTGCACGCCGATCAGTTCGCCGACGCGCCGCGCGGCGGCGGCGCCTGCGTCGGTGGCGGCCTTCACCGAGCCCACATCCCCGCGGATGAGGGCGGTCACGAGGCCCGCGTCGACCTTCTGCCAGCTCACGAGGACCACATTGGCCGTCTTGAGCATGGCGTCGGCGGCTTCGATCAATCCGACGAGGCCGCGCGTCTCGATCATGCCGAGCGCATCGCCGACCTCCGGCCGGCCGTCTGCGCGGGTGTCCTTGGGTCTGGGAGCCGCCATCGAGGCCTCTATCCTATCCCAAGCCAGCCCTCACGCTTCCGGAGCGCGGTGATGTGTGCGACGTGATGGCGCGAATGCCAGGCATAGAGCTGCAGGTGGGTGTCCAGCGTGAGCAGGCCGAGCTCCGGGTGGCGGAACCGGCGCGCGAACTGCGCGGGCTCGAGCGCCTGCCAGAGCGAGGACCATCGCGCGTGGACGGCGTCGAGCATTCCGAGCGAGATGGACACGCGCAGGCGGCTGTCCGGAAGCGATGCCCATGCGTCCTGCCGATACGGTTTGATCGTCGGCTCGTCTTCGGTCAGCGCGAGCTTCAGGCGGATGTAGCCGTTCGCATGGCTGTCGGCGACATGGTGCACGAGCTGGCGGACCGTCCATCCGCCCGGCCGGTACGGCGTGTCCAGCTGCGGATCGGTCAGGTCCGACACCGCGGCCCGCATGCGCGCCGGAAGCTCCGCAATCGCCGCCATCGCAGCCGGCCGCATGTCGGGAGTTGCGGGCGCCGCAACGTCGAAACGACCGACCGGGAACCGCAGATCGTCGTTCATCGCTGGCCTTTCAGCGCTCTCGTGACGTGAGCCGCCGCCATTTTTCCACTGGCGCCAGACATCAGTCCTCCCGGGTGGGTGCCGGCGCTGCACAGATGCAGACCGGGGAGCGGGGTCTGGTACCGGCCGAAGCCGAGCACCGGCCGCATCATGAGCAGCTGATCGAGCGCGAGCTCCCCGTGAAAGATATGACCGCCATGAAACCCGTAGTCTGCGGCAAGCGCCGCCGGCGTGATGGCCTGCGCGGCCACGACGAGCCGCCTGATTCCCGGAGCAAACCGTTCGAGCGTTCGCAGCACGCGCTCGAGAAGTACCGGCTCGAGCGCCGGCCAGCCGGCGCCCCGTAGCGCGAACGGAGCGTAGTGCGCGCAGACCGACATCACGTGCGCTCCCGGAGGCGCCAGCCCGGGGTCGAGAATCGAGGGGATCGCGATATCGAGCCACGGATCCTCGGACAGCTCGCCGTACTTCGCACGATCGAAGGCGCGCTCGAGATAGTCGATGCCGGGCCCGATGTGAATGCGCCCCGACAGGAGCTCCGCCGTTGACGCATCCACGCGTCCGTAGTGCCCGGCTTTAGCCGGGCCCGAACCGCCAAACGCCGGCAGCGCCGACAGCGCAAGATTCACCTTCGCGACGGTGCCGGCGGCGCGGTAATTCCGCATCGACGACAGGAAATCGGGGGAGAGATGGACCGGGTCGATCAGGTCGAGCACGGTCGTCTTCGGATCGACGGCCGAGATCACCGCCGATGCGGGAATGCGACCGCCGCCTGCAATGACGCCGCTGACCCGGTCGTGCTCCACGAGGATCTGCTCGACGCGCGTGCCGGTCCGGATGTCGGCGCCAGCCTCTCGTGCCGCCGCCGCCATGGCCCCGGTCAAGGCACCCGGACCGCCGCGGACCCGGGAGGCTGAACCCGCCAGCAGGCGATGTGTCTCGCGCAGCAGGAGCACGAGCGCCGATCCCGCCGATCGGGGGCCCAGCATCGTTCCCGACACGCCGGGGCCGCACAGCGCGGCGCGCAGCAGGTCGGATTCGAACCACTCACCGGCAAGGTCCGCGACCGGCATCGGCAGCCAGCGCAACAGCCGATACGCGTCTCTTCCGCCCAGCCCCCTGAAACGGCGGCCCGATACGAGCAGATTCCACAGGTCTCTGGCATCGGGCCGATCGATATCAGGTGGGGGAGATGTCAGGATCGACGCGAGCACGCCGCAGATCCCGGTGAGGGCCGCTCGATACCGCGGGTACGCCTCGGCGTCCTTGACGGAAGCGGATCGCAGGCCGTCGCCGGCCCGGACGTTGTCCGCGTACACGACAGCCGGTGCTCCGTCGGCCGACGCGGCATACACCTCAACAGGCGGTCGAAGGTACGAGACGCCGCGCTGCTCCAGCCGCATGTCGGCGGCGATCCCGCTCCAGATGGCCGCGTGGTGGGACAGCGTCGGACATTTGAATCCGGGGTGCAGCTCGCCCGTGATGGCGCCGCCGCCCACCGAGTCGCGCCGCTCGAGCACGATCGGCTTGAAGCCCGCCCGGCCGAGATAGAAGGCGGCGGTGAGCCCGTTATGTCCGCCGCCGATGATGATGACGCTGCTCACGCGCGGGAGTCCGACAGAATTCTCATCGCCGCATTTCGTCCCGGAGCGCCCATGATTCCGCCGCCGGGATGCGTCGCCGAGCCGCACAGGTACAGGCCGTCGACCGGCGTGCTGTACCGCGCCCATCGCGGCGCGGGCCTGAGAAAGAAGAGCTGCTCGAGCGTCAGCTCGCCTTGAAAGATGTTGCCTTCCGAGAGCCCCCACTCGCGCTCGAGATCCAGCGGCGTCACGACCTGCCGATGGAGGATGCTGTCGCGGAAGCCCGGAGCATACTCGGCGATCGTGTTGACGACCGTATCGCCGAATTCCTCGCGCTTGTCGTCCCACGTGCCCTCGGTCAGGTGGTACGGCGCGTACTGCACGAAGCACGACATCACATGCTTGCCGGGCGGCGCCACGCTCGGGTCGGTCAGCGACGGAATGACGATGTCGATGTACGGACGGCGGGAGAATCGGCCGTACTTGGCGGCGTCGTAGGCGCGCTCCATGTAGTCGACGCTCGGTGAAATCGAGATGGCGCCGCGCAGGTGAGGGCCGGGCCCCGGCAGGCAGGCGAACTCCGGCAGCCGATCGAGCGCCAGGTTCACCTTGCCCGACGAGCCGCGGAACTTGTACCGCTGAATGTCGCTCCGAAAGTCTTCCGGGAGCAAAGCCGGGTCGATCAGGCGCTCGAACGTCTGGCGCGGATCCAGGCTCGAGGCGACGGTCGAGGCGGCGATCTCATCGCCGTTGTCCAGCACCACGCCGCGCGCGAGGTTGTGGCGGACGACGATCCCGGCAACGGCCGCCTCCGTGCGAATCTCGGCCCCGGCTTCGCGCGCCGCCATGGCGATGGCGTTGGAGATGGCCCCCGTGCCGCCGCGGGGGAGCCCCCAGGAGCGGAACGCGCCGTCAATCTCCCCCATGTAATGGTGCAGCAGCACGTAGGCGGTTCCCGGCGATCGGACCCCCAGGAAGGTCCCGATGATCCCCGACGCCGACATCGTCGCCTTCAGCACGTCGGTCTCGAACCAGCGATCGAGAAAGTCGACCGCGCTCATGGTCATCAACTGAATCAGGGTGGACTGATCCTGCCGCGAGAGCTCCCGAAACCGCCGCACCAGGAAGAGGAGCCGGCCCAGGTCGCGCGGACGGCGCGACATCGGATCCGGCGGCAGCATGTTCAGGATCGGCTTCACGAACCGCCCCATGGCGATCATGGCGCGTCCGTACTCGTCATACGCCTCGGCATCGAGGAGCGAGTGGCGCGCGATCTCGCGGCGGGTGCGGGCGTGATCGTTGACGCGCCAGAGGTGCCGCCGATCCGGCATCGGCGTGAACGTGCCGTCGAGCGGAAGAATCTCGAGGCCGTGGCGCGGCAGGTCGAGCTCGCGGATGATCTCGGGGCGCAGGAGCGACACGACGTAGGAGCAGACCGAAAATCTGAAGCCCTTGAACACCTCCTCGGTGACCGCGGCGCCGCCGATCAGGTGGCGCCGCTCGAGCACGAGCACCTTGCGGCCGGCCCGTGCGAGATACGCGGCGGCCGTCAA
>MEKU01000051.1:0-21424 GCA_001767195.1 Acidobacteria bacterium RIFCSPLOWO2_02_FULL_67_21
GCAGGCGATGCCGGCGGCGCCGGTCCTGGAGTGCAGCACCAGATCGAGATCGCCGGCACCATCGACGTCCTCGAGATGGCTGCGCCCGTGCGCGATCGTCGGTCGACGTGTCGCCGGCTAAGTTAGCCGGGCGGGTTCTTGCCGCGGGTGGCGACGAAGCTGACGCAGTCGCCCTGATTCTTGAATACCCCGTAGGTCCTCCAGCCGCCGTTCCGACAGTCGTTCGGGGTCGATGGCAGAGTCAGAGTAGCTATCTCCCAGAGCGTCGCATGCCCGGCCGCATTGTCGGCGGTGGAACTCCATCCGGCGACCTGGCCGGTCTCGTTCACCGTCTCGGCGGAGCTGTCGCTGCCGCCCAGCGTGCCGAGATCGACGACGACGATGTGTGACGTCGCGCGCGCGTTCTCGCCGAGCAACCCGCCCAGAACCAGAACGATCAGCAGCGATGCTGCCCGAAGATCGATCTTCATTCCGTCTCCCCCTTGGTGTGTCTGCCCTTTTCCTCGGCAAGGTGCTGACAGAGTGGTAATCTTTCGGTAATTTCCTGACAGCAGCGAGCAGCGGATATGAAGCCTCCCGTGGGAGGCCGGCCTGAACGTGTCTCCCTCAACGTGACCGACGCCCGCCTTCGGCGCGGCGCGCGCGATATTCCTTTGAGGCCAAAGGATGTCGCCATCCTGCAGTTGCTCATCGCGCACCAGGGACGGCTCGTCACGAAAGAAGCGCTCCTGGCAGCGGCGTGGCCTGACGTTTTTGTAAGCGACGCCGTCTTGAAGGTGGCCATCAACCGACTGCGGACCGCGCTTGGAGACGATGCCAGGACACCGCGCCTCATCGAAACGCGGCATCGGCGGGGCTACTGCCTCGTGGGAAAAATTTCGCTCGTCGATGCGCCTGCCTTGGAAGCACCGGAGGCCGCGGCCGTGCCGCGGCTTCCCGAGGCGCGCGCAATCGTCGGCCGCGAGGCGGAGCTCGCGCAGCTCGAAGAGTGGTTCGCCCACGCGGCTGGTGGATCGCGCCAGCTCGTGTTCGTGACAGGCGAGGCCGGTCTTGGCAAGACGGCCCTCGTCGACCTGCTTCTCGAGAGTCCGAACGTTCGGGGCGTTCGCGTAGGACGCGGTCAATGCGTGGAGCAGCACGGGGCCGGCGAAGCGTACCTGCCGATCCTCGACGCGCTCGGTCATCTTTGCCGCGGATTGGGCGGCGCCGCGATCAAGCGGCGTCTGGCGCGGCACGCGCCGAGCTGGCTTGCGCAGATGCCCGGATTGCTCAGGCCAGACGACGCCGTGAACCTCCGCCGCCGAACTGGGAACGCCACGCGCGAGCGCATGCTCCGGGAGCTCGTGGAGACGCTCGACGTGCTCGCGCGAGAGCATCCTCTCGTCCTGGTGGTGGAGGATCTGCACTGGAGCGACCCCTCGACGCTGGATGCGCTCGGAGCCCTGGCGCGACGGAGAGATCGCGCCCGCCTTTTCGTGCTCGCCACCTATCGTCCGGAGGAGACAGCAGCCGCCTGAGCATCCGCTGCCGGCGCTGATCGAGGGACTTCGGCTGCACCGTCTGTGTGCGGAGCTGTCCCTGCCGCTGCTGTCCGAGTCGGCGGTGCACGCGTACCTCGATGCAAAGTACCCAGGAGCGACGAAGGCTGCGGAGCTGAGCCGGGCGGTGTACCGCCGCACGGAGGGCCACCCGTTGTTCATGGTGGCAATGCTGGATCACGTGGTGGCGAACGAGTGGCTCGTGCCGAGTGGCGGCGGCGGATGGGACATTCGCGTCGGGCCCGACGTCGTCGAACGCGAGGTGCCGCCCAGCATTCGGCAACTCATCGAGGCGCGACTCGATCGGCTGGCGATCCCGGAGCGCCGCCTGCTCGAAGCCGCGAGCGTGGCCGGCGCAGACTGGTCGGCGTCCAGCGCCGCGGCGGCGCTGGACGAGGCGGTCGCGGCGGTAGACGAGCGGTGTGCGGCGCTGGCCCGGCGCCGGGTGCTGGTGCGGGCAGACGGCGAGGAAACCTGGCCCGACAGGACGACGGCCGGCCGGTATGGATTCTCCCATGCGCTGTACCGAGAGGTGATTTACGACCAGGTGCCTGCCGCGTCCCGGCAAGATTTCCACCGGCGCGTGGCGCTGCGGGAAGAGGCGGCCTACGGGCCGCAGGCGACGAGGATTGCCGCCCGGCTGGCCGTGCACTTCGAGCAGGCGCGGGATTCGGAAGCCGCGGTGCGCTACCGGTTGCACGCCGCGCGCAACGCGCTGGCGGTGAGCGGCTGCACGGAGGCAATCCGCCATGCCACGGCCGGACTGGCGATGCTCCCCCAAATGCCGAACGGCCACGAAAGACACGAGCATGAGTTGAGCCTGCAGCTCCTGCTTGGGATGGCCACGGCCGCCGCACATGGCTTCGCCGCGGCGGAGGCCGAGCGCGCGTACGGGCGCGCCTGGGAGTTGTGCGAGAACGCTGGCAGCACGCCGGCGTCGACGGCGGCGCTCGTTGGGCTCTACGCGTATCACCTGATGCGCGGCCGCATCACCGGGGCCCGTGGGTTTGCCGAGCAGATCCTCGATGGCGCGCCCCACAACGGAGCCGCCCCGCCCATCCTCTGGGGGCGGATGTCGCTCGGCATCACGCAGATGCATCAGGGCCAACCATCTGATGCGCGTGCCTCCTTCGAGCATGCGCTCGCGCTCCACGACGCCCGCCAGCGCCCCGCGTACGCGGTGATCCATCCACTGGACCTCGCGATGGTGTGCCTCGTGCACCTGTCGTGGTGCCTGTGGGTGCTCGGGTACCCGACCCAGGCCTTGGCGCGTAGCCGGGCTGCCGTCGCGGTCGCCGACGAGACGGACCAGCCGGTCGATCGTGCCTGCGCGATCGCCTTCGCGTCCTTTCTGCACGCGTTCCGGCGCGACGCGAAGCGCGCGCGCCACTCGGCCGAGGCCGCCGTTCGGTTGTCAGCCGAGCACGGCCTGCTGCAGTGGTGGGCGCCGAGCATGATTACGCACGGCTGGGGACGCGCCGCGCTCGGAGAGGCGGCCGAGGGCATCGCCGAGATGCGGCAGGGCATCGAGGCGTGGCGACGCGCCGGCGCGGACTACGCCGTGCCTGTGTACTTGGCGCTGCTGGGCGACGCCCTGGGCAGGCATGGGGAGCGCGAGGAGGCACACGCGGTCCTGACAGAAGCTCTGCACCTTACCCAATCCAACGGCGATCAGTTCTGGGAGCCCGAGATCCACCGGCTCCGCGGCGAGATCATCCTTCAGGATTTCGAGCACGGTCCGGCGACGGCGTCGCGCCAGGCGCTGCTGGACGAAGGCCGAGAGGCGCTCGAACGCGCGCTGGCACTGACCCGCTCGCAGGGCGCCCGCCAGCTCGAGCTGCGGGCGGCGATCGGCCTCTGCCGCTTCGCGCGGCACTGGGGGAGGGACGAAGAAGCACGCGGGCAGCTCGCGGCGATCTATGGCGAATTCCGCGAGGGGTTCAATACGCGCGACCTGCGTGAGGCGCGTGCCCTGGTTGCGCCCAGCGGGCGCTGACCGCCGGCTGTCCGCCGTCGCCGTCAACGTCACTCGGCCTTGCAGCGGGCGATACGACGCATTGACTTCCGCACGCAGGCTGGCTATCGTCCGTTCCTCACTCCGGAGAACTGGTCGCATAAGCGACCAAGGGCACCAATCTCGTACGTAGTGCCGGGCTTCAGCCCGGCTAAAGCCGGGCACTACGTCGGTTATGAAACCGATTTGAGGCACAGATGGCTCAGGTGTCGATCGCCGTCAACGGAAAGGTCCGCCGCGCGGACGTGGAGCCCCGCCTGCTGCTCGTGCACTTTCTGCGGGAGCAGCTGCGTCTAACCGGCACGCATGTCGGATGCGACACCAGCCAGTGCGGCGCGTGCACGGTGCTCATCGACGGCCGGAGCGCCAAGTCGTGCACGCTGTTCGCCGTGCAGGCCGATGGCTCGGAGATCACCACGATCGAAGGGCTGGCGCGCGACGGCGAGCTCCATCCCCTGCAGCAGGGCTTCTGGGAAGAACACGGCCTGCAGTGCGGGTACTGCACGCCCGGCATGATCATGGCCGCCGTCACCCTGCTGAACGACACGCCGAAGCCGACCGAGCAGCAGATCCGCGAAGGCATCGCCGGCAATTTCTGCCGCTGCACGGGCTATCAGCACATCGTCAACGCCATTCAGCACGCGGCGGGCAAGAGGTAGCCATGACTACGACTCCCATATTGCCGAAGCTCGTGGGCCAGCGGGTCAAGCGGCGCGAAGACCCGCGCCTGATTCAGGGCCGCGCCACGTACGTGGACGATGTGACGCTGCCTGGCATGCAGCACCTCTTCTTCAAGCGCAGCGACATCGCGCACGGACGGATCCGCAGGATCGACGCCAGCGCCGCACAGGCGATGGAGGGTGTCGAAGCGGTGTTCACCGGCGCCGAGATCGCCGAACTGCTCGGACCGATGCCGATCGGAACGCCGTATTCGTCGCCAGCGCATCGGGCCGTCGCCGTGGATGTCGTCCGGTACGTCGGCGATCCGGTGGCGGTGGTCGTGGCGCGCGACCGCTACGTCGCGCGGGATGCGGCCGACGCCATCGTGGTGGACTACGAGCCGCTGCCGGCGGTGGTCGATCCGGAGCTGGCCATGAAGGGGCAGCCGACGGTCATCCACCCGGAGTTCCCGAACAACCTGGCCGTGGCGCTCGTGCCGAGCGGCACGGGCGTGGACGCCGCGGGCAAGGTGGACGACTCGGCCATCGACAAGGCGTTTGCCGCCGCCGAGGTCGTGATCTCGCAGCGGATGGTGAACCAGCGCCTCGCGCCATGCGCCATCGAACCGCGTGGGGTCGTGGCGCATTACGAGCTGGGAAAGGGCTCGATGACCATCTGGTCGTCGACGCAGAACCCGCACATCCTCCGGACCTTCATTGCCGCGCTGAACGGCCTGGGCCAGGACCAGGTCCGGGCGATCGCGCCGGAGGTCGGCGGCGGATTCGGATCGAAGATCAACATCTACGCCGAGGACTACGTGGCCTCCGCGATCTCGAAGCGTCTGGGCGTGCCCGTCAAGTGGATCGAAGACCGATCGGAGGCGTTTGTCGCCACCACACACGGGCGCGACATCCTCGGCTACGTCGATCTGGCCGCGAAGCGCGACGGGACGGTGCTCGGGCTCAAGCTGCGCCTCATCGCCGACGTCGGCGCGTACAACATGCTGCTGACGGCCGCCATCCCGACGCTGACCTTGCTGATGGCGAATGCCACGTACCGGATTCCGGCCGTCCGCGCCACGCTCACCGAGGTCTTCACGAACAAGACGCCGACCGACGCGTACCGCGGCGCCGGCCGTCCCGAGGCCACCTATTTCGTCGAGCGGGCGATGGACATGCTGGCGCAGGAGCTGAAGATGGATCCGGCGGACGTGCGCCGCAGGAACTTCATCCAGCCGCACGAGTTTCCGTTCACGACCCAGACGGGCGCCGTCTATGACTCGGGCGATTACGAGAAAGCGCTGAACACGGCGCTCGAGGCGGCCGGATGGGATCGGTTGAAGGCGGAGCGCGACGCGGCGCGAGCGCAGGGGCGGCTCGTCGGCCTGGGGCTCTCCATGTACGTGGAAGTCTGCGGCCTCGGACCCTCTTCATCGCTGCCGACCGGGGGCTGGGAGCACGGCCAGGTGACGATCGAGCGCGACGGCCGCATCAGCGCCACGACCGGCGCCTCGCCGCACGGCCAAGGCAACGAGACGACCTTCGCCCAGATGCTCGCCGACCAGTTCGGCGTCCCGATCGAGCACGTCACCATCCATCACGGCGATACCGCCGTCGTGAAGCAGGGCGTCGGGACGTTCGGCAGCCGTTCGCAGGCGGTGGGCGGCACGGCGCTCCACATGGCCGGCGGCAAGGTGAAAACCAAGATGGCGCGCTTCGCCGCCGCCCTGCTCGAAGCGCACGAAGCGGATCTGGTCTTCGAGAACGGAAGGATTGCCGTGAAGGGGGCGCCGGCCTCGGCGAAATCGTTTGCCGAGGTTGCCGCCTTCGCCTACGTGCCGGTGCCGCTCCCCGAAGGCCTCGAGCCTGGCCTGAGCGAGGAGGCGTTCTTCGAACCGGCCAACAACACGTATCCCTTCGGCTGCCATATCTCGATGATCGAGATCGACCGCGACACGGGCGAGCCTACACTGCTCAAGCTCGTCGCGGTGGACGACGCCGGAAACCTGATCAATCCGCTCATCGTCGAAGGGCAGATCCACGGCGGGCTCGCCCAGGGCATCGGCCAGGCGCTCGTGGAGGAAGTCGTCTACGGCGAGGACGGGCAGCTCCTGACCGGGTCCTTCATGGACTACGCCCTGCCCCGCGCAACCGACTTCCCGCGCTTCGAGCTGCATGGCTGCGTGACGCCGACGCCGGTGAACCCGCTGGGCGCGAAGGGCGTGGGCGAGGCCGGGACGCTCGGATCCACGCCGTGTGTCGTGGCGGCCGCCGTCGATGCCTTGAGCGGATTCGGCGTCAGGCACATCGATCTGATGCTGCGGCCCGAAAAGCTGTGGCGGATCATCCACGGAGGCCAGGCGTGATCCCGACACCGTTCGACTACGCGCGCGCGACCTCGCTCGATGATGCGGTGGCAAAGCTGAAGGCGTCCGGCGGCCGCGCCAAGCTCATCGCCGGCGGCCACAGCCTCGTGCCGCTGATGAAGTTCCGCCTGAGCGAACCGGCGGCGCTCATCGACATCGCCCGTATTCCGGGCTTGTCCGGCATCCGGGAGCAGGAGGGCAGGATTCACATCGGGGCAGGCACGGTGCATCACGATGTCGCCTCCTCTGCCCTGCTGCGCGACAAGTGCCCGGTCGTGGCCGACACGGCGGCGCAGATCGGGGATCCGCAGGTGCGCCACCGGGGCACGCTCGGCGGCAGCCTGGCCCACGCCGATCCGGCCGCGGACTACCCCGCCGTCGTCCTGGCGCTCGATGCCGATATCCACCTGAAAGGTCCCAAAGGGTGGCGCGTCGTGAAAGCATCGGATTTCTTCAAGGACCTGTTCACGGTCGATATGGAGGCCGACGAGATTATCGTCAGCGTGCAGTTCGCGCCGGTCCGCGCGGCGGCGTATGCCAAGCTGCACCAGCGCGCGTCGCGCTACGCGATTGTCGGCGTCGCGGCGGCCCTGGACGTGAGCGGCGGCAGGGTCGAATCGGCCCGCGTCGGACTGACGGGCGCCGGGTCGCATGCGACGCGGCTGACGGCCGTCGAGCAGGCGCTCGCGGGACAGCCCTTGACGCCGGCGGCGATCGGCGCCGCCGCGGAGCGCGCCGGCGCCGGCCTGACGCATGTGAACGCCGACATCCATGCCAGCGAGGACTATCGCCGGGCGATGGTGCCGGTCTTCACGCGGCGCGCGCTCGAGGGCGCCCTGCGCCGCGCTACAGCTTCGACTGCAGGCAGGCAAAGAAGCGGTCCATCATCATCTGGGACACGCTGGCGATGAGGCGCTGGCCGAGGCGCGCGATCGTCCCGCGCGTCTGCACCGCAGCCTCGACCTGGACGACCGTCGTCTCCCCATCGCCGCGCAGTGAAATGACGGCGCTGCCGTTCACGAACCCAGGACGTCCCTGGCCTTCGACCGTCAATCGATAGGACACGTGCGGCACCTTCTCCGAGAGCACCACGCTGCCCTCATAGGTGCCGGTGATGGCCGCGAGCGCGACGTTCAGCCGCGCGCGGTACCGGTCGTCCCCATCCGGCTCGAACCGATCGCAGCCGGGAATACACGACGCAATCACCGCCGGATCCATCAACAGATCCCAGACGCGGGCGGGCGCAACCGGAAACGTGTAGGAGCCGGTGATGTCCATCAGCGGCGGCGCGGTGCGCGCGGCGCGAGCGTGTTCAAGTGGACCGCCAGCTCGCCAAGGTTCTTCAGCGTGCGGGCGGCCAAAAAGTCGTCGACGAACGGCAGCGCGGCCACCAGCCCACGCGTCAGCGGCGCGTAGCCCGCGGTGCCGATCAGCGGATTCAGCCAGATCAGGCGATGGCAGCTCCGCTGCAGACGCGCCACGCCGTCACGGAGGGCGGCCGGGTCGCCACGATCCCACCCGTCCGACACGAGCAGCACCACGGGAGCGCGCGGCAGCACGACGCGCGCCCATCGCTGATGAAACATCCTGAGCGCGTCGCCGATGCGGGTCCCACCGGACCAGTCGGGAACCGCCCGTGACACCGCCTCGACGGCGGCGCCGAGCGGCCTCCCGCGGACCTGCCGCGTGATCCGGGTGAGCTGCGTCGAGAACAGGAACGCCTCGAACCGCTGATGGCGGCGCGCCATCGCGTGCACGAAGTGCAGCAGCATCCGCGAGTAGCGCTCCATCGAGCCGCTGACGTCGCACAGGAGCACGATGGGCCGGGGTCGCGTGCGCCGGCGCCGCCGCGGCAGCGCCACGACATCGCCGTCCGTCCTCACGCTGCGCGCCAGCGCGCGGCGCAGGTCGAGCTGGGGTCCGCGCCCGCGCGTCCACCGGCGCGTGCGGCGTTCACCAGGGCTCCAGACGAGCCGCCTGAGCGCCGACTCCGCGAGCGTCACCTCCGCCTCCGTGAATTCGGCGACATCCTTATTGGTGAGCACCTCGAGGTCGCTCCACGCGCGGATCCCTTCTGACGCATCCCGCCTCTCGTCAGACGCGTCCAGCGCGGATTCCTGCTGATGTGGCGCGCCATCCGCGCCCGCGACCGCGGGATGGGCGTCGCTCCCGGCCGGCGCGTCGCTGCGCCGCAGCCACGGATTACCGCTTCTCCAGAACGCGCCGAACGCGGCATCGAAGGCCTCGAGGTCATCCCGGCGATGGACCAGCAGCGCGCGGCAGGTCCAATACACATCGTCTCGAGAGGCCACGTTCACGTGCGGCAGCGCCTCGATGACGTCGAGGAGCCGTCCGACGTGCACCTCGAGCCCGCGTCGGCGGAGCAGGCGGCCGAAGGCGACCAGATTATCGACAACCGCAGTCACTCGACGTCCTCAGTCCTGCCGCGCGGTGCGGGCGCCGGCCCGCTCGAGCACAGCCGCCACGTCTTGTCCGCGCAGCGACTCGATGTCCTCTTTGGACTTCAGCAGTACGCCGAGCGTCTGGTCGAACGCTTCTGCGTCGAGCGCGTCTTTCCCGAGTGCCGTCAACGCCGCGACCCAGTCCAGCGTCTCGGACACGCCCGGCGCCTTGTACAGCTCCATCGATCGCAGCTCGCCGACGATGGCCGCCGCCTGTTCCGCGAGACGGGCGGAGGCGTGCGGCACGCGCGCCCGTACGATGGCCAGCTCCTTGTCGAAGGCGGGGTATTCGATCCACTGGTACAGACAACGGCGTTTGAGGCCGTCGTGCACTTCGCGCGTGCGATTGGACGTCAGGATGACGAGCGGCGGCTCGGCGGCGCGCACGGTGCCGAGCTCCGGAATGGTGATCTGGAACTCGGCGAGCAGCTCGAGCAGATAGCCCTCGAACTCCTCGTCGGCACGGTCGATCTCGTCGATCAGCAGCACCGCCGGACGCGTGCGCGACGGATCGATCGCCTGGAGGAGCGGCCGCTTGATGAGAAAGGATTCGCTGTACAGCTCCCGCCGCGCGGTGGACCGGTCGAGGGTGTGGGCCGCTTCGAGGATCCGCAGCTCCAGCAGTTGGCGCGCGTAGTCCCATTCGTAGACGGCGTGGCTGATATCGAGCCCCTCGTAGCACTGGAGGCGAATGAGGTCCGTGCCGAGCGCCGCGGCGGTGGCGCCGGCCAGCGCGGTCTTGCCGACGCCCGCTTCGCCTTCGAGGAACAGCGGCCGCCGCAGCCGGATCGCGAGGAACAGCGACACCGCCAGGCCGCGATCCGCGACGTAGTGCTGCGCCGCGAGCTGCTGCTGCAGGTCGGCGATCGATCCGCTGAAGAGGGGATGGGCCAACCCTCAGTTCGTCTTCGCGACGTCCCCCATGGCGGTCATGAAGGTGCTCCACGGCACCGGCTGTCCGTGCACGGGCGCCACCGTGGCCACGTCGAGCTTCATCCGCTGCACCTGGTTGTAGAAGCTGCGCATCGCCGGCATCTGCGACGCACGCGGGGGCTCGTGTGTATCGAAGAGATCCGCCTCGATGGCGATCCGCTCCGCCGGCAGGTACGCCATGAGCATTCCCGAGACGTGCTGCAGCGGCTGCACGTAGTACACGCGGAGGATCCGGCTGTTGTCCGTGATGACGAAGTTTTCCTGGATCGCCTCGTAGTTGTAGCCTTCGGCCACCTCGGTCGGCGGCCAGAGCGCCAGGATGTCCGGCTTTATCGTTCGCGCCTTGTACGTCAGCACGTCCCGGTTGATGAACGGCAGGTTGTTCATGTGCAGGACGACCGTCGCGCCGATGTGGTTGTAGGTGCGCAGGCCGCCGATGTGATCGAAGTGCGGATGCGACGAGATGAGCCAGCGAACCGGCTTGCCGGGCGCCTCGAACACGGCGACGAAGTCGCGGAACTCCACCATGTAGCTGTTCGCCGGGCCGCCGCCGAGCAGGTACACGCCCGGGGCCATCTTCTCCACCGTCATCTGAGCCGCATTCGGCGGCACCGCCTGCCGGACGGCTTCCGGAACGGGCACCGGATCGTCACAGACGTTGGCCTGCACGGTCGGGAACTTTCCGCCGTAGGCGTTGTGCCCGGTGCTCTCCGAGTAGAACTGCCAGTTGTCGTCCCACCCCTGGTGCGAGTGCCAGGCGATCGGCCACCGCGACTCCCCGGCCGCGATGAAATTGGTGGACTCGTGCTCGATGTTGAAATCCCCAAGCACGTTCTCGTTCACCGTCGTCTTGAGGCGCGTGATGATGTTCTGGCTGTTGATCGTCGCGTCCACGCGGAACTTGCCGAGCACGGTGATGCCGACGACGTGCACCTTTTCGGGTGCCACGACATTGCCGTCGCGCCCCTTCTCGAGCTGCTCCCACCGCCAGAGCGCCACCGGGTTGGCGCCCGGCTTCCGCGCGGCCTTCAGGAACCCGTGCGGCGTGAGCCAGATGTCGAGCTGATAGATCTCGGCGAGCTCCGGCGGCACCGCGACCGGCGCGCCGTTACCGTCCATGTGCCAGGCGTACTGGCCGTTCACGATATGGGTCTGCCGGATCTGCTGCTGCGTCGGCGTGCCGCCCACCCAGCCGAGGCCGTACTTCCACGACGCCGGGTTGCTGCCCGGCTTCCGGTCGAACGTCTCCTTGCTCGTGCCGGTCTCCCAGTTGATCGTCCGGGTGTAGTTGGCCATCTCGCTGCGCGGCCAGTCGACGTTGACCGAGTTCTCAAACGTCTGACCGACCGGCCCGCTGTAGCCGGTGCCGGAAAAGGTCACACACCGAAGGCTCTGCTCGTTGATCGCCTTCGATGCCGCGGCCAGCACCGGTCCGGGGTCGACAAATCCCGGCGGGAACTGCTGCGCCGGGAGCTGACCGGCGGCGGCGACGAGCAGAACGAGCACCGGGAACGCCTTTTTCGCCATCGGCCGTGCACCTCCTGTGGGACCGCGCCGGCCCCATGTGGGAGGTGATGTTAATCGAAAACGGGCGCAGGAACGCGCTGCGACATCCCACGGCCGCTCGCGGCGTGGCTATTCCGTCGTATCCAGCAGGCGCATCGCCGCGTCCACGTAGCGGGCGCCCGCGATGTCGTATGACGTCAGCGCTTCGTCCACCCGGGCCCATGCGGCGTCGGGCAGGCTGATGGCTGCGGCCCCTGCGTTCTCCTCGAGATAATCGACGTGGCGTGTGCCTGGAATCGGCACGATGTCGTTCCCCTGGCGAAGCACCCAGGCCAGCGCCACCTGCGCCGCCGTCGCGCCGTGCGCCGCGGCGATCGATTCCACGGCCCTGACGAGCCGGAGGTTGTGATCGAAGTTGGCGCCCTGGAAGCGGGGGTTGTTCCGCCGCCAGTCGGTCTCGGAGAGATCGTCGATGGTTCGGATCTTTCCTGACAGGAAGCCGCGGCCGATGGGACTGTAGGCGACCAGGCCGATGCCGAGCGCGCGCAGGGTCGGGAGCACTTTCTCTTCGATGCCTCGTGTCCAGAGCGAATATTCCGACTGCACCGCGCTCAGCGGATGCGTCGCGTGAGCGCGCCGAATCGTGCCCGGGCCGACCTCTGAGAGGCCGATGCAGCGGACCTTGCCGGCCTTTACCAGCCCCGCCATTGCGCCGACGGTCTCTTCGATCGGCGTCTTCGGATCCAGCCGGTGCTGGTAGTAGAGATCGATATAGTCGGTTCCGAGCCGCCGGAGTGAGCCCTCGACCGACGCCTTGATGTGCGCGGGGCTGCTGTCGAGCCCGATCACTTCATTATTCGGCCCGAACTTCATCGCGAACTTCGTCGCGATGATCACATCCTGGCGGCGCCGTCCCTGGATCGCCCGGCCCACCAGTGTTTCGTTGGTGAACGGGCCGTACATCTCCGCCGAGTCCCAGAAGTTCACGCCCAGATCGAGGGCGCGGTGGAGCACACGGATCGCGTCGGCTTCGTCTGCGCCGCCATAGGCCCACGACATGCCCATGCAGCCCAGGCCCACGGCGGGGACGGCCAGGCCCTGCCGCCCCAGTGTTCGCTGCTTCACGCCGGCCCCATGTGGGAAGTGATGTTAATTGAAATCAGGCGTCAGGATTTCAGCTCTGTGGCCGGGCTGAAGCCCGGCCTCTACGACCACATGAAATGGACCCTAGCGCGAAGACTCGATCAGTCGGCCGCGAAGCAGTACACCAGCCCCGCTCCACCGGTGGCGCGCAGGTTGTCGGCGGAGCACCCTTTGGACGGATGCGCCGAGTTCCACGGCGAGCCCGGCTTGCCGAAGGTCAGCCGGTCGTGATGCCCCAGCATGGCGCTGCCCGTCCCGCCGCTCGTCCAGTTCTCGCACGTCATGTCGGTGGCGCGGCCGTCGGGTGTCGAGCCCGTCAGGATGTCGTGCCGGTTGGGCGCGCCCTGCGCGTTGATCGTGCGGCCCTGTTCATCGAGCGCCGTGTCGTTGTTGATGTTGGCCTTGTCGGAATGCAGCTCCGCGAGGGTCTGCGCGACGAGCACGCCCTTGACGTTGTACCAGGGGCCGTTGCCGATGCGGTCGCGGGCGTTGACGCCGCCGGGGCCGCTCGTGCTGAGATACGCGCGCCACGCGCGGCCCGGAAGGCCGGACGACTTCGCCAGCTCCTGGCAGCGCTGGTCGGCGCCGTTCAATCCGCCGAGATTGCCGGTGCCCGACGTGGAGCTCGTCACGAAGAACCCGGCGCGATTCTGCTGCCTGGCGGACGGTTGATTCACGAAGACGGCCGCAACGCATACGGCGGTCACAATCATCAAGGCGGCGGATCGACGCATGGCGCACCTCCAAAGGAAAATGCCATTATGCGGCCTCCCCTCGTGGCCGCACGAGACGTAACTCAGGCGAAAGCACAGGCCCGATCCACGCGGTCTGCCGAAAAAACGCAGCCCTGGCGGCCAATCGGCTCACAAAATCCCCTGTTGACTGTATGGACCGGTTCAGGACTCGACCGACACGATCAGTGCATGGCGCTCAAGACTCTCGCGGTCGCAGCGTTGCTGCTCGTGGCCGTCCCCGCAGTCGGACGGCCGCAGGACTCGACCGGGGCGACTCGGGGTCCCGACTATGTCATCGGAGCGAATGACGTGCTTTGGATCACGTCCTATGACGACGAGGATCTGACCGGACGATTCACCGTGGACGGCGACGGGGCGTTCACGTACCCGCTTCTTGGCAGAGTGAGCGCCGGCGGCATGACCCTGCGCGCCGCCGAGGCGTATCTGAAGCGCACGCTCGTCCAGCGTGGGCTGTTCAGGAATCCGCAGATCACCGTCGCGATTGATGAGTATCGAAGCCAGAAGGTGTTCGTCATCGGCGAGGTGAGGCGGCCGGGCGTCTATCCGCTGTCGGGCTCGATGACGCTCGTCGAAGCGCTCGCCCTCGCCGATTCAGCCTCCCCCGACGCTGGTCACGAAGCGGTCGTGGTCAGGCAGGGCGCCGGTGCGGAGGACGAAGAGGTCATCCGCGCGAACTTCCGCGATCTCGAGAACGGCAATCTCTCGCAGAACGTCGTGCTGCGCGATGGCGATACGGTCATCGTGCCGCGTGCCGAGACCATCTACGTGTTCGGCGAGGTGAGGGCGCCGGGATCGTACGCCCTGCGGGACGAGGACGTGACCGTGATCCAGGCGCTGGCG
Organism: Acidobacteria bacterium RIFCSPLOWO2_02_FULL_67_21; assembly: GCA_001767195.1. Classification (GTDB taxonomy): domain Bacteria; phylum Acidobacteriota; class Vicinamibacteria; order Vicinamibacterales; family UBA2999; genus MEKU01. The sequence goes on from MEKU01000051.1 coordinate 14,217, forward strand.
CTCGCCGGAGGTATCTCGGAGCGCGGCTCGACGGGCCGGGTCGAAATCGTCCGTATCATCGACGGCGAGCTTCGCGAGCTGAAGGCGGACCTGGCCGACGTCGTGCGACCCGGCGACACCATCGTCGTGCCCGAACGGTTCTTCTGAACACCGTTTGTACGAACACCGTTTGTACGTAGTGCCGGGCTTCAGCCCGGCTAATCTAAAGCCGGGCACCACGTGATCTCAGCCCGGCTAAAGCCGGGCACTACGTGGATAAAGCGGGTTCTACCGGTAGCAGGGCCATCCTGTGGCCGGGTCGACGCCGGTTGACGCCGGCCCGCGGTTGACGAGTACGCGAATCGTGACGTCGGACGCTTCCGGGATCTCCGTCAGCGGCTCGAAACGCTCATCGAGGTAGGCCTCCACGGCCGGGAAATCCTTCGCCCACCTGCCGCGCCCGTCCCGCCAGCCAGGAGCCGGTCAGCACCGCGGGCACGACCGCGTCGGCCAGCCGTGCCGAGAGCGGATCGCGGATCAGGAGGACGTTGGCGGCAACCGCCATCGCGCAGAGCGGAATCACGACCGGCACATCGTCCCGCCTCCCCTGCCGCCAGTCAACGAGCGCCCACACCAGTGCGACGATCGGCAGCGCGTGGAAGCTCCAGAACAGCTGCCACTCCGGAGTCCAGCCGAGCGTGTCGAACGTGAGGGCCGTTCGGTCAGAGTGGCGGCGCCCGTAGTCGACGAATGTTCGGATGGACCCGGCAAACGCATCCACGCCGCCGAGCGACACGGCGTACGGGACGAGCAGCAGCGCGACGACGCCCCCGAACAGCGCCAGCCGCTTGAGCACCGCCGGGCTCCCGCTCGCCGGCGCGACGATGAGTGCCGCGCACGCCGCAAGCCCCACATAAGCCGCATAGTCATGCCGGAAGAGAAACGCCACGACCGTTACGAGCGCCATGACGACGAGGTGCGGCCATGTCCGGCGGGACGCCCACGCCCACACGGCCAGCGGGGCCACGGCCGTCACGAGCAGCTTCGGGTACGCGTAGGAGCGGGGAAAGATCGCCACCGCGAGAAGCGTGGCGGCCGCTGCCACGAGCCACGATCGGGACAGCCGGTACGCGCCGAGCAGCGTGCAGGCCGCCGCGACGCCGTACATCACCGCGGTGAGCACGGCCTCCGCAAGCAGCGTCCGGCCGAGCAGCAACTGGGCACCGGCTGACGCCGCATAGGTCAGCGGCATGCCGGGGTCGAAGAAGTCGACCGTCGGCCACTCGCCGGCGAGCATCTGCTGCGCGCCGGCCAGGGTCGTTGTACGACCCCTCGAACGCCAGGTGCCTGAACAGCGCGGTCGCGGCCAGCACGAGACCGGCCGCGGCCGGCGCCGGCCAGCGGCGATCGTCGGTCTGCACCTAGCGGCCGATTCGCAGGCCGGCCGTCACGCCGAGCGTCCAGCCGTCCAGATCGATGTCCGGGTCCACCACCCTCGCGAAAGACGGGCCGAAGCTGCCGCGCGCCTTCTGGTAGCGGCCCTCGGCGCCAAACGCCAGCCGGTCGCCGGCCACGCGCATCCCGAACACCAGAACCGGGCCCACGGCGCTGCCAGTGGCCTGGTACTCCTCGTCGCGGAACACGCGTCCGTTCGACAGCGCAAAGTCGCCCGACTCGCTGAAGCGCCAGGCGATGAGGGCGATGCCGCCGCCGGCGTACGGCTGCACGCGGTACGACTGCCCCAGGGGAAGCACGCGGGCCGTGACGGCGAGCGGGATCTGGCGAAGGCCCAGCGTCCGCGGGATGCCGGCGCCGCCGGTGTCGATGGCCCGCACGTGCTCGGTCGGCACCGTGCGCTGCATGTACGAGACCCCGAGCCCGGCCTCGTAGCGCTCGCCGATGGCCACGAGCCATTCGGCGCCCACCATCGCGCCGTTGAAGTCGCCAATCTCGAACACGAGATCGTGATGCTCGATCAGGAGGAGGTCGGTCTCGACGCGCCCCTGGCTGCGCATCGTGAAATGCCCCCAGGAGGCGTTAATCGTCTGCTGGGCGGATGCCGGGACCACCGGACCCGCCAGCACCACGCACGCGAAAACGGCGATAAATCTGCCCCTTCGGGGGCCCTTTGGATTCACGACCCTAATGGTAGACACTGTACAGACCGAAAGGGAGTACTACAGTTCTCCCGGGTGAGCAATTCCCGCCAGCCCGAAGGCTCGTTTAGGAGGAACCCCAGGTGTTCAGAAAGATCCGCCCGCTCTGCGTGGCGTGTGTCACGGCGTGTCTCGTCATGGTCCCCTGGACCAACGCGCTTGCGCGCGAAGGGCCCGATCCGGCCCTGGACGCGGCGGCGGCGCCGGGGCTCCTGGCGAGCCTCCGCCACGTGACGTTCGAGACGGCCGCGGCCGCTCCGTTCGCCCCCCCCGTGCCCAGCCGGTTCGCGCTTCAGCAGCGCGGGCGCCAGAGCGTCGCGACCACCACTGAGTCGAAGCTGCTCATCGGCATCATCGCTGGCTCGATGATGGTGGGCGGGATGGCGTTGATGGCGTACGGATCGACGTCCACGTGCAAGGGGAGCGAAGTCACGTCAACGAGCGCCTGCGACAAGAAGGCCGTCATTGGCGCCCTCAGCTTCTCGGGAGGCGCCACCCTGCTCGCTCTCTGGGCGCTCAGCCGCTGATATGACATCCGTCTTCTCATCAGCCGCCCGGGTTCAGCGTATCCCCCGCTCCTGGACGACGCTGGCGGGAAGCGTCGTCTTCCATGGAGCGACGGCCGCGTTCCTTGTGTTCGCGGGGGCTGCGGCCTCGGTGGTATCGCCCGAGCCCGAGACGCATCTGACATACGTCTACGTGCCGCCGCCTGTCGTACCGCCGGCGGTGAAGCTGCCGCCGCTCCCCAAAGAGCAGGTCAAGCTCGTCGAGATTCAGCCCCGGCCGGCCGAGCCGCCGCCGATCCCGGAGCGCATCGTTGTCCGTGAAGAGCCCGTGCTGCCGGATCCGGAGCCGCGTCCGTCGCCGGTGGAATTGCCCCGGCCGAAGGCGATGCCAACGGTGAGCGTCGGCGCGTTCGAGCGGGCGGCGAGCGCGCGCGCGACAGAGCTCGCGCGGACCGTCGAGCCCGCCGGATTCGATGCCGGTTCGAGCGGCCGCACCGCGGAACTGGCGCGAACCGTCCAGCCGGCCGGGTTCGACAGCAGCGTGGCGCGAACGACCGACGTGAAGGCTGCCGCGGCCAATGTCGGCGCGTTCGACGGCGGAGCCACGGTGAGCCGGTCCGGCGTCGCGCGCCTGAGCGCGGTCCGGGATGCAGGATTCGGAACGGGAACGGGCGCGGGGACGTCCGCCGGCTCCGGCCGCGGAGGCAAGGTCGTCAGCGGCGGCTTCGACGCCGGCGGCGGTGGCGGCAGCAAGGCCGCGGCACCGGCCGGTGCCGTCAAGACGGTGGACTTCGACACGCCGCAGGCGGCACAAACCGGACGCCAGGCGATCCGTCAGGCACCGACCGAGCTGCCGCTCGAGATCCTGTCGAAGCCGACGCCTGCGTACACCGACGAAGCGCGAGCCATGAAGATTGAAGGCGAGGTCGTGCTCGATGTGGAGTTCGGGGCCGCCGGCGACGTCCGCGTGCTGCGAGTGGTTCGCGGCCTCGGCCACGGGCTCGATGAATCCGCGATGCGCGCCGTTCAGAGCATCCGGTTCAAGCCGGCGCTGCGCAACGGCCAGCCGGTCGAGACTCGAACGACCCTGAACATCATCTTCCGGCTCGCGTGAAGGTCAGCATGGGACGCCATTTCTCTCGAATCATTCCTGTTGCGTTGAGCATCCTCGCGTTCGGCGCGGTGCCGCGGGCACAGCAGCTCCCCTCGGGCGGAGCCGCCGTGTCGATGGACGACTTCGTCGACCGGCTCATGAAGTCCGAAGCGGCGTTGATGGACCGCCTGGGCAGCTACCATCCGGTGGTCGAAATCTACCTCCAGAACCTGGCGCCCGACCGGCAGGTCGGGTCGGTGCCGGTCCGCGACGACTACTTCCTCGGGCAGTTCGACGGCAGCGAGGGCCCGGCGGCGGCGCCGCTCAATCCACCCCGGGGGTGGTTCCGTCCCGCCGGCCTGATGAACCGGCCCTTCGGATTCGACTACGTCCCGTCGGGGTTTGCGGCGACGACGGTTCCCGACCTGCAGGTCTTCGATCGCGAGCGCTACGACTTCAAGTTCGTGCGCCGGGAGTTCCTCGATGAGGTCCGGTGCGTGGTGCTCGAGGTCTGGCCGAAGAACGCCGACGAGACCGGATTCAAGGGGCGCATCTGGGTCGAGGACCGCGGCTTCACGATCGTCCGGTTCAACGGCATCAGCCGCGAGGCCGACAGCGCGCTCTCGCGGTTCTTCCGCCGGAAGCTCTCGTTCCATCTCGACAGCTGGCGCGTGAACGTCCAGCCCGACGTGTGGCTTCCGGGGTACGTGTACCTCGAGGAGACGGATTTCGAGGATCGCCGGCCCAGGCCGGCGCAGATCCCGAAGCTGAGGGGTCAGATGCGGCTCTGGGGGTACGAGCTGACCGATGCCACGGCCCCGTCGGCATTTGCGTCGATCGAGATCGGCGGCAACGTACGGGACAGCAGCGAGCCGGCGCGGCAGATCGCGCCCGTGCTCAGCCAGCGCAGCTGGGAAGTGCAGGCGGAAAACAACGTGCTCGAGCGGCTCACCAAGGCCGGCCTCCTGGCGCCGCCCGGCCCCGTCGACGGCGTGCTCGAGACCGTGCTCAACAACCTGCAGGTCACCAATGAAGTCTCGTTCGATCCGCCGCTGCGGGCGCGCGTGCTGTTGACGACGCCGCTCGAGTCGTTCCACGTGGGGCGGACGATCGTGCTGAGCCGGGGCCTCATCGACGTGCTGCCGGACGAGGCGAGCCTGGCGATGGTGCTGGCGCACGAGCTCTCGCACGTCGTGCTGGGCCATCTGCTGATCGACACGAAGTTCGCCTTCGCGGATCGCCTGATGATTCCCGACAGCGAGGTGCTGCCGACGCTGCGGCTGAACCACACGGTGGAAGAGGAGGCCGAGGCCGACGGGAAGACCGTCGCGCTGCTCGCCCGGTCGCCGTACCAGGACAAGCTGGGCGGCGCGGGCCTCTTCCTGCAAGCGGTGGTCGCGCACGCCAGGCCGCTTCAGAATCTCATTCAGCCGCACGTCGGCAATTACGTGGTCGACGGCGAGCATGCGCTCTCCGCGCTCGTCGACAAGGCGCCTGCGCTCGCACCGGAGAAGGTCGATCAGATTGCAGCGCTGCCGCTCGGCGCCCGTCTCACGCTCGATCCCTGGAGCAACCGGCTCGATCTGATCCGCACGCCGGCGGTGCCGCTCTCATGGGCGCGCGAGAAGCTGCCGCTGGCGATCACGCCGATGACGCCCTACCTGAAGTACGTGGACGCGCCATCGCCCGCCGCGACCAGGTAGCCCATGCGCCCGCTCGTGGCGCTCAAACGCGTAAAGGACGAGAGCGGCTGCGTGTGACCGCGGCTACGGCCTGAAGGCTTCCTTGTTCTTGAGCCGCGTCCTCTCGGCCTCCACCTGGGCCGCTTCGGCCTGCCGCTTGAGGAGCGCGGCCTCACGCGCCGGCGCTTCACGCGCGTCGAGCACGAGCGCCGACGCTTCCGCCTTGCTCGCGAGCCGTTCGAGGGACGGCGACGCAATGACCAGCTCGTAGCCGCCGCTGTACTGGTAGTACTGCAGCGTCACCACGCTGTCGCCGTTTCGCCACTGCGCGACAGGGACCGTCGCATTCAACGCGTCATCGCCGCCGCGCGGCCGCGCGGAACGGGACGCAGGCGGCCCATACGCCGGCGAGAGCGCCGCAATCATGTCGGCTGTCGTCAATCCCTCGATTCGGCTCGGCGCATACAGGACGACGATCTTGTACAGCTGGTCGTCCACGAAACTGAAGATCATGGATCCGACGGGATCAACGGCGGCCGGCGCTCGCGCCGCGCTGTACGGGGCCCGCCAATTCATCTCCTGCAGCAGCGCCGGGCGGGCGTGGAGCGTCTTGACGTCCCGTCCCGACGAGCCGGCGGCTTTCACGACCTCGGCCGTCGAGCTGCCGAGCCGGAAGTCGCGGTACTGACCGAGATCGGCGGCGGATACGGAGGTCACGGCGAGCAGGACAACGCACGCGCACAGCCCCGACGGAGCGACGCGCCGCGCGGGTCTCGCCAGCCGGCTCATCGACGGGCCGCCCGAATGCTTTGCGACATGGTCTCGGAGGGATGGTTCCATAGCCTCACCAGCGCGAACGCGGGCAGGATGGCGAGCGCGGCCAGCGCCAGCCGCCCGGAAATGGAGGTGACGCCGCTGACGACGGCGGCCACGCCGATTGCCGCGACGTACGCCGCGACCACGAAGAGCTTGATGTTCTGTAGCTGCATGGATCAACCCTCCCATCCGCACGACCGCCGGCACTGTTCAACAATGGACAGCGCAGGGGGGAGAAAACCGGCTGCGCCGAGGCGGTTCAGGCCGACGCCAGGCGCGCCAGCACCCATGCCGAATAGGACTCGGCGGTGGCCAGACGAGCCGCCGTCCAGGCCTGGCCGCACGTGCGGCAGTGCCAGTCCCCGCCTGCAGCCAGCGCCTCCCCCGTCAGGACGTCATCAGTGGTGTGACACAGCGGACATGCCGCGAATCCCGACGCCTGGGCCGGCTGGAGCGTGGTCATGTGGGCCGGCTGGAGCGTGGTCATGACCCGAGCCTACCGTTTTCCCGAAGGGCGCGCTGTGCTGTTCGGCACAGGGCTGCGATCGTGGCGTTGCGGAGGATCTGTTCGAGCGCCGGCGATACCGCGAGCGCGGACACGCCGATGCCGAGCGCGAGCAGCGGCAGCAGCCGGCGGGCGGCCTTGCCCGCCAGCGGCAGCATCATCCCGTCCCAGGCGTTGCCGGCCTGACGCGATACCGACATCAGCAGCGCCTCGACAATGACGCCGGCGCGACCCAGCAGCCACACGAACGTGCCGGTCAGCGCCAGCGCATAGCCCCAGTCGAGCGCGGCCGCGCCGCGGCCGGCCGCGCCGTCGGCGGGAATCAGCGGGAGGAGCATGCCGAACACGACGTACAGCCCGTGGATCCAGATCAGCAGTGCGAGCGGCGGTACACAGTCGCGCAGGCTCCGCGACAGCCACCAGCGCCCGCGCGAGGCGGCCGTCGGCGCCGCGGCGGCGGCCGCCTCGTCC
>MEKU01000051.1:21436-24690 GCA_001767195.1 Acidobacteria bacterium RIFCSPLOWO2_02_FULL_67_21
TCGCATGGGCGACAAGGATCAGCGCCACCGCCAGGCCGACGGCAATGGTGAGCTGCGGTCCTGCAAGCGATTCAGTCAGTACGAACACCGGTTCTTCTCCCGCCGCGCGCGGGCGCACGGCTACGCCCACCGGGAGCAGGAGGGCGTGAAATCAACGGATTGTCGGTGCGAGTGAACCGGGAACGTCAGAAGACGCCGCGCCCGAGATTTCTGAACGCCGGGCGGACTGCGAGCATGAACCTACCGTCGCGTCTGAAACGAATCGGTGTCAAGGCAGCGCGTCACCGGCGTGACGCCATCACCGGGCTCCGGCAGCCGTCGGGCGGGGAATGCTCTCGTCGCGCATGGCCGCCCGCCACGCGAACGTCGCCATCACCACCGCCGACTGCTGCAGCTCGTCATCGCTCATCCGCTCGGGAAAGTCGGCATTGGTATGGCGCGTGCGCCAATCGTAGGCGTCGAAGTCCTTGATGGCGTTGAAGCCGGGGACGCCCGCCTCATTGAACGGCACGTGGTCGGTGCTGCCGATGCCCTCGATGATGTTGCGGGTCATCCCGAGGTCGGTGAGCGGCGCCAGCCACGCATCGAAAATCGCCTTGGCGGCGCGGTTCCCTTCCATGTAGAACCCCAGCGTCCGGCCGCTGCCGGGGTCATCGTTCAAGTACACCGCGATGTTGTCGCGCGCGGCCTGCGTGGTGAGGTGCTGCTCGATGTAGGCGCGCGCGCCGAGCAGCCCCTGCTCCTCGCCGCTCCAGAGCGCGACGCGGATCGTCCGGCGCGGCTGGGCGCCCACCGCGGCGAGAATCCGCATCGCCTCCATCACCGGGGCCACGCCGTCGGCGTTGTCGGTTGCGCCCGTGGCGGTGTGCCAGGAGTCGAGGTGCGCGCCGACGAGCACGATCTCGTCGCGAAGCGCGGGGTCGCGGCCGGGAATCTCTGCGATGACGTTGTAGGTGTTGCGATCGTCGTAGTAGCGTGTCTGCAGCTCGACCCGCAGCTCGACTCCGGCGCCGGCCGCGAGGCGCGCGAGCAGGTTGTACTGCTCGGCGGCGAGCACAATCGACGGGACCGCATCGGGCGAAGTATTGCGGTTGCCGACCACGCCGACGGTTCCATCGGTGTAGGCGCTCGGCTTGAGCGCCACGGCCGCGCCGGCGCGCTGGAGCAGCGGCTGCAGCTGATCGGCCGGCGTCGTGCTGCGCGCCGACGGAAGCACGGGGTTGCCGGTCTGCACCGGCCGATCGTTCAGCCCGGGCTGCGGTCGATCCGAGGTGACGAACTGCGCCTGCGGCAGGTGCGTGAGCACGATGGCCCCCCGCAGCTGACCCGCCATGGCCTGAATCTCTGACGCCGTCTTGTCGCCGACGTACACCGCCCGCCCGGCGACCGGACCGGCCATGGGCGGCGTCCACGCCTCCGGATAGGCGATGAGCGGCATGTAGCGCGGCGCCGTCATCTCGACGGAGACCTTCTCGAACGACCAGCCGCGGCCGAACTCGAACGGCTCCAGGTGCGGGTTGGCGAGGCCCCACTCGGCGAAGCGGTCGCGGGCCCACTGCGCGGCCCGCGTGTGCGCCGGCGACGCCGTCAGCCGCGCGCCCATCCCGTCAGTGAGCGCCTGGTACAGCGCTCGCGCGCCGGACCGCTCCAGCCCTTCCTGCCGGATGCGGGCCAGCGTGGTCGTTTCGAGGTTCTCCTGTCCGCTCGCAGCAACCGCGAGCGCACTCAGCGCTCCGGCAAGCCACAGTCGATGCATGATGGCGAACAAGGTAACCCGGATCAGCCGGGGAAGGAAGCGGCTCGCGCGCGCGAAACGTCGCGAGTTCCACCTCGAAACCACACGCCGGCCCACGTACTCCGCGATCTCCCGCTCGTTGGAGCCCGTCAGTTCGTAGGCCGTCGGAAACGTGCTGCCCGTGGCCGGACAGGCGCATGCCGCCGCCTTCCCGGCGCTGCCCGGGCTTTCACAGCGTTTTCGCTCGTCAGACCCGGCTGCTGCGTGTCACGATGGGCGCTCTATATGAGCCACCCCCTTCTGTTTCTGGGGCTCGCCTGCTGGCTGCTGCCGTCGGCGGCTGCTGCGCAGGAGCCGCCGCGGCCCGAGCCGCCGACCGGCGCGGCCGGCGCCTGCACGATCGTCGGCCCCCTGCTCGGCCCGACCGACTTCGGCGTGGCCGCGGGACAGCCGCTGGCGGATGCCTCAGCCACGCTCCTCCCCGACGGCCGTGTGCGGATGTACATCTTCGCGCAGGGCCGGGGCATCGTCAGTGCGGTGTCGTTGACGACGGAAGGCGTGAGCTTTGCGCCGGAGGCGGGGACGCGGTTGCCGGACGGGGCCGGCATGCCACGGGTAGTCGTCAATCCATCCGGCGGCTGGCGGCTCTTCTTCATCAGCGGCAACGGCATCCGGTCCGCCGTCAGCACCGACGGCCTCACCTTCACGATCGAGAGCGGGTTCAGGATCACTGCGGAAGCCGCGGGATTCACCACAGGAACCACGGCGGGGGCGGCGAGCGGCGCCACGGTGATCCGGCTGGCCGACCTCCGATACCGGATGTACTTCAGCGATCTGCCCCGTCCCGGCGATCCGCCTGGCAGCCACCGGATCAAGAGCGCCGTCTCGACGGACCAGCTCGCCTGGACGGTCGAGCCGGAGGTAAGAATCGGTCCGGGGGCGCCGGTGCTGACCGAAACGGCGGAGCACCCTTTCGCACTGACGAACGCAGACGGGTCCGTGACGTTGTATTACGGCAAGTTCACCGGAGGCGGGTCCGCGTCGACCGAGGGGCTTTACCACTCGACATCGATCGACGGGCTGACGTTCGAGCAGGAGACCTACGACGTCTTCTTCGGCAACGACCCCGACGCGCTCCGGCTGGCGGACGGAACGCTGGTGATGTACTACGGGCAGTTCGATCATCAGGTGGGCGGGACCATCAACCTCGCCCGCTGTCCGGAGCCGACCGCCCAATAGCACGAGCACCGGCGACGGAGCCCCGGTGCTCCGTCGCCGCGTGTGTCGCTCCGTCAATCGTTCGCGGGGGGCGGAGGCACAATATCAACACCGACAGGGTGCCCTCCCAGATCGAAGCACCGCTCGACCGCGCCCGCTACCCCATCTTCATCCCAAAAGATGGGAAGGCCGACCACCGAACCCTCGGCGAGCTGACAATTGTCGGAGCGAGGCCCGGCTTCATAACCGCCCCAACCAATTTGGTACGTAGTGCCGGGCTTCAGCCCGGCCCATCGGCGGG
>MEKU01000051.1:24717-41562 GCA_001767195.1 Acidobacteria bacterium RIFCSPLOWO2_02_FULL_67_21
GCCGAACGCGCCATACGACCCGTACTGCAGCTTCACCAGCAGTGAGTTCAGGACGCCGCGGTTGGTGATCCACCCTCGCAGCAGCGCTTCGATCGCCTCCGGATCAACGCTGTCGCTGGAGGTGGCCGAGAAGCTCACGGCCGCCCCCGCCGCGCCGGTCGCCAGCGTCGACAGGTCTCCAGGCACCGTCAGCAACGGCGGGGTCGTGTCCTGCACGATCACGTCGAAGGCGGCCTCGCTCGTGTTGCCGGCCGCATCGGTCGCCGTGCACGTCACCTCGGTCGTCCCGAGCGCGAAGATGGTCCCCGGGGCGCGCGAGCACGACGGCGTCACGGCTCCATCGACATCGTCTTCGGCCGAGACGCTGAAGCTGACGGTGATGCCTGCGGCTGAGGTCGCCTCTTCGGTGAGGCTGCCCGGCGCGGTGATGACGGGCGCGGTCGTGTCCTCCGGCTCGCATGGATTCATCGCCAACTCGCGCAGCTCGCATTCGTCAAGCGCACGGCTGTAGATGCGGACCTCATCGATGAGGCCCTGGAAGGTGTGGGGATGCCCGAGGACGTCGTGGCGATCAACCCCGATATACAGGTCGCCGTTGGTGGTGCCGATGGGGCCGGGCACCGGGTACGTCGCCGCCAGCACGCCATCCACGTACACGCCTGATTCCAGTCGCAGATCCGGCCGCCGGCATCGATGGCCACAAACGCGTCGAGCGCCTTCTCGGTGACGAGCCGCAGCTCCGTCTCACGGTTCCGAAGCGTGGCAGTCTGGTGCGCGACCCGCTCTTCCAGCGTCGCGTTCAGCGTGACGAGCGCATGGCTTGCCTTCTGCCGCGCGGCGTCGGTGGAACCGATCGTCGTCGCCACGGAACCGATCACGGACGCCATCACACCGATCGTGAGCACCACGAGGAATGCCGTGCCGAACTCCACCCCGTACAAGTTCGCACGCTGACCCTCGACCGTCAGCCATCCCAGCAACACGGGAAGCGGAACCGCAATCCACAGCAGCCGTCGCGATGCGAAGCCGCCAAGATCGTCCGCGCGAATCACGGCCATCACGCCGGCCGGCGGGTCGCGCCACAGCACGCCAATGGCCAGCACCACGATCAGCACGGCGGTGTGGAATGCCACAGCCGTGTACGAGGACGCTTCCTGGTACAGCGCCTCGACATGGTAAAGATACCCGACAGAGGCAACGGACGACACGAGCATCGCCGCCAACGCAAGCGGGTACGCGATCCAGGTGCGGCCGCGCGCTACGCCTAACGCGGTTCCCAGAGCCGCGAAGCAGAACGCCGTCGTGGGGGCCATGCGACCCGCGGGAGGGGCCGTGGCCGTCTCGTCCAGGAACATGAGCTCGTCGATGCCGAGATCCCAACCGAGGACGTACTCGGTGAGCGTGAGAACGCCGATCAGCGCGACGAGGAGGCCCAGCACACGGGACAGGAGCGGACGGACGGCCGCGGTCCGAAGCGAGGCGCCGGCCAGGATGAGCGCCAGGGCGGTATTGACCTTCATGCTCACGCCAGCCGGCAATGGCTGTTTCAGCCATCCGACGTTGAGGATCCAGCCGATGAGCACCGCACATCCGCCGGCAAGAACCACCAGACCGGCCAGGTGAGCGATCGCGCCTACTTCCGCTCGAAGATGAGAACGTGCTGCCACGGAAGATCCTCGTTCACCCTTGCCAGCCTGAACCCTTCGTGCTCCACCTCGAGCTTCGCGACCGCGACCGACATCTTGTGGAGCGGCAGGATCGGCACCGAGGGATCTTCCTCACGGTATTCCAGCAGCACCAGGCGCCCCTGCGGCTTCAACGCCCCATGCAGCTTCTGCAGCATCGCCTGCGGCGCCTGGAGCTCGTGGTACACGTCGACCATGAGCGCCAGGTCGAGCGATGCGGGCGGCAGGCGGGGATCGTCCTGAGTGCCCAGGACCAGCGTGACGTTGTCCAGGCGCATCGTCTCGACCTTCTCGCGGATGATGTCGAGCATGCCCTGCTGAATGTCGTTCGCGTAGACACGGCCGGACGGTCCGACCATCCGGGCCATCCGCAGCGTGAAGTAGCCCGAACCGGCGCCCACGTCGGCGACCGCTGATCCCGGCGTGATGCCGATGATCCGCAGCGCCTGGCCCGGCGCCTCCTCGCGGTCGCGCTGCATGCGATCCAGCCACGGCGCGCCCGACACGCCCATGGTGCCGGCGTACACCCGGCCGCTGACGGGATGAACCCCTTCGCGCTGGCGCGCGGCGGTGGCCGTTGAGGCCACCGCCACCGCCACAAGGACGACGGCAAGCCGCTGGATTCCTGCCTTCATGCGATGGCCGGAGGAATGGTAATTGAAGTGGTCGGCCGGCGCACGATGAAGTTGCGGCCCGCGAACAGTGCCGGCCGATCCTCGTCACCGCGCTGGTCGTTCTCCACCGCCAGCCCGGTGACGGTAGGAGGTTTGCGTCGGCGTTCGTGATGGTGCCGTTCTTCGCATCGTTCGTCGCACTGGGGGCCTTCGCGACGGGCCCGGGTGTGCGGACACGGACCTCCCTGCCGCTCGTGTGGGGCGGGATGTTCGCCGGCATTCCGCTGTCGATCCTTAGAGGAGCGCCCATACCGGCGGGAATGTCGCCAGAATGCCGATTCCCGTCAGTATCAAGGTGAGAAGGCAGACGGGGCGCGGCGCGATCGTGCGATCCCCCCACCGGAGGTGAAGCGCGCCCCAGGCGATCAGCCACACGGCGGTTGCGAACGTGGTGCGGCCGGACACGCCACCTGCCCCTTCGTGCAACGCGGGAGCGGCGAACAGACCGTTTTCGTTCAGGAGCACGAACATCCCCACCGCACATGCGCCGATGCCGGCGGCAAGGAACGATGCCATGGCGCTGCCGTTCGTCATGATGAGGCGTTCAGTCGCAGGTTCGATGGGAGCAGTCTTCGTCATCGCCGCTCTCTCCGGCATGGGTTCATTGAAGAGGAGCGACCTTGTTCACGAATACGCCCATCAGCGAGACAAAGCCGACCAGGGCGACACAGACAGCGAGCAAGATGATCGCCATGGTTCGCAGCGACGCATCGGCAACGGCCGCGGATCGGTAACGCACCACGACGAACGCGGCGGCGGTGGCGAGCATCGAGGCGATCCACGGCATGTGTTCCTTGCTTTCCATCGCAAATGCGTGCAGCCAGGCGGTGTCTGCGTTCGCCTGGATCAGCGATCGGGGAAACTGACTGAGGTCGACCGCGCCCGCGGGAGGGGTGGCGCGGTACGGCGGAAAGATGATGTTTGTCCCCACCAGCACCGTGAGCCACACCATCGCCGCGGCGAAGGCCGTGATGGCCGCGAGGGCGCGTGAGGCGGACGGCGACGGAGCAGGCGACGTTCGGGCCGCGAACAGATAGAACAGCGCCGCGGTCAGGGCCATGAGCGCCCCGCCACCAAGGCCGATGCCATGGACCATCGTCCAGATACTGCGCTCCGTGAACAGCATCGCCCTTCCCCTCCCTCATGCCGCCGTTCCCGTACAGGATACCTGAGTCCCATCGGTTACCCCGGCGCTTCGCCGAGCTCGCGCTCGGCGGGCGCCGCGCCGCCCTCCGCGATCGCGATCGCCTTTTCGGGCTGGCCGACCGGCTCGCCGTGGCGGCGGTACCGGCGCAAGGCGGGCACCGCCGCCGCCACCACGGCGGCGGCGGCCACCGTGCCGATGCCGCCGGTCGCGACCGCGAACGGCGCCCCCATCCAGTTGGCGACGACGCCGGCCTCCAGCTCGCCAAGCTGGGGACCGCCCATCACGAAGATCATGTTCACGCTCGTCATTCGCCCGCGCAGGCGGTTCGGCGTCATGAGCTGTCGGATGATGCTGCGGAGCACGGTGCTGACGGTGTCGGCCGCGCCGCTGACGGCCAGGCAGACGAAGCTGACCCAGAACAGGGTCGACACCCCGAACGCGAGCGTGGCGATCCCGTACGCCCCGATCGCGACGAGCAGCACCACGCCGCGCCGCTCGATCCGGTCGACCATGCGCACCATGGCGGCACCGGCGACGAGCGACCCGGCCGACGGCGCCGCGTAGAGCCACCCGTACCCGCCGGCGCCGACATGCAGGATGTCCTGCGCGAAGATCGGCAGGAGCGCGGTCGCCGACGCGAAGAAGGTGGCCATGAAGTCGAGCAGCATCGTGGCGCGGATGATCGGGGACGCGAAGACGAAGCGGACCCCCTCACGCGCGGCGTGCAGCGAAGCGCTGGCGCGCTCCTCGGTCGAGACCGCCGGCACGTTCCGCATCATGACGAGCGCGGCCAGCACGAACAGGAACGACACGGCGTTGAACAGGTACGCCGCGCCGACGCCGGAGGTGGCGATCAGCACGCCGCCGAGCGTGGGGCCGAGGACCGACGCCGACTGGAACACGATCTGGTTGAGGCTGAGCGCGTTGGCGAGGTGCTCGCGGGGCACGAGGTTCGGGATGAGCGCCTGGCGGGCCGGCGTGTCGAAGGCGCTCGCCGCGGCGCCGATCGCCGCAAGCACGTACACCGGCCACACGGCCTGCAGGCCGCCGAACGCGAGCGCCGCGAGCGACACGGCCACGGCGGCGGCGGCGAGCTGGGTCCCCATCATGAGACGGCGGCGGTCGAGCGCGTCGGCCGCCACGCCGCTCAGGAGGGAGAAGCCCACGATCGGGACCACGCGCACCAGACCGACCAGTCCGAGCGCCAGACCCCGGCGGCCGGGCGGCACGAGCAGCGAGACATGCCACAGGATGGCCGCCTGCTGCATCATCGAGCCGGAGAACGAAATCAGCTGACCGAGCCAGAGGAGGCGGAAGTTCCGGGAGCGGAGGGCGACGAACACGACGGTTCAGGGTACCGCACTTGCTCCCGGCGGATGCGATCCTGACGCTCGAGCGCCTGCGACGCTCACCGGCCTTTGGGCTTCACCCGCTCGTCCTGGCGCGCCGTGGCCGCATGCGCCATCGTGATGGCGGCCGCTGCGATGTCGAGGACGTCGAACTCCTGCGCGAGCGACTCCACCACGGGCCGCACGTCGCCGAAATCGCGGGAGGCGAGGTGCGTGCGCACCGACGCGATGGTGGCCTCGAGCCGACGGGCCCGGAGGTCCGCCACCGTCGGCAGCGCGGCGACGTCGATTTTCTGTTTCGTGAAGTGCTCGAGCGTGCGAATCAGGCGATGCTCGCGCGGCTCAGCCAGCGTGATGGCCACGCCCTCACGGCCCGCCCGGCCCGTGCGCCCGATCCGGTGCACGTACGACTCGGGGTCGGCCGGCAGGTCGTAGTTCACCACGTGCGACAGGTGCGTGATGTTCAGCCCGCGCGCGGCGACGTCGGTCGCAATCAGGAGATCGGTCTTCTCGGACCGCAGCCGGTTCATGACCGCGTCGCGCTGCCGCTGCTGCATGCCGCCGTGCAGCGCCTCGGCGCGGTAGCCGTGCGCGTTGAGCGTCTCGGTGAGCGTGTCCACCTCGAGCCGCGTCCGGCAGAAGACGATGGCCGACGCCGGCTGCTCCATGTCGAGAATGCGGTCGAGCGCCGCCGGTTTCTGATCGCGCCGCACGATGTAGGCGGTCTGGCGGATGCGCGGGAGCTTGCCGGTGGCGGTCTTCTCGGGCGCGATCGTCACCCGGGCCGGGCTGCGCAGGTGCCGCCTGGCAATCGACAGGATGCGCGCCGGCATCGTCGCGGAGAAGAGCGCCGCCTGCCGCTCGGCCGACGTCGCCTCGAGGATGGCGTCGATGTCGTCGACGAACCCCATGTCCAGCATCTCGTCGGCCTCGTCCAGCACGAGCACGCGGACCTGGTCGAGCGCAAGCGTCCTGCGGCGAAGGTGATCGAGCGCGCGTCCCGGGGTCGCGACGGCGATGTCGGCGCCGCGGCTGAGCGAGCGCACCTGCTGCTCCATGGAGGCGCCGCCGTAGAGCGGCACGACGTGCAGGCCGGTGCCGCGGCCGTACTTGTGGATCGCCTCAGACACCTGCATGGCCAGCTCGCGGGTGGGCACGAGGACGAGCCCGCGGGTGTGGCGGCGGCCGGGCCCGGGCTCGAGCAGCCGCTGAATCATCGGGAGCGCGAACGCCGCGGTCTTGCCCGTGCCGGTGGCGGCCTGTGCCAGCAGATCGCGGCCCGACAGGATCAGCGGGATCGCCTCGCGCTGCACGGGTGTCGGCTCTTCGTAGCCGAGTACGCTGAGCGTGGCGACGAGAGGCGGCGCGAGGCCGAGCGAGATGAAATCAACGGCTGAGCCGGCGCGCACAGACATCTACGCGACCGATGCGGAATGTTCTTCGTACGTGCCCTTGAAGTCGATGACCCGGCCGCGATCGAACTGCCACACGCGGGTCCCGGCCTCCTCGAGCAGATCCTGATCGTGGGTCACGAGGAAGACCGTCCCGTCATACTTCTGGAGCGCGACGTTGAGTGCGTTGATCGACTCCAGATCGAGGTGATTGGTCGGCTCGTCGAGCACGAGGACGTTGGGCTGCTGCAGCATGATCCGGCAGAACAGCAGCCGCGCCGTCTCGCCGCCCGAGAGCGCCTCGGTCGGCTTGAGGCCTTCTTCCCCGCTGAAGAGCATCTGGCCGAGCAGCCCATGGATGTCCTGGCGCGACGCATCGGGATCGAACTGGTGCAGCCACTCGACGGCCGTCATCCCCTTCTCGATCTCGCCGGCATGATCCTGCCGGAAGTACCCGATCGAGACTTCATGCCCCCAGCGGACGGCGCCCGCGTCGACATCACCCGGCGAGGCCGTCATGTCGGGCGCATCGGCCAGAAGCGCTTTCAGCAGCGTCGTCTTGCCGGCGCCGTTGCGCCCAACGAGCACGACGCGGTCGCCTCGATTGACGACCGCTCCGAAACCGGAGATGACCGGCGCGGGCCCGTGCGCCTTGGCGACCCCTTCGCACTCGAGGACGACCTTGCCCGACGGACGACGCGAGGAGAACTTGATGTAGGGGCGCTGGATGTTGGACCGGGCGAGCTCGGTGGTCTGAAGTCGCTCGACTTCCTTGCGGCGCGACGTGACCTGGCTCGCGCGCGTGCCGGCGCCGAAGCGGGCGATGAAGTCGTTGAGCTGCGCGATCTTCTTCTCCCGCTGCACGTTCCCCGCTTCGATCGTCGTCCGGATCTGCGTCTTGGCGACCACCATGTCGTCGTAGCCGCCCGTATACGTGATGATCGTCTCGTAATCGATGTCGGCGATGTGCGTGCAGATGCCGTTCAGAAAGTGCCGGTCGTGCGAGATGACGATCAGCGTCCCTTCGTAGCGGCTGAGCAACTGCTGCAGCCAGTGGATCGAGTCGAGGTCCAGGTGGTTCGTCGGCTCGTCGAGCAGCAGGGCATCGGGACGGCCGTAGAGCGCCTGCGCCAGCAGCACGCGGACCTTCTGCCCGCCCTGCAGCTCGGCCATCCTCCGCTCGTGGAGCGCGTCGGCGATGTCGAGCCCCTGCAGCAGCACCGCGGCGTCGCTTTCCGCAGAGTACCCGTCCTCTTCCCCGACGATGCCCTCGAGCTCGCCGAGCCGCATGCCGTCCTCGTTGGACATGTCGGCCCGTGCATAGAGCGCGTCCCGCTCGGCGAGCGCCTGCCAGAGCCGCTGGTTGCCCATGATGACGGTGTCGATCACCCGGTGCTCGTCGAAGGCGTAATGGTCCTGGCGCAGCACGCCGAGCTTCGGCGGCCGCACCACGGTTCCGCGCTGCGGGTCCAGATCGCCGGTGAGCAGCTTCATGAACGTCGACTTGCCGGCGCCGTTGGGCCCCGTCAGCCCATAGCGGCGCCCGCGGGCAAACGTCGTCGTGACATCCTCGAAGAGGACCTTCGACCCGTAACGCATCGACACACCGGTGACAGCAATCATGAAAGCAGGGTCCTCTGAAGGGGAATCCGAAGCCTGGCGAACCCCTTATTGTAGCAGGCTCAGGTGGCTCTGGTCGGAGAGGCGGCTCGCCAAAGCGCACCCGGTTCGCAGGGGCGGACCTTAAGGTCCGCCCCTACAGCTGATGGCTGCGGATCGCCGCGAGAAAGATCTCGCCCAGGTCGTCCGCCTTGCGCGCACCGACGCCTTTCACGGAGAGCAGCGCGTCGAGTGAGGTGGGGCGCAGCCGCGCCATCTCACGCAGCGTGGCGTCGTGGAAGATGACGTACGGAGGCACACCGCGCTGCCTGGCCGTTTCGAGCCGGACGACGCGCAGCCGCTCGAAGAGATCGCGGTCGACGTCCTGCCACGATTCGGTTTCGGCGCGCGACCGCACGCGGGCGGCATCCTTTCGGACGGGACGCTGCCGGGCCAGCGTGAGTCCCGGGCAGCTGCGTTCGTCCCTCAACAGCTCGAGGCCGCCGGGCGTCAGCACCACCAGCGAGTAGGCGTCGTCTGTGAGCCGGAGCAGGCCCGACGCGATGAGCTGCTGGATGTAGCCCCGCACTTCCGCGACAGAGGCGCGAGGGAGGAGCCCGAAGGTGCTCAACTTGTCGTGCCCTCTTGCGACGACCTGATCGGACCCGTTGCCGCGCAGGACGTTCGCCACGTGCACGGCGCCGAAGCGCTGCCCCACCCGTGCGACGCATGAGAGGATCTGCCGCGCCAGCGTGACCGGTTCGGCCGCCGTCTCGAGCTCGCCGAGGCAGAAGTCGCACGCGCCACAGCTGTCGCCCGCGTGGCGATCGCCGAAGTACTCCGCGAGATGCCGATGGCGGCAGCCGATGCCCGCCGCGTACTGTTCCATCTGCCGCAGGAGCGTGCGCGCGGCGTCGGTCAGCTCGCCGTTGCCTTCGAGCATCACCCGCCACTTCATGAAATCGGCGGACGAATAGATCAGCACGCATTCCGCTTCGAGGCCGTCGCGTCCCGCCCGCCCGGACTCCTGCTGGTAGTGCTCGATGGATCGCGGCGCGCCGGCGTGCACGACGAAGCGGACATTCGACCGGTCGATCCCCATGCCGAACGCGACGGTGGCGACGATGACGTCGACGCGCTCGCTCAGAAAGGCGTCCTGGTGCCGGCTGCGCTCGGCCTCGCCGAGGCCCGCGTGATAGGGCAGCGCCGGAATGCCCTCGGCCGTCAGCCAGGCCGCCAGCGCGTCGACCTCGCGCCTCGACGTGCAGTAGATGATGCCGGCTTCGCGCCGATGGCGGGCCAGGATGTCGAGCAGCTGGCGCTTCAGCACCGCCCTCGGCAGCACGCGGTACACCAGGTTCGGCCGGTCGAACGAGCCGACCAGCTCCACGGGATCGCGCAGCCCCAGCTGCGCGGTGATGTCGCGCCTGACGCGCGCGGTGGCGGTGGCCGTGAACGCGTGGACGCTGACACCGGGCAGCGCGTCGCGTAGCCGCGCGAGCTGGCGGTACTCCGGCCTGAAGTCATGCCCCCACTGGCTGATGCAGTGCGCCTCGTCCACGGCGACGAAGCTGACGCCGCACGAGGCCAGGAGCGCCAGAAACCCCTCGCTGCCCTCGCCGACGAGGCGCTCGGGCGAGACGTACAGCAGGCGGTATCGCCCCCCACGCAGGCCTGCCACCACCGCGCGCTTCTCTTCTGCTGTGAGCGAACTGTTGTACAGGCCCGCGGGGACGCCGTTGCCGACGAGCGTGTCCACCTGGTCCTTCATCAACGAGATGAGGGGAGAGATGACGAGGGCCAGGCCCGGGCGCACGACCGCGGGCGCCTGGAAGCAGAGCGACTTGCCGCCGCCGGTCGGCAGGACGACGAGCGAGTCGCGTGCCTGGAGGACGGCCTCGATCGCCTCGCGCTGGAGCGGCCGGAACGTGGTGTACCCCCAGTAGCGCGCGAGGGCGTCGTCGAGCACGGAGACGGTCATGGGGTCTCAATGATCCCATGGCCAGGCTGACTCAACGAATTCCGAAGCAGTGCAGGTTCGTCTCCTGATTCACGATTCCCGGCAGCGGCTCCGGCGGGCGGGGCGGCAGCTCCGATTGGGGGTTCGGCCGCGGTGTCTCGGCTGACGGCCGTGCCCGGCGCGGCAGCGCCGGTTGCCTGGCTGGCGAAGGGCCGGCGTCGACCCGCCAGATGTTGTCGGCGTCCACTGCAAATCAGGATTGTCCTTCGCGTACTGCTGGACGAGCCCGGCTACCGAGACCCGGCCGGCGCCGGTATCGGCGAAGATCAGAATTCCAGGTAGTAACAGCGCGGCCAGGAGCAGCCGATTCATGAAAGCTTCCTGCCGGCCGTCAGGTGCGAGCGGAACACGACCGGCACCCACGTCCAGCCGCACTCGCGCGTGGCGTCGATGAGGGGACCCTTGACCCTCCGTACGTCGAAGTCATAGCTGAGCACCTCCCGCGGATCGATCGGCGCGTTGCCCGTCAGAGCCCATTCGCGGTGCCGGGACCGCTCGAACAGCACGATCCCCTGGAAGGAGTTCGTCGTGTACTCTCCCGGTCCGGTGCGCGACCCGGAGCGCTGTTCGAGGACCCGAACCTCGCTGTGCTCGGGCGAGAACGCGAGCGTCGCGCGGTAGTGCTCCACGGCCTGAAAGCGGCCGAAGAACTGCGTCCAGGCGGCATCGGCGATTCGCCACTCGGCCGCGATCGTCCCATTCGGCTCGGCCGCGTATCGGAACGGCTGCTGTGAATCGTCGAGCGCGAGCAGTCGCGCGCGCAGTGTCGCCTCGTCGCAGCTCGCGTACCGTCCCGCCTCGGGCCGGATGGCCACCCACCGGCTCACCGTGCCCCGCCACATCGCGAGCGGCACGCCCAGTCCGATGACCAGACCGAGCACGCCGGCGCCGACACCGAGCGTGGCCCCGAGATCCACGGATTACCGTCCTCTTATGGCGTCCACTGCAGATCCGGGTTGTCCTTCTGGTACTGCCGGACGAGCGCCGCCACCGACACGCGGCCGGCGCCGTCAGCGGCGAACCATGTGGATGCAGCCCACTCCTTCTGATCAGCGCCCGTGATCCACAAGGTGTACCCCCCCACGCAGTCGCCCTTGTCGTAGGTCAGTGGGTGATTCCACTCGATGCGAACGCGAGCCCGATGATGAGCGCAGGATTCGTGCAGTATCGCGTCATAGGTTCCTCCGCACCTAACGTCCTGTGTATCGAAAGCTGTCGCCGATCTGCTGGAACATCGGCAGGTACTTGTCGAAGAGCCCCTCGGGCACAAAATACGTGAAGACGACGAAATGCTGCGGGTAATCCGTCACCACTGACAGATGGCGTACGGCGACCTTGCCCTGGCTGCCTTGCACCGGGTACGTCGCCTTGATGGCGAACGCCCGGCGCGCGCCGTCGCTGCGCGCCTCCGGCGGCTCCGCCCAGGCGTCGGGTTTTTCCGCGATGCTGCGAAACACCCTCTCGGCCATGTCATCGAGCGACTTGCCGGGGAAATTTGTGCGGGGAGCGATTTCGAGCTCCACTGTCGCCTCGTACGCCTCCGTCCCCTTCTGCCCTTCGAACACGATGGTCCCGGAGTCGGTCTTGCGACCGGTCCAGTCACCCGGAATCACGCCGGCGAACGGCGCGTTGTCGACGGTATACGGGATGCCGCCCGGGCTACCGGCCGTCGCGGCGGCCGGGGGTGTCGGCCTCGGCGTTGGCGCTGCCGGCGGCGGCAGCGAACTGAGGCGAGCCTTCATCCGGTCGAACGCCGGCGACGACTTCTTGAGCGGCCGCTCGGGCAGCAGCGGCACGTAATCGTTGATCGCGTTCATCCGATCGATGGAGAACGGGTGCGTGCGTGACATGAGGTCCCACGTCTTGCGGGAGGACGGCTGCATCGCTTCGAATTTCTGGAACAGCTCGGCGAGCGCCCTCGGGTCGTAGCCGGCATCGAACGCGACGTGCATGCCGAGGCGATCGGCCTGAGCCTCCTGCTCGCGGCTGAACGACAGCTCGCCGAGCGGGTTGCCGATCGCCACGAGCGCGGCAAGAAATTTGGACAGGCCGTTGTCCTGGCTCTGCAGCGCCGCAAGCGTCTGCTGATTCTGCGCGGCCTTTGTCACCGCCTTGCCGCCGTGATGGGCGATCGTGTGGCCCATCTCGTGCGCGAGCACACCCACCAGCTCCGCTTCCGATGTCACCGTGTCCAGCAGGCCGCGATAGACGAAGATGAACCCGGGCGTCGTCTGCGCGTTGACGGTCGGGGTGTCGAGCAGGAACAACTGGTACTGCGGCGGAAACATCTTGGCAAAGGGCACGATCGCGCCGGCCAGTCCTTTGACGTAGTCGGTCACCGCGGCATCCGGAAGGAGCTGGATGCCGCCGGCGTCGAGTTCCCGCGCGAACTGGACGCCCCACTCCCGCTCCTGATCGGCCGTGGCGAGATTGGCGGCGCCGCCGGTGGGATTCTCGGCAATCTCGTACCGCGTGGCGAACAGCTCCTGCGCCGCGCGCAGCCGCCCCGTGCTCTCCGCCCGTTGCTCCGGCGTCAGGTCCATCTTCGTGTGCCGCATCCACATCCGGACGGCCTCGCGGTAGTTCTGCATCTCCTCGTAGGTGGTCGCCATGCCGGCCAGCGCCCTTCGATGGGTCGGGTCGGCTTTGTAGATCTTCGAGTACCGCTTCAGCGCATCGTCAGGCTTGTGCAGCTTGACGTAGACATCGGCCGTGGCGAGCTGGTACTCGAGGTTCTTGTCGTCCTTCCGCTCCGCCTGGCGGAATGCCTGCTCGGCTTCCTTGTAGGCGCCCTGCTGGAAGAACACGAGGCCGCGCTGGTACTGCGCGGCCGCTTCGATCTGATCCTTCGACTGTGCCGCGGCCGTGGTCGCGCCCCCGGCGAGCGCGGCCACGACAATCGCGAAACGGACGGCGCGCGCGATCCTCATGGGATGGTTCCTCCTGCACATCCGGCCAGCCGCTGCCCGCGCGGCGCTGCGCCGGATTCGTTTCCGCCTTCAGCCGCTCCGTCGCTTCCGTCAGCTCGCCGACGAGCGGCGCATGGATCCGCCGCGTGCAGTCGATGAACATGCCGCCCTCGTAGCAGAAGATCGCCGGCAGCGTCGGCGACACAGCCGCCGGCATCCCCGCGAATCCACTCAGGCGATCGTCTCGCCCCACGAGCTCCTTCGCGGGCGTTGCATCGGCAAGATCGATCGGCTCCAGCTCGGACTGGTATCCAGCGCCCCACTGCAGGAGCGTGCGCACAGGCGCGCCAAGTTCGAGAACGTGGAACGTGGTGCAGCAGCGCTGTCCGCCGCTGTTGGTCGAGACGATCAGTTCCGGGGCGTCGTCTCCTGTGACCTCGGCGCACCGCTCGACCGCCACAACGGTGCTGCGAATGCGATGGGCCCGGTGACCGTTGCGATCGAGAAGCGTCAGCTGACCGCCCCCTTTCACGACACTGCGAGGCTCCTGCGCAAGCGCGTAGGCGCCGCATCGTTCTGAAGGCGCGTCACGCGCGTCGGCCGTTCCGACGGCCAGGAACCCTCCCACGATCGCAACGATGAGGAAGGGGTGGTTCACCGCGACGAATCATGGTTCCAGTCAGTCGAGCAACCAATCAGTTTCTCGCTCGGCGATCGTGAAACGACCGTGGCCGGACACTTCTGAATCACGCAGGCCGATCGCGGGGAAAATTCCACGCGCGACACGGACCGGCGATCTGGCCGAAAGTCCCGGCTGCTGGCATGATGGTGTCCTCCGCCACGTGACCCGCCCATGGCGCGGGTCCGTTCGTGGCCGTGCCTGCAGCTCCCCTTGACATGAATGGGCTGCGGAAATTCTCGCGGGAAGACCCGGCGCGCGCGATTCGACGGGGCGGCGGGTCCGCCTCTGTTCTCTCGCATCGAATTCCGCGATCTCTCGCGCAGCGCGTGTGTGGTCGTAGAGCCGGGCTTCAGCCCGGCCTCGGCGGATCTCGCACCCCACCGCGCAGGCATGCGCGGTGGGGGCCCCGCGAAGGCCCGCCGCTACGTTGACATGAAGATGAGGCTGGCGGGAGCGCGCGTTGCGCGGCCCGGTCGGCTGAAGTAATCTCATGCCCTCGCGCCCTTCTCCGAGCCATGAGCCGCGCATCCCGGCGATGACCACAACATCCTCCCGTCGTGTCGGTCCGGCGACGTGGCGTGCAGCGAGTCTCATGCTCTGTCTCCTGGCGCTCTTTCCGACGATTGCGCTCGGCCAGGAGTACATCCGGGTTCCCGAGCGGCAGACCCACACTGACGTGAAAGCCGGTCCTTCGTCCGGTTCGATTGTGCTCGTGCTGATTCCATCCGGGACCGTGCTGCCGGTGGTCAAGCGTCAGGGAGAGTGGATCCAGGTCAGGCTGTCGCCGGAGCTTAGACTCGGAATTCCGATGCGCTGGTACAAGAACGAAGAGCTGGGGTTCGTACACGACTCCACGGTGGACGTCGTCAAGGGACGGCCGCCAGCCCAGGCGTCCCAGGAGCCTCCGGTCGGCCAGCCGCCACGGCAGTACGTCCGAGTTCCGCCGCGCCAGACCAACACCGATGTCAAAGCGGGCGCCGGGTCCGGCTCCATCGTGCTGCTGCTCGTCCCGAGCGGAACGGTTCTTCCCGTGGTGGGGCGTCAAGGTGAGTGGATTCGCGTGGATCTGCCGCCGGAGCTCCGCCGCATCGGAACACCGATGCGCTGGTACAAGAACGAAGAGTCCGGGTTCGTGCACGAATCGACCGTGGAAGTGTTCGAAAGGTAAAGCGAGTGGAGCTCACATGAAGCACGGACCAGCATCGTTCGCCGTCTCGGGTCTGGCGGTGTCGGCGCTCGTCCTGTCGATGACCGCCGAAACGCCAGACGCACAACAGAGCGGGCGTCCGGCAGACGGCAACGCGCCTCGACGGATGGGCGGCTATGAAGTGGTGGAGAACTGGCCCAGACCGCTGCCCGACACCGACCTCTCGCATGACGGATGGACCTGGGGATCGGGCTGTGGAGTGTGGGCCGAGAGCCCGGACAAGGCGTGGATCTGCCAGCGCGGCGAGGTTGAGCTTCCGCCGGGCGCCAAGCCGTGGACGTTCGTCGGCCTGCTCATCCCTCCCCGGACCAATACCGGCCGCTGGCCGTACTCCGGCACCGATCCGGGCTACAAACTGCGCCGGCATCATGTCATCTTCGCCGTGGATCGCGAGGGCAGGACCATCGTGGAGTGGCTGCAGCACGACAGGTACCTCGCGCCGCCGCAGGGATCGGGTCCGGGGTCGGTGTCGCGGGGGCCGCACAAGATCCTGATGAATCCGTACGATCCCCTGAAGCACCTCTGGGTCGTCGACGACGACATGCACGAGATCAACGTCTTCACGAACGACGGCAAGCGGGTGAAGACGATGGGCGTACGAGGGGTGCCGGGACGCGGGCCGAACAACTTCAACCGCGTCACCGACATCGCGTGGCTGCCCGACGGTACGTTCTTCGTGGCCGACGGATACGCCGGCGTGCGCGTTGCGAAGTACGACAAGGACGGCAAGTTCCTGTTCGACTGGGGACAGGTGCCGTACAACCCGGACAACCCGGGCCCCAACGAGTTCTTCTCCGTTCACAGCATCGGGATCAGCCGCGACCGCCGGATCTTCGTCGCCGACCGCGAGCACCACCGGATGCAGGTGTTCGACGAGAACGGCAGGTTCCTCGATATGTGGCCCACCGGCCACAATTCAGCCGTGCTGGCCCACATCGTCACGGAGGACGATTACGTGTGGGTGGCGGACTGGACGACCGACAGGCTCGTCAAGTACGACTTGAACGGCCGCTACATCCTCGACATCGGCGGCACCGGAGCGCTGCCCGGTCAGTTCGACGGCGTGCACCAGATCCATGTCGATCGGGAAGGCAATCTCTACGTCACCGAGGTGTCCAACGACCGCTCGCAGAAGTTCCGCCCGCGGAAGGACGCCGACCCCGCACAGCTGATCGCTCCCATGGTGGGCGCCAGGACTCATTGGTAGGAGGATTCATGGCCAGGCCGCGCGTCGTGTTCGTGCTGGCGGGGCTCGCCGCAGCGCTGGCGAGCGGGTGTGCGCGGCAGCCGGAGCCGGCTGCGGCCGATCCGGGCGGTTCAGGAAGGCAGACCGGCCGGCCCGACGAGCCCCTGATGGCGAGTCCCAACCCGACCAATCCGAGCGACCAGGGCTACACCGGCCCGTATGAGGTCGTCGCCGACTGGCCGAAGCCCGTTTCGACGTGGCCCGGCGTCGGCAAGGGCTGGACGTGGGGATCGACGCAGGCGATCTTCGTCGAGAGCCCGAATCGCATCTTCCTCGGCATGCGCGGCCTGCTGCCCGAGCTGAAGCCGGTGGGCGAATTCGGCTCGGACGGCGAGGTCATCACCGTGAACGCGGGCACGCAGGGGCCGGTCCGGCTCCTCTTCCCGATCGTCGGCGGACCGATGCGAAACGCCAGCATGATGAGCCCGGGCGAGGTCACCGACCTCTCGTGGGCCGTCGAGGGCAGGGATTACAGGTGGGAGCACGTCATCACGGTGCTCGATGCCCAGGGGAATCTCGTCGAGGACTGGTCGCAGTGGGACTCGCTGTTCAAGCCGCGGAACCTGAAGCGGGCGCAGGGACGGGTCCACAAGATTCGCATCAGCCCCTACGACCCGCAGAAGCGGGTGTGGGCGATCGACGACGGCAACCACGTCATCCGGATCTTCAGCAACGACGGCAAGCAGCTGCTGCAGACAATCGGGACGTTCGGCGAACAGGCAGACGACGAGACGCACTTCGAGGGGCGCCAGAACGACATCGCGTGGCTGCCCGACGGCACGTTCTTCGTCGCAGACGGCTACGAAGGCGCGCGCGTCGTCAAGTTCGACAAGGACGGCAAGTTCCTGATGCGATGGGGTCAGCGGGGCGAGGAGGGAGGCAACGAGAAGCGTCCAGGCTATTTCAACACCGTCCACGGAATTGCCGTCGACCAGG
>MEKU01000051.1:41574-45228 GCA_001767195.1 Acidobacteria bacterium RIFCSPLOWO2_02_FULL_67_21
ACGTGGTCGACCGCGGCAACCGCCGCATCCAGGTATTCGACGAGAACGGCACGTTCCTGAACCAGTGGTATCTCGGGGATCTCTCGGCCACCTACAACATCGAGATCACCGACGACCAGGTCATGTGGATGTCCGACGGCCACGGGAACTTCAAGATGTACAAGTACGACCTGAACGGGCGGATGCTGTACCAGTGGGGAACCAAGGGGGCGCAGACGCCCGGCGAGCTGTGGGGCGTCCACCAGTTCAGCGTCGATTCGGACGGCAACCTCTACACGGTGGATGTCTGGGGCGGGCGGCCGCAGAAGTTCCGGCCCAGGCCCGGCGTGGATCCGCGGCTGCTGGTCGGGCAGCCCGTCAGGGCCGCCTGGAAGTAGCGGATGGTCGCGGCGCTGCAGCGGGCCTGCGAAGGCCGATAAAATGGCGCCTTCCACCACGTGACCCGGATCCGCCAACTGGACGGCCTGCGTGCGCTCGCCGTCATGGCCGTCATTCAGCAGCACTGGGGTGCCGCCGCCGTCAACCAGGCGATCGGCCCGGGCGGCCTCGGGGTCAACTGCTTCTTCGTCCTGAGCGGTTTCCTCATCACCGGCATCCTGCTGCGCGCGCGCACCGGCGGGGATCCCGGCGAGGCGCTCAGGACCTTCTACATCCGCCGCGCGCTCCGCATCTTCCCCGCCTACTACCTGGTGCTCGTGCTCGGCAGTCTGGTCAGCCGGCATGTGAGCGACGACTGGCTGTGGCACGTCTTCTATCTGTCGAACGTCAGGCTGGCAATCGATCGGGAGTGGCCCGGGGCGGCGGCTCACCTCTGGTCGCTGTCAGTCGAGGAGCAGTTCTACCTGGTCTGGCCGGCGGTCGTGCTCTTCACCGCGCGGCGGTGGCTCGAGCCGCTCATGCTCGCCATCGTGGCCGCCGCGCCGATCTGGCGAGGCCTGATCCTCACGGCCACCGGCGGCAACGATTTCGCCGCCGCCAATCTGCTGCCCGGCGCCAGCGACTGCCTCGCGATGGGCGCCTGGCTCGCCTGCCGCCGCGAGCGGACGTCGAGCCCACTCCCGCCGTACGTCGTCTATGCGGGCGTGCTCCTCTGGCTGGCCGGCAGGGTCGGCAGCGATCTGGTGCCGGGGTGGCGGCTGGGGCTGCTCGCCGGCAGCACCGCGTCGGCCCTGATCTTCGTCGGCCTCGTCGACCACATTGTCCGCAACGGCTCCGGCACCCGCTGGCTGGCCTGGCGCCCGCTCGTCCACGTCGGCGTCGTCTCGTACGGCGTATACCTGTTCCACAACTTCGTTCCCGCGTTCGCGGACGCGGTGAGCCCTGACCTCGCCTCCTGGATGTACGCCCACGGCGCGGGTCCGTTCGTCACCGTGGCCGCGTTGTCGGTGGGGCTCGCGACGATCTCCTGGATCGTCGTCGAGCGGCCCCTGAATGAGCTCAAGGACCGCGTGCCGTTACAGGATCGAGCCGATCGACAAGCCGGCCCGGCCGAACTCTCGCTCCCGAGGGCGACGGGGCCTCATGTAACCGCCTTGTAACGGATGCGGGTGCGCGGTCGATTGCTGTCTATTTTGCGGTATGCTCCCCAGTTGTCGGGACCGCCGGTTTCAGCGAGGAGAGTAGCGGATGGCAGGGGTTGATTCGGTTCTTCGCAAAGCACAGGCGCGACTGCAGGCGGCCGAGCGTGACCAGGGAACAGCCGAGCGAACTGCAACCGCCGCCAAGCGCCGATTCCGTCGCGCGCGGCTGACGCTCAAGAAGGCCAAGAAGCGCTTCAAGAAGGCGGCCAAGGTCGCGCGGAAGGCCGGGGAGGCCGCCGAGGCCGCTCGGAAGTCGTTTTCGAAAGCGAGCACGCGCGTGCGGAAAGAGAAGAAGCGGGCGAAGAAAGCCAGGAAGACCCGCAAGACCGCCGCGCCGGAGGAGCCCGGCCGCGCGGCCAGGATCCTCGCCAGGAAAGCTTCCCACCGGAAGGCCGTACCGCAACGGGGGGCTCGAAAGCGCCCGCGTCGACGTGCGCCCACGGTTGCCGTCCGGCAACACACGCGCCCGGACGAGCAGCCGCAGGCTGAAACATTCGAGCTGGGCAACGCCGATCTGATCTAGCGTGTTCAGCGGCCTGGATTGAAAGTGGCTAATCTACGCGATCAAGCGACGTCGAGAAGCGCGCGTGGGTTCTTCTCGGCAATTAGCAGCAGGGTTCGGGCGGCACCCGAGGGTGCCCGACGACCCTGTTCCCATTCCTGGAGCGTACGCACGGACACTCCGAGCAACTCGGCGAACCTCGGCTGCGAGAGGCCCGTTTTCTCCCTGATCTTCGTGACGGATGGCACTTTCGTCAGGCGACCATGCTCGCCTCGTTTGAGCTGGCGAATGCCCTCGAGAATCTCCTGACCGATGTTCCGATTAGCCTTGGGCATCGATCTCCTCCTTGATCGTCTTCAAGACGTTCGCAGGAATGTTGTCCGCCACGTTCTTGGCGTACAGCGTCAGCATCCAGATCTCGCCATGTCGTAGCCGCAGAAAGTAGATCATTCGAAGACCACCGCGCTTGCCGCGGCCCGCGACGCCCCACCGAAGTTTTCGAACGCCGCCCGAACCCGGAATCACGTCACCCGCTTCAGGATTCACGACAAGCGACTGCTGCAGGGCGGCGTACTCATCGTCAGACAAATACTCCTGCACTAACTTCGTGAAGAGCCTCGTCTCGACGAAGGTCACCATGGCGATCTTACGTCAATGACGGACTACGTCACAGACGGAATTCCATCGCGGGGGCAGGGTCACATTGTTCGCTCAGCAGCAGGTGTCGCTCGCACAGCTGCCTGTAAGGCCTTGATTTCGGCCAACTTGGCCAATTTGACCCGTTCAGCCAGAGCGCTCGCGCGTTATGGACGAATTCCGCCCCGTTCTACCTGGCGGGGCTGGGACCGGCCTTCCTGATCGCCAGCACCTGGGCGGACAGAATCACGTCTGACATCATCCACGTCACTGCCGCCGCCAGCTCCGCGCCCGGCGACGCCGGGGGTCGCGGGCCCCGCCGCAGACGCTCGAACACGGCCAGCGTGAAGTCGGGCCAGATGTCTTCGCCGTACTGCTCCGTGGACTTCGTGGCGCCTGGTTTCCGGACGCTGGAGTGCGTGTCCTCGATGATGTAAAGGCCGCCCGGACGCACGTGCGGCAGGAGACACCGCAGCGTACCCGCGACATGGTTGGTGACGTGAGAACCGTCGTCGATGACGATGTCGAATGGACCGTATCGCGCCGCGATCTCCTCGAGCCTGGCGACGTCGGTCTGGTCGCCCTCCAGGAACACCACTCCGTCCGCGGACGGCTCGGACGTCAACCAGCGCCGGAGCTTGATATCGATCCCCACGACCGAGGCGCCAGGGAACAGCGCCTTCCAGATGGCGGTGCTGCCCCCGCCTTTCACGCCGATTTCAAGGATGCTCGTCGGCTCCCGATCGAACATTGGCAGCAGCCTTCGGTAGAACGCGAGGATGTGCGGCAGCTTCTGGGGGAAGGCGGCATGATTCAGGAGACCGTTTTCGCTCATCGCCGCCAGTTGTGCGTCGTCCTCCCACGGACGCTTTCGCTCGAAGAAGGCCGCGGCCAGGCCCTGGGCGGTTTGCGTGCGGATCAGCGTGGCCACGGCGT